>NZ_CP120416.1:3315000-3915000 GCF_032773895.1 Teredinibacter sp. KSP-S5-2 | reverse complement strand
GGCGCTGGCAGTCCAATAACCCGAATGGTTACGAATAGCAGTAAGGGGCACCGTAGTTTATGAGTAAGGGATTACTTACTTTGTTAAAAACTCTGATGATTCTAATCAGTGGTCTGGCTGGGTTTGCCCATGGCGAAATTTACCGCTGGGTAGACGAAAACGGTAAGGTGCATTTTGGTGATAAACGCAATGTGGTCACCAGCTCGGCGCAAGATGCCGAGCAAGTGCAAGTCCGCACCACTGTGAGTCAGTGGCAACCATTTGATATATCCGTTAAGGCGGTCAATGTTGAACTCAGCGAGGAAGAGTTAAAGGGGATTCGTCAGGGGGTTATTGATGTGTATCGCTTTTTTGACAAGGTAATGCACTTTGATTTCCATAAAACAGTACCAGTAAAGGTTCATCTGTTTGGCAGTGAAGCCGAGTACCTTCGTGAAGTTGATCGTATTTCTGGATACAACGCGAGGAATACTTTGGGCGTGTATTTGCCTGATCAACATAGTATTTACGCGTTTTTGCAGGACGAAAGACACAAAACCTTCGCCACTATCCGGCATGAAGTCAGTCATGCGATTACCCATACACTGTCCGATTATGCACCTGCCTGGTTGAACGAAGGCCTGGCGGAGCAGATGGAAACCATTACGGGGTCGGATTCTGGTTTGGTGATTGGTCGACATGCTGATAATCACCGATATTTTAGTGAATCTTCGCAGAAGATCACGCTTGATCAGTTTCTGGAGATGCAAAGCAGAGATTGGCGTCACCAAAACAAGCGCAATTACATATACCAGTGCATGGCAGGCGAGTTGGTGTACTTTTTACTGTCCAGTGCCAATGGTCGTGCGTTTTTGACGCGTTTGCTACACGAATATAAGCGTGGCAGCCAGGTGTTGAGTCGTTATTTGGTAAATAAACACTATATTGGCAGCAACACGGGTTTACAGGTGGGGTGGAATGCTTGGTTGCGACAGGGCGGCCTGGGGCAAATCACACTCGATATCTAAGCGGTATTAGCGATAACCCACGCTGAATTTTTGCTTGTCATCCAGTCGCATCATGGTCAGGGTGCCTCCCCAGACACAGCCTGTGTCCAGCCCAATAAAATTGTCATGGCCGGTTTTTCCCATCAGCGCTGCCCAGTGGCCGAAAATAATGTTTTCGCCTTTGCATTTGTGATTGCTGTGGCTGAACCAGGGAGCGTAGCCCTCGGGGGCTGCTTCTGGGCCGGTCTTGGTTGTGAGTTCCAATTCGCCATCGGCCTTGCAAAAGCGCATGCGCGTGAAGTAGTTAGTGATGACTCGCCAACGTTCCGGGCCTTGAAGATCCCTAGACCATTTGCTGGGAAGATTGCCATACATATTGGCAAAGAAGCGAACACATTGCTCAGACTGTAATACCTGTTCGATTTCTTTCGATCGCTTCAACGCTTTTTTAATTGACCAGATGGGTGGAATACCAGCGTGAACCATGCAGTAATTCAACTCCGGGTCATAGTGAACCAGCGGTTGTTGGTGCAGCCAGTGGAGAAGCTCGTCGCTGTCTTTTGCCTTGAGTATCGGATTTAGTGTGTCCTTTGGCCCGAGCCTTTTATACCCCAGTGCCGAAGCCATCAGATGGAGATCATGGTTGCCGAGTACGACTTTCGCGCTGTCGCCCAGGCTTTTAACAAATCTCAGGGTTTCAAGGCTATCTGGGCCGCGATTCACCAAGTCACCTGCGAGCCAGAGCGTATCGCGCTGATCGTCGAACTCTACGTGATTAAGGAGTTTAAGCAGGGGTGCCAAGCAACCTTGTATATCCCCTACAGCATAGGTAGCCACAGGCTCTCCCTTTTAATGCAATGCGTGTGGTTGAACCAGGGCGAAAGTGGGAATTTCTGCCTGAAACTCCTCACCATCCTCTTTGCGCATGGTATAGCTGCCTTCCATTGTGCCGGAGCTGGTTTCCAGCACCACGCCGCTGGTATAGGTGTAGACCTCGCCGGGAGCGAGAACGGGCTGTTCGCCAATCACGCCTTCACCTTTAACTTCCTGCACACGGCTGTTGGCATCAGTAATGATCCAATGGCGGCTGATGAGTTGGGCGGTTTCATCCCCTTTGTTTTCAATCCTGATGGTGTAGGCGTATACATATTGATGCTTGGATGCATCGGATTGTTCTTCTAGGTATGTGGTTTTTACGTCAACGTGGATCATAGTGTTGTGCTTTGCTGCGTCATGGCGTTACTGGCTTGTACGTATTCTTCGAGGCTGACAGATTCCGCTCGGCGGGATAAATCCAGCGGAATGTCACCATCAAAGTTTTCCAATAGAGGCTTCAACGCGTTTCTCAATGTTTTTCGTCGTTGTGAGAACGCGGCGGTCACCAACTGTTTTAAGTGATCTATGTTATCGGCGATATATGGCAGTTGCTGGTGCGGTGTGAGTCGTACTATCGCGGAATTGACTTTCGGCATAGGGCGAAAGCTTTCGGGGGGAACATCAAATAGCCACTCCACTTGGCAATAGTATTGTGTCATCACACTTAGGCGGCCGTAGTTTTTGTCCCCAGGAGCCGCGGCCAAACGGTCTACCACTTCTTTTTGCAGCATAAAATGCATATCACGAATCTGCTGTTGGAAGCTCAGCAGATGAAATATCAGTGGTGTGGATATGTTGTAGGGCAGGTTACCGACTACACGTAACGGTTGCTCTGTTGCCAGCTGGCCGAAATCGAATTTCAACGCATCGGTTTGATGGATTTTGAAATTTGGGTAGGTGGCAAATTGAGCCAGGAGAATTGGCACAAGGTCCCGATCCAGTTCGACAACCTGCAGGTTGGGGCATTCGTCGATTAACAGGCTGGTGATGGCGCCCTTGCCGGGGCCGATTTCGATAATGTTATCCGTTTCTTTTGGACGGATTGAGCGCACGATATGTTGAATAATGCCCTGATCGATCAGAAAGTTCTGACCGAAACGTTTACGGGCTTTATGGATAAGCGTTGGTTTTGACAAGATATGCCTCAGTATATGTAACGAATTAGGCTGACATGCGAGCCATAGTGTAGGCATAGCGGATGGCGTGTTTCAGGCTGCCCACATCAGCAATACCCTTGCCGGCTAAATCCAGTGCAGTGCCGTGATCAACCGAGGTGCGGATAAAAGGTAGCCCTAATGTAATATTCACGGCTTTGCCGAAGCCTTTGTGCTTTAACACAGGTAAGCCCTGGTCGTGGTACATGGCCAGAACGGCATCGGCTTCATGTAGGTTGTGTTCTGTAAACAGCGTATCCGCGGGTAAGGCGCTGGATAAATTCATTCCGGTTTCGCGTAAGGTATTTAGAATCGGGTTGATAACTTCAATTTCTTCCATGCCCAAATGGCCACCTTCTCCTGCGTGGGGGTTAAGGCCACAGACTAGAATTCGGGGGGATTCGATACCGAATTTGGTTTTAAGGTCGTGGTGGAGAATTTGAATTACCTCAGTTAAGGATTCTGAAGTAATGGCGGCAGGTACATCTTTCAGTGGTAAGTGTGTGGTCGCCAATGCCACTCTTAAGCCCTCTGTGGCGAGCATCATCACCACTTTCGGGGTATTACTGCGTTCGGCAAAAAATTCGGTGTGACCGGAAAAAGGCATACCGGAATCGTTAATCACACTCTTTTGTACTGGGCCGGTAACTATGGCGGCCAGTTTGTTTTCCATGCAGTACTGAGCAGCAGCTCCTAGCGTCTCAACGACATATTTGGCGTTGGAGACAGATAGGTGGCCAAAGCGGTTGGCTGTGGCCATCGGAATGGCTGCAACAGATATTTCCCCTGCTGCGGATGGTGATGGCGCCGCCTGCCAGTCGACATCCCTGATGTGAATGTCCATATTGATTGCCAAGGCGGCCTGTTTAAGGAGTTCCGGGTCGCATATCGCTACCAACTCACATTCTTGGGGCTCTTGAGCAATTTTTACTAACAATTCGGGGCCGATTCCGGCCGGTTCGCCAGGAGTAATTCCAATTCGAACAACGTCTGACACTGTGATTCGCCCCTTTTTGTTTAGGTATAGAGATTAGATTTTAATCTGGATAAATGCTTCGTCACGCATTTCCTGTAGCCAAAGCTGGACTTCATCTTCATAGCGTCGGCTCATCAGAATATTGCGTGCTTTCATGCGGCGTGCTTCTTCGGTCATGTCTTCGGTACGACGTTCTTGAACTTGCAGAATGTGCCAGCCAAAACGGCTTTTGAAAGGCTGGCTGATATCACCGATTTTCGCTCCTTGCATGGTTTTTTCAAATGCTGGTACAAACATGCCTGGTCTGGCCCATCCCAAGTCACCACCGGAAAGCTTGGAGCCAATATCGTCCGAATGCTCTTTTGCCATCTTGGCGAAATCCTCACCACCTATGATGGCTTGACGAATTTCTGTCAGCTTGGCTTTAGCCTGCTCGCTGTTGCGGATTTCAGTCTCTTTTATCAGGATATGTCTGGCTTTGGTTTCGATAATTTCCTGTTTTTCCACACCGCGTATTTGGTAAACCTTTAATATGTGAAAACCTGCAGGGCTGCGGATAGGACTGGAGACTTCTCCTTCATTAAGTTTAGGTATCACTTCGGCAAAGAGTGTTGGCAGGTCGGTTGTCTTACGCCAACCCAGGTCACCACCTTCCAATGCTGCGGGGCCACCGGATTCAGCGATCGCCATTTCCGCGAAGTTCGCGCCTTTTTTTAGTTTCTGGAATATCTGGTGGGCCCTGTCTTCCGCTTCGGAAGATTCCTTCGCTGAGGCTGAGCGGGAAAGCGGGATTAATATGTGGCCGATTTTGTAGTCGGGGGAAGCCCAGAACTGTGCATCAGCGGAGCCTAAGAAGTTATCGATATCCTGTTCGGAAATCTTGATTCGCGATGGAACGACGCCTTGTGCCACGGAGCGAAGTGTTAGTTCTCGTCGAACCGATTCTCTTAGTTCGTGCAGTGTTTTGCCTTCCGCTTTCAGGTTGTTAATCAGATCCTGCTCAGTCCATTGATTCTTTTGCATCATGCCGCTTATGGCATTGAGCACTTCCTGGTCAGAGATTTCAAACCCGTAGCGTCTGGCCAAGCCCAGTTGCAGGGTTTCTCCTATCAATTGATCCAGTACCTGGCTTTGAAGTACGTCCCGTGGCGGAAGTCGGACTCCCTGGCCGGCAACGCGAGCTTCGATGGATTGAATTCGTTCGTCCAATTCTGTTTGAGTCACTACATCCTGATCGACTACTGCGACAATTCGGTCCAGCATTTGGGGTGCGGCTAAAACAATTGAGCTGGCGAGGGAAAGAAAGGCGCAGCCTAATGCGGGTAGGAGTGTGTGCGTAAAACGGTTTAGTGACATGATAACTTCTTTATGTTGTTCCAGAGTTGTAGGTCTAGCGTTTTTGTTTAAGGTGTTGTTCACGAGCACGATAGCCAAAGATGCTTTCATTGAGTATCGAGTTCACCTTGGCGCCAGAGCCCCCCAAGCCTTTTAGTTGGATTTCAAAAAAGATGCCCTGATCGTATTTGGCATCGTCGATGTTCAGCGAATCGAGGGAGGCTATATTACTGTCCAGCCAGCGTCGAGCCAAGAGACGAATTCGGTAGCAACAATCGTTGTATTCGAGTCCGACGAAGGTTTCAAGTTCCTGCTCGTTGGTAAAATCGTAATTATACCTGGCGGTAAGCAACCATTGTTTACTCAGCGGCGTTGCCCAGGAAACATCCACCTGGTCGATATCCTGAACCTGTTTACCGGTGGATTCCTGGAAGTCTTTGGCATAGGAATAAGCCAGATTAAACAGGTACTTGTAGTCTTTACTGGCGTAGTGAATGCCTGCACTGCCTCGTGCTATTTGGTCGCTGCCAGTGTCGTAGAGGCCATTGATATAGGCTTGTGATAATGCGCCAAGATATATTTGTACTTCACCGGCAATTTCGGAGAAGTTGTCTTTGTTGGTGGTGGAGTCGAGGCCAACTCGACGGTCATCAAAATGAAAGGTCTGGCCAATACTGGTCGAAAATAACGGTGTACCGTTGTTTTTACTCCAGTTGGATGTCACGCCGATACTGAGTTGATTGGCATCATCCAGGCGGTCTTGGCCACTGAACCGGGAATCACGAAACAGCTGTGAGTAGGTGAAGGTTCGGGCTGAAGTATCGAAGTTCAGGTTTTGCCCATCTTCCGTAATATCCAGTAAGTCTTCGTGGCTGGTGTAATCTCGATAAAGGTAAAACAGCCTAGGCTCGATTGTTTGTAATAAGTCGCCGCCTGGATGTTCCAGCACAATGCCCGTGTCGAGGCTGGCTTGAGGTGTTACTAGATGAATTTCTTCATCGGCTTCAGCTCTTAATGCATCGGTTTCAAGGGTGTAGTTTAGACTTTTTACCCCGATTTCAGGTTTGATGTAGCCCCAGGCGTTTTCTTTTGACCAGGAAGCACGGTAATCCGTGGCAAACCTCTGGCCTTTGATAATTGGTGTTCCATTCAGCCATTGGTCTTCTTCGTGAGTGAAGTAGGTGTAGTCGTGATCCAGAGTGAAACGGGTACCATATGTATCGTAGTTACCAACAAACGCGAACTCTGGCAGCTTTCTGTAAGGGTGGTCAATATCGCGCAGCAGAACTTGCTGGTTTTGAACTAGCCCATGCCAGTACCAGTTCGACCCGTAGCGTCCCACTTCGGCTGACTGGTCCAAATGTGTGGTGTTGGCTACGCTGAGCGAGGCGGTACCAAAATCGCGGAAGTAGTTACTGTCGCTAACCTTGGTAAAGTCAATATTGGAGTACCAGCCATCCCGTGCCCCACCTGTCTGAGCAAAGCTCGCTAACCAGCGATCTTCCCCTTTGTATGGGCGTATTGTGGCTTCGCTTTCCCCTTCTTGTATGAGTCTGTCCGCATCACTATCTTCTCCTCCGTCATCATTGGGGAGAAAAGCCAGGTCCATTTCGGAGTTGAAAAAGCGAGAAAGGTGACGAGCCTCCCCTTCCAGCATTAGCCCTCTGCCGGAGATAAAGCGGGGCACCAGCGTTGCGTCATAATTGGGGGCCAGATTCAAATAATAGGGCAGTGCGATATCCAGGCCGCCATCGTCACTACTGCTAATTGAAGGAAACAACAGGCCTGTTTTTCGTTCGTCACCAATCGGAAATTCAATATAGGGCAAATAAAATACTGGTATGGAGGAAATTTTTAATGTGACATTTTTACCCGAGCCGGTTTGCTCCTCCTGGTCGATTTTCAATTCTTGACCTTCCAGTTGCCAGGTATTGCTCCCGGGCTCACAACTGGTATAGGTGCCTTCTTTTAATACGATGACACCATCCTGTTTCTGTTCAATGCTTTTGGCTGAGCCCCGTATATGTTGCTCATGAATCACAAAGCGGGAGCCGGACATCTTTGAGGTGTTTTCCGCTGCATTAATGGTGGCATCTTCACTGCGAATTAGCATTCCGGGCTGTCGAACAGCAATATTGCCTTTGAGTTGCCCGGTATTTTTTTCCTGGTCGTACTCCAGAGTGTCCGCTTCGATGGACTTATCGCCCATTTGTACTTTGACATTGCCCTGTAGAGAGGCCGTTTGACCTTGTTTGACAACAGAGTGGTCAGCTTCCAGTACCAACGGTGCAGATTCATCTGTTTGTGCGGGCGCTGTTCCGTCTTTCGGTTCCAAGGGGTCGACATACTTGCCGTGACAACCCGCTGGCAGGTTCTTCTGTTCTTCCTCGGACAATTGATTTTCGTGAACCCAATCCATATCGTGAAAATCTGTGCTCGTATGCTGGGGTTCTACAGCATATGCTTGCATTGGTAGCAGTAGAGCTAACGATGAGTAGGTAAGCAAAGAGAGTTTTAAACAACGCTCTGAAGGGGTTTTGCTAAAGATTTTTGTTGGTCTTATCAAGGTAAAAACACACCCAACCGCTAAAATTAGTAACGTTGGCCTGACTAATGGGGTTCATTGCCGATTGTACAAGGCTTTATGCTTCGGCATACTCATTTTTTTGGGGCCACATAATAACAGTGAAAAAATAGTACAGGCCAGCAATTCGGCTGGAATATGTACGGATAAAAAGAAAACAACAATATTAGGTGTAGTAAATGACCAAGGGATGCAGTAGTTCCGCTGAGATTGAATCGCTTAAAGAATGGGCTGAGTCTCAGCTCGACTCTCTTGAATACCATTGCGAGGGGAATTTTAATTGGTCTCCGTTAAACGGTGACGCAGGGTTCAGACGGTATTTTCGTACCCAGACAACACCGCCCTTCATGGTGGCGCTGTCTCCTCCGGAAACGGAGGATAATCCGGCATTCGTTAATATTGCTGCTTTTTTGCGCGAAAACGGCATTCATGTACCCAAAGTGTTGGCGCATGATTACGAACGAGGTTTTTTGTTAGAAGAGGACCTTGGTGAAACGCTGTTTTTCGATTGCCTGACGACAGAAAATGTCGAGGTTCTCTATGGCGAAGCGCTATTTACTTTGCTTCGTATCCAGCAGTGCAAAACCACTTCGTTATTTTCCTCATACAATCAAGCGTTTCTTCTGACTGAAATGCGTTTATTGCAGGAGTGGATGGTTGATAAATTGTTGGGCATGACGCTTTCCGATGATGAAACTGCCATGTTGGATGGCTTTTATTCTCTCATCGTTGACAGTGCCTTGGAGCAACCACAGGTCATTGTGCATCGCGATTTTCATTCGAAAAATATGGTGTATTGCGAAGATGGCTCCACTGGTGTTATCGATTTCCAGGGCGCGTTATCTGGTCCGTTTACCTATGATTTAGCCTCGCTGTTAAAAGATTGCTATCTACGTTGGGAGCCCGAGCAAGTCAGGCGTTGGGCAATTGCCTACGCGAATATGGCGATTGATGTCGGTATTCTAAAACCTGTATCGGAAGAACAGTTCCTGCGCTGGTTTGATTGGATGGGGCTGCAGCGTCACATCAAAGTCCTCGGGCTATTTGCCCGTTTAGCATTGCGTGATGGCAAAGAGGGGTATTTACGCGAGTTGCCGAGAGTTGTGCGCTATGTGGAGGAGGTTGTTGAGCGCTATCCGCAATTGGATGACTTTGCGAGCTGGTTTAAACAACAATTATTACCGGCGTTAAAAAAACAGCCGTGGTTTAGCCAGGCATGAAGGCAATGATTCTTGCGGCGGGTGAAGGCAGAAGAATGCGGCCGCTCACCCTCTCGACACCTAAGCCCTTACTTAAAATCGGCCCCAAAGTATTAATCGAATATCAGATAGAAAAAATTCGGCATGCCGGTATTTCCGAGATTGTTATTAACGTCTCTTATCTCGGCGAGCAGATTGAACATTTTCTGGGGGATGGTTCAAGGCTCGGTGTTCGAATTGATTATTCGAAGGAGAGTGAACCTCTGGAAACGGCCGGGGCGTTAAATCGGGCCCTACCGTTACTTGGGTCAGATCCGTTTCTACTGGTGAACGGCGATGTTTGGCACGATTTCCCTTTGGCAAAACTATTGGAAGGCTCTTTGCCGGAAAACAGTTTTGGTCGGCTTATTTTGGTGGATAATCCGGCACACAACAGCCTGGGTGATTTTTCTTTAGATGACGATAAAGTGATTGCCCGTGAAGGAGAAAACATCGGTTACACCTTTAGCGGGATAAGTGTCCTTCGTCCCCAGCTTATTGCCGATTACCCCAATCTTCGAGAGAAGTTTCCATTGAAAGAAGTGTTCGACTGGGCGATCGAACGGGGACAACTGCACGGTGAATATTATTCTGGAGTGTGGATGGATATTGGTACCCCGGAGCGTTTGCAAGAACTAAGAAATCAGTGCCTGTAGCGATTACTTAATCTCTACCCCTTTGGCATGTTTATTAAGAAAACCACGAATTCTTCGTGTTAAACGGTTTTCTCCATCGAATATTTCTGCGCTGGGCTCCAATACCTTGACCTGAAAATAGTTTCCTTTGTGTCTGTTTGTTGCTGACTCCAGGCGTTCCCGAGCTTCTTTTTGATCCAGATAGTGCGTGTCGAAATAAATATCCAGAATAGGGATATCTGGCAGGTCGAGAATTTCTGGCAGTGGCTGGGAGTATTGTTCTGAGTTGGGTATGTTATTGCGGGCATTAATCAGCACCACTGCACGAATAGGCCGTTCAATCAGCGCTTTTGCCCGACGTATATTTCTTTTTTGTTTTTTCGGTGCTTGGTCTGTTAATTGTTTTGTGAAATATACGATACGTGTTGCGCTGATGCCGTTACCGACAACAACGATGTTGTATTGACCTTGGGCTTGCAGGTATTCCATCCCTGCTTTGATTCGTGCCTGGGCGGCCTGTTCGGGTGGAGTTTGTTTGGTTTTTTGCGGCGGTTCTTGAGTTGCAGTGTTTTCCTCTGCTTGGGATGTTTGACCGGAAGTAGACGGTGGCTGTTTATCGACAGTCGTTGCGTTAGTGGGTTTTGTCTCTCTGGCAGGAATTGACGATACTTTCGGGTTGGGTAGGCTGATGGATAGAGTTGCCCAGCCGTGTTTGACAACTTCTGTTCGAAGGGGGTGCAGAGTATGTGGCCAGTCAACCGTCTGACCCTCTCCGTGGGCAATGAGAATCGCCCCCAACGGTGTGCCACTTCTGTCTGGTTCCCAGAGGGCAATAAATTTTTCCCCTTCTGCTGACAGCTCTACAACGGTGAACTTTTCCAGTTCTTGCGAAATGAGTTGTTGCTGTTTTGCATTCGCTGCGGATTCGCTGGCGTATGTACTGATGGGGAGAAAGACTGATGCGAACAGACCCACTGTCAGGGTGAATCGAATCCATCTTCTGTTTGATGCTGATTTTGGGTTTAGTGCCAAATGCATATTCTGTACAATGCCTCTTCATTTTTCAGCTTGGTATCCAGGACACAAAGATGCAAGTTAATCTCAAGCCAAAAGGCGATTATAAAATTGCCCCATCTATCTTATCGGCAGATTTCGCCAGATTAGGAGAGGATGTCGAGGCTGTCCTGCAAGCTGGGGCAGATATCGTGCATTTTGATGTAATGGATAACCATTACGTGCCTAATCTCAGCTTCGGGCCAATGGTCTGTAAAGCCTTGCGCCAGTACGGAATTACGGCACCAATAGACGTGCATCTGATGGTTGAGCCTGTCGATGAGCTCATTGTTAAGTTTGCGGAGGCTGGTGCCACATACATCACGTTTCATCCTGATGCCTCTCGACATGTGGATAGATCGATAAAACTCATTCGCGATCACGGCTGCCAACCCGGCTTGGTATTAAACCCTGCTACACCGTTGAGTGTTGTGGACTGTGTGTTGGATCAGCTGGATATGTTGCTGCTGATGTCAGTAAACCCGGGTTTTGGTGGGCAGGCATTTTTGCCTTATGTCTTAGGCAAGGTAGAAGAGGCGAGAAAACTCATTGAAAGCCGGGGGTTGGATACCTTGCTTGAAATCGATGGTGGTGTCGGTGTGAATAATATCCAGCAAATTGCTGAAGCGGGGGCGAATGTTTTTGTTGCCGGGTCGGCGATATTTGGGCAAGAATCCTATTCACATGCAATTGCGGCAATGCGTGATAAACTTGCTGCGCTTTAGTTTTGGATAATTGAGTCTGATCATGTTTTTTTGTTGTGTCAAAGTTGGATTGAGAGAGAGATTCTCCTTTAAGGGGCGTCGTTGGCGTCGTACGTGAAAACACGTTCACCTGAAAACTGTCAACGAACAAAGAGCACAACCATGAAAAAAGAAGAATTTGAACAATTAGCCCAGCAGGGCTATGCCAGGATCCCCGTAACGCGTGAAGTTCTGGCGGATACTGAAACCCCTTTATCCAGTTATATCAAACTTGCTAAAGGTCACTATTCCTATTTATTTGAATCTGTACAGGGCGGCGAAAAGTGGGGGCGATACTCCATTATTGGCCTGCCTGCTCGTGAACGTCTTGAAGTCCGTGGAGATAATATCCGTATTATCAAAGACGGTGCGGTAATCGAAGAGCTTGAGTCAGAAGACCCCCTCACATTTATCGAAGGTTTTAAAAAGGAATTTAATGTTCCGGTCGTTGCTGGTCTGCCTAAGTTCTCCGGTGGTTTGGTGGGGTATTTTGGCTATGACTGTGTGCGATATGTCGAACCAAAGCTTAAGCCTTTAGTCAACCAAGATACTATCGGCACCCCCGATATCTTATTAGTGATTTCTGATGAGGTTTTGGTGTTCGATAACTTGCAGGGCAAGTTGCATTTGATTGTTCATCAGTCTCCCGCCGAAGGCGGTAGCTATGAGCAGGCTGTTAGCCGTCTGGATGAGTTGGAAAACCAGCTTCGTCAGGCTTTACCTGAGATTCCTCATTTGAATGGTCAGTATGTTCCTGCTGCGAATGGTAAAAGTCACTGCGAAAAAGATGTGGTCTCCTCATTCGGTGAGGAGAACTTTAAGCAAGGCGTCGATACCATTAAAGAGTATGTCCTTGCTGGCGATACCATGCAGGTGGTTCTGTCCCAGCGTTTGAGTTTGCCATTCTCCTCTGAGCCGATAAACCTCTATCGAGCTTTGCGTTGCTTGAACCCTTCTCCCTACATGTACTTTCTGGATATGAGCGATCACCATGTGGTTGGCTCAAGCCCGGAAATCCTGGCTCGGCTTGAAGATGGTGAAATGACTGTGCGTCCTATTGCGGGTACGCGCCGCAGGGGTCATACCGAAGAGGAAGACCTGGCATTAGAGCAGGATCTGGTTAACGATCCCAAGGAAATTGCTGAGCACTTAATGCTGATTGATTTGGGCCGCAATGATGTGGGTCGTGTTGCTCAGTCGGGTTCTGTGAAACTGACAGAGAAAATGGTGGTCGAACGTTTTTCCCATGTGATGCACATTACGTCGAACGTGACAGGTCAGCTTAAAGAAGGTATGTCGGCGATGGATGTGCTACGCGCAGCCCTGCCAGCTGGCACACTTTCCGGAGCCCCCAAAATTCGGGCAATGGAAATCATCGATGAGTTGGAACCGGAAAAACGCGGTATCTATGGTGGCGCGGTTGGTTATATGTCATGGGATGGGAATATGGATACGGCCATTGCGATTCGTACCGCTGTTATTAAAGATGGTAAGGTCTTTGTTCAGGCTGGAGCGGGTGTGGTTGCGGATTCTCAGCCTCGTCTGGAATGGAAAGAAACCATGAATAAGGCTCGGGCTCTGTTTTCTGCGATTGACTGGGCAAATCAGTCTGAAGGCTAATCTGACGCGATTGTTTTCATTCATTCGCTTGAAACTTTGCCTATATATAGTACTAAGTTATTGTTATATTGTTCGTTTTTACGGAAGAGGCGTGTATTCTACGCCCAATAAATGAGGTTAACCTCGAGAGGAGTGGTTTTTGGAACGTAAAGTCGCAAGTATTGAAAGTGCAAAAATCAACACTGACGCACGTATTGAGCGCATGTCGGAGATCCATCGGTTTTCGCAGGCTGAGCTCGATAAATATAAAATCCTCTATCAGGGCACTTCTAACGAGCAGTTGCTGAAAGTTTTTCGTGACCTCCGGACTCGGGTTTATGCCAAGTCCAACGGCCAAAACTTTGTATGCATGGTGACCTCCGTGGTACCTGATGGCGGTTGTTCGTATGTGGTGAATAACCTGGCTGCTGCGATCGCATTGGATAAAACCCGCACGTCTTTGGTGGTCGATTGTAACTTCTACTCTCCTTCTGTGGATTCGTTGATTGTTACAGACGCCGAGGTGGGGTTAACGGATTATCTGGATCGTGGCGACATGGGCATCGAGTCCATTGTTTATGCTTCGGGTATTCCGCGGGTTCGGGTGATTCCGGCTGGCGGCAATACGGAAGGCGCAACCGAGCGACTTTCGTCCAAGCGTATGCAGGCTTTCCTGGAAGAGCTTAAGTCTCGTTATTCCGACCGCTATATTCTGATTGATGCCCCGTCCGTTGGTGAGTACTCCGCTGATACGCGTATCATGGCCAGTTTGTGCGATTTTGTTATTCTGGTTGTGCCTTATGGTAAGGTGACTGAAGCGAAGATCCAGGCTTCAATTGATGCGATTGGTCCCAAACGCCTGGCCGGTATGGTGTTTAACCACCTTTAGGATTTTATTGGATAGTGTAAGAAAAGAGCGCCTTTATTGGCGCTTTTTTTTGTCTCTGAGATAGTGCTTGCCAATTTCCTTTCTTTCTAGCGGTCATTTCTAATAAGCAAATGATTGGCCTGCAAGCGAGGAGAAGCTTTCGCCTCAATTTATATAGAAGGCTATTTTTCGGTGGATAATAAAACACCGCCATTGGGGCGGTGTTTTATTTACGTGTTTTAACAATGGGCTGCCTTAATCATTTGGTAGCTGAATATTGTATTTCTTGATGAGATCGTAAAGGGTGGGGCGAGTAACGCCCAGCAGCTTGGCGGTAGCAGAGATATTACCTTCGACCATGCTCATGGCTCTTAGTATCGCTGCTCGCTCGGCGTTTTGTCTCACTTGGCGAAGGTTTAAGTTCAAGCTTTCTTCCGAGATCAGCCCGAGATCTTCCGAAGATATCTGTTTGTTTTCGCACATTACCACGCCGCGCTTGACTCTGTTCTCCATTTCACGAATGTTGCCAGGCCAACTGTATGCCTCAATGGCTTCGGTTGCTTCAGAAGTAAAGCCGGTAATGGTTTGATTATTTTGCTCCGCATATTTTTTCAGGAAATGCCGGGCAAGCAGCAGTTTATCTCCCTGGCGATCGCGAAGTGGTGGAATGCGGATTTCCATCTCGCATATCCGGTAATACAAGTCTTCCCGAAAGGTATTTTCTGCCACCATCTGCTGCAGGTTTTTATTGGTCGCACAGACAACACGTACATCGACTGGAATCTCTTCTCGTCCACCAACGCGCTCAATGACACGTTCTTGTAAAAACCGTAACAGCTTTGCTTGCAGGGGGAGGGGCATATCACCAATTTCGTCGAGAAATAGTGTGCCGCCGTTAGCTGTTTCGACTTTACCTAGAGTGCGTTTGTTGGCCCCGGTGAAAGCGCCTTTTTCGTAGCCGAAAAGTTCACTTTCCATGAGGTTTTCGGGTACTGCTGCACAGTTAATCGCAACCATTCGGTTGTCTTTTCTTGGGCTTAGGCGATGTAAGGCTTTGGCGAGTACTTCTTTCCCTGTGCCACTTTCACCTGTCAGGGTGCAGGTGACCTCGCTGGGAGCCAGTTTTTCGATGGTCCTGCAGATCTTCAGCATGGATGGATCACAAGCAATTACACCATTTAACGGAGTAATATCTTGTTCCTGCTGAATGCGATTCTCCTCCTCAAGCGAATGCATGTGATAGGCGCGTTGCAATATCAGGTCGAGAGTTTCCTCTTCCACCGGCTTTTGGTAAAAGTCGTAGGCACCCATTGCTACCGCTCGGACTGCATTTTCATAATCGGCGTTGCCGGTCATGACAATGATTTTCGATGTCGGTGAGAGTGTTGAGATTTCCCGAATACAACGAAACCCTTCATCAACACCTTCGTCATCGGGAGGTAAGCCCAAATCCTGAAGAATAATGGGTGGCTCGTGAAGACGTACCGCTGCTATGGCCTCTTCTCTTGTGCCTGCAACGACTACTTCGTATTGGTCAAAATGCCAGCGTAATTGGCTCTGTAGTCCCGGATCGTCTTCAACAATTAGTAGTTTAGGTTTGTTGTTACTCACGTTGTTATTGTCTGCCTAGTCTTCGGTAGTTTGGTGAGAGGTTTTTAATATTGGGAGGGTAATTATAAAGGTCGTTCCCTCTCCAGGCGAACTTTCTACTGAAATCGTGCCCCCAAGGTTTTGAGTGTATTCTTTTGCTTGGTATACTCCGATGCCCATACCTTTCCCACTTTTCGTGGTTTCAAACGGTTTGAATAAGCGCTCATTAATAAATTCGTCATCCATGCCTATACCGTTGTCTTCAATGCTGATGACTACGTTGTCTTTCTCGTTTCGAGTATCGATGTCAACATAGCCTTCAGCGGGGGTGGCGTCTTGCGCGTTTTGTATTATGTGGGTGAATACCATCGTCAAGCTATCAAAGTCCGCTTTAATTTTTATACCCGGGTCAACGGGCCCCAGCTTGGCGGCGGGGGAGGATTTCTGGCAGCGACTGACGGCTTCAATCAATACGTCCTGAAGAGTCAGGGTTTTAACCGATTCCGGTTCGTTGTGTTGCAACTTGCGCAGTAGGTTGCTCATGCGCGCAACCGAGTTGCTTACTGTCTGAATAGCATCTTCAACGAAAGCAGGGTTGTCTTTGTGTTTTTCTGCATTTTTTACAACCAGTGATTGCTGAGCTATCAGATTCTTAAGGTCGTGCATAACAAAAGCGGAGAGCTTGTTAAACGCATCAAATTGCCTGGACTCGGTTAATTGCTCTGATTGTTCGTGTCGTTTTAAAAACGCAGCAACTTGTCTGCCCACGGTTTTTAATAAATCTAGGTCTTCCCAATTAAGCGATGCGCCAGTTTTGGGTTCGGCCAGCGCCATGAATCCAACCAAGTGGGTTTCGCTTAATAGTGGCAGTATCAGCCAGAGATTTTCTATATCTAAAATCCAGTCCGGGAGGTATTCGTTTCTCTGGGAGAGTTCCGGGTCGCTGGATTTTGGGCAAAACACCCATTCCTCTTCGCGCAAAGCTTTGGTGAATCGGCTGTCATCCGGTTCAAAAGCATTGGCGATGTTAATTCCCATATGTACTTGCTTTACTGGAACCAGAACTTTGCCGCGCATTAGCCAAAGTGCTCCTCCATGGCATTTAAATACGTCGGAGACTACATTGATGGCCAGGGATGGAACTTCTTCTGGTTCCGTTGGCTGAGAAAGCTGGTTGATCAGTTTTAACCATTCTGCGCGGTAATCGTATTTATGGCTAAATAAGTGTTTATTGATCCATACGTTCAGGTTTTCACGCAAGGTTCTGGAAATAAAGGTAAAGGCGATGATTAACAGGCCTCCAACCAGAATAAGGGTGTAAATAATTGTGCCCCAGTTCCCACCCTTTATTTGTACGTAATAACCGCCGATAGCTAATACGCACAGCATCATGCCTGCAATAGAGAGTGAGGTTGTGTAAAACGCAACAGGGCGGGATAGCGACAGTCGGACTGACTGTTGTTCTTCATGATTGAACGTCAGGGCGCCGAGGGCGAGAAGTACGCTGGTGGCCATGGATACGGCAGCACGGATCTGCCAGAAATCTGGGCCGAGCTTAGTAAAAACCAGGTTTTGGGAAAAGAGGTATGCATCGAAAGCGAAGCATACGCCCAATCCAATGCAGAGTAGTTTAATAAACCGAAGGTTAAGCACGTTGCGATAAAGCTGCTCAACCGCTAAGAGTCCTGCGATAGAGAGAAATATACCTTGCCAGAGCACCAGAGTCGCAGGTGTTGAACCGAGTATATCGATTTGCGTGTTGGTGCCGGTTAACAGTATGGCGATAAAGCAAATACTCATAACCGAATATTTGTAGGAGCCCGGCAGTATTTTGGGGCTGAATTGCTGTGTCACCTGTATAAGTGCAAGTAGCCAGAGAGAATAGTGTAATGCTTCTGCGAACAGTAATATTTTCAGGTTTATCTGGAACCACTGGTTAACGCCTGCGAGGGTAACTAACCAGAGTGTTTGTACAAATGCGGCCAGAGGAAGAGACCAGTGATACTTTGAGCGGAATGTCAGTAGTAATAGCGCCAGGGTTAAGGCAAACGAGAGGCCTGCGGCGCTTAGAAAAGCATTTTGTGTAACAACACTAAATTCCATGGGGTACTACCAGTCAAAAAAAGGAAGCATATCAAAAAAGTGGGGGGGACTATATCGAGGAACGCACTTTATTGTTTTGCTGTTCCCCGACATTTGAGGCTTGTTAATTAGGCTGCCTGAGTAAGATGAGAAACAATTTTATCCATTAGGCGTTCAAACACTGGGGTGGAGTCCAAAATACGTGCGCGCTTAAATTGCATATCGTAGGCAAACTGTCTGCGAGTCTTTTCTAGTACCTTGAGTCCCAAACGATTCACAAACAGATAGGTATCTGAATTTATCTTTGCACTGAGCTTACAGCGGGTGATGGTGCCGGTCTGTTCGTCAGTGTATTCGATCCAGACTCCTTCTGGCATGTCCTTAGCCTTGAGGTAAAACTGACTGGATAGCTCTTCGTATTTAGACTGCTGACGCTCAAGTGCAGTCATTTCTTCCCAGGATTTTTGGTCGCTTTCTGAGCGGCCTAGAGTTTGTTTCTGGTTTTCATCCAACTGGCGATATTCGATGGACTCTCTGTTGTTGTTTAGGTTAGAGAGAACTTCTTCAATCTGAGAAACTTTCGAAGAACGGGTTTCCGGATTATCGATTGCGGCTTCCAAACCAGTCTCGATACGGTCTAATACTTCTGGGGTCAGACGCTGAGCGCGGGCAATTGAGCGGTCACTTTCATGTTTTTGGCATAGCCAAATTAAATCCGAGGCCAATTGGTCTGCTTCAATCCACTCGGGGCTTTTGTCGCCACTTTTTAGATAAGTGATTACTAGTACCTGCAACCAAGTATTAGTCAGAAAGCTGCTGATTGCGTCTGGTAGCTCAGTGTTACGCATTTTCTCGTAAAGAGAGGTTTGTGCGTAATCACGGGCATTTTTGATTTTCGATTTGCCTTCTTCCGCTTGTTGGATACGTTGCTCAACCACCACGGACTTACGAGATTCTTTGTCCCATTGCTGTTTAAGGTCGTCATAAACAGTAGAGAAAACTTGCTCGTTGGTTTTGTACTGTCTGTTGATGGTTTGCACACCTTCAACCATGTTCAAGTACAACTGGTCGCGCTCAAGTGGTTTGGTGTCATCAAAACTGATACCGATATGGGTGATCACGTTGATGAGTTTGCGAGCAGGGTGCTCCTCATTAGTAAGGAAGGTTTTATCCTTCAGGGCAACGCGCAGTATGGGAATCTGTAAACGACATACCAGGGATTGAACCGCGATTGGCAGGTTCTCATCTTCCAGTATGGTATCAAAGAACATGGCAACCAGATTGATAATGTCTTCGTCTGGTTGTTCAAGAGCTTGTGGTGTAGCTGGATCGCGTCGGGCCAATAGTTGTCTTACGATTTCCCCAACCAGGTTTTTCGGGTCGTTAGCGGCGAGCTGTTTATCGACAATTGGCTGTGTCTTGGATAAAAGTGCGGCCAGCTCCGGTGAGGCCATAAGTGGGCCGGGGTTGTTGGCATAGGTGTAATACTGAAACCTGCCATTACCGGATTCCGCTCTGCTTGCTGCAAAGATGTTCGTATTGGAAGAGCGGGCGCTTGCCATTAAAGCGCTTAGAGAGCCTATATCCAGACGAAAATTAATTTGCTGTTGGCTTGGGTCTGGGCTCGGAGTAACGATCGCAGCATCACTCGAAACGCTATGGGGCTCTGCTTTATCCGCACCACGGTTGTCGAGATTTTTAGGGACTTTAGGTAGGATGCCGGCATCAATTAGCAATTGGTTGGCATCAGAGTAGATATGGCCTAATTGTTTGAGAACGTGCTTCTCGAATAGTTTAAACAGGATCAGCCTGGTCTTGATGTTAATGCTGAGTTGCTCTTCGCAGGCATCAACAAAGGCATTGGCCAGTTGCTGAGGATCCAGAGGGTTGTTTTCCTCGGTCACTTCATACTGCATTAACAGGTGATCCAGGCGTATTGTCAGTTCATACAATTCCTCTTTGTATGTGTCACGCGTTCTGGCTTTCATGTTATTCAAAGCCAGATCTATCTCGAGTTCGTCTCCCTCTACCAGGGATAAACTGCTGCTGGAAGGCTCTTCTTCAGCAGAACGGTGTTCTTCTGTGCCTTGATCGCTAAGCAGGCTGGTAAAGTAATTATCAAACTCGTGCAGGAATGCGTTACTTACCCCTTGTTTCTTGATGCGAATTTCTCGCATAGATTCAAAATAGAGGTTTTCCTCGTTGTTGCTGGACGCTCTTTTTGATAAGTCGTAGAAAAGGTCGTCTGTTGCGGCAAACATATGCTCAATTAAGCGAACGAATCCTTCGCTGGCATGTTGTTGTATGTGCTTGAGAAGTTTTGGTGGGCGCACAGTATGACCGTCCCGTGAAGGGACTACTTCCAAGTGGTCTGGTTTTTTATATCTAGGTGCCATAGCTGAGATTCGTTTTTTTCGTCTAGAAAGACAGCATTAAGTCCAATTTTGTCTATACTCATGCACATTTCATTCCTACTCAATATGTAGAAACTGGTTAACTTTATATGCGAGAACCGTGTCACATTTCTGTGTCGTTAGAAACAGAGGTATTAAACGCCTGAAATTCACAGTTTTTTGTATGGATATACTATTTGTTGCGAAATAACACTGAAAATCAGTAAATGTCTACCCAAAAAAGCCGAAAAATAGGTTAGTTTACTTATGCTTAGGTTGGCATAGAAAACAACATTCTTAACCCTATTATAACTAAGTCTTATAAATTATTAGAGGCAAGCTCGCTCAGAATATAAAAAAATAACTACAAGTGTAAAGTAAGTCGACGTTTTTGGCGTTTTTTACACAAAAATTTAGATGACAATTCGTTTTTTTGTGGGTGAGCGGGGTGGACGAGTTTATGCTATTCGCTGAATTTTTTCCTTCGACAACCTATAATGCCCAGCTTCGTTTTTGACTATGGTGAGTATATCCATGCTGTTAATGATAGATAATTATGATTCGTTTACTTACAACGTGGTTCAGTATCTCACCGAGCTTGATGCCGAAGTGGTAGTGGTCCGTAATGATGAATGTTCGGTGGACGAAATTGAAGCTATGTCGCCAGAACGAATCGTTATTTCTCCTGGTCCATGTACACCTAATGAGGCTGGAGTCTCCATTGAGGTGATTCAGCGTTTCGCAGGCCGTTTGCCGATATTGGGTATTTGCCTTGGGCACCAAAGCATTGGTCAGGCTTTTGGTGGGAAAATTGTGAGGGCAAGGCAGGTGATGCATGGTAAAACCTCACCCATCCATCACAAAAATACCGGCGTATTTTCCTCTTTGGCGAACCCGTTCACGGCCACACGCTATCACTCTCTGGTGATCGAAAAAGAAACTTTGCCAAATGAGCTAGAGATTACTGCGTGGACTGAAGATGAAAATGGTGAGATTGACGAAATTATGGGGGTTCGTCACAAGACAATGCCTATCGAGGGGGTGCAGTTCCATCCCGAGTCAATCTTGAGTGATCACGGTCATTTGCTATTACAGAATTTTTTAAGCGCGTAACTTTTTCAGATTCGCGTATTTTTATTGAATGGAAGAAGAATAATGAGCATTCGAGAAGCTATTGCGGCGGTAATCAATCGCCAGGACTTATCTGAAGAAGATATGATTTCGGTTATGCGTGCAATCATGTCTGGAGAGGCAACCGATGCCCAAATAGGCGGATTTCTGGTTGCTTTACGAATGAAAGGGGAGACGATCGACGAGGTCGTGGGGGCTGCGCGAGTAATGCGGGAATTAGCCGCTAAGGTAAACGTGTCCGCGGATAATCTTATCGATACCTGTGGGACGGGAGGAGATGGCGCCAGCTTGTTTAATGTTTCCACCGCGTCTGCGTTTGTGGTGGCAGCAGCGGGGGGGAAGGTTGCCAAACATGGTAATCGTTCTGTTTCCAGTTCCACGGGAAGTGCTGATGTACTTGAGGCGGCGGGTGTAAATCTTTCAGTCTCGTCTGATGTGGTTGCCAGGGCTATTGAGACTTTGGGAGTCGGCTTTATGTTTGCGCCGGCCCATCATGGGGCGATGAAGTACGCAATTGGTCCGCGTAAGGAGCTTGGTCAGCGTACAATTTTTAATATGTTAGGCCCGCTTACGAACCCTGCTGGCGTTAAGCGTCAAGTATTGGGTGTCTTTGACAAAAAATTGTGTAAGCCATTGGCGGAGGTTTTGGGGCGGTTAGGTAGTGAGCATGTTATGGTGGTGCATTCAGAAGATGGTCTGGATGAATTATCTGTCGCTGCCCCTGCCTGTATCGCTGAGCTTAAAGACGGTGTGGTCAGTGAATATTCGATTGAGCCGGCAGAGTTTGGTCATGGATATGATGATCTTAGTGGTTTGGCTGTTTCAACTGCGGAGGAATCTCTGAATTTAATACGGGACGCTCTATCTGGAAAAGGTGACGAGACGACCAGAAAAGCGGCTTCAATTATCGCTCTTAATGCGGGTGCTGCTATTTATGTTAGTGGCATTGCCTCTGATTTTAAAGAAGGTGTGGCTTTGGCTGAGGATGCAATTGCCTCAGGTCTGGCAAAAGAAAAAATAAAAGAACTGGTTGAATTCACTAATATATAAATTCAATTACTCGTAGAGAATTACTTTAGGTATTTATTGTGTCTGACACTCCTACTATATTAAAAAAAATAATTGCTCGTAAGTACGATGAGGTTGTTGAGCGGCGCTCGCGAATTAGTTTTTCCGATTTGGAGGGCATGGTAAGCGAACAGTCTGGATGCCGCGGATTTGTTCATGCAATAGAAGCAAAAATTCAAAGAAATAAATCTGCTGTTATTGCTGAAATAAAGAAAGCGTCGCCAAGTAAAGGTGTTATTAGGGAAGATTTTGATCCGGAGGCAATTGCCAAAAGCTATGAGCATGGTGGTGCGGCGTGTCTTTCTATTTTAACTGATGTGGATTTTTTTCAGGGAGCTGATCGTTTTTTAATGCAGGCGCGGGCTGCGACTCAGTTGCCTGTTATACGTAAAGACTTTCTGGTTGATCCTTACCAAGTGGTCGAGGCGAGGGCTATTGGTGCCGATTGTATTTTGTTGATCGTTTCTGCATTGGAAAAAACGCAGTTAGAAGAGCTAAATGCACAGGCTCTGGAGTTGGGTATGGATGTCTTGGTTGAGGTTCACGATCGTCAAGAGTTGGAGTTGGCTCTGGATTTGCCCAATAAGTTGGTTGGAATTAATAATAGAAATTTACATACATTCGATGTTTCTTTGCAGACGACTTTTGATTTGCTTGCAGATATTCCACAGGACAAAATTGTGGTGACTGAAAGCGGAATTTTAGTTCGTGATGATGTTAATGTGATGCATGAAAGGGGCGTAAATGCCTTTCTTGTTGGTGAATCATTTATGCGAGCAGAAAACCCTGGAGAAAAACTGAATGAGCTGTTTGAAACAGCTTAAAGATGTTTGTTTGAGTGTTAGAGGTTGAACTAAAAAGCCCGGCAGAGCCGGGCTTTTTTATGTTAACGAGTGTTAAATACCACCATGGTTTTGCCTTTGACAGAGACCAGGCCTTGATCTTCAAGAGTTTTTAAAACTCTCCCAACCATTTCCCGTGAGCAGCCAACAATTCTGCCTATCTCTTGGCGGGTAATTTTGATTTGCATTCCATCTGGGTGAGTCATTGCATCCGGTTCTTTACACAAATCCAGCAAGGTTCGTGCTACCCGGCCGGTTACGTCTAAAAATGCAAGGTCGCCAACTTTGCGTGTGGTGTTGCGCAGGCGGCGAGCCATTTGTGTGCCGACGGCAAATAAAAATTCAGGATGTTCTTCGGAAAGCTCCTGAAATTTTGCGTAGGATATTTCAGCAATTTCACATTCAGATTTAGCTCGAACCCAGGCGCTTCTGGATTCCTCTTCCTCTTCGTTGAAGAGGCCCATTTCCCCAAAGAAGTCGCCATCATTAAGGTAAGCTACAATCATTTCCCGGCCTTCTTCATCTTCAATGAGAACGGTTACCGAGCCTTTAATGATGTAATACAAAGAGTCGCTTTTATCTCCCGCATAAATAAGCGTGCTTTTTGCTGGATAACGTCTTCTATGGCAGTGGCTTAAAAACTCATCCACGTTTTGAATATGGGGCGTTAATGACACAGCAACCAAGATAGTACCCTCTACATTTTATCCAGTGTATTTTTGTTCAATTGAAAGCCTGATTTGCATAGGTTTCAGACCCTCATAAGCTTCGGAGTATAACGCTTTCCTGTAAAAAAACCGAACACTTTATGTTGTCGCGTTTTTCAGTAAGTGATCCAGTTAGATTATTACGCCACCTTTATCAGCAAAAAATGCGTTACTCATCTGTCAGCTTAGTTTTTACGTCTCATGATGTGGTAGTCTTTCGGCCAAAATTCCGCAAATATCGTTTAACTTAGGGTGATTTTCATGCAGGCAGTTGTTAAATGGGCTGGCGAAGCCATGTTTTTGGGTGAATCCGGGAGTGGGCATAGCGTTGTTATGGATGGTCCCCCCGATCACGGTGGTCGAAACATGGGGGTTCGGCCAATGGAAATGATATTGATTGGCCTCGGTGGTTGTGCCTCCTTTGATGTGATGAGCATTTTGAAAAAAACGAGGCAAAAGGTGGTTGATTGCCGTTGTGAGCTATCGGCAGAGAGAGCCGAAGGAGTGCCTTCCCCGTTTACTAAAATTCACATGAACTTTATCGTGACTGGGCAGGGTATCAAAGAGGTACAAGTTAAGAAGGCGGTCGAGCTTTCTGCGGAAAAGTATTGCTCTGCTTCGATTATGATGGAAGCCGCGGGCGTAGAGGTTACCCACGGCTATGAAGTTCGGGAGTTTGAATAAGGCTGGCTAGACTCTATAGCTGGTTTTGGTCATGGCCTTGGATATCAAGGTCATTCCACTTTTTATCAAGCCGGGAAAGCGCACTCCGCCGGCTTCGAGTGCCGTGTGGGCGTGTTTGGCTTCATCTTCCAGCATTTGACTGACAATCGCGCGAGATTTCTCATCTTGAGCAGGTAAGTTTTGCAGATGGCTTTCAAGATGTTTACAGACCTGTTCTTCTGTTGCGGCTACAAAGCCCAGGCTGATTTTGTCACTGATTAAGCCGGCAGTTGCTCCGATACCAAAAGATAAACCGTACCACAGCGGGTTCAGCAAGCTAGTGTGGCTGCCCAGTTCACTTATTCTTTCTTCACACCAAGCTAAGTGGTCTACTTCTTCGTCTGCTGCCTGCTCCATTTCTTTGCGTACTTCTGGCAACTTGGCTGTGAGCGCTTGTCCCTGGTATAAGGCTTGAGCGCACACCTCCCCGGAATGGTTTACTCGCATTAGCCCTGCTGCGTGTTTTCTCTCGTGATCCGTCAGTTCTAGCTCATCCATGCTATTGCTGGGCGTCTCTCTGGTGAGTGGTTGGGTTCCATCTGAAAGGGTGCGTAACGCGTTATCAAACTGACCAATAAGTAGGTCGATAACGGTGAGTTTTGTTGGTGAGGACATATATCGGTTGCTCAAAGATTGAGGTCTGCTTGTGTTGGTGATAATACCGTTCTGGTTCGACTATGCAAATAGTGTGTTGTTTGCCTGTATTTGTCTGTCAGCTAATTTTACATCTTAGTGCGAGGGTGGATATAAGTAATTGATTTTACTGCATAAAAAAGTTGGCCCGTATGTTGCTAATACGGGAGTGCAGTCAGGTGTGACTGTTATTTGGATACTCAAACATAGGAGATGACATATGAAATTATCTAAAGTACTTATCACTGCGTTTTTAGTGGTTATGTCAACGGTGCTAATTGCGGCTCCTTTTGAATATTCAATGATTATGAATTCTGCTGCTTCAGCTGGTTCCCCTGATTATGGAAGTTTGTTCCTGGTTATGATTGGAATGGTTGGACTGGTCATTTCTCGTAGAAAGTTTAAAAGCTAGCCTTTGTTGTGAAGGTGCCAGCCCCGACTCGTCGGGGCTTTTTTTTGTCTGCGTGTACGCTCATACTAAAGACAAATAAAAAGACAGGGGCATTAAGCGGCTTTATGAACAATAATGACTTACGTTTAATTTTAAAAACCAATATTTCACTAATTGTTGTTGAAACATACGACGAGCAACGTGCAATAGAATTAATGAAAAGTCAGTTCAGGCAGGCGAATATTCCCGCTATGCGTTGGTCTGTATCTGAAGGGATAGGGCCCCTTGGTTTTGGTATCGAATCCAAAGAGGATGAGAATTATTCAGAACCGGAAAAACTACTGCAATTTATCAAAAAACAACCAACCAGTGCGTTTATTCTTTGCGACTTTCACCCCTTTTTGGATGAGCCCAAAATTGTTCGACATTTAAAGGACATTGCTCTTGGCTATAAAAGCAATCCACACAAAATTATTCTGCTTAGCTATCGCTTGAAACTCCCGCCTGAGTTAACCCGCTTTGCTGTTTCTGTCAGCTTATCTATGCCTAATGACGAAGAGATATTAAATATTATTCGAGAAGAGGCGAAAAAGTGGGCAAGTAGAAATGGTAAACACAAAATACGTACCGATAATGCAACGCTACAGAAGTTGGTCAATAACTTACGTGGCTTGCCCCACCAAGATGTTCGCCGTCTTGCTCATGGTGCGATAACGGATGACGGCGCGATTACCGAAACCGACTTGCCGGAAATTACCCGTGCGAAATTTGAATTGATGGATATGGATGGCGTATTGCATTTTGAATACAGCACTGAGCATCTAAAAAATGTTGCGGGACTGTTTAACCTGAAAAAATGGTTAGAAGATCGTCGGCATGCTATGCAAAAAGACGGAGATAGCCAATTAGATCCTCCGAAGGGGGTGTTGTTATTTGGTGTGCAAGGTGGTGGTAAAAGCTTGGCTGCAAAGGCGATTGCCGGTGTATGGGGTATGCCATTACTGAGGCTGGATATGGGGGCTTTGTACAATAAATATGTCGGGGAAACGGAAAAAAACTTAAGGGAGGCATTGAAGCTCGCTGATTTAATGTCGCCCTGTATCTTATGGATGGACGAAATTGAAAAAGGTATGTCCACAGAAGGCTCAGACAATGCCACGTCTAAAAGACTGTTGGGGTCGTTGTTAACCTGGATGTCTGAACGAAGTAGCCAGGTTTTTGTGGTGGCAACAAGTAACGATATCAGTCAGCTTCCTCCAGAGTTAATGCGTAAAGGTCGATTTGACGAAATCTTCTTTGTTGATTTACCTGATCTTAAAATGCGTTCGGCAATTTTCTTAATTCATTTACAAAAACGTGGTTTGGATCCAGAGCATTACGATATCGGCACTTTAGCTGAAGCCGCTGAAGGATTTACCGGTGCGGAAATCGAGCAGGCAATTGTTAGTGCAACCTACGCCGCTGCGGCTAGAAACACCAACGTTAATACAGACCGAATAATGGATGCGATATGTAAAACTCAACCTTTATCCGTTGTTATGGCTGAAAACATTGCTAAGTTACGTCACTGGGCAAGTGAAAGAGCGGTGTATGCGAATTAGTGTCGTTTCTGGCAGGATGAATTGAAAATGTACTCTTTTCGCAAAAATATTTTTATAGAGCTACTAAAGATGATACTTTAGTAGCTCAAATTGGAAATTAAACAGAATTAAAACTCATATTCTACTTATTGCTGAATACTTCTTATTTCTAGCTATTAGAATCAGAGTCCTGCGATCATTCTGCAGTATTCTTCAGTATACATTCCCGATGCCATGCATTGCTGATATATCCACTCAGGAGGAGGGGGTTGAGCTACAGCTGAACCAATTGACGCTGCTATACCTACGACTATTAACGCGATTATAGTAATTTTTTTACTCATTGATTAACTCCCTTGTTAATGATTGATACCTCAATTTTGCGTTAACGCAGTCTTGAGGTGGTTTTTAACAAACAACTATAGTTGTTTTATTAAAATCTAATATCTGTTTCAGTCATATCCTGCGAGTAGGGATAAAGATGCTTGCCTTCTCGATTTCTTTGCTTTGTCAAAAGGTATATCAGTTGATATTATTTTTGTAGAACTACGTCATATTTATTGTTTTTTTTGTTTGTGTGTCGGATATGTTGTCGCGGTATTTTCTTTTTAGGTTTTTGTTTTTTCTTTGATCTCTAGATGTTAATGAATTTTTTAATGGAGAATGGAGATGTTTTTTATGTTGGTTTTCATTTGAGAATATTTTCATATCGCTCTTATGGTATGTTTTCTTTTCGTTTATGCTCTTTAGATTTATTTTAAGTACTTATTGTTTTGGTAAACTCTTTACAAATAAGCCTAATATCTTCACTGCTCAGTGATTCCCGGGTTAGCTCGCAGAAGAACCCATCTTTTCTGCGTTGATTAAATTTGCATTGTTTGCAGACCCCAAATCCCTCTCTGCCTTGCAAGGTTTGATACGCTTTTAGCAACTCGCAGAGTAATTCATTTAACACCGTTACTTTTTCCTGTCCTAGTCTCTCAACAGCTTTAAGAAAGTCTCCTGGTGGTGTGGTGGATGTCAGGTAGCTACTTCCCGCGGCTGTGATTTGCAAGTGCGTGATGCGTTTGTCTGCGCTGTCTTTTTTCTTCTCTATCAGGCCTCGGGACTCTAATACTTTCAAAGTCTGAGAGACTGTACCTTTGGTGAGTCCAAGGTATTCGGTTACGCCTTGGGGGGTGTCTGAATATCGGTTACATCGTGATATGTAATGCAATGCCTCGTGCTGCACTGGCTGAAGCCCGAGGTCTTGTCCTTGAGATCGGGATTCCGAGCGCAGTAAGTTGGATAGTCGTTCAATGATCGAGTATAGGTTGGAAGTCATACCGAAATGGTATCGAGTCAAAACCTTGTTGACAAGGGGTAATTTTGCTGAGAGTATGGTCGTATCGACTCGATACTATATTGCGCAATATAACCACTATTCGATTTTTATCTTAGGAGAGTAATTATGAAAACAGCTTATTTCTATCATGCCGGTTGTCCCGTCTGTGTTTCCGCTGAACAGCAATTTCTAAGCGCCTTAAATCCGGCTGAGTATGAGGTGAAAGTCGTTCATCTTGGCGATTCACCGGAACTTATTGCAGAGGCTGAAAAGAGCGGCGTTATTTCTGTTCCTGCATTGGTCATTGAGGGAAATGTCTTTCATATTAATTTTGGTGCATCTATTGAAGATGTAAAAGCAGCTTGATTTAGTTCGATTCGTGCCAGGCAGGTTGCTTGGCACCTATTAGCAGGTGGTGTATATGCAACCTCTTATTCATACTTATGCGCCTGAGCTTCAGGTGAGTAATTGGGTTAACACTGAAAAGGAGCTGAGTATTCAAGAGCATAGGGGGAAAGTGATTGTCATTTATGCTTTCCAGATGTTGTGCCCAGGATGTATCAGCTATTGCATTCCGCAAGCCAAAAAAATGTCTCAACTTTTTTCTTCGGAAGAAATACTTCTTATTGGGCTGCATTCCGTGTTTGAACATCATGATGTGATGGGCATTGACGCATTAAATGTGTTTATTCACGAATATAAGTTGGCTTTCCCGGTGGCGGTAGATCAAGCATCAACTGATTCTACGATTCCCCAAACAATGTCCGCATATCGATTAAACGGCACTCCGAGCTTAATCATTATTGATAAACAAGGTTTAATTCGCGTTAACCAGCTGGGGCATGTAGACGATATGTTGGTTGGAAAAATACTGGGGCAGTTGATGTCTGAATAGTTTGTGTCGGTATGGCGAGTTTTGCCCAAAATAAGAACGGGGGTATATAGGGCGTTTTGCCCTATATACATAGAATACCTTAATAATTGTAATCCACAGGTGTTATTTGCGGGAAAATAAACACGCCGTCCCAGTAGTCGGGTGCATCCCGAAGTGGCATTTTGGTTTTGTATTCATGAGACCACACTTTTATTTTATTCAGTTCTGGTGCATTGAGATCTGTAGTAGAAGTGTCCACGAATACAGCTGTATCGCTATTTTCCGGTTTGATTATATTTTCCAGAAGCGCTTTATCGCGGGTTGAAAAATGGCCGGTGTTCATGTCTCTGAATTCGATGTAACTGCCGTGGCTTCCAGTAAAGTGCGCGACATAGATTTCGTCTTTCCATTTTTTTGCCAGTGCAGAAGTCAAGTTATCAACGCGAGTATATTCTGAAGCGGGTTTATCCGGGTTGGTTAATGACTCTGCGTAATTGCCGTATTTATTGAGATGAATGTAGTGTCCCCAGAGAATAATTTTTTTGTTCGGGTAAGCCTTGGTTAGCATCCAATCAATATTGTCCGCCATTACCAGATCATGTTCGTGGAATTCCTTGATTCCCCAATAGACTTCAGCCATTTTGGCTAAACTATCGGTTATTTGTCGCCAGTAGGAATCAGAATTATACGGGTCACTGGAAGGGACTCTGTCATCAGCGAGGACGTCACGTAATTGACTTACACCCTGAAAAAAACGGTCTTGCACTTCGGGTGTTGCATCATTGAGTTTACCGTTTAGCAAGTCGCTTGCCATGGTAGAAAATCCTTCCCAGGTTGATCGTTGTTCGTCTGAGAGGCTTTTGGATTTTAGATATTCGGCAAACTTTGCTGTGAGCATATTTTTGGAAAGCTCACCGCTGAGTCGTCCATCAAAACCGGCGAGTTCTAGCGGTCGATCACTACTTCGGGTGGAGTCGATATAGTTGAATAAGGGAATGACTTCTTTGCTGTTGGCATACATGTAAAAAATATTGCCAGGAGCTTGTTGTGCGATGGGTGTTTTCTCATTTTGCCAAATGTTATGCACATCGAAAATACCGCTTTCTATAGCAAAAACATCAAAGCCTTTTTCTTTATGTAGATATTCGATTAGGCGGGATTTTAAAGCAAAGATATTGCCTTCACCGTGGGTGAGTTCGTCGAGCATAACAATGCGTTTATCGCCGATAGCATCACCGAATGCCCGTAAATCCGTGAAATCATCGTTAACTGTTTTTAGTGTTTTGACTTCGCTTGTGCTCCAACCAGAAAAAACATCTTTACTTATTTGTGTTTGGCAGGAGGCTAATCCAAACAGGGAAAGTAACAGAATAAGGGTAGGAATAAATTTGTTCATGACCGACCTTTTATTACAACAATAATGTGGTCATTAAAAATTAGCATGGCTAAGGTGAGTGAAAAATAAAACAAGTATGTCTTATATAGGTGGTATTTTGATCAGTTTCGTAATGAGTGCTGTGAGTGAAAGGGGCTATTACTATGGTATAGATTTGGCTTATACGGGTTGTATTTTTCTGTGTCGGACATAAAAAAACCCGGCGCTAGGCCGGGCTTCTATTTGAATAAAATGGCAGATTACACTTCGGCTTTAGCCATTTTTCTGCGCATGTAAGCGATTTGTTGAGCCAAAGGCAATTCCTTCGGACACATATCGTCACAACCAAGCAGTGTCATACAACCAAATACACCCTCGTCAGTTCCAAGTACTTCATAGAACTTGGCATCGTCCCGGTCGTCTCTTGGGTCGATACTGAAGCGTGCAAGCTGGTTGATGCCGACAGCGCCAACAAAGTCATTACGCATTTGAGCTGTTCCGCATGCCGCAATACAGCAGCCACATTCAACACAACGCTCAAGCTCGTAGATTTCCTCTGCCTTATCTGGATCCATTCGCTCTTCAATTACGTTGAAGTTCTCTTTTTCCTTATTGTGAATCCAGGTTTCTAGATGCTCGGACATGTTACGCATCCATTTACCGGTGTTCACAGAAAGGTCCCCAATTAGCTCAAAGCCGGGTAGAGGAGCAAGAGTCACTTCTGAAGGGAGGTCTTTGGTTAGTGTACGACAAGCCAGTTTTGGACGGCCATTCACTAGCATTGCACAGCTACCACAAATACCCGCGCGACATACAAAGTCAAACTGTACTGTTGGATCCAGGTTTTCGCGAATTTCGCTTAACGCGATGAATAACGTCATGGAATCCGCTTCGTCAATTTCGTAAGTCTGAAAAAAGGGCTTACTGTTCTCATCCTTAGGGTTATGGCGATAAATATTGAATTTTAACTTTCTTGCGACTTCAACATTTTTTGCAGGAATTGTATTACTCATTAACGGACTCCTCTTATTGCCCTTCTTTTTCGCCTAAACGCTCATTTCGGCTACGTAAAAGTTCGGGTAGCTTGTGCTCGTAGGGCATAAGTTCATTTTGGATTGCAAAACGGTCGCTGAGTTTTTCTTTGACCGCGTCCACTTCGGCTTGACGTGCTGCTGTCTCTGGATGCTCTTTCCATTCTTTTGCACCGTAGCCACGCCATGCGGGTGGGTACTCCATGGTTTTCACATCTAGCTGTTCATACTCAAGGCTTGGAAGTTCGTCGCCTTCTTTCCAGGAAGCAAGAGTACGGTTTAACCAGTTAGCATCGTCACGTAGAGGGTAATCCTCACGGAAGTGCGCGCCACGGCTTTCAGTACGTTGTAGCGCACCTTGGGCAACACATAGAGCCAGTTTTAACATCTTAGGCGCACGATATGCCGCCATAAGTTCAGGGTTCGCACCTTTTGCAGAGCTGTTTACTTTGATATCTGCAACCTGACGTTGAAGTTCAGTCAGTTTTTCGATTGCAGCGTTCAAACGGTCTTCGCTACGGAAAATCGCCACGTCTTTTGACATGGTCTCCTGCATTTCACGGATAACGTGGAATGGGTTGCGATTACCTTTAGAGTTAGCGTATCCGGCCAGCTCTTTTTCCTGCTTGGTTAAGAAATCTTTAACCAATGCTGTTGATACTTTAATGTCACCAGCGTCGGACTCAAGGTATTCAGACATGGTTTCACCCACGATCATACCTGCAACCGCTGTTTCTGCCACAGAGTTACCACCCAGGCGGTTAAAGCCGTGCATATCCCAGCATGCGGATTCACCAGCGGAAAACAGACCTTTCAATGTTGGAGACTGGCCAGTGTAGTCGGTTCTTACGCCACCCATTGAATAGTGCTGAGCAGGACGAACAGGAATTAACTGTTTAATTGGGTCGACACCAAGGAAGTATTCACAAATTTCTTTTACTTCACGTAGCTTGCCTTCGATGTGTTTTTTACCCAGAAGACGGATATCCAACCACAAATGCTCACCAAAGCGAGACTGAACGCCATTACCGCGTGCGATATGGGTTTCCATACAGCGAGATACAACGTCACGGGAAGCCAGTTCTTTTTTCTCTGGCTCGTAGTCGGGCATAAAGCGATGTTCTTTATTGTCGAGCAATAGACCACCGTCACCACGACAACCTTCAGTTACTAGGATACCTGCTGGGAAAATACCGGTTGGGTGGAATTGCACTGCTTCCATGTTACCGAGTTTTGCAATCCCGGTTTCGAGGGCAATTGCAGCGCCAATACCTTCGTTAATTACGGCGTTGGTACTGGTTCGGTAAATTCGACCAAAACCACCAGTCGCAATACAGGTTGCTTTGGCTACATAGGCTGTGAGTTCGCCGGTAATCAAGCAGCGGACGATGGCACCGTGGCAACGCTCGCCGTCGTGAATTAATGAAATTGCTTCTGCGCGTTCAACGACGGGAATATTTTCTGCGATGGCTTGGTTGCTCATGGTATAGAGCATGGAGTGACCAGTACCATCTGATACATAACAGGTACGCCATTTTTGGGTGCCACCGAAGTTACGTGCAGCGATTAAGCCGTGCGCTTCTTTCTTTTCGGTCAGAGTTACTTTTTTTCCATCGATAACACTTTCGTGGTCACCGCCGCGAACACGACCCCAGGGCACACCCCAGGCGGCAAGTTCACGAATCGCTTTTGGTGCAGTGTTAACAAACATTCTTGCTACGTCTTGGTCGGCACCCCAGTCAGAACCGCGTACAGTATCTTGGAAGTGGACATCTTCGTTATCCCCTTCCCCTTTGATGGTGTTACCTAAACTTGCTTGCATGCCCCCTTGCGCGGCTGCGGAGTGAGAACGCTTAGGTGGTACAAGGCTTAAAACAATTGGATCATGACCGCGACGCTTCATACCGATGGCGGCACGCAGACCTGCCAGACCACCGCCGATAACAAGAGCATCAGAATAAATTACTTGCATTGTATTTCGCTCCTAGTGAGTGGCTTCTGCTGGGTTAATGTCAGTGCTGTGATAGGTGGGAACATATCTTTCACCGGCTCTATCCGCGTGTTCCATACCAATCTTCATGTATGCGCCTAAAGTCAGTAGGCCCAATGTCAAAAAGAACACTGTGAGCGTCCACTTCATAACAGACAATCGTTTACGGTTTGCCTTGGGGTTTTTACCCATAAATAGACCCCACTTGATGGCAACCCGGTACAAACCGATACCTGCATGGAGTTCTACTACGAATAGCAAAATTAAATACAGTGGCCACATGCCGCCCCAAACACGGTCTGATGAGGCATAAGGGCCGATGTCGGCTGGGTGCATAATCAACTGATAAAGGTGCACTGACGCCATAAAAAACAGTAAGAACCCAGTGATAACCTGAACATACCAAAGCGTTGTGTCGCTGTGCTTTAAGTCACCGATGTGCTTATGAAGCGTTTGGTATTGGTGGTAGCTACCTGGGAATTTGCGAAGGGCACAAATAGCGTGGATCGCAATAAGCGCAAGAATAAAACAGGCAAAACCACTAACAAGCGCTGGAATTGGCTTGCCGAACAAAGGTTCACCTTCAAACATTCTAGCGACAAAGAACATGGCATCTTTACCCAGTAAGATGCTGGATACCATGAACATATGCGCCCACATAAATAGACCGAGAATAAGGCCGGTAACACTCTGCGCCACATCCATCCTGGCTGGCCAGCGGTTGGACTTGGCAGTAGCGGCTTGAGACATTCGTTTTCCTCCGCAGAAAAAAGGGGTTAGTTGCAACTTGAGAAGCTACCCTCAAGGTTAGGGTAAATGTAGACGTTTTGGGGTAGGACCTCCATGTTGTAGATCAAAGGGCTTTGACTTGATTTGCCGATAAAGAAGGAAACCAAAAGTCTTGATTTTCTTAAGGTTTTTTCTTGTTGCGGGGTAATGATAATTGTTCTTGTTTGTGCGCAAAACCCTTCATATTTACGTTATAACACCAAGCGAAAAACCCAATAATTGTTTTATGAATTCGTTGATTTGTATAACGTAATTTCTAATTATGCCAAAAGGACTTTTTTTGAGCCCTAATAATTGATGGTTTAGACAATTGTTTGTTTTTTGTTATCTCTGACTACAAAAACGTCATCCAGAATTGCATTTAAAACGGAGTGGGTGTGATAAATTTAATCAGCCATTTCGAGGTAAGAATTGGAAAATAAAAATAATGTTTAAATAAAGGATTTTACTATGAAAAAAAAATTGAGGTTGAATACCTTAAATGCATTCCAGGCTGGTATTGCACTCCTTGTTCTCTCTCACGTTAACATGGCTGGCGCCTATGATTGCTCATCACTTGAAGAATGGCAGAGCTCTGATGTGTACGTTAGTGGTGATAAAGTTATTCGTGAGTTCAGCGCATATCAGGCTAAATGGTGGAACCAAAGTCAGGATCCACTTACCAATTCGAAAGAATGGGACGTTTGGCAGTTAGTGGATACGTGTAGCGGAATCTCTTCCAGCTCCAGTTCGTCCTCCACGACCACAACATCTTCCACTTCGAGTACCGGGGGGGCGTCGTCTACCTCAAGTACTGGAAGTACGTCCTCTTCGGGGACAGCTTCTTCTACCAGCAGCACATCATCGACAAGTGGTTCTTCGACAGGTGGATCTTCTACAGGTGGATCTTCGAGTGGTGGATCTTCGGGAGGGTTTAGCCATTCCTTTTCAAATGACTTCAATGGTAATGATTTATGTGGTTGGAGTGATGCAACAAATACGGCTGGGGTATTAACTTTCCCAGAAGGTGTTTCTTCTTCAGCTTATTTTGGCGATGCCCATGTAGTTGGTATGTGCCCTGGTTTGAGTATGAGTGCAGGCCTGAGTATTACCTATACCAATAACAGTGGTGTAGAAAAACATCTCAAAGTGTTTGATAGCGGTTCTGAGTTGCATAACGTGAAATTCCCTCATACTGCAGGATTGTCACAAACTTTGTATTTCTCGATGCCCACGGGAAGCGTTGATTTGCGTCTTGTTAGTGATGGGACGTCAACTGGTTTAGAAATTCAGCAGATGCGTTATTCTGGATCGGTAAGCTGTTCAGACATGAATGGCGGTGGCGGTGGCGGTGGTCCTTCCTGCCCAACTGATGCTAAACCCATTGTATCCTTCAACTCTGTTGATGTTGGCTATATTAATCAACCGATAGTCTTTGACAGTGTCGGAAGCTTTGATCCTGATGGAACTATTCAAACCTTCGAATGGTTATTCCCTGGCGGTATTTCAGTAATGGGGCAGCAAGTTACTCACGTATTCGATACAGTGGGAGACTACTGGGTAACGTTGAAGGTTACAGATGATTCAGGAAATAGCGTTTCGAGATTTAAGAGGATTCCTGTGATGGAATCTAATCCATGTTTGGGATATCCGGTTTACTCGCCTGGCTTGGCTATTGCGCAGGATGAGCTAGTTGTCTGTGATGGTAAAATTTACCGTTGTAAAATTGCAGGGTGGTGTTCATCCGATGCCGCTTGGGCATACTCACCATGTTCCGGTATATATTGGGATATGGCTTGGGATGAAATCGGAGTTTGCCCGGTTACAGCACAATAAAATTAAAAAAACAAAAAAAGGCTCCTTTATGGAGCCTTTACTTAATTATTTTTCTCTGGCTATAGCCCGATAAGCAATATCATTGCGTTTATACACACCATCCCAGGTTATTTTATTGGCTTGGTCATATGCGTTCTTTTGCGCTTCCGTCACCGTGTTACCCAAAGCGGTTGCGCATAATACTCGACCACCATTGGTAACGACTTGGCCGTCTACTATTTTTGTTCCTGCATGAAAAACTTTGGCGATATCAGAGTCCGCATTTTCTAAACCGGATATCACTTTTCCTTTTTCATAATCACCTGGGTAGCCGCCAGCCGCGAGTACAACGCCGACAGATTTTCTTTCGTCCCATTCGGTTGATTTACCTTCGAGGGAGCCGTTGAGTGCTGCCTGACAGAGTTCAACCAAATCAGATTTTAAACGCATCATAATCGGTTGTGTTTCAGGGTCACCAAAACGGCAATTGTATTCGATGACTTTTGGTGTGCCGTCTTCGGTAATCATCAAGCCGGCATACAAAAAGCCGGTATAGGTATTCCCTTCCGCTTCCATACCTCGAATGGTTGGCATGATCACTTCATCCATAACTCGCGCGTAAACTTCGTCGGTAACAACGGGGGCTGGTGAGTATGCGCCCATGCCGCCTGTGTTGAGGCCGGTATCACCATCGCCTGCACGTTTATGATCCTGACTGGTTGCCATTGGTAAAACATTTTTTCCATCGGCAATCACAATAAAGCTGGCTTCTTCACCTGTTAAAAATTCTTCGATGACCACACGACAACCGGCTTCGCCGAAAGCGTTACCGGAAAGCATATCTTTGACTGCGTCTTCAGCTGTTTTTAAATCTTCAGCCACAATAACGCCTTTACCTGCTGCAAGTCCGTCGGCTTTTACAACAATTGGTGCACCTTTTTCTTTGAGGTAGGCAAGGGCTTCATCTTCTTCGGTAAATGTTTGGTATTCAGCCGTGGGAATATTGTGGCGGGCAAGGAAATCTTTAGTGAAAGATTTAGATCCTTCTAATTGAGCTGCGCCTTTGCTTGGGCCAAAGCATGCCAGGCCGTTTGTTTGGAATAAATCAACAACGCCATCGACTAGTGGTGCTTCCGGGCCAACAATAGTAAGTTCAATTTTTTTTTCTTTGGCGAATTCGACAAGTTTATCGAATTCCATTACGTCGATGTCGACGTTTTCCAGCTTTGCATCACGTGCAGTGCCCGCGTTGCCGGGTGCAACATAGACTTTTTCTACATTGCTGTTTTGAGCTGCTTTCCAGGCTAGGGCGTGTTCTCTTCCGCCGCCGCCGATTATAAGTATGTTCATATTTCTCTCCTAGCGGGAGGGAAATTGTTATTTTGTCCAACTGCGGCGTTAGCGCTGTACTCGAATCCTCACGTACTGTGTGTACGTTGCGGTTCTCCGTGCAGTGCTGCCTTGCATTCGGAAAAAATTCCTAATTTCCAAGAAAGCTAATGTTGATGGCAAAAAATGACCTTCAACCTAAATACTATTTTTATCGGAAGGTGAGAATTTTTTATCTGGTAAATCGGAAAATTCAGCACCTAACATTTATTAATGTTTTTTGATAATTTGTATTTTTGCCCCTGGTTAGGCGCTTGGAAAATCCGGCGCGCAGTTTGCTTGAGGCAAATGAGCACCGGAAGTTGATAAGCAACGCCAGCAGGGGCAATAAAGACAATTATCTAGTGACGGAAATGGCGCATAGAAGTAAAGACCATCGCAATCCCATGCTCATCCGCCGCTGCAATCGTTTCCTCATCACGCATCGAACCGCCAGGTTGAATGATCGCTTTAATGCCTACCGCTGCTGCGTTATCAATACCATCACGGAATGGGAAAAATGCATCGGAAGCCATAACGGCGCCTTCAACTTGCAGTCCGGCATGTTCCGCTTTAATGGCTGCGATACGAGCGGAGTTCACTCGACTCATCTGTCCAGCACCAACACCAATTGTTTGGCTGTTTTTTGCGTAAACAATGGCATTGGATTTAACCATTTTGGCTACTTTCCAAGAGAAGAGTAAATCGCGGATTTCGTCTTCAGAAGGTTTTCGCTTGGTGACAACTTTTAAGTCTGCTTCGGTGATGACACCAATGTCTCGGTCTTGAACAAGCAAGCCGCCGGTTACACGTTTAAAGTCCCATGCCGAGGTCGGTTCCGGTGACCAGTCGCCGCATTCCAACAAGCGAACATTTTTCTTCGCTTTAACTGCTTCGGATGCTTGTGGGCTAACTCGGGGAGCAATAATCACTTCAACAAATTGTTTTTCGATTATTGCTGAAGCCGTAGCTTCATCCAATTCGCCATTAAAAGCAATAATGCCTCCGAATGCTGATTCAGGGTCAGTTGCAAATGCTTTTTCGTAAGCTTCGAGGAGCGAGTCAGCAACAGCAACGCCACAGGGGTTGGCATGTTTGACAATGACGCAAGCCGGACGAGTAAATTGTTTTACCGTTTCTAATGCAGCATCCGTATCGGCAACGTTGTTATACGAAAGCTCTTTGCCTTGTAACTGCAACGCCGTTGCAATACTGGCTTCTTTGGTGTTTTTTTCAACGTAGAATGCTGCGTCCTGATGCGGATTTTCACCATAGCGCATGGTCTGTGCTTTGACGAATTGGGTGTTGAATGTGCGAGGAAACTTTTTGTCCGTTTCTTTGGTTTTACTGCCCAGGTAGTTGGCAATGGCACCATCGTATGCTGCGGTGTGTTCAAACGCTTTTACTGATAAATCGAAACGAGTGCTTAATGACAGCGCGCATTTATTCATTTGCAATTCAGCAATAATATCAGCGTAGCTTGTGGTGTTCACCACGATGGCGACATCTTTATAATTTTTTGCCGCGGCACGAACCATTGTTGGGCCGCCGATATCAATATTTTCTATCGCTGTTGGCAGGTCGCAATCAGGGTTGGCAACGGTCTGCTCAAATGGATACAGGTTTACAACTACCATGTCGATATCAAGAATGCCGTGTTCTGCCATTACCTCATTATCGATACCACGACGTCCCAATATGCCGCCGTGAACTTTGGGGTGAAGTGTTTTTACCCGGCCACTCATCATTTCTGGAAATTCGGTGTACTCAGAAATTTCGGTGGCTTTGATATTGTTTTCTGTTAGCAGGCGATAGGTGCCGCCAGTTGATAATATTTCAATGCCTTCTTGTTGAAGGGCCTGAGCAAATTCCACAATACCGGTTTTGTCGGATACGCTAATGAGAGCTCGCTTAACTTTGACGAAATCCGTCGAGGTTGTCATGGGGAGTTAATTCCTGTGGTGTATAACAAAACAAAAAAGGGAACCTTGCAGTTCCCCCGTTAATTCTTAGCCGCGGAACAATATGTATGTTGGCGACGAATAGATTAAAGTAGGCCGTATTGCTTTAGCTTTTTGCGCAATGTGCCACGATTTAAACCAAGCACCTGTGCGGCTTTAGTTTGGTTGTGACGGGTATACTTCATAACTACTTCCAAAAGCGGTGTTTCAACTTCTGCGAGAACCATGTCGTAAACATCCGTTACTTCTTGGCCATCAAGGTGTTGGAAATAGTTGTTTACAGCCGTTTCTACGCTGTCTCGCAGTGACGGCTGCGAGCTTTGTGCCTCTTCAGCAGGTTGTTGCTGTTGGCTTGAGAATCCGTGAGAGTTATCCTTGATAAGCGTATCCGCTGTGTTCATGCTGCTTTTTCCTCGTAAATATGAAACCGTTCAAAAAATTCGTAAACGGCATTAGTTTGTGATTTAGATGTTTCTAAAGTGTTAAATTCCTTCACTAGGGGTTTGGTATTCGGGATGTTTTCGCAATACCAGCCAAAGTGTTTTCTCGCAATTCTTACGCCTTGATACTCACCGTAAAAAGCGTGAAGGCCGCGTAAATGTTGCAAAATAATTTTTTTCTTTTCTGCTACTGTGGGCATGGCGGGCAATTCGCCTGAGTTTAAAAAGGCGTTTATCTGCTGAAAAATCCAGGGATTTCCCAATGATTTTCTGCCGACCATTATTGCCGAGGCTTTGGTGTAATCAAGAACGTCTCTGGCTTTTGCGGGGGAGTCTATATCGCCGTTTGCGATAACCGGGATTGATACTTCTCTGACTACGGCGGCAATAGTATCGTATTCTGCTTCGCCTTTAAAACGACAGGAGCGGGTTCTTCCGTGCAGTGCGATTGCCTGAATGCCCGCATTTTCTGCAATAGCAGCAATTCGCGTTGCATTTTTGTGTTCTTGCGAAGTTCCTGTGCGTGTTTTCAGTGTCACGGGAACATTAACGCTTTTGACTACGGTCGACAATATATCTTCCACTAAGCTTTCATTTGCAAGTAATGCTGAACCTGCGAGTTTTTTACACACTTTTTTCGCCGGGCAACCCATATTGATATCGATGATATCTGCCCCCTGTTCAACGCTTTGTTGTGCAGCATCGGCCATCATGGAAGGGTCACTTCCGGCGATTTGCACGCTAAAAGGGGTTTTATCACTGCCTGGTATACGGCTTAAGCGCGTACGACTTTTGTCGCTTTGCCAAAGCTGGGTGTTGCTTGTAACCATCTCCGATGTGGTTAGCCCAGCTCCAAAATTTTGACAAATCTTGCGAAAAGGCGCGTCAGTTACTCCGGCCATGGGGGCCAGAAGTACGCGACTAGCAATTTTGTACGGTCCTATGGAAAACAAACGACTCTCCCCCAAAAGAATTGCCTGCTTGATTTGTCTGCAGTTAGGCTGCGCTTCGTGAGCGGCGCGCATCATAACAAATTGATGCGTGATTTTGTCGCGGAAAAGTGACTTTTCGATCCCTCACGAAGGGTTGGGAATGATACTCCTCTTCGGATCGAATGAAAACACATAATTTGACCAGTTTGGTTAAAAATGCGTCTTGATGGTGAGGAATCGCAAAGTGCTGCAATCTGGATCAAAAACCCGAACGGTTGGCGCTGAAAGTGTTTTGCCTACCCGTTGGGTATAGCGTTATCAGTGGGCAACTGTGAGGCGGTAGCTAACTGCGGATTGTCCAGGATCCGCAATTTCAATGGCAATATGGACAGGTTGTTTGCTTGGCATAAGCTTTTTGCCTGCCATCTCGCCGCCGAGATACTCTTCGGGGGCAAAGCGCCTGGCTGCAACAGTCTGGTTGTTTAAATCTGTGAAGATTAAGTCCAGAGTGGGGAAGGGTTGGGGAAAGTCGGCAGTGTTTTGCAGAACGGTATCGACGATCAAGGCACCGGGTACCGAGGGATGACTTCTGACTACTAGGTTTGCCGTTCTGATACGCGATAAATCAATAAGTTCGGGTAACTGGCAGCCGATAACAGAGCAGACGGTTTGGTAATAGGCTCGATAGGGGGATACACGACTTAGGGTATCGAACTTTAGCCAGGCTATCTGGGTCAGGATGATAAGTCCTGCAAGTAGAGAAAGGCTTCCCCAAAGTGCTTTCGAATCCCATAGTGGGTTGTGGGTTTTCCATGCCATCTCCACCGGCTCGGGTTCGAAGTCCAGATACACTGTATTTTTACTCGGGGGCATTCTGTCCCCTGGGTTGCTTGGATAGGTGATCTCTGAAATGTCGTTTTGCTGCCTGGACGTAAAGTCCGGGTCGTCGTCCCCAAACAACACTTTGCGAATCTCTTCGTCGGTCTCTTCCTGCTCTTCTATTATTTGGAAGGCGGAAGTGATGTGTTGTCTCTGGTAGTGTTGAGGCTCTTCTTCTATTTCCTCGTGCTCTTCATAAGCATCTTCATCATCGAAATGGTCTGCTTCTTCTTCAGCGTCAACTTGTTGTTTCCTTAATTGCGTCTCGTCTTTGTCTGGATTGTTCAATAAATCCAGCGCCCAAGACTCATCGGATTGCAGTTCGTCATCATCATCATTGTCTTTGAATTCTCGTTCAAACAGATTTGTTTCCTGCTTGCTGATATTGCTGCTGTAGAGAATGTTATCGTTGAAGTCTGTGTTGAACTTTTCTCCAAGGCCGTCTCCCTCTTGAGTATCCGAGATTTCCATGTCATCACTGATTAGCAGATCGTCATCAGGATCTGCTGCATTCGAGGGTTGAGGTTCTGGTTGAGCTGTTTTGGATTTGACCAGGTGTTCTTTTGCGTTAAATACATGTAAGCAGGATCCGCAACGCACCGACCCCTTAGCAAGATTCAGGTGGGAATCGCTAATTCGGAAACAGGTAGAGCATTTCGGGCAGCGAGTAATTGAGCTTGACATTGTGTCTGTAAAATACTTCCTAGGACAGTTAAAACGCAAATTCTGTTATTGTTAACCAGCTATTTTAGCGGTTATCTATCGGTCTGTGACAGCGTGCTACGTCACGCTTCTTATGTCATTGTAACCAAATTATGGTGCATTCTTATTTTTTTGTTGCCAGAACGCAAATCCAGCCATCTTTCTCGCGTGTTTCGTCTATAACAAATGCTTCGTTATAGGCTTCAACAATAGCCTCTTTTTGTGTTGTCAGTATGCCTGACAAGCACAGCTTTCCGCCTGCTTTCAGGTGGCTGGCGAATGTTGGAGCGAGTTCAACGAGAGGGCCGGCGAGAATGTTGGCCAATAAGATATCTGCTAATGGACTATTGAACTTGTTGGGCAGGAAAACGGGAAAGTGTTCCTGTTCAATATTGTTCCGCTTTACATTTTCCCGTGTTGCGATGAGTGCTTGCGGATCAATGTCGACGCCTGAAACCAATGGTGCTCCGAGTAACAGGGTGGCAATACCTAGAATGCCCGAGCCACATCCGTAATCAATGATTACCTTTTGTTGGTAGTAGTCAGGGTTTTGCTCTGCTTGCTCTGCAATCCACTGTAAGCACAAAAAAGTAGTGGGATGTGTGCCTGTGCCAAATGCCAAGCCTGGGTCGAGTAATAAATTGCAGGCGTTAGGGTCTGGAGGTGCAGTCCAGCTGGGGCATATCCAAAATTGGTTGCTGCATTGAATGGGGTGATAGTGTTGCATCCATTCCCGTTCCCAGTCTTTGTCTTCCAGGATATGCCAGTGCAGATTATCAATAGGCAGTTTTAGTTCATCCGCTACTTTTTTTAATAGCGCATCGGTGTCCATGTCTGCATGAAATAGCCCTGTGACACGAGTCTCCTGCCAAAGTGGTGTTTCGCCTAATTCGGGTTCGAATATGGGCTGGTTCGCGTTGTCTTCCAGAGTAACGGCTAGCGCGTTACAGGTCTCTAGGACTTTTTCGCAATTTGGGGCGGATTCGCGTGAGCAATTAACTCGTAGTTGTAGCCATGCCATAAAAACAACACTGCGCCTTAAACAGGCGCAGTTTCCGGGGGATAGTGAACAAAGAGCCTTCTAATTTATGAAAGGCCAAGTTTTTTCTCAAGGTAATGAATGTTGACACCGCCTTCAGCAAACGCCTTGTCACGAACCAATTCTTTTTGTAGCGGCGTGTTGGTTTTAATTCCCGTTACCACTAGTTCGTCCAATGCAATTTCCATACGCTTTAATGCTGTAGTGCGATCTTCACCGTGAGTAATGATTTTGGCAATCATGGAGTCGTAGTAGGGCGGTACGCTGTAGCCACCATATAAATGTGAATCGACGCGTACACCCAAGCCACCAGGAGCATGGAATTTCTCAACCTTTCCTGGAGAGGGCAGGAATGACTTTGGATCTTCTGCGTTGATACGGCATTCGAAAGCGTGGCCGTTACATTTGATTTCTTCCTGTTTAAGGCTGAGTTTTTGACCTGCACAAACGCGGATTTGCTCTCGAATTAAATCCACGCCAGTAATCATTTCGCTCACTGGGTGTTCAACCTGAATACGGGTATTCATTTCGATAAAGAAGAATTTTCCGTCTTCATACAAGAACTCGAATGTTCCTGCGCCCTTATAGCCAATTTCGTTACAGGCGTTCACACAAGATTGGAATACTTGCTCGCGAGCTTCCGGGTCGATGTGAGGTGCTGGAGCTTCTTCCAGAACCTTTTGATGTCGACGTTGCAATGAGCAGTCTCGATCGAACAGGTGCACGGTGTTTCCCTGGCCATCAGAGATAATTTGCACCTCCACGTGACGCGGGTTTTGCAAATACTTCTCCATGTATACGGTGTCGTCACCAAAAGCGGCTTTTGCTTCCGATTTAGTCACCTGAATGGAACTCCAAAGAGCAGACTCTGTATGAACAACACGCATACCGCGGCCGCCACCGCCTGCGGCAGCTTTAATGATGACAGGGTAGCCAATTTCGTTACCCATTTTATGGCAGTATTCTCTGTCATCCGGTAACGGGCCATCTGAGCCTGGTACGGTGGGCACGCCAGCTTTTTTCATTGCATCAATTGCGGCAACTTTATCCCCCATCATACGAATGACGTTGGGGTCTGGGCCGATAAAGTGAAAGCCACTTTTTTGAACTTGCTCAGCAAAGTCAGCGTTTTCTGCCAGAAAACCATAACCCGGGTGAACAGCGACAGAATCTGTTACTTCCATCGCTGCGATAATCGCAGGGATGTTGAGGTAGCTTTCCAGCGATGAATTTGGACCGATGCAAACTGACTCGTCTGCGAGTAATACGTGTTTGAGATCGCGGTCGGCCGTGGAGTAAACGGCGACGGTTCTGATATCAAGTTCTTTACAGGCTCGGAGAACTCGAAGGGCGATCTCACCTCGGTTGGCGATGAGAACTTTTTCGAACATAGTGCGTTCCTCTTCTGGGGTTAGGCGATAACAACCAATGGTTGGTCAAACTCTACGGGTTCACCGTCTTCCAGAAGGATCGCTTCAACGATACCGGATTTGTCAGCTTCGATTTGGTTCATCATTTTCATTGCTTCCACGATGCAGATAACATCGCCAGCTTTTACCTTGGAGCCGACTTCAATAAATGCGGGCGAGCCAGGATTAGGTGAGCGGTAGAATGTTCCCACCATGGGTGACTTAACCTGATGGCCCGTTGGTTCTGCCGGGGCAGGGGCTTCTGGTGCAGCAACGGGTGCGGCAACAGGAGCGGGTGCAGGGGCTGCAGCAGGTTGAACAAGAGTTTGGACGGCTTGAGCCGAACCTTTAGATCCCCGGCTAATGCGAACAGATTCTTCGCCTTCTTTTATCTCAAGCTCTTCGACATTGGATTCTTCTAACAACTCTATCAGTTTTTTAATTTTACGAATGTCCATTAGATCCTCTCGATTACAGTATTCTTAAACGATATGACTCGATTTAATTGTGTAGCGCTGGGTTGCATGTTGCTTTTCTTTGCAAACTCAGCCGTTTTGTTTGTCTATAAAATGAATGGCTGCTTGTAAAGCCAGGGTGTAACTTTGCGCTCCGAAGCCACAGATCACGCCTTGAGCAAGGTCTGAAAAGTAGGAATGCTTCCTGAACTCTTCACGTGCGTGAACGTTAGATAAGTGACATTCGATAAATGGAATTTCAGTTGCAGCTAAGGCATCCCGAATCGCAACACTGGTGTGTGTAAACGCGGCGGGGTTGATGATAATGAAATTAACCGCTTCCAGTTTTGCATCATGAATTCGATCAATGAGTTCATACTCGGCATTGCTCTGCAAGGCCATAAGATGATGGCCAGCGTCCTTTGCTTGAATGGTTAATGCCTGATTGATGCCGCTCAGAGTATCTGAGCCGTATATTTCTGGTTCGCGGGTACCTAAAAGGTTTAGGTTCGGCCCATGTAAAACTAGGATCGTCGCCATTGCCAACCGCCTTGCTGATTTAATGATTCGCATTTATCAGTGAAATTCGGCGAACTTCCACAAACTGCATGAAAATTGCCAGATGAGGCCGATTGTGCCTCTTTTAAATGGCGCTGTCTATGTAAATTGGATGGCTTTGCGAAATTTAGCGAAGATCCGAACTCAATTGCCGAAGTTCGGATCAGCTTGGTGCTAAATTACACGGCATATGCTGCTTTTCTGCTCATTTTTCCTGAAAATGCTTTGCGGAACTGGCTTGGGGTACATTTTTTGAACTGTAGGAACCTGCGGTTGAAGTTCGACGTGTTATTGAAGCCGCTCAAATCACTGATTGTTGAAATGGGAAGGTCACTGTTAATTAGCAGTGAACAGGCTTTACCTACTCTAAGTTGGTTTACTAGTTCGGTGAAGGTTTGTTCCGTTCTTTGCTTAATAAACCTGTGAAAGTGGTTTGTGCTCATGTGAGCAACGTCTGCGAGCTGATCGGCCGTTAGGTTCTCTGTGTAATGGTCGTGGATGTATTGAATAACCTTTTCGATCTTGTCGTTAGCTATGTCGTTTTTCAGGGTGAAGCTGAAGCTACTGCTTGATAGGGTGACTGGGTTCTCTTCCTCAAGCATGCATTTAAGCACTTCCATGAGGCCGATAAATCGTTTCATGGGGTCGGCGGTATGCATGCTGTCAAAGATATTGAGGACTTCCTTGGCTTTGCCGTAGCTGAATTTTACACCGCGTTTGGATAGTGCCAATAGATGCCGGACGCCCTCAAACTCTGGCATGGTATCAGTCATTGACTCAAGCCAGCTGGCTGGAATTTGGGCAACATAGACTGGTTGGGTTTGCCCATCAAGAGAATGATGGCTACACCAAGTGTGCGGTAGGTTAGGTCCCACAAACACCAGATCAAGCTCTTCATATTGCTCTATACAGTCGCCAACATATCTGTGGCCATGGCTGTTGAGCGTTAATGTTATTTCGTATTCCGGGTGGTAATGCCAGTTAAATGGGATGGATGTGCCTTCATAACGCCAGAAGCGCCAAGAAGAATTGGTCGATGGAAGCACCTTTTCCCGGAAGGGTTTACTCGCCGCTGTCATGTTGATCACCACTCGTCTGAAGTTCGTAGGCTCAAATATACTGGAGCTTTTGGTTGTTTGGGTGTAGTCTTTATATATACACAATGGATGTATTTATTTCAACACTTAAGATTTTATTGGCGGATAAACGGTGCACTTGAGGTTTCGCTGGCTCTCGTTTCCCTTCATCAGTATGAAATAAGTGGACTAGGTTGAAACGTTACATGAAGTGATGGGATGCAAACAAAATCTATTCGAACTGTTGTTTGGATATAGCGGAAATGTACTACTCTTAGTGGGTATAGAAGAGATTGCTGTAAAAAAATGGTTTTTAAATAAGAACAAATACCATCGCAACTCGTGAAATAGGTCACGCAAACTATTGATGTTGTAGCAGTACTCATGGTACTGATTTAAAAGTGGTTACTTTAGGTAATGCTGGTGGATACGTACATATATGTGCCTGAAAAGTACTACTTAATAATAAGATATTTTTTATACACTGAACTTTCAAAAACAAAAAAGCTACTATATAGGGGGCTGTAAAATGTCTGTTCAATTCAAACGAAGGTTGCTCGGCCTGGCAGTTAGTGCCGCAGCAGCAAGTATGGCGACTTCATTTGCCTACGCTCAAGAAGAAGCCGTAAATAATGGCGTGATAGATGAAGAGGTAATCGTCTATGGCCTGAGGGGCAGTATCATGTCCTCTCAGGATTTAAAAAGAGAGGCGAGCACGGTTAAGGACGTGATTACGGCCTCAGATATTGGAGCATTACCTGATAAATCGGTGACAGAGGCATTGCAGCGGATCCCTGGTGTAACAATGGATCGCTTTTCAAGTGCGGAAGATCCAAACCATTTTTCCTCGGAGGGTTCCGGTGTAATCGTTCGTGGTTTGCAGCGTGTCAGAAGTGAAATTAACGGACGAGACGCATTTAGTGCAGGGGCATATGGCGGCGGTCTAGGATACTCTGATATTCCTGCAGAACTACTAGGTAGTGTAGAGGTTGTTAAGAATCAGACCGCGGATTTAATTGCAGGTGGTGTAGCGGGTACAGTAAACCTTGTCACGCGAAAGCCTTTTGATAGTGACGAGCAAGTTATATTTGCAAGCTTGAAAGGAACCTATGGGGATCATCGTGAAGAATGGACTCCAGTCATAACAGGTATGTTTAGCAATGTTTGGGAGGGGGATGCCGGGAAAATCGGATTCCTGTTCGGAGCGACTGATTCGGAATTTAAAGATCGTGGTGATGGTGCTGGTATTGATAATTACTACGAGCGTAGTGCCGAGGCTAACGAGACTGATTATTTTGCGCCAGGTGGGACTGAAATTCCCGGTTACGAAGGGCAAAAGCTCTATGCTCCTTCTGGTACTACAATTCGTTCATCTGATTCCATTCGAGAACGAAAAGGTATTGTAACTTCATTACAGTGGGCAGACCCGAGTGAAAAAGTCGAATTAACTCTTGAGCATATTTATTCTGATGCAAGCCTTGAGTGGGATGAGAGGGTAATTTGGGCTGGTACACGTGGTTATGAGGTTGATCCAGCAGAAGTTATAGTTGTCGATTCTCAGTTCGATAGCGATGGCTTTATGACGGGCGGAGAACTGTACACAACGTGGTTGAACGCGCAGACTCGTTGGAGAAAGACTGACACTGATATTAAAGATACTAGTCTTCATATCAAAATTAAGCCTGAGGACGCTCTGACACTTGATTTCGATGTTCAAAGAATTGAATCGAAAAACAATGTTGTTGACTACTCGTTATCGAGTCAAATGCGCCCTGTAAATAGCTGGCATGCAAATGGTACGTATGCGCCAACCAATGTTGAGTATGATCGTTCGGTATTTAATGCTGTTACTTCAACCACATTTCAATTGTCTGGGAGTGATATCTCCAGCATCGGTTATCCCGATGCCACAGTTAATCCAGCATTTCCAGAGCAAGCTTTCATTTATTCTTCCATGGATAAAGAGGAGAATATTGAAGCAAATTCAACTGCCTTTACGTTTGATTTAACGTATGAGTTTGAGGGTTCTTGGTTCTCTGAGTTTAAAACCGGCGTTTATTTGTCAGATAAAACCCAGACGGCAAAAGATTCCGACTGGAACTGGGGTGAAGTGAGTGCGCCTTGGGCCGGTTGGTGGGATCCCGATACAACGGATGCGGATAACCCATGGGGAACTTGGTGGGAGCTTCCATTTGAAGGTAGTTATCTATACCACCCTGAATATTTCGAAGCTTACACGTTCAGTGCTAACGATTTTCATGGCGGTGGATTGTTAAATGGTGATCAGTCATTCCTGTTTCCTAGAATGGATATGGTTCGCGGTTTCTCGGATACCTTAAGACAGTTCGAGCAAGATATGCCATACAGTAATACTGCTACTGATCTTTCTGGGCGTGATAACGTTGTGGATGGTAAGTATCTCCAATCGGAAATTACTGAAACAAATGAAGATCGTATGGAGTTGTATTTGCAGGGTAGTTTCTCCTTTGATGATGTGCGCTTCCCTGTTAAAGGTAATTTTGGTGCTAGATATATTTCATGGCAGGTAAGCTCTACAGGCGCAATTTTATTTCCAGTCGCGTTCGGTTGGGATGAGGCATCTAATCAAAGTATTGGGGATTATGTCGCGGCAAACTTCCCAGATGAAAATGCTTTCGCCAATAGTGCGGAGACTGAGCCAGCAACGGTTAAGGGCGATAAGTACACTAAAGTGCTGCCTAGCTTTAACTTAAGTGTTTCTTGGACTGATGACTTTATAACCCGTTTGGCAATATCTGAAAATGTCTATATGCCAATCTTTAGGAATTTCCGCAACTATCAGAAACTATCTAAGAGTGTGGAATATGATAATTCGCAGTCCGGGCCAGGTGTTGTTAATAGCATTTCATTCTCTGGTGAGGCTGGGAATCCATATATCGAGCCTGAAGAGGCCTTGAGCATGGATGTCACTGCGGAGTGGTATTTTGCTGATGCGGGTTCGTTAACTGTAAGTTTGTTCCGTAAAGAGCTAGACAATATTATTCGACAACGACTTTACAATCAAAAAGTGGTTAACCCTGAAAGTGGTGTTGAGCAAACTGTTGCGTTTCAGCAGGATATTAATACTGATGGAGGGGATATTAGCGGGATCGAAATGGCCTATAGCCAGTTCTTTGATTTCCTCCCGGGAGCACTTAGCGGTTTAGGTGTGTCGGCAAACTATACTTATATTGACCAATCTGGGATTAATGATAAGCAAGGGTTTGGTGAAGGTTCTGGTGGTGAAGGTGGCCGAAATAGCTTTAGAACCTTTACTGATCTGGGGCTACCTGGATATTCAGATGACAACTTTAACTTTGCGTTAATGTACGAGAAATATGATATCTCTGCTCGTCTAGCATACAGTTGGCGTTCTGAGTACTTGCTAACTCGTAGAGATGCGGATCACTTTGCTCCTGTGTATGCAACTGATACTGGACAACTTGATGCCTCCCTAGCTTATAACATTAATGATAATTTCAAAGTTGGTTTGGAAGCTTCAAACATTACCGATGAAGTTATTACTACTGAGCTCCAGCTTAACCAGGAAGGCCATAGAACCATCCGAAACCAGTTTAAAACTGACCGACGTTTTGGTGTATATGTCCAAGCTAAGTTTTAATTAACTTAGTTAGATGAAAATATAAAGCCCCGTTTTAACGGGGCTTTTTTTATGCCTGTAGTTTTGTGAAGGGTTGCTAAAGGAATTACCAAAAATAAATAAAATATTCCTCTCTTTAATTTCTGACTGTTTCGTATGTCTGATGAGAGAGGATTTCTGTTAATTTTTTACCTGATAAAGTCAATGTTGTTGTTGCTGCTCGGTGAAGGCTGTGGTTTTTGGGTGTGATATTTAAGAGCGGTTTTTACTTGCGAGGGCTTTAAGTATTACGTAGCCGTGGAGCATGTTTCTAGAGTTGACAGTTGCACGACTAATTTTAATTATGAAGTTGGGGGGAGTTGGTAGTTTTCTGGAAAAGAATGAATTCGACGTGTTTGGTTTTGTTTGGGCCGCCTCAAGAAAGAGGCGGCGAGAGCGTTATTATTTTTGACTCGCTCTATTCATAGCCTCTAGTAATAGGCTTTTAGTGAGTATTTGTGGCAGCACTTCAGCTTCTGCGTTCGCCTTTGCCGGGTACATTAAATAGAGTGGAACACCGTTTCGACCATGACGTTTTAATAGTGCAGTGATTTTCGGATCGGGGTTAGTCCAGTCTCCTTTTAATAATATAATACTATTGGCCTTGGCTTTTTCTTTAAAGTCGTCAGTCATGGCCAGTCGTTCATTCATTTTGCAGGTAATGCACCAGTCGGCGGTTAAATTAACAAATACGGCTGTTCCCTGATTACGCAGTGTTTCCAGTTTTTCTTCGTTATAGGTCTGCCAATGACTTTCGTCTTTCACTGTGGCAAATGGCATCGTCATTATGGCTGCTGCCAAGCTGAGTAGGATGAAAATTCGCTTGATCAGCGTGCGACTGGTTGTGCTAGTGGGGATGTTGGAAAGCCAAGCGGCAAATGCCAGTGCGACGCCACCTGCCATAAGTAATGCCGCTGAATACATTCCCGCTTGGTTACCCAAAACATACAGTAGCCATATGCTGGTCAAGTACAGAGGGAATGCCAGGCACTGTTTTAGGTTGTCCATCCATGCCCCAGGCTTAGGTAAAAATCGGGCGAGCGCAGGGCTATAGCTTAGTAGTAAAAAGGGAAGGGCCATGCCGAACCCCAATGCAGCGAACACTGTAAGCGAAATTCCAGCAGGTTGTGTTAATGCAAAACCCAACGCGGTGGCCATAAAAGGCGCGGTGCAGGGGCTGGCAACCAAAGCAGCCAACACACCTGTAAAAAATGATGCTTTATAATTGTGGCCAGCGGTCAACGAGTCGCCGGCACCCATAAAGCGAGTGCCGATATTCAATAAGCCGGAAAGGCTCAAGCCCATAATTAAAAACAGGTACACCATAACAGCAACAAAATTCGGTTGTTGCAACTGAAAGCCCCAGCCGAGTGCCTGGCCGGCATTGCGAGCAACTAAAATAAATGCCGCTGCTAGCATGAAGGAGCCTACAACGCCCAGTGTGTATGCCCAGCCATGAATATGTTGTTTGCTTTCATTTAGGTTGGAAGACGCAAAACTAAGCGCCTTTAAGGATAGCACCGGGAACACACAGGGCATTAAATTTAAGATAACGCCGCCCAGTAGTGCACCGAGCAAAACAACAATTAATAGTGGTTGTTCTTCCGTGGGGGTGGGGTTAAGGTTTTGCGTTGTTTTTTTTTCTGTTAGTGCAAAGCTGGCATTATCTTGTTCGGAAAAATCCCCGGTCGTATTGATTTTAAAATATTGATTTCTGGGTGGGTAACATAAACCCGCATCGGCGCACCCTTGAGAGCGCACAACAATTTCGTAAGGTTTTGTTAGTTGCGGTACATCGGCAGTCAATAAAAGGTTTTGATAGTGTACTTCCAGTTCTTTGCCAAAATACTCATCAAATTTCTTTTTGCCGGGTGTGGATGTGAATGAAATCTCTTCTGATGTCTCACCGTTTTGTGCAACAAGTTTAAATTGGTGTTGGTACAGGTAGTAGCCGGGGTGAATTGTCCAGTCGACAAGAATACCACTGGGTGTTTCTGTGACCTTGGCTTGGTAGGCTTGGTCAACACGTAAAAATTCCGGTTCCTCGGAAACGTGAAATAGATCGAGTGTTGCGTCGTCGGTAGGTGGCAACGGTTTGGTTGCTAGGGCATTGTTTGAAAGTGCCAATACCGTGCATACGATTAAAAATACAGAAAAAAAACGTTTCATCACCGTTTGGGGGCTGAGGGCGGGTAATTTCATGTGACCGACGTACCTAATCCAAGTTGTTATCATTGTGTTCTTCTAGTGGGTCAGACACCCACACCTAGGGAGGAGTTTCACAGTTTTTCCAAAACTGTGCCAGTAAAAAGCCGGGTAATCTACTTATTTGCTCGTGAGTATAGAATAATGCTTGGTCTCAAGGTCTACGAAAAGGTGAGATTAGTGCTTGTCCGTCATTTGTCCATTTTTCTGGTGTTTTTTCTTTGTGTCCTCACTCAGTCGTGCGGGGGCATAAGCACTCAAAAGAATGAACCCAGAGTTGCTCCGGTAATGTTGGCGCCACCGCCACCAAAAGAATCTGTCGAAGTGAAGATGCTCAAGCGCGCAGAACTGGCTTTTCGTAACGGTAATCTTACGTCGCCGGAGCATGATAATGCCTATGACCTGTTCCAGTCGGTGTTGATGTTGAACCCAAACAGCCAGCAGGCTCGATCCGGTGTTCAAGCGATATTGATTCGCTATGCGGAGTTAATTCGCCAGGCGACAGAGGCAAACCAGTTTTCAAAAAGTAAACGCTTACTATCTCAGGCTGAACTCTATTACCCCGCTAACGAGTTATTGATGCGACTCAAGCGTGAAAACAATCACAGGCAGAATGCGTATGTTGCGCAGCAAAAGAAAATCCCCGATGCTCACCCCGGTGACTTAACCGTAAGTGAGTTTGCTTTACCGGCATATGCATTGAGTAAGCGCACTCCCGCAATGCAAGAGTACCTGGCGGATGTGGCTTCCAGACTAAGAGAGTCACAAGAGTCGGTTATGATCTTTGCTCGAACGGATGCTGAAGGTCGGTGGATATATAGTCAAATGAAAGAGGCTGTTCCTGGGTATCGGGTTCGTGGTGATATCAAGCTTGATCGAAAGCCACGTTTGAAGCTTCTGCCTCCTCTACAATAAAGAGTGTATTAATACATTCAACAAGGTTGCTCGATGGCTCTTATTCGCCGTTTAATTCTTGCTATCAGTATTATTTTCTCAGTGTTGTTGGCTGCGAACATGATAGTAAGTACCTACAACGCCAAAGACTATTTTGCTGAGCAAATGCAGGCGCTTTCAGAGGATACGGCCACATCGTTAGGGTTCAGTATGTCTAAAGCCGCTGAAGCCGGGGATACTGCCCAGATGGAGGCGATGGTTAATGCGATTTTTGATCGTGGTTATTATCTCAGCATCCGCTATACGCGTATGGATGGAGCGGCGGTCGTTTCCCGTGAACGTGGTATCGAGATCGAAGGTGTTCCGAGCTGGTTTGTCTCTCTGATTGAATTACCTGCCTATTCCGGTACAACCGATATTATGTCTGGCTGGATGAGGTTGGGAGTGCTGCAGGTGGTTTCTCATCCGGGTTATGCCTACCGGGATCTGTGGCGCATGTTTATTGAGCAGTTATGGCTCTTCATATTTGTCGCAGTTGCTTGCTACGGTGGTGTGGGTGTCGGTTTACAGTATCTCCTACGTCCATTGCATAAAGTGGAGCTGCAGGCGGATGCAATCTGTAAGAAGGATTTTTCTCTGCAGCAGGATATTCCCAAGGTGCCGGAATTAAAGCGGGTTGTTGAGGCAATGAATAAGCTTTCGCAAAAAGTCAGCGAAATGTTTCAGCAGCAAGTGGAAATCGCTCAAAACCTACGTGAAGAAACGGCAACGGATTACCTGAGTGGTTTGCCAAGTCGTAAAGAGTTTGACGATCGGCTAAATGCCTGGATTCAGGAAGATAACGGTGGAGGTCCGGGTTTATTGCTGCTTACCGAACTCAGCGGCATGGCAGATTTTAACGCTGCGTATGGCATGGAGGCGGGCGACAAGCTGGTTCGCGATATCGCCAATGTAATTCGAAAGTTCGCCGAATCCTGGTCGGGAGCCCTTACAGGTCGTCGAGGTGGCGTGAGTTTTTGTGTGTTTATTCCAGGAGTGCTGCAGGACGAGGCCGAAACCCTCTTGGAGAATTTCAAAGCGCAACTGAATGAGTTAGATGACCTGATGTCTGAAGCCGCATCCGAGCCGCTGGGTAAAGAAGGCGAAACCCGTTTAAGCATATGGCTTGGTGCCGCATTTGCGGAAAACGTCAGCTCCGTACCGGATATGCTGAGTGCGGCAGATACTGCGATTCGCAGTGTGAAATCCTCGTCAGACAAAGAATATGAACTCTACGTGTTGGGTGACAGGAAGGCTCTTACTCGTCCTGCAGGAGAATGGCTCGAGCATTTGCGAAGAGTTATTTCCCAAGCGTCGTTGAGTTTTCAATATCTGCCACTGTATGACCAGTTGGGGCGAAGGATAAATCAGTACGAAGCCCTGGCTCGTGTACAGGAAGGCGGGGATATGCTTAATGCGGCGTTATTTTGGCCTTTGGTGGAGCGCTACCACCTGACAGAAGCGATGGATAAGCTTGCGTTAACGCGGGCAGTGGCATTGCTTGATCAATATCCCGATGTAAGAATTACCATCAATATTTCACCGCAATCTGTAGTTCGGCAGGGGTTTAATCGCTGGATGTGTGAACAGTTACCCAGTGGGAAAAATATTGCCCAGCGTATTATTTTGGAATTGCCAGAGCGCGCCTTGCGTTGGCCAAAAGAAACCCTATACGGTTTTGCGTGCGGTGCCGAAGCGGCGGGCTATGCCATTGCTCTGGATCACTTTGGCAATATGCCGGCGGCATTGGGTTGCCTGCTGAGTTTACCGCTTGAATACGTTAAAGTAGACCGACGGTTTGTGGCTAATATTCAGCACGATAAAGAGATTCAGCACTATATTAAAAACTTAATAAGAATTGCGCAGAGCAGCGATGTTAAAATCTACGCAGACGGAGTTGAAACAGAATCTCAATGGCAAACCATGTTGGCGCTCGGTGTCAATGGTGGTCAGGGGTTCTGGTTTGGTCTGCCGAGCGATGAATTATTAAACACATAATCACTTGGGGGAAAAGTGGCAAAAGAGCTTGTTGTCTATCGCCATAAAAGCAGTTTTTTACTACGATTGGTCGTTTACGCTTTAATCGCTGCGGCAATTGTTGCCTGTGATGCGAAAAATGTTGAAAAAGAGCCGGAGCAACAATTGGTTGTCACCAATGCTTTTATGTATGCTCTGCCGCCGGGGAAAACGGTGGGTGCAGTATATTTAACGCTGGAAAATAAAACAGGTAGAACTCATATACTGAATTACGTGCATTCTCCCATTGCCAGCAAAGTGGAAGTTCATAGAAATATATATGAAAACGGGATGATGCAAATGCGCCATGTGCCGCATCTCACCCTTGACCCCAAAGCCAAGCTGGTTTTTGAACCGGGTGGATACCATTTGATGGTTTTTGATATAGAAAAGCCGTTAAAAGAAAATGATCAATTTGAATTAAATTTGGAATTTGAAGGTGGTCATTACCTAATGACACAAGTCGACGTTCGTTCACATAAATAAAATTAAACAGGGTGTTGTAATGCTAAAAAAAGTATCTGGCTCAGTGGATGGGATAAAAAAATTTGCCGAGACCCGGTGGTTGGATTTTCGTGGTGACATAAATGAATCCAATCGATGGGTAAAAATCGGTTTAACTGCTCTGGTTGTGTATTTTGTTATTGCTGTTGCAGTGGGTTTTTACTGGAACTTCGAACCGGATCAATTTGCAGTGCGAGAATATGCGCTAACACAAGTGAGTCAGGACGAAACACAGTTGGTAACCGGTGTTATTACGACCTCTTCTCTTGTGGGGGTGGTCGACACTATGCTGCATAAGCGTGGTGGTTATCTGTCTAATGATATAGCCCCGCCGGGAGTCTGGATGGATAACGTACCCAACTGGGAATATGGTGTGTTAATTCAGGTGCGTGATCTAACTAAAGCCATGCGGGAAGCATTCAGCCGCTCTCAATCGCAATCCACCGAAGATAAAGATCTTGCGTTAGCCGAATCGCGTTTTAATTTTGATAATAAAAGTTGGTTGCTCCCCCAAACCGAAGGCGAATACCGGGAAGGTATGGTCTTTATTCAAAAATATATTCAACGCTTAGCTGACAAAGAAGAACATAATGCCCAATTTTATGCGCGGGCAGACAATTTAAACTATTGGCTGCGTACTGTTGAAACGCGTTTAGGGAGTTTGTCCCAGCGCTTAAGTGCCAGTGTTGGGCAGCGTCGACTAAATACAGATTTAGCTGGAGATACCGCTGCACAACAAGCCACACGAGCACCAAAAGAAATGGACATCAAAACACCCTGGTCAAAAATCGACGATGTGTTTTATGAGGCAAGAGGCAGTGCCTGGGCATTAATTCATTTTCTCAAAGCAATAGAAAAAGATTTTGCAGACGTACTTGAAAAGAAAAATGCACGAGTGAGCTTGCAGCAAATAATTCGTGAATTAGAAGCGACGCAGCAACCTGTGTACAGCCCTATGATATTAAATGGCAGCGGCTTCGGTATGCTGGCTAACCATTCCCTTGTTATGGCTTCTTATATTTCACGAGCCAATGCGGCGATTATTGATTTAAGGGAGTTGTTGCAGCAGGGGTAAAACTTTAGTTTAATATAAGTTTAATCTAATAAATTTCAGTGCACTTGTTGACTTAAGTAAAATGTTAGGGATAGTATCTTGCCTGCAGTTTAAGCAAACGATATAAAGCCTGATTTTTTTTGTGGAATAAAGAGGAGAAAGTTTCTCTTCTATAGTGGGAAGGAGCCTGCATTTCAGGCATGTCTGGTATCTGTTCAGATAAAACCTCACTCATTCATAGCGCTTGGCCTTATTTACGATTGCTGTCTAATAAATATATAGATGGAGTTTGGCCATGTCTTACCGTTCCGTGTTGTTTTTGTTGCTGTCACTCATTGCTTTGTTAAGCACAAATGTTGTTGCCGTTGAGTTTGACCAAAATAAATTTGATGTATACCACGGTGATATTGATGGAGACGGTGACCAAGATATTTATCTTAAAGGGAAGCAACAGGTTATTTTACTTCATGGCGATATTATTACACCGGTAGTTTTACCTTCTCCTAAAAGTTTTGTTATTTATAAGGATTCTTCTACAGCCTACTCTTCTCCTGTGTTAGTAGAGTTAACGGAAGCTCAATTGGTTAGTTTGATATTGTTTGCTCCCGATATGGATTACGTTTTTGAGGATGTTGATGCTGATGGGTTGACTGACTTTAGATTGCTTTCATCTGGCTCGAATCCATCTTTGGTTGTGATTGCTAGTTCTGATTCAGATCTCCCTTCACAAGTTAATGTTATTGCCCCTCGTGGACTTGTGAATACGCCCATACTTCCTATGCTGGCTGATGCTTCGAGTATTGTTAGTCAAGCAGAAGTTGATGCAACGGATCAGACGAGTGTTGCTGCGGGAGTGTTTAAAGTGAACGAATCCGGTGCGGCTACTTATTCCTTCCCTATTATGTCTGCAGTAGGTACTGCCGGTGTAACTCCGCAAGTTTCTTTGAATTATATCAGTTCTGGACCAAATGGAACCGCTGGCTTGGGGTGGCATTTGGCCAGTGGTGGGGCGATTACTCGCTGTGGACAAACTCTTTCTCTGGATAGAAACCCTGGGTCAATAAGTTGGGGTTCGGATGACCGATTCTGTATTAATGGGCAGCGATTGTTGGTGGTAAGCGGTAGTTATGGATCTATAGGAAGTACATATAAAACAGAAGTCGATGGTGGACTATTTGTTACCGCAGTTGGTGGGGCTATAGGAAATCCCGATTATTTTAAAGTTGAAGGAAAAGATGGATCTCATGCGTATTATGGTGGGGAAGGGATACATAATTCGGAGCAAACTGCATACGATGAAGCTGGTAATGTATTGGGAGACAAAGTTCTAACTTGGGCTGAGTCGCACTTTGAGGATAGTGTCGGGAATCCTATTTCATATACTTATATTAATGACCAAACTTTGTTTGCTTTGGATCGGATTAACTTCGCGTACGGTCAATCACCTAATCCGGGTGCTCATATTAAAATTAATTACCAAGAGAGGGAAGACTACCTTCACGGTTATGTGTCTGGGTATAGGTTTAATACTAGAAAACGAATAGTTTCTATAGATTCATTCAGTAACGGTAACTTACTCAGGAAATATAAACTAAATTATGATCAACGAGGTGCGAATATATCCACCGATAAACTTAGCCGTTTATCGGGAATCGAAGAGTGTGTTTCTACAACTAACTGCCTTCCTGAAACCAAATTTGAATGGAAAACACCGAATATAGGTATTCCTTCTAACTACACTAAGTCAATTAGTCTATCCAATTCCAACTATCAAGTTGGTGCTACAACATATCTAGATATAAATGGCGATGGGCGAAGAGACTTGGCTTGGGTTGGTACTACTTACGCGAATAATCAATATACCCAAAGAATTTATTACGCTTTTACTCAAGATGGCTCTAGTCAGTTTACAGAAATGTCTATAGGTAATGCCAGCTTCACTTCTTCCTCTTTTGTTCCTGCGGAGTTAGTGCCTATTGATTATAACGGCGATGGTCGTCAAGATCTGTTAGTTAAAAATACGGAGGATCCGAACAATCAATACTGGAAGTTATATTTGTCAGAACCTCGCAGCGGAGGTGAATGGCGGTTGGTTTATAGGCGTGATCTAAGTCTTCCTTCTGAAGTTCAGTTCGCAGATTTTAATTCTGATGGTCTTTCCGATGCTATTACAGGAGTGCAGGATAACAACCAAATATCGGTTTATTACCTTCAAAGAGATTCCTTGCAACCTGTGACGAGCGATGAATATTACAAGTTCTCTACGACGCCGGAGATTTTTTCTATAACTGGAAAATCGATAGTTGGCAACGGGGCAAGTTTACCAACACTGGTTGATCTTAATGGTGACGGGAAATCAGATATCGTTGTAAAAATTACTGGAAATATTATTGTATGCTCCGCGCCAAATTGTCCTGATCCACGATCTTCTTCGATAGAAAGACCGTCAAGTTTTTTAGCGTTATTTACTCAAAATGACGGGGTCTTTGAATACGTTGAGAGTATTTATGGCTTGCCTTCAAATTATGATGTCACTCAGGGGATGTCAAGTCCAGGCTCGTATTTCTCCTCTATACCTAAAGTAAAATTTGCAGACTTTAATACGGATGGGCTACCTGATCTGGCTTACTTCGCAAATGTGCAAAAGTATAATGCAAATACAAAATTGTTCGAACAGCATGGTAATGGCTGGCGTTTCTTGATAAATACGGGGAATGGATTTTCGAATCCAACTGAGTATTTTTCCTGGGGGGATGATAGGAAAATAGCTGTTGAATTTGCTGATTATAATCAGGATAAACATCCAGATATACTCGCTTTTAATACGGATAGAAGTCGTGTTATGTATTTTCCCTGGAACCCGGCTTTGGATGTCTTTGACCCGACAGGTATTGATATATTCGTAGCAAATTATCTGGAGGAGAATCAGTATAGTTTTAATGATATTAACGCGGATGGTGCTGTTGATTTTATTCGTACAGATTTTGCTGATAAAAGTACATATATCCACAATGGTTTGCATGATCTTAAAAATAGTGGAGCATACATTTATTCGATTGAGGATGGCATAGGAAACAAAACAAATATTAGTTATGCCTCTCTCATTCACTCTGGTCACTACACGTCAAATGAAGGCTTGGCGGGTGTAAGTGAGACGCAGTATGAGTCTTGTTATAATACTTTAGTCAATAGGGAACGATTCGAAGTTAAACAAATATGTGAAACTCAAACAATGTACTCACTTAATAAGGATGACTTCTACCGGAGTGTGAATGATCCTTTCGCTGATCTCGCCACTGAAGATAATCGATTGATTTCTTCTTATTATGCGCCGGTCATAGAATATGCTGGAGCTATTCCAGTGGTTACCTCTGTTTCTTCTCGAGCTCCGAGTAGTTCTGATAACAACGCTACAAATAGAGTGGACTATCACTATCATCAACTTCGCGTGCAACCCGGAGGTGTGGGGTTCTTGGGGTATCAGGCATTAACCACTTTGGATGTTCAGCGCGGTGTTACTACAACTACAACCTACAGGCAGGATTGGCCGTATGTCGGTCGACCAAAATCAACTATTGTAAGTTCAAATGCAGGGGTTACTCTAAGAAAATCAAAAAATGCCTATAGTGTATATAACTACGATGCGTTGAAAAACGTTGATGTTTCAACACAGGGGTTCAAAGCTCTTGGCTCATTACAGATCTTTGACAATTTATCAGAGGAAACTCAATACGAACTCGTAGATAACGGCCAAACGCAGGGGGGGGCACTGTCTACTACCCAAGTTGCTAAAGATATTGATAGTTATGGTAATGTAATTTCATTAGTTGAAAAAATACGCGCGGGCAGCAATGATACAAATGAAATTGATACGGATTTTTTTGTTGAGACTTCAACTGTCAGTGAGTTCGGTTCGACTGTTGAAGAAAAGAGGCTTGGTCGTTTGTCATCAGCAACGGTTACAGTAACTCGTCCAAGTACTTCGCCAGCAACGTCTACAAAGTCTAGTGAATTTACGTACTATGACGTGACTGGAACTTGCTCTAGTGGTGATTTCGCGCATGGCGGAGTGTTAACTGGAATGCTCTGTGAAGAAAAACTTGTTATTGATAACACAAATATTATCACTACTCGTCACTTTTATGATCAGTTTGGTAATGAAACCTTTACCTCAACTTTAGATCATGGTGCCCAAAAAACACGTTTATCAGCTTATTCAGAATTTGATGTTTCAGGGCGTTATATTGAATCTACATATGATGTTTTTAGTAATGCTCTAACTGGAGAAACTCCATCTCCAGATGCTAACTACAATGATCTGGCGAATAATACCTTTTCTACTGTTAGGAAGGTGCGCTATGTTCAATCGCGAGATATTTATGGCGCCCCTATCTCTGTTAATAACAATAATGGTAATTCGATCACCGTAAGTGTGTCCGCGACGACGCCGTTTGGTACACCGTATTTCAGTGCAGATTCGTCTGGAGGCTATATGGTAACGACGGCATCGAAATCCAACTTGATTCAGTGTCCAGTCGGCGCTGTTATAAAGCAAAATGTGAAGAAGGCCGGCGGTGGTGAAGCTTTTAAGTGTAGTGATATCTTGGGGCGCACCATAAGAACTGCCGCGAAAGGCTTTGATGGGAGCTGGGTTTTTACTGACTCAGAGTATGACAGCCTTAACCATTTGCTTAGAAAAAGTGAACCATATAGGTCTGGTGATGCTATTTATTGGACTTCAATAAATGCTTCAGATTACGATATCTTTGATCGAGCAAACAAAGTTACCCTGCCTTTTTACGAAACTGATAACTTGGGGATGCCATCTATGACATTGGCAACTACTCGTATATCACATAGCGGCTTTTCGACCACAGAAATAAATACTCAGGGACATCAAAAAATAACAACAAAAAATGTTTTGGGTGAAGTCGTATCTGTACAAGACAATATGTTAAGCATTTCTACTTACGTATACGACGTAAACGGTAATTTAAAAAATGTAACGGATCCAAATTCAAATGTTATCTCAATGAATTATGATGTCTTAGGGAATAAGACGTATATGAATGATCCAGACAAAGGTGAGTGGTACTACAAATATAACAATCTAGGTGAGCTAACCTGCCAAATGGATTCGCTGGGAAATATTGTCGAATCAAAATATGATTTCAAAGGTAGGCTGGTTGAACGTATTGATTATGCCGCGTCTGCGGGTAGCTCCTGTGATGCTCCTATAGGAACGATTGTTGCCCATGCATTTTGGGTGTATGACGTAATCAGTGAAAATGGGACTACTCAGGTTAGTCTGGGCAACCTACAACAAGAGTTCGATAGTGTTTCTGGTTATTCTGCTAGGTATGGCTACGATATCTTGGGGCGAATGAACCAAAAAGCAACAACGATCCCTGGCAGTCCTGCTGAAACTCAGACTCATTACCAAAAAACGACATATGACCAGTATGGGCGTACGTTTCAGATATTTGATTCTGCAAGAAATGGGGCGGTTTTTGATAGCGCCGGGGTGCAGCATTTCTACAATAATTATGGCTTCTTATCTAAAGTGAGCGATGCAGAGTTTATAAGTGGAGCAAGTGTTCAGGACTACTATGAAATTCTCAGCATGGATACGCGTGGAAATATTACTGAATATGATCTTGGCGGAGGAGTTACATCAACATCGGCATTTTATAACGCACGTTCAGGTCTAATAGAGCGTTTACAAGCGCATACTGGTTTGGCGATTTTACAAGATATGGAAATGCGTTGGGATCATGGTGGTAATCTTGCTCACCGACATGATACTGGCGTTAAAAAATCTGGGGCAGATCGTAATTTGAAGGAAGCGTTTACTTACGACAGCCTAAATCGATTAACCAATTATAACGTTACAGGGGATGTGACTCATTCCTCCAGCGTCGACTATGATGAGATTGGTAATATTACCTATAAATCGGACGTAGGGAGTTATAGTTACCTAGGTTATGGTCCTCATGCCGTTTCAAGCGCTGGGAACGTAAGTTATGCCTATGATGCTGCCGGAAATATGACGAATGACGGCCGGGGTAGGACGCTTGCGTACACCACATTTAATAAAATTCAGCAGCTAGAAAAAGCCGGCCGTAAAACCAATTTTTATTATAGTACTGGTCGAAACCGCTATAAGAGAGTGGATACAGATACGGATAATAAACAGACAACCAGGCTGTATATCGGTTCGGTTGAAAAAGTCTATTACCCGGATGGATCTGTGCATTGGAAACGCAATATTGGAGGTATTGCACAGGTTACCCATAAATTTAATGCGTCTGATATTGAAACAGAGCGAGAGCTTTTGTTTATGCACAAGGATCACCTCGGTTCGATAAACTTAATGACTAATGCCGTCGGGGATATCGTTCAAGAAATGGCATTTGACCCATGGGGAGAAAGAAGAAACACCGATACATGGCAGGATTTAGTTAGTGCGGAAATTAATAGTAATTTCTTTGTGTCACAAAAACCTTTCACCATAAGAGGGTTTACTGGTCATGAAATGGTGGATGAAATGGAAATCATTCACATGAATGGTCGTATATATGATGCCAAGCTAGGTCGTTTTCTTCAGGCCGATCCCCATATTCAAGAACCGACGAATATTGCAAGCCTAAACCGCTACAGCTATGTATTGAATAACCCATTGAATGCAACAGACCCTAGTGGGTTCTTCTTTAAGCAGTTGTCCGGCTTTAAAGCATTTGTATTGGCTGGCGGGCGGCATGGGCCGACTCATGCTAGGCATATTATGTTAGGTTATCTTGGTTCTGAGATATCTACAGAGTTGCATCGGCCTGTATTTAATTGGTTGGCGAAAAACCCAGATATTGCGATGGTGGTGCAGATCGTAGTAACAGTTGTAGTAGGGTATTTTTGTCCCCCATGTGTCATCGGTGTTGCAGCTTTCTTTGCTAAAAATATGACATATGCTCAAACGGGCGATAAAACCATGGCATATAGAGCCGGTGCTCGCGCGGGGGCAGTGGCTGCAGCAACCTATGCAATTGGTGTTGCCGACCACTCTGGAGGTTTGGGTACTGGTGCTACAAGAGTTGCAAATAAAGTCATTCTGCATGGTATGGTTGGTGGAATAAATGCTGAGTTAAGTGGTGGGGACTTTGGAAGTGGTTTTGCGGCAGCGGGGTTTACTGCTGCGGTAAACTCTCAAATGGGAAGCGAGTGGTCATGGGGCGATGCGGCGAAATCGGCAATAGCGGGAGGAACCAGCTCAGCCCTCACTGGCGGTAAGTTTGCCAATGGCGCAGCAACAGGTGTCTTTGTGTATGTGCTGAATAGTGCGAGTCAGAGCCAGCATCGGAAGAGCGCAGATGCGAAAAAGGGGGTGCCTGTAACCGATGAAGAGCGAGCTTATGCAGCAGATGGAAACCGTAAGGCTTTTTGGACATCAAGAGCAAAGAGAGGTGATCCAATGGGGCAAACCGCTTTGGATATCGTTAATGATGATGGCCTGATTACCGGTAAGGCAGCAAATTTCTTTGCAAAGTTGGGGGGGCAGATAAACGGAGTGGATGTTGATTTGGAAGCTTTAGGTGTTGATCTGATGCGAGCTCATGTTCGGGCTGTTGATCTAGATAAGCATTCAATTCCTCATTACTTAAATGCTGAGCAAGTACAGAGGTACCACCTTTCTGTTTTTGAGGATCATAGTATTCCAACAAGATTTTATGGAGGGAATATACCGTTTAATTACTCAGCGGATAATCCGATTTATTTTGTTCATCGTGCTATTTATTGTCCTGACTGCGATAAAGCTTTTTAACTATGAAACGTTTAATTTTTTTGTTGGGTGCTTTATTTTTAATTTCTTGTTCTAAGAGCAATGGCGAGAATGAAATGTACTTTAATGGTAAGAGAGTTTGTCTAGATGAGAGATCGGTTCAATTGTTATCATCCGGTGTGGGTACGTCAGGCTTTGATAAAAGCGCTGGTATGTTGAAAGTTACATATCGCTCTGGCGACACGCTGTTTGATGATTTGGTAAGTAAATTAGGCGTGCCAATGGGTAATATGGATTATTTATCATACTCACTTATGGTTTTGAATGAGTCCGAGATTAGTAAATACAATAAGCATGAACTGATCCAAGAAGCATTTGAGCGTACTGGTAGTTTTAACGCAGCTGTGATTGAGGATGTCAATTCAGGGTTTATTAAAGTGCAGCGTCGAATGGAGACCTATGCTTGGCAAATTTTTCGAAAACCCACTAGCCCTGAAGATGGTGCCTATGATTTGTGGGTTGGTGACTGTATGAAGTTAAGTAATAGTTTGAAGTGCTCATTCTTTTATGTTTATGAGAATTATTTGATAGAGGTTGATTTGGCCGAGAATTTTTTATTAAAAAAAACTTATGTGAAAAAGGAAATTGAGTCAGATATAAAAAATAACCTCTTCTGTGAGTTTAATCATTGAAGCCAAAAAGTTATTTAATTTCTATGGTTTTTGGTTTCAAATAGTCGAGGCAGGAAAGGCCTATTAAATAAATAATTCAAAACTACCAGTTGCGTTGGTTGATACAAAATCTATTCAGGAGATTAAGAAGTGAAAGTTGATTAGGTATGTTAGTTTTATTAAAGGTTTGGGTAGGGGCTAATTAAATAGGTCAAGGTGCGAGCTAACCTTAAGGTTTTTAGTCGCTTTCATTCCTTCTTCTTAAGCAAAGTAATAATGAGTTTATTAGTTTTTCGTTCGATGAGGTGCTGACTGTCGATGGCAAAGCCAATCTCCTGTAACCACCGGCCTTGTAAATAAATCACCGGCACTTCGTGTTTTTTATTCATCCGCGCGAGCGGCGGGTAGGAGAATTTGATCCGGCGTTCCTGAATGTGAGTATTTTGCTTCCAGGTAAATTACTCAATCAAGGTTTGTCTTAACAGTTTTTTCATGCCATCGACATATTGGGTGTTTGACCAACCACACTCATAAATAAACTGTTCCCAATTGGTAATCGAGAGCATTGCCCAAAGCAACTCAGTGGCTTCATCTTTGGACCACTGTGAAGCGAGAGCGCCTTCCTCTTCAAGCATGTCTATTATTTTTTCGCACACTTCTCGTAGACAGCTCATATTCGTATCCCACGCAGCGGCCATAGCCTCGTCTGTATCGCGGGTTCTTAGTAAGGCTTTAGCTAAGCCGTAGATTTCAGGGATGTAGTTTCCCCAGACGTCGACAAAAATATCGATAAGTTCAATGCCGGTACTGGCTTCCTCTAAACGTTCGAGACGAGCGTTGAGCCCCTTCACGTCATCAACGTATTTCATTGTCTCGATCATTAACTCGGTGCGAGAGGAGTAGTGCAAATACACGGCTTGGCGGGAGATCCCCACTGATTTGGCAATGGCATTCATGCTGATATCTTGACCCCGATGGGCTTCCATTAGCTCCCATGCGGCCTGAAGAATCCGCTTTTTTGTTTCATTGGTTTCGCTTGACATGGTGTAAAGTCTAATCTAGGCTTTACAAATCGTCAATTGACACCCTGTAAAGCTGAAGAAAGAGAGGAGAAACGCTATGTCTGCATATTTAATTGCGAGTTACGATATTGAGGATGCTCAAGCACACGATGACTACGCCAGTGCGGCAGATTTTTTGTTAACCAAACACGGAGGAAAGCTTCTGGTTGCCGATGATCGTGGGTATGTGCTGGAAGGAAAAGGCAGCATGATCAACGTGATTGTCCAGTTTGAATCTGAAATAGCCGCGATGGATTTCTATAACGACCCTGAATACAACCTGGTAAAACAGATTCGTCTGAATGCGACCCAAAATGGGTCTCTGGTGTTAGTAAAAGATCTGAATGGTTTATCAGTTTAGGGCTGTTTCAGCCCTAATAAATAACATGGTTCGGCATTGGTTAATTCAACGATAGGTGAATAGCCGTGTCCTTGTTCACCGTTCGTGCGAACAAATAGCGGGAAGTGCTGAATATAGTAAATACAACCCCAATTCATTGCTGTTTTTTATTGAGGGGATGTATGATTTTATCAGTCTGGTTTGTGCGAAATTAACCTTATGCATTTTCTCTATGTTTCTCTGAAGTTCATTTTTCTTTGCTAATCATCTTTTTAGTTCTCGTTTTCCTTCTTCTTTTCTAGGTCTATTTTTAGTTTGTCGTCACAATTTCTTGACTTTCTCGGTGTCGGCACTTTTTTCCTTGTTTGTGTATTTATTGTTTTATGCGTTTTGTTTTTAAACGGGGCGTGTGTAATCGTTGCTTTTTATTAATGTCGATTAAATGAAGTGAATTTCTTTTTTTGGCGAAAAACAACTATTTTTTTATTGCAGAAAGACGAAGTAAAATGAAAATTACAGGAGTATGATTCGCATCAGCAAAGGGGTGTTGCGAGGTCCGTCTCATAAGTTGGCGGGTTATATAGAAAGGGAGTTTGTTTTCTTTTCTCTCCTCTCCTCATATTCAAACAATATATAAACTGGTTTGTTAGTTTATTTTTGGTTGCACGTCTTTGCTTTGAGTTTTCGTCGTTAATTAAAAGGATTGCTGTGTTATGAAAACGTTAAAGTTTGCTTCTTATTTGTCTTTAGTTATGTTTGGGTTCTCTGGTTATTCTGTGGCGCAAACATCCACCGCGGATGAGGCTTCTGTTTATTATGCTTGTGAGAATGATTTCTGTGAGCAGAAAAAACCGGAGTCTAAAGTGTTGCGTAAGTCCAGCGTTGTGCAAAAGGTTAATCTTGAACAGCGCAATGTGGTTTTACAAAAAGCCAATTTGGGTAAGTTAAAGAAAGAAACTGACAAGGTTTTGAGTCGTGCAGAAAGGCATATTATTGCAGGTGAAAGTAAAAAAACTATTCGCGTTGTTATTCATTTAGAAGAACAGCCTTTTGACTTCTCCCGTTTGCGTGATTTGCGTGATGACAAACAAAAAGATGCGTATAAAACTGTGGTTCAGGAGCGTCGTGCCCAACTTTCTATAGGGCAAAAGCGTGTGGAGAATCAAATCCAAAACCTGGGTGGTAAGGTCAGTGGTCGTTTTTTCTTATCCAATAGTCTGGTGGCGAATATTCCCGCGGAATCCGTCGAAGCACTTACCAAAATTCAGTCTGTTGTGGCGGTAGAGGAAGACCTTCCTGCCAAATCCGATGCGGATGGTATTGAGCGCCGTAACGCGATGGGTATTCCTTCTGGTGGTATGTCCGGGTTAAATGGTGGTCAGGGTTCCACTGAGTCCAGCGATACAGAAGTGCTGTTCGGTGTTATTGAGGCAAATAATGCTTTGAATACGTCGCACGTAAGCTTCTTGGACTGGGTTGGTGGACCGAGTAATATTTTGGATACCGATACCTGTAATTCCACCAGTTGTAGTGGTTCTTCCACCACTACGGTGAATACTCATGGTACTAATGTGACATCAGTTATATTGGGCAGTATTGAACAGGGGCAGAATGCCAGTATTACCGATACTGATGCTCGTCGTCGTCGCAGCGGAATTGCGATCGAAGCACATGCCAATTACTACAACGCCGGTGGTTTTATGTCCGGTGTGGCGCAAGCCATAGAGTCGGCGGTGGCTGACGGTGTGGATGTGATTAACATGTCGTTGTCGCCTACCAATAATTACTGTAGCAATGAATCTCTCAGTGGCACACAGGGCGCTGTACGGGCAGCTAATGATGCCGGTGTGGTGATTGTTGTCTCAGCGGGTAATGATGCGGATGATCTTCCTGCTGGAACCTGCAGTGTCAGTAGCCTTGGTGCGTTACCAGAAACCATTACTATTGGCGCTACCAACGATGTAAGTAATCTAGGCTCAATGGATTCTGTTGCCTTGTCGGGTTACTCGGGTAGAGGAACGGTGAGTATTTCGCTTAATGGTGGACGTTCGGTGTCGTCACGGATGGTGGATTTAATTGTTACTGGTGACGCGGATTTAGTCGCAGGTTCTGGTACTACAGGCACTGCGAATAATATTGGTACCAGCTTTTCTGCACCTCAGGTCGCCGGTGTTGCCGGTTTGCTTAAGGACTGGGTGAACGACCGTGGTGGACTTGGCGGCATGGAAAACGACCCTTATGCACTCAGAACTCTCTTGGCGGTTATGGGCGACGGTGTTAGCAGCACAGCTGGCGGCGGCTCTGGCTTCGGTTTTAGTGTGAGTGATCACAGTGGTTTTGGTCATTTACGTTTTATTAATCTGGATACCGAAATCGGCAGCGGTGGCGGTTGGGGCTTGCAGCGTCGTTATCTTAGTCAGGGCAGTGTGGTGGAATGGCCGGTTGGAAGTTCTGGTGCCGAGTCTTCAAGTGTCCTGGGTTGGAAGTTTGCTGCGAATTGGGAGTGGTCCAGCTACGGTGGGTCACCGGATATTCGTTTTGATTTAGTCGATAAATGCCCAAGTGGTGGTGGCGAAACGATTGTTCGTACCGCCGCTCGTCATCCATTAAAAGCAAGAATGCGTATGCGCGCCTCCGAGTTGAGTAGCCAGTTCCATGGTCGTTGTTTGTACCTCCGTGCGACGGTGGAGCATGCTTCTGGAACGGTTCCGCTTTACACCGCTGATTACTACTATACGTCCCCTCGTATAAATCACGATATGCCACTTTAATGTGGTGAGGGAAGCGGAGGTTTTCTCTGCTTCCCTTTTTTTCTTCGTTCTTTTCCCGCGTTGTTCGCGTGTTATACTTCCCTTTTATGCTTGTAGGGATTGGTTTTGATGCGTGTTCTGTATGTCTTCCAGAGTTTTGTTTCTAGTCTTCTCTTTTCTTTCTATAACTCTATTCGAGTTTTTTTGATTCAGGTTTCTTGTCGACCCGTTTTTCTTATGTTGCGGTGTTTGTTTACAGCTTTATTTGTGTTATCCATTACGTCTCCTTCTGCAACTTCTGATGAGTTGGATTTAAAAAAACTGGAGAAAATAAAATGGCGGATAGCGGAAAGCCAAAACTTTACCGTGATTACGGATGCTTCTGAAAAGGAAGCTCTTGGTTATATTCAGGAGCTAGAAAACTTTCGTTATTTTGTTCATTTCTACCTGCAGCAGAATGAAGTCGAGCGCTTGCCTCGTGCAAATTTTTTACTTGTAAAGCGCGATAAGGCCTTTAAATACTTGTCTTTGGATCAAGAAAGTGTAGGAGGTATGTTTTTTTTACGAGGTGATAAAGTATTTTCCATTGCTAGATCTGGCGACTTTCGTAAGGGAGCAATGGTTCCTTCTTATGAGCGTAATATTGTTTTACATGAGTTGGTTCATTATTTAACAAGCGAGTCGAGGAGAAAACACAAGCAGCCTTATTGGTATTACGAAGGGATTGCAGATTACCTTTCCACCTTTAAAGAAGATGGAAAGAAAATGTCGATTGGGGAAATAGGTGCGCTAAAGTATCGTTTTTACAGTCTTGAAAAGAGAGGAGGAGATGGTTACGAATCTGTTGATTTGGAATCATTATTCAAAGTTGAAAGGAATGAACATCCTGTTGAAAACCGAAATAAAGAGTTAGATAAGGAAGTGAGTAAGTTCTATGCTCGCTCTTTTGTTGCAGTCCATTATTTTGCCAGTAATCCAGAACGGGATAAGCAATTAACCCAATATCTAAGGTTAATTGCTATGGGTGAAGAAGTGGATAAAGCTTTTTCTATGGCCTTTAATACGTCGTATGAGGTGCTTACCAAAGAGGTGGATACGTATTTAAGTGGTAATTACCTGTATGGGTACAGTTTTCCTAAATCGGCAATCCAATTTCCTCAGGTCTCAATTGAAACTGATCCGTTGGAAAAGAGATTGGCAATGGAGTGGATTCTATACTTTGTAGAAAGTCGTCCAGGCCTGGAGTCTGATGACCCTCAGCTTGTTCGAGCGCGAGCGTATTTGGAGAGTATGAAAGAGTAGATTGGTTATTTTGCTCTTTAAAGTGTTAATAGCCTAGAAGGGTTCTTAACAGTTGACATCGATTGCAACTAAAGGGATTATTGACGAAATTTTATTCTCTATATAGGAAGTATGTGTGACTAAACGGATGAGCCCTTTCACCAAAGCCATGCTCTATTCGGGGCTGGTGTTTCCCGGTGCTGGTTATTTTATTCTCGGGCACAAAATACGTGGCACTCTTGCCATGTTGTTAATCATTCTCATTTTGGCTGTGGTATTTGTTGAAGCTAAATATCGGGCCGACATCATTTCTCATGAAATCCTCAGTGGCAAAATTGATCTAGACTTGTTATTGATTCGAGAGCGCATCAAAACTGTTCAGGGTTTTTTGAGCCCTGAGGTAATTGCCTGGCTAACCTATGGCTTTATAGGTATATGGGCTGGAGCTTTGCTGGATACCTATTTACTGGGGCGAAAAAAACATCGGCAGAACAACAACGATTGATTGCGTACCTTGGTGAAATATTTTCTTTTGGCTAAATATAGGGCTATTTAGCTTATATCTATAAATAAAACGCTGTGTGTCGGAGGTGGTTTAATGGAATCTCAAAATAGTAACCTGGATGTGGTGGAGAGCAGTGCTGCTATACCTAAAACATTGAAGTTTGAATTTAAAGGAGATGGAACGGAATATTTTAAAATATGGATAGTGAATGTACTGCTGACAATTATCACTTTTGGTATTTACTCGGCTTGGGCGAAAGTGAGAAACAACCGATATTTTTATTCAAATCTTTATTTGGATGGTTCTAATTTTCGTTATCTGGCTGAGCCGTTAACGATCTTGAAAGGTCGTATTATTGCTGTTGTCGCCTTCATTATATATTCTTTTGTTTCAACTGCAGCGCCAATGCTTGGTATGGCTTTCGCTGTGGCATTAATTTTCGCTATTCCCTATTTTGTTAATCAGTCTCTGGCGTTTAATCACCGTATGTCGGCTTATAGAAATATACAGTTCCGCTTTAAGGCAAGCTATGGAGAAGCCTTTATGGTGTTGTATGTCTGGCCTTTGCTGGGCATGTTGACACTGGGGATTCTTTACCCGATGGCTTTCCTAAAACTTAACCAGTATATTGTGCGTAATAGTTCATACGGCACAACAAATTTTGATTTTCATGCAACTTACAAAGATTATGGCATGATCTTTCTAGTTCTACTGGGTGTTGGCGTAATGGCTGCTTTGTTAGTCGCGGTCATTGTTCAATTTGTTCCGGTTGCTTCGGGGCTGGTGCCTCTGTTGACAATGGCGGTGTACTTGGGCTTGATTCTTTACTTTATTGTATCAACAACAAACCTGTACTACCGGAGCTTAACCATCAAGGATCATCAGTTTGATGCAACATTGGATATCTCAAGCCTCGGCCTGGTAATCCTTAAGAACGCATTGTTGGTCGCGGTTACGTTTGGTTTGTATCTGCCTGCTGCAAAAGTGCGCATGACCAAGTACATGGCCGAGAATATTGTTATGGAAGCTCAAGGCAGTCTCGATGACTTCGCCGCAGCCGAGCAGGAAAATATCAGTGCTCTGGGTGAAGAGTTCGGTCAAGTCTTTGATTTTGGGCTTTCATAATGCACGTTGTTCATGGGCATTACCATAATGGTCAAACCTCCGGGCATGTGTCTGCACGCCTGGAGGTGAGTGCTGCATCTACCTTAATAAAACTTATTTGTTCCGCTCCTGATGGGGCTGAACAAATATCTCACCTACCTTTGGATTCCATAAAAATAGAATCGCGCTTGGGTAATACGCCTAGAGAAATTCAATTGGAAGATGGCGGACTATTTATCTCCGAAGATTTTGACGCGGTCGATCAGCTCAGTGAGTTGGTACGCGGGGATAAATCCCGAGATTCTTTTCTACATAAGCTTGAATCCAGTTTGCCGCTTATTCTGGCTTCGGTTGTTTTGACGGTTGCATTCAGCTGGTTTGTAGTGGTGGTCGGTGTGCCGCAGTTTGCAAAATTTGTTGCATTTAATCTGCCCGAATTTGCTTCTGAAGAGCTGGCGGGTGGGCTTGATATTCTGGATAAAACTGTTTTCGATCCGAGTGAGCTGGCTTCGGATCGTGAAGAAGAAATTCGTCAGCTGCTTGCGCCCTATATTCAGGATCACACGGAGTTGAACCCGACTTTGGCGTTTCGCTCGGGAATGGGAGCAAATGCGTTTGCTTTGCCGGGTGGTCAGATTGTTTTTACTGATGACTTTGTTGGTACAGTCGATGATGACCGCGAATTGGTTGCTGTTTTTTTGCATGAACTTGGCCACTTAAAATATAAACATCTGCTTCGCCGAACAATACAGGATTCGATCTCAACAATTGTGGTTTTAATGTTGACTGGCGATCTGGAAACAATGGAAATGATGTTGGCGCTGCCAACAGTTGTGTTGGATTTGTCCTATTCGCGGGATTTTGAGCGGGAGGCAGATGAGTACGCCGTTTCCCAGCTTGATCACTATGGCATATCGGTAGATTACTTTGCTCAAGCGATGAAAAACCTGCAAGACTATTATCAGGAAAAAGAGGGCAAGCCTGTCGAGGCTAATGATGAGCAAAATAAAGGCTCGTTTGTGCTTGATTATCTATCAACTCACCCGCCAACTCAGGAAAGGTTGGAAATGGTTGAGCATTATAAAAATTCACAAAAGTAGGGCATGCGACGAGGTATTATTGTTCGTCGCATTGACTCCTTCATCGTCTATTGGTGATACTTCTTATTGAGCGGGCGACATTATCGCGAGTGTTTTTGTTGCCGCTCAACTCCTCTCCGGGATTCCTTGGTTTTCTGCGTTTTATGTACGCAAAACGGTATTTCTTAGTCTAGTCTGATATTGAATACCGTTGTTCATTATTGGCAAACGAATGGGCTTTGCCAGCGTTTTCTACCGAGGTACTTTCATGATTTTCCGTTTCTGGCCTATTGCCAAGCAAATAGGGGCGTTGGCACTTGTCTTAACCGTTATTGTATTTTCTATTCTTGGGGTAATTACCTATACCCAGGCCTCGAAGATCTTGGAAGATAAGGGGGTGGGCGCTGTAAAGGACCAAATTGATCGTGTTTCTGAGCTGCTCACTTTGCAATACAACTCTCTGGTTGATCTGGCTGAGAATAATGCTGATCTGTTCGAGGAAATGTTCCCCAATCGACTGACCTTGACTGGACGTAGCCAGTTGGTTGGAGGGGTGAATGCACCAGTTTTGGAACATAACGGACAGGTTATTAACAACCATGAAGATGAAGTTGACCGTTATGCCCAGTTAACGGGAGGAAATGCTACGGTGTTTGTTCGCGACGGCGATGATTTCTTACGTATAGCCACATCGTTGAAGAAAGAAAACGGCCAGCGGGCATTAGGAACCTATTTGGGTAAGTCCCATCCGGGTTACAAAAAGCTTGTTTCCGGGGAGCCATTCGAAGGTTATGCGCATCTTTTCGGGCGCGACTATATGACAGTCTACCGCCCTGTAAAGGACAGCCAGAACCGGGTTATCGCGATTCTGTACATCGGTTTTGATATCACCAAGACCCTATCCAAGCTACAGGAGTCTGTGAATAGTTTGAGTCTGGAAGAGTCCGGCCAGTTTTTGATTTTTAGAAAAGTGGATCAGAGAATTATTGCCCACCGGAATCATAGTAAAGGGCAGGTTTTGACGGACTCCATGTTAGATGGTTTTACTGTCAGCCAGGCAATGGAGGACCAGCGATCCTGGTTCTACAACAACCGACAAAATCATGCCATGTACACCTATAGCATTAATGTATCAGGTTGGGAGTGGAAGCTACTTGGCATGGTTAAGATTGATGAGCTGAAAGAGGAAAGCTTCCAGCTGTTACGTCTCAGTATATTTGTCACCATTGCGGGGGTTTTGCTGGTGACAGGGTTATTGTATTGGGTGTTATTACGTTCTTTGAAACCCATGATAAATTTACAGGCACATATCCAGGCGTTGGGTGAAGGCGATTTAACTGTGGAGTTTTACGCGGCGAATCCTGAAAGCCGGAATGAAGTGGATCGAATTACGCTCAGTACCCGGGCGATGGCAGAAAACCTGAGACAGCTGATTCTGTCGTTACAGCATTCGGTGATCAGTTTAGAGCAACAGGCTTCCAATGCAAAAGAAGTTGCACGCTTGAATGGTGAAGAAGCTCAGGCGTTATTAGGTGAAACCGATCAAATTGCCACCGCGATTGAGGAAATGTCTACCTCAATTCGCGATGTAGCCAATCATGCGAGCGAAGGGGCTAGTCGCAGTCATGATGTGGATGAAGCTTCTCGGTCTGGGCAAAAACAATTAATTTCTACCGTAGAGGGTTTAACTTTATTGAGTGAGCATCTCAGTGAAAGCTTTGATGCTGTGCAAAGTGTTAGCAAGGAAAGTGAGGCCATCAGTCAGGTGACAGAGGTGATCAACAGTATTGCTGAGCAAACTAATTTATTGGCGCTCAACGCGGCGATTGAGGCGGCTCGAGCCGGAGAGCAAGGTCGGGGCTTTGCGGTAGTGGCTGATGAAGTGAGAACCCTTGCGCAGCGCACTCAAAATTCGATTACAGAAATTAGTCAGACAATTTCTCAACTGCAATCTGTGGTCAAAACCACCTCTGAAAAAATGACGCAAAGCCATGAGTTGGGAATTCGCTCTGTCGAGCAGGGGCAGGAAGTGAGTCAGCAACTTAATCACATCAGTCATCGAATTGGTGAGCTGGCAATTGCGGCCACAAGTATTGCCAGTGCGGCAGAGGAGCAAAGTACCGTCGCGACAGAAGTGTCGAAGAACTTGCATCATATTACGGAGTTGGCCAGTGAAGGAGAATCCAGGTCGACGGAAACCTTGAGTGCAGCGCAATCATTAGCGGACTTAGCTACTGAGCTGAAAGAAAAAATCAGCGTTTTTCGTGCTTAATAACACAAACTGTTGTTGCTTTGTCTATCCTTTCCTCACTTTTGACGCGTATCGAAAAAGTGAGGGAGCAGCGTCGTTTTATTGAGATAAAAATAAAAGCCTTAGCTAAATTCTAGCAATATCAGGAAAAAATAATTCCATCCTTTTTTAAATAAACTTTTGCCAAAAATGTGCCGAGCCGGCTTTGGGGGCGAGTTCGTATCCTGAGAAACCAAAGCTTTTATAGGTCGCTTTGGCGGCGTGATTATTTTCTAATACTTCCAGCGTGAGCTTACAGCAACCAAGTTGCTTGGCTTTGTCTTCCGCTTTATTCAGCATGATTTTACATAGCCCTTGACCGCGTTCTGTTTCCAATACGTAGACATCATGGATATTGACTAATGGCGCGCACTTAAAAGTGGAAAAGCCAATAAAACAATTAATAAAACCACATGCGACAGAGTCTTTGTAGCATAAAATACTAAAGGCTCGGCTGTTGGCTTTGAGTTCCGATATCAGGTTTTGCTTGGCGTGTTGAGATAATGGTTCGCCTCCACCCATTGGGTCTTGGGAGTATAAATCCAGAAGTTTGATTAAATCTCGACTGTGTTGCTCATTATTATAATCAGCGAAAACAATGCTGTGAGTCATGGAGCTTACTTATCCAATTTTTATGCGTGTCTATCTGTGGGTGAAAGCTTGCCTTTTTAGATGGTGCCAGCTTTGGGTGGCCTTAACTTTCTAGCGGGCGCGTGCCCAAAATCGCCGTCATTTGCACTGGTTGCCCTTTGCGGATGACTTCAATCTCAATTTTATCTCCGGGACGGGATTCTGCGACTTCCTGCATGGCCCAGCGTCCTGAGCCAATCAGTTGATTGTTCACTCGGACTATCACGTCACCGGGCAGTATGCCGGCTTTCTCCGCAGGGCTGTTGCGGTCCACGGCGGTAACCAGAACGCCGCGGGTGGAAGGCAGCTCAAATGCATTGGCGAGCTGTGGCGTTAACGGACTGGCTTGAACGCCCAGCCAGCCTCTGACTACTCGGCCAAACTCTATAATATCAGTGAGTGTGCGCATAGCGACGTCGGCTGGTATGGCAAAACCAATACCTCCGCTGTAGCCCTCACCTGAGGATTGATCCAGATTAGCGGTATTGATGCCTAGCAGTCGGCCGCTGGTATCAATTAGGGCTCCGCCTGAGTTGCCAGGGTTGATGGCGGCATCCGTTTGGATAAAGTTTTCAAAGAGGGAGATATTCAGGCCGCGTCGACGTGTCGCACTAACAATGCCCTGAGTCACCGTTTGTCCCATGCCATAAGGGTTACCAATGGCTAAAACTACGTCCCCGATACGGATTTCATCGGGTTTGCCAATCGGGATGGGGGTGAGGTTGGGTAGCTCAATCTTTAGTACTGCCAAGTCGTTTTCGCGGTTGATGCCAACAATTTCTGCAAGGGCTTCCCGGCCATCTTGCAGGGCAACAATGATTTCATTTACGCCGTTTATCACATGGAAGTTGGTGAGCAGGTAGCCATCTTCGTGGACAATAACGCCCGACCCTCGGGTTGCCTGCATACGTTCCTGCTGCGGTATATCTGAGTTGTTAAAAAAGTGACGAAATACCGGATCGTTGAAGAGCGGGTGGCGCCTTTGGCGAACTTGTTTTCGGGCATAGAGATTGACCACCGATGGTGATGCATTATCGACTGCATCGGCGTATGAACTTGGGTTGTTTGCTGCAAAGTTAAATGGGGAAAGAACTTTATTGAGCAGGCTTTTGCCCTGCCCTGCATGGGGCAGGTACTGAGGAAAGAACAGCATAAAAACAAGCGCAGACAGCAGGCCGACCGTCACTGGCCAGCGAATATATACTAAGAAAGCATAGAGCCTGCTGTTTGTTTTCATGTGTTGTATAGCGATTAGTCTTTATGCAGCTGAATTTTCTTTTCTTTCCGCTGCCCTTGGGGCGCCAGTCGCGGTAACGGTTTCAATGGAGCTTTCTTCCTCATCATCGTTCAGGCCAAACTCTTCACTTAACGTGCCGACCTGTCCTGGTGTTTTGGGAGCATAGTCCTTAGGCGGTTCGAAATTGACGTTCTCGATGGCGTCTTTTGCTTCGATACCCAATGATGGGTCACCTGATTGCAGAATTTGCTGACCAATTTCCGCATTGCTCAACTGAATTGCCCCTTTGGTCAGGTGTTCATGCACCTCTTTATAACTTTGGGTTAAGTTATTCACCAGCTTGGATGTCTCAGCGAAGTGTTTAGTCACTTCCTGCTGATAGCGCTCCAGCTCTTCTCTGGACTCCTGAAGCTTGGTCTCCAGGCCTTTCTGGTTTTCGGGGGGAAGCAGTGTGCGACTGATAACAGCGCCAACTAGTCCGCCAATACAAAATGCGATACTGCTGATCATAATCAGCGTTTCTAAAGAAAACACGTAGTTCCTCCAAAGCAGCTCAATAGGTTTGAAATATAAGGCGATGCTGCAGATTAATAACCTCTTATTCCTATAATACATAAAATATAGGTAAGCTGATGGAAAAATCCTGCAGTTTTCCCTACTCTACCCCGTTCTGGGAGCGGTGGATACTCATAGAAGCACATTGTTACCTTCAGAATAGGAGTGTTTCTTCGCCAGGGACATATTTTGTTCGCCCTAACATATTGGCGAGAGCCCCAGGGCTATGTTTCTGATGAGTTCAAATTCCCTCAGGTTATGTCGGGAAAATGCTGCCCGTCAGGAAATTATTCATTGGCTAGTTAACGCGCTTTAACGGTAAATTACGCCAGTATTAAGACAGAAATAGAGTTATGACCGATTTGCCCCTTGTTCGATATCAGGCTGACCTAGCTCGTTCCGGGTTTGTTGAGGATGACGCCCAGCGTGCTGCCATTGAAAAGCTGAATGCGCTGTGCCAAGAGATCATTCGTGAGCACTCAGTGGCCCTGAATAAAAACAGTTTGCAAAAACTGGTTGGCAAACTTTTTGGGGGGCAGAAAAAAACACCGGTAAAAGGGCTATACCTCTGGGGAGGGGTTGGGCGTGGTAAAACCTATGTCATGGATATATTTTTTGATGCGCTGCCTTTTGAACAAAAAATGCGCACGCACTTTCATCGGTTTATGCGTCGTGTACATGGTGAGTTAAAAAAGCTTAAAGACCAGCAAGACCCACTTAAGTTAGTGGCAAATACCATCGCTGATGAAGCGCGTATTATATGCTTCGATGAATTCTTTGTTTCAGACATTACCGACGCCATGATTTTGGCCAATCTCCTCGAGGCACTTTTTGAACGTGGTGTGACTCTGGTTGCAACATCTAACATTGAACCTTCTGGTTTGTATAAGGATGGTTTGCAAAGAGCGCGTTTTTTGCCCGCAATTGCCTTGCTTGAAAAACACACTGAGGTGTTTAATCTGGACGGGGGTGTGGACTACAGATTGAGAACCCTGGAAAAAGCGAGCCTTTATCATTGCCCTCTTGGCGATAATTCCCACAAGCAAATGGATAAATGCTTTACAAGTTTGATTCCCGATATTGATTCTGTGCAAGAAAATATTGACCTTGATGTGGAAGGGCGCTGCATCCGAGCATTAAAGGAAGCAGATGATGTTGTCTGGTTTGACTTTGCTGCGGTTTGCGATGGCCCACGGTCACAAAATGATTACATTGAACTGGCTCGTGAATATCACGCAGTTCTGGTCAGTAATGTACCGCAAATGGGCGCGGCAAACGATGACCAGGCCAAGCGTTTTATTTACTTGGTTGATGAGTTTTATGATCGGCGAGTAAAGCTGATTTTATCCGCTGAAAAACCGATTTTGGAGCTTTACGGCGAAGGGCGGTTGAGCTTTGAATTTCAGCGAACTGTTAGCCGTTTGCAGGAAATGCAAAGCCACGAGTATTTGTCGTCGGAGCATAAAGCGTAATTAATATGTAGAGAATAAATTCTGCTCCACAATATTTTTTACGCGATTTTTTTCTAATTGTGTACGCAGGTAATGAATGTCCGTTTTTTGTAATTGTTCAGCTTTGGTAATACGGACTTGATATTCGATATTTGACGTGTTTAATAGCTCTAAGCTTTGCCAGACATTGTTGCTGCTATTTTTTCTTCCAGTTATTTTGTCGTAAAGATATTGCGGTGCTTTTATATCCAATCCCACCCAGTCCACCATCGGTAAGATTTCTTTCAGTTTATGCGGATACATGCCTGCGGTATGTATCCCGATTTTAAACCCCATTTCTTTGACTGCTTTTATTGCTGAAGGTAGTTCTTTTTGTGCAGTGGGTTCACCACCGGAAAATACAACTGCATCAAGAAGGTCTTTGCGTTTTTCCAGCCAGCTAATAATTTGTGTCCATGTCAAAGTGCCTTCTTTTTTAAATGATTGCAGTTCCGGGTTGTGGCAGTAACGGCATCGCCAGGGGCACCCCTGGCAAAAAATGACAGCAGCTAGATGCCCTGGATAATCAATCGTGGTCAGGGGGGTGAGCCCTGCCACTTTTAATGCCGTCATGCGACTGTACTCTGAGAGAAAAATTGCCGTTCTTGGTGTTCTGATTGCTTACCCAGATTCCATGACGATATTGGCCTGTGATAGCCCATCACCCTTGTCCAAACTTCGCAACGGGAACGTTGAGCATCATCAATTATTTTTGACTTGGCTTTTAATTCTTCGTCACACGATGGGCAGTATTCATGTTCTCCGGCAAGGTAACCGTGATGAGGGCAGACGGAAAACGTGGGTGTGACTGTGATATAGGGTAAGCGAAAATGGGTTAGTGCGCGTTGCACCAGTTTTTGGCATGTGGTTGCATCGGAAATTCTTTCTCCCATGTATAAATGCAGTACGGTGCCGCCGGTATATTTTGATTGCAATCCTTCCTGTTTTTGCAGGGCTTCAAATGGGTCGTCAGTATAACCAACGGGAAGTTGTGATGAATTGGTGTAGTACGGTTTGTCCTGAGTGCCTGCTTGAATAATATCGGTGTAACGTTTTTTATCTTCTTTGGCAAAACGGTACGTTGTGCCTTCAGCGGGCGTTGCTTCCAGGTTGTACATGTGTCCGGTATTTTCCTGAAACTCAGTCATGCGTTGGCGAATATGATCAAGCAGTTTGGCCGCGAACTGGTGGCCATAGTCTCCGGTGATGTCTTCCTTGCCGTGGGTATAGTTTCGGATCATTTCATTTATGCCGTTTACACCGATAGTGGAAAAATGATTGCGCAGGGTGCCAAGGTATCGTTTTGTATAAGGGAAAAGGCCGGCATCCATATGTCGCTGAATCACTTTGCGTTTTAATTCCAGGCTGTCTTTGGCGTATTCCAGTAATTGGTCAGCAGCATGGAAAAGTTTGCTCTCGTTTCCCGCGTGTAAATATCCCAATCGGGCACAGTTTAGTGTGACGACGCCGATAGAGCCGGTTTGTTCTGCTGAGCCGAATAATCCATTTCCGCGTTTCAACAACTCACGTAGGTCAAGTTGTAATCGGCAGCACATGGAACGCACCATGTTGGGTTTAAGTTCAGAGTTAATAAAATTCTGGAAATAGGGCAGGCCGTATTTGGCGGTCATGGCAAATAACCGTTGTGCGTTTTCGCTGTGCCAGGGGAAGTCTTCCGTAATGTTGTATGTGGGAATAGGAAAGGTAAACACCCGGCCTTTGGCATCACCTTTGGTCATGACTTCAATATACGCGCGGTTGATCATATCCATTTCGGTTTGCAAGTCGCCATAACTGAATGGCATTTCTTTGCCACCGATAACAGGCACTTGTGTCGCAAGATCCTCTGGGCAAACCCAGTCAAAGGTTAAATTGGTGAATGGTGTTTGTGTGCCCCAGCGGGAAGGGACATTTAAGTTGTAAACCAGTTCTTGAATGGATTGGTATACCTCGTTGTAAGTTAGGTTGTCTTTGCGAATAAATGGTGCAAGATAGGTATCGAAAGAGCTGAATGCCTGAGCGCCGGCCCATTCGTTTTGCAGCGTGCCGAGAAAGTTAACGATTTGACCAACGGCGCTGGAAAGGTGTTTGGGTGGTTCGGATTCGACCTGTCCGGGCACGCCGTTTAACCCCTCGTTGAGCAATGTTCGCAAGGACCATCCCGCGCAATAGCCGCTGAGCATATCCAGATCGTGAATATGCAGGTCGGCGTTTCGGTGAGCTTCCCCAATATGAGGTGGATAGACGTGACTGAGCCAGTAGTTGGCGATGATTTTCCCGGCGCTGTTTAATATGAGTCCGCCGAGGGAGTAGCCTTGGTTGGCATTTGCGTTGACTCGCCAGTCGGCTCGTTCCAAGTACTCATTCACTGCTTGGGATACGTCCACCAGCGTTTTTTTATCCTGGCGCAGTCGTTGATGCTGGTCGCGGTAGGCAATATATGCACGCGCAGTTTTTAGATGGTTGGCACTAATCAATGTTTGTTCAACAACATCTTGTATGCGTTCGATGCTAATTGATTGGTGCTGCATATGGGTCAGGACTTTGGTGACTTGGCGACAGAGTAAATGAGCTTCGTCGTCATCGAACTCGCCAGTTGCAATACCCGCTTTGGCGATGGCTGATTCGATTTTGCCTGCATTAAACGATGTTTTGGCGCCGTCCCGCTTAATAACGGATTGCGGCAGCGTATATAAAGTGGGTTCTGTGGTTAGTGGTTTTGTCAGTTGTGTCATGCTATCTCCCAAATTGAATGGCAGGAGACGCGAAAGGCGAAAACGATTGAGTTGAAAGTGGTTGATATCACTTATAACCCGGCCTTGGCGCGAGACCTGGAGTTAAAAGGTAACCGGGCTTAGAAGTTTGATGCTTCAATACCGTTGCGCGACAGCTCCGGATTCTCACCGGATTCCCCTTTTTATATAAACACTATATATCTGTTTTTGTGTCGGAAAAAATACTATATATAGTGGTTGGTCAAGTATTGATGGATATCAATGGATCATGGAATTGTCCCGTATCTTTGCGTGCAGGGGATGAAGTGAGTTGGTTCGATAGCCGGTTGCCTGTTTGTCTGGCCATAACCGTTGAAACTGCTTGAATTCTGCTCAGTACTTCTATAGAATCCGCGCTCCTTTTATTGGGCCGTCTATTTCGGCACCGGTAGCTCTCGTCAACGAAAGAAAGAGGCCGGCAGTAAAAGAGATTGGAACCGGATGGGTTCCTTCATTTTATCGAATTTATCAATATCCGTACCTTCGTAAGGCAAATAACATGAAGACTATTAGTGCCAAACCAGAAACCGTTAAGCGCGACTGGTACGTTGTGGATGCTGACGGCAAGACTCTCGGTCGTATGGCCGCTGAGATTGCTCACCGTTTACGCGGTAAGCACAAGCCCGAGTACACTCCACACGTAGATACCGGTGACTACATTGTTGTGATCAACGCGGAAAAAGTCCGTGTTACTGGCAACAAGGCAAGTGCCAAAATGTACCATAGCCATACTGGTTACCCAGGCGGTTTGAAATCAATCAGCTTCGAGAAGCTAATTGAGAAAGCTCCAGAGCGTACTATCCAAAGCGCAGTTAAAGGCATGTTGCCTAAAGGTCCTTTGGGTCGTGCAATGTTTAAAAAATTAAAGGTTTATGCTGGTGCTGAGCATCCTCACACTGCGCAACAGCCTCAAGAACTGAATATTTAATTGGAGCGGCAACATGGCAGAACAATACTATGGTACAGGGCGCCGTAAGACATCTACCGCGCGTGTATTTATCCAACAAGGTACGGGTGTTATCACTGTAAATGATCGTCCGCTTGACGAGTACTTTGGTCGTGAAGTGGCTCGCATGATCGTGCGTCAGCCTCTTGAGTGTACCGAAAACACTGATAAGTTTGACATTAAAGTCACTGTTAAAGGTGGCGGTAGCTTCGGTCAGGCTGGTGCAATTCGCCACGGTTTGACTCGTGCGTTGATGGCGTATGATGAAAGCACGCGCCCAGATCTTCGTGCAGCGGGCTATGTAACTCGTGACGCTCGTGCAGTTGAACGTAAGAAAGTTGGTCTGCGTAAAGCACGTAAGAAGCCACAATTCTCAAAACGTTAATTATTATTTATTCCTTTGTGGAATATCCAAAAAACGCCCGAGACAGCGACTCAGGGCGTTTTTTTTTACCGCTACACCCCGTGTATTCCTGGCTATCACCTTGTCAGATTTGGGGAATTTCTTTAACATGTTGCGGTTTTTCCGTAGGCCTATATTGGTAATTTTTAGCTTGTTTTTTGATCAAGCTAAAAAGGAGAAAGCGAAAGAGTTAATCGCTCGCGATAATAATCACTAATTAAATGGGGAGCTGGTTGTTCTCAATATGCCTGGAACAACTCTTCGATGCTTCTTTTGTTCTTTTAAGCTACTGACCTGTAATGTTGTTAGGGGAGAAACGTCATGAGTAATGACGGTATAAATGAAGGCCGCCGCAGGGTATTGACTGCCTTGACGTCTGTGGTCGGCGCAGCCGGTGTAGTCGGGGCTGCGGTTCCTTTTGTAGGGTCCTGGAACCCAAGTGCCAAAGCAAAAGCTGCTGGTGCGCCAGTAGAAATTAATATTTCCAAGATCGAACCCGGTCAAATGGTAACCGTTGAATGGCGGGGTAAGCCTGTCTATGTGGTTCGTCGTACGCCAGAAGCCATTGCGAATCTGGATAAAATGAAAGATGGGCTTCGTGACCCTTCTTCAGAAAAGTCTGTGCAGCCTGAATACACCAAAAACCCAACTCGTGCGATTAAAGACGAAGTGGCTGTGTTGCTGGGTTTGTGTACCCATCTTGGTTGTGCTCCAACATATCGTCCTGAAGTTGGCGCAGAAGATCTTGGTGGCGCTGCCTGGTTGGGTGGGTTTTTCTGTAAATGTCATGGTTCCAAGTTTGATCTGGCTGGCCGAGTGCTTAAAGGCGTTCCTGCTCCAATCAATCTGGAAGTTCCTCCACACAAATACATCAGCGATGACATCATCCTGATTGGCGAAGATCAGGGGGCATAATCATGACTAATTGGCTAGTAGGTCTTTGGAATTGGATTGATGCTCGTATGCCAGTGCAACGCACTTGGGATACACACATGGGCAAATACTACACACCTAAGAACTTTAACTTCTGGTACTTCTTTGGTGTACTTTCTATTTTGGTCTTGGTTAACCAGTTGCTTACTGGTATTTGGTTGACCATGAACTATGTACCTTCGGCGGAGGAGGCTTTTGCTTCTGTCGAATTCATTATGCGTGATGTGCCTTACGGATGGATCATTCGTTACTTGCACTCCACCGGCGCATCTGCGTTTTTCATTGTCGTTTACCTCCATATGTTCCGTGGCTTGATGTACGGTTCATACAAGAATCCACGTGAGTTAGTGTGGATCTTCGGGATGTTCATTTACATCGCCTTAATGGGTGAAGCATTCCTGGGTTACGTATTGCCATGGGGACAAATGTCATACTGGGGTGCCCAGGTTATCGTTAACCTTGCTGGTGCGATTCCCTACGTTGGTGATGCACTGGTTGAGTGGGTACGTGGTGACTACTTAATTTCCGGTGCGACTTTGAACCGATTCTTTGCTTTGCATGTGGTGGCTTTGCCAATCGTTCTATTGGCATTGGTTGTGCTGCACATTATTGCGTTGCATGAAGTGGGTTCGAATAATCCCGATGGTGTTGAAATTAAGAAAAACAAAGATGAGAACGGTGTTCCTTTGGATGGGATTCCTTTCCACCCTTACTACACAGTGCATGACTTGGTTGGCATCTCTGTTTTCCTATTTGTGTTCTTGGGCGTGGTTTTCTTTGCGCCAGAAGTGAATGGTTTCTTCCTTGAGCACGCTAACTTTGAAGAAGCAAACAACCTGAAAACGCCAGCGCATATCGCACCGGTTTGGTACTTCACTCCTTTCTACGCGATCCTACGTGCTATTACCTTCGATCTAGGTGGTGTGTTTACCTCTAAATTCCTGGGTGTTATCGCGATGGGGGCTTCGCTTATTCTGCTGTTCTTCCTTCCCTGGTTAGATCGAAGCCCAGTGAAGTCTATTCGTTATAAAGGTTTGTTCAGTCAGGTCGCCTTGATTGTATTTGCTGCGGCGTTTGTGATTCTTGGTTACTTGGGACTGCAGTCACCGACTCCAGGTCGTACAGCACTTTCGCAAATCTGTACCTTTATTTATTTTGCTTACTTCATTGGTCTGCCTTTCTGGACCAAAATGGAGCAGACCAAGCCTGAACCAACCCGTGTACAGAAAAAAGGTTTGAGCAAAGTATTAGTGTTTGGTGGCTTGGCGTTATTCCTTGTGCTGGTCATTGTTCCTCTGAAAGCCGTTGGTGCTTCTGGTGGCGCGTGTGGCGAAGTGCCTTGCGATCATTTTGAAGCAAACCTGGAAGATAAAGAGTCTTTACAGCGTGGTGCCAAGTATTTCGTGAACTATTGCATGGGGTGCCACTCCGCACGCTTTTCCCGTTATGAGCGTGTAGCAACGGATTTGGATATTCCTGTCGACGTCGCCATGGAGAACTTTATCTTCTCTGATCAGAAAATTGGTGACTTGATGACCATTGCTATGGCATCTGAAAAGTCGAAAGTCTGGTTTGGTGCTACACCGCCAGATTTAACTCTGGTTGCCCGTGCACGTTCATCAGATTGGCTCTACACTTTCTTGCGTAATTTCTACAGTGACGACTCTCGCCCTACTGGGGTGAATAACAAGGTTTTCCCTAATGTGGGTATGCCTCACGTTCTTATGGAATTGCAAGGCCTGGCTGAATGTGCCGCTGGTGAAAAGCTGGATAGTCATGGTCATGTTGTGCGTAACGAGTTAGGCGAGTCCGTGATGACCTCATGTGGTTCTCTAAAAGTTGGCGATACCAAAGGGAGTATGACTGCTGAAGAGTTCGACTCGGCTATCTATGACTTGGTGAACTTTATGACTTATGTCTCTGAGCCTGTTGCAATGAGTCGTGGTCGTATCGGTATTTATGTTTTCTTGTTCTTGTCAGTATTGTTGGTTTTCACTTGGTTGTTAAACCGCGAGTACTGGAAAGACGTTCATTAATGTGTTTGGGGGAGAGGCCGCCTCTCCCTTTGTTGTTCAATAGGTAAATTAAGGATACGTAATGGGAGTTGTGACCAAACGTTCGTCAATGACATATTTTTCGGATCCCAAAGATCACTATAGCCATAGAGTACGTATAGTCCTGGCCGAAAAAGGTGTGACGGTAGACTTGGTTGATGCTGACTCTGCGAATGTTCCCGCAGAAGTAAGTGAGATAAATCCTTACAGTACTCTTCCCACTCTTGTTGATCGAGAGTTAACCTTATTCGAAACCAGCGTTATGATGGAGTATCTGGACGAGCGTTTTCCGCATCCTCCATTACTGCCTGTGTATCCTGTCGCCCGTGCCGAGAGCCGTCAGTTTATTTGTCGTATTGAGCGAGACTGGTGTCCTCTGGTTCGAACGATTACCGGTGGAAAAAATAAGGAAGCTGTTGCGACTGCTGCAAAGGATTTGAAAGATAGTTTGGTATCTATTGCCCCAATATTTGCAGAGAAGCCATTTTTTATGAGTGACGAGTTCACTTTGGTTGACTGCTGTCTGGCACCGATTCTATGGCGTCTGGAGTACTACGATATCAAGTTGCCCAGAACGCGCCAGGTAATGCCTTTGCTTGAATATATGGATAGAATGTTTAATCGGGAGTCTTTCAAGGAAAGCTTAACCGAGCTGGAGCGCGAAATGCGCCCTGGTTATTTTTCCAAGTAGGTATTTTGTTCACTTACCACTAACGTTGCGAGCGGGTTATTTTTATGGCAATGACATCCAGTCGGCCTTATATGATTAGAGCCTTATACGAATGGATTGTTGATAATGCCTACACCCCGCATATCGTCGTCAATGCACTTGCTGAGGGAGTCGAAGTCCCTCAGCAATACGTAAACAACGATGGTCAAATTGTCTTAAATATTGCTCCTCGAGCCGTCGAATCTCTTGAGCTGGGGAATAAAGCCATTGCTTTCAACGCTCGTTTTGGTGGTATTCCCACAGATATTTATGTGCCTACCTATGCCGTAATGGGTATCTATGCCCGAGAAAATGGTCAGGGCATGATGTTTGATGCCGAGCCTCAGCCAGAACCAGATCCCACCCCTCCGAAAAAAATCAGCAAGGCAGAACCTCAAACTGCTAAACGTCCGTCATTGCGCGTTGTTAAGTAGTACCAACGTTCTTCATTGGTTGGCTGGCGTCATTTTTAAAATACAAACAACTGTTTGTTACGGTCCTACACGAATAGTGTGATAAGCGTTTCTTCTGTAACGTTTTTTGCTTTTTTATTCTTTTATCGACTAAGTTGCTGATTTTTATATATTTATTGCGTCTTAAACGGCGCAAATTTATGTCTTCTAAGTTTTCGGGCATCCCATAAAATAGCTTTTATAATTAAAAAATAACAATTTCTACAAGAATCTTTCAGGAGCTAATTTATGGCAATGTTACAACATACTTTGGGGATCTTTTTAAATCCGGATAGTGAGTGGAAAGCTATTCGTGAAGACAAAAGCTCCTTTAAGCAAGTGTTTCTGAGCCACATCCCGTTTTTAGCATTAATTCCCGCCTTGGCATCGTTTTATGGTGTAACACAGGTTGGTTGGTCCGTTGGTAGTGGTGAAGCGGTCAAGTTAACAGTGGAAAGTGCATTGTCACTCAGTGCATTAACTTATGTTGCTTTGATTGCGGGCATTTTTGTGTTGGGGGAGTTTATCAATTGGATGGCTAAAACATATGGTGTTGCCGAGTCCGAAGAGCAGCGCCATTACGAAGGTACCGCCTTGGCAGTGTTTGCATCCACCCCGCTTTTTCTGGTCGGTGTATTTAATGCGTATCCTTCCATATGGCTGAATGCGACAGCGATGTTGATAGCCGGTGCCTACTCTGTCTATTTGATTTATGAAGGTCTCCCTATTGTGATGAATATCGATAAGGATCGTGCCTTTATGTATGCCTCCTCGGTCGTGACCGTGGGGCTGGTGTTAATGGTAACCGCTATGATCTCTACAGTATTACTTTGGGGAATGGGTATTGGTCCGATATATGTAGATTGACCGATGTATTGAAAGAAAAAAAACCGCCTAATGGCGGTTTTTTTGTTTATTGAAACGAAATGCCCTTAGTCGGTTACCAGTGGTGGGATTGGACAGTCAAGAGTATCTGCTATTGCTCTAAATAGTTCGGTTTCTTCTGGTGTTACCTTCTTATCAAACGCTATGGTGTGGCCGATTGCTTTCAGCAGTGCAGGTTTTTCCAAAGGTTTTATTGCGCTGAGCTTTTGTAAGGCTTTGTCTATCTCGGGGAAGGAGAGGCCTTTATTGCTGTAGCTGAGCTTTCCTGTATAGCTTTTCAGTATCTCTGCTCCGGCGTTAAATGCAGCAGTTGGAGCACTGTTTTGGCCTGCCAGAACAATTAAACTGAGCAGTGTGGAAACTTCCTTACCGAGGCCTTTTAGTGACTCTCCTGTCTCTGTTGGTGTTTCTTCCAGTGTCTGAGTAATAACTCGGAATAGGCACCACTCAAACAGGGATACGGATTTGTCCGCTTTTATCAGCGCAATCAGATTTTTTTTGAAAACCTCATATTGGGGTTTGGACTGTTGCTTCAATGCCGGAATGCTTAGGTCGAGAACACTTAGATAATGTTGCCTCTCAACTTGCTGTAACGCTTGGTAAAGCTTGGGCATTTCGCGAAATGTAGCGGGGTGCGCGCCATCCTTGAGTTGGGCAAGTTGTTGTTGGCGAATACGTTTATCAGAGTCGAGAAGTAGGCAGTAAATCAGGGCTCTGGCTGAAAAAGCATTGTGTGCGGCTTGCCTAATGTCTGGTGACAGCTGCTTAAGGAAGCGGTCAGCATGCTCAAAATGCTTTGTTTGCGGTGAGCCGATTGTGTCTATAGCTTGTTCTGGTTCAAGAGATGCCGTTTGCTGCCCGGTTGTCGAAGAGAATCCTGCTACGGATTCTTGCCCGGAAGATGCTGAAGAAGACTCCGTTTGTGGTGCGATATTTCCGTCCCAGTTGGGCTCTATTCGTCGAATACGTGTATCCAGAGGCGGGTGGGTGGCCATAAGCCCGCTGAATGCCGTTTTTACCCCTTGTCCAAAATACATATGGCTAAATTCTGCGGCGGCGGATGCCTGTATTGTTGAGCCTTGGCTGATACCGCCAATTTTTTTCAAAGCACCGCTTATGCCTTTGGGGTTGCGTGTAAATTGTACCGCGGAGGCGTCGGCAAGAAATTCGCGTTGTCGACTCACTGCTGCTTTGATGATGTTGCCAAAAAACGTACCGCTGTAGCCAATAACAACCAATGCCAGACCTAAAATGGCCTGTTGTGAAGCGCCTTTATTGTTGTTGCGGCCATGTGATCTAAATGCTGAGCCTCGAAGAATAAATGAGCCTATCAGACCGATAACCAGAATTCCGTGGAGAATGGCGATCAGGCGCATGTTTAGCTTCATGTCACCGTTATGTATATGACTGAACTCATGAGCAATGACGCCCTGTAGCTCGTCCCGGTTTAACTGTCGAATACACCCTCTAGTAACGCCGATGACGGCGTCTCGGCGTGTCTGGCCGGCAGCAAACGCGTTAATACCAGGCTCTTCCAGTAGGTATACGCTCGGAACAGGGTTGCCTGAGGCAATAGCCATTTCCTCAATGACATTAAGCAGGCGCTTTTCATCTTTGTCTGTGGTGTCGGGGTTAATAAGTTTGCCGCCTAGGGATTCGGCAATGGCTTTGCCCCCCGCTCTAAGTTGCAGGCTTTTGAATAAGGAACCTATGGCCACTACTGCAACCACTCCGAGAGCAACCCAAAGCGTAAGCTCAGACGTCAAGAGACGTAAAAGGTGGCTTCCGATATCTGTCTGGTAGGCGTTGGCTGCGGTGATGCTATCCGTGTGGTTCTGGAAGAAATAAAAGAGAACGGCGAGGAGTAATGTCGCGACGATAATCAGTGTAATTACGGCGGCGAACATTAAAAAAACGAGTTGAGCGGTTTTCTTTTTGGCTTGGTCTTGATGTTGGAAAAAATTCATAGGAGAGGACATACAGTTAAAAAAAAGCTAGGAAACCCTAGCTTTAATTTTAAAATGAAATTTTTGGTGCTTCTTGTATTTGTGCGGAGTCAGCAAACTCGAGTAATTCGGCATCTTTACTGTGACCGAACATGCCGGCAAATACTACGGGAGGAAAGCTTTGTCGATAGGTGTTGTACTCAGTAACAGAGTCATTGAAGCTTTGCCGAGCAAACGCCACTTTATTTTCGGTGCTGGTTAATTCTTCGCTTAGTTGCGACATATTTTCACTGGCTTTTAAATCCGGATAGGCTTCCATTACCACATTTAACCTGCCTAGGGCGCTGGTTAATAAACCTTCAGCTCCAGCTAGCTCTTGCATTGCTGCGCCTCCAGGAGCCGCTGCCGCTGCTTTTAAGCCGGCTACGGCGCTATTTCTTGCGCTGATAACCGCTTCCAACGTTTCCCGTTCGTGGGATAGGTAACCTTTGGCTGTTTCAACCAGGTTCGGAATCAGATCATAACGTCTCTTCAGTTGAACTTCGATTTGAGAAAAACCATTCTCGTAACGGTTTTTAAGGCTGACCAGTTTGTTGTATATCGATGTGACGTAGAAAAACAGAATAACGAGTGTAACAAGAATCACTATAGTGGTGACGGACATCGGATTTTTTCCCCCAAATGGAAACTCATGTGGAGTCTAATGTCCCTGGCAATAAATGCCAAGTACGAAACCCTTGCAAAGTGGCGCTTATCTCACTTTTCACCGAATTGTCATGGCGTATTTTCCGGTTTGTCTCCGACCAAGATAAAGAATAAACGCAACCCATTGGCACTGAATCGCCTATCTTTAATCTGGTAAAACCATTGATAATTTAAGCCAGAGTAAATCACTGATATGCACAGTATCTTGTAAGGAGTTATCAGTATGTCTGAGTCTATCGTTGTTGTGGGGTTGGCCCGAACACCTATGGGGGGAATGCAAGGTGCTTTGGGGGCGGTTACGGTGACAGAGCTGGGAGCCGTGGCGATTAAAGGTGCTCTGCATCGTGCACAGCTTTCGCCAGATAGCGTCGATGAGGTTATGATGGGCTGTGTGTTGCCTGCGGGAGTTGGTCAGGCACCGGCGCGACAAGCTGCGATAGCGGCGGAAATTCCTTCAAGTGTGCCGGCCTGTACGGTCAACAAAGTCTGTGGTTCGGGAATGAAAACGGTTATGCAAGCGTGCAATTCTCTGCTTTTGGGAGAAAATCATGTTGTTGTTGCCGGTGGAATGGAATCCATGAGCAATGCGCCATATTTGTTATCCAAAGCTCGGCAGGGTTATCGGTTAGGTCATGGTGAATTACTGGATCATATGTTCATCGATGGTTTACAAGATGCCTACGAAAATGAGTTGATGGGAGTGTATGCGGAAAATACGGCAGATAAATATAACTTTAGCCGACAAGAGCAGGATGCCTTTGCCATCGATTCGTTAAACAAAGCTAATGCAGCAATTTTGGATGGCGCTTTCGAGAGTGAAATAGCTCCGGTGACAATAAAAAATAGAAAAGAAACGATAGTGGTATCAACCGATGAGCAACCGGGCAATGCCCGTCCAGAAAAAATACCGGGGTTAAAACCGGCATTTCGTGAAAATGGCACAGTGACCGCCGCAAACTCCAGTTCTATTTCTGACGGCGCTGCTGCATTAGTTCTGATGCGTAAAAACGATGCGAGCGAAAAAAAAATAACGCCACTGGCAGAGGTAAAAGGGTTTGCCCAATATGCGCAAGCTCCCGAATGGTTTACCACCGCACCGGTTGGGGCCATGCAAAAGCTGTTAGCCAAAATTGGCTGGTCTGTTGATGATGTTGATCTTTTTGAAATTAATGAAGCATTTGCTGTTGTGACTATGGCGGCGATGAAAGAATTACATATCCCAAAAGAGAAGGTCAATGTTCATGGCGGAGCCTGTGCCTTAGGGCATCCTTTGGGGGCGTCCGGTGCTCGAATATTGGTGACGCTCATATCGGCCTTGCAGCGTTATGGTAAAAAGAAAGGTATTGCCAGTCTTTGTATTGGTGGGGGCGAAGCTGTGGCTATGGCGGTTGAGGTTAACGACTAAATTTTTCTAAAGTCTGAAGTTGTTCTTTATGACTGCGAAAACGGTTGCAGTTATTCGAACAAATAGCATCTGCATTTTCTGCCAGAGAGTATGCGTGCTCTTGAGTAGGGGGATGCAGGTGTTCTGGAAATTGCCCTGTACCAGCAAGTAAGCAATACCAGCTTGGGCGGAAATAAAATGTTTCTCTGGCAAATTCGGTTAATGTTGCTTCAAAGTCTGTTCCCTGATGCCATGAATCAATAATGGCATGCAATCGTGAAGAAATGGGGGTGTTGTCCCGGTTTTCCCGCCAGTATACAGAATCCGATCGGGAGTTTGTTTTGTAGTGACAAACAATATAATCACGTATCCCTTCAAAAAATGCATTGATCGATTGATTAAAATTATCCTGTTGTTTGGATAATGCTTCTGGTTTTTCTTTTACCTGCTCGTAATGCTGAATGAATTTTTCTACGGTAAGTTGAATTAACGCCAGTGCAGTGGCTTCGAGCGGCTCGATAAAACCTTGCGATAATCCAACAGCCAAACAATTTTTTTGCCAATGCTTTGTTCGGCGGCCGACCCGCATTTTGATGAATCGGGCTTCATTGTTATTTGCACTTGTGCCAATACTTGTTCTAAGTTCCTGCTCGGCTTGCTCGTCAGAAATACTTGAAGAACAATATACGTAACCATTTCCGTAGCGATTCGTTAACGGAATTTTCCATCGCCAGCCATTGGATAAGGCTTCCGATTGTGTGTGAGATGGGATGGGCGCTTCGTTGTTTATGTCGGATGCGATCGCCACAGCTCGGTCATTAAAGAGGTTATCTGCAAAAGAAATAAAGTCGGTAGACAGTGTCTTTTCAATCAGCAGTGCCTGGAACCCGCTGCAATCAATAAAAAAATCTGCCACTAAAGGGCCGGATTGGTTGCTGTGAATTTTTCCTATATTGCCGTGTGCGTCTGTTTCCACTCGAGTGACAGTATCAACAATATGTTGAACTCCCAGCTTGATTGCCCGTTGTTTTAAAAAGCTCCCTAGAAGCCCTGAGTCAAAGTGGTAACCGTAGTCAACGTCAAAGGGTAAGGCTTTTTCTGCAATAGGCGATCTACACAGTTTTGCAAGATGAGTTGACGTCCAATAGTGATCCGGGTGAGCATCGACATCGATGCCTCGTCGGCGTAAGCAAGCGTTTTGCATAAAGGCTTCGCCGGTTTGTATATCCAGTTGCGAAAAAAATGGATGGAAATAGCTGTCGTAGCCTGGTTTGGTAGACCAGTTTGGAAAGGCTATGCCGGTTTTATATGTGGCGTTACATTGTGGCATCCACTCGTGTTCGGGGATGCCCAATTTTTTAAAAAAATGTTTCAGGTAGGGGGTTGAACCTTCGCCAACACCGATGGTGCCTATGTCGCTGGATTCGATGAGGCTAATGTTAACGTTCTTTGCTTTTTCACCTTGCGCCCAGGCGTGTTGTAGCAGGCTGGCGGTCATCCACCCCGCGGTTCCTCCGCCAACAATTAATATGCGTTTCATTTCAGCAACGCTTATTGGTCTTCAACGTACTCAATGGCTCGGACGACTTTTTTCACGCCGCCTGTTCTACGTACAACCTGCGTAATTTTTTCCGCCTGTACTTTGGTGAGCAAGCCCATTAGGTAAACAATATCGTCTTCGACAATTACTTTTACTCTATCTGAGTCGATATCTTTATAGGCTAATAGTTTTACGTTTATTTTTGTGGTTAAAAAATTATCGCTTGTGCGAGAGAAAAAGCTGGATTTAGGTCGCACCTGCAACTCGTTATACACTTGGCGAACCAAGTGAACATCTTTAGTTGTTTGGGAAGCAAGGTCACGTAATTTATGGGATGGTACTTCGCCGGTCAGGAGAACAACGCCCCGGAAGCTGTGCACATTAATGTGGGATTGTTTTAGACCGGGACTGGCTTTTTTCAGGTTGACAGCAACAATCGTTTTGATTTGTTTATCGTCCCAGTATTCGCCAAAAGTTCGTTTGCCTGGGTCTGTCTGTATTGGACCTTCGCTTGTGGCGTCCACAATGGTTACACAACCACTAAATAACAAAACCGAAGACATTGTCACCATTATTTTGAGTAGTGTTTTGAACATCTTATTCTATTCCAAAAAGTTGGTTATCAATTAAATCGCACAGACAAAATAGCGTAAGCAGGTGGATTTCATGGATTCGTCCTCTGGAGTCCACCGACGCACATATTTCGATATCTGATTCGCTCAACATGGCGGAAATACTTCCCCCGTCCCGGCCGGTTAGCGCTATTACTCGAATTCCCCGATCCTGCGCAGCGGTAATGGCTTGCACTAAATTTAAGGAATTGCCGCTGGAGCTGATGACGACCAGGCAGTCCCCTGGTTGTCCAAGGGCTTTGAGCGGCTTGGCGTATACGTCTGCTCTGCTGACGTCGGCTGAAATAGATGTGTAGGTAGCAATGTTGCTGCCAAGCCATATTGCAGGTAATCCTGGCCGTTCTTTTTCATACCGATCCAAAAGGCTTGAGGTAAATATCTGCGCAAGTGCAGCGGATGCCCCGTTACCACAGACCAGAATTTTATTTTCTGATAGCAAACTTTCAACGAGGAGGTTGCTAGCATTGGTAATTCTAGGTGCTAGCTCTTCACCAACCTGCATCTTGGCTTCTACGCTTTTTTGAAATAGGGTATAAACTCTTTGCGACATAATTAAAAAGCGGCTTTTATCCATTCGGTATTGCCGGGAGAAATACCTAGAATGTCAAACCTGCAATCTGTGTTGTAAAAGTGGGTGTGTTTTTGCAAGAAAAGTTGTGCAGTTTTTCGTATTTTTTCTTGCTTGCGATAGGTGACGCTTTCGACCGGAGAGCCAAAAGCGTCAGAATTCCGATAGCGAACCTCAACAAAAACCAGTGTTTGCTTGTCTTGCATAATTAAATCTATTTCACCAAGTTTGCACCGATAGTTTTTATCGACAGTTTTTAAGCCGTGTTGTTGCAAATATTTTTCTGCCAGGCTTTCAGCTTGCTCGCCAATGGACTGTGCTTTTTTGCGTCTGCTGGAGAACAAGTGTATGCATCCTGTGGCTATTCGTCTACCACGGATACTGTCGGTACTAACACCGCTTTACCGCGAACAAACTGAGCCCAGGATTGCGTGCGCTGGATTTGTCGGGTGTTGCTCATGCTCAGGCTACCTGTTGCACCATAAAAATGGGCTTTGGTGACTTGTTCAAGTTGTTTCAGGCGTGGGTAGAGGCTGTATGCATCAACACCCATAGCGTAAAGGCGGTCAAATGTTGCAGGTTGATGAGTGTATTTGTCTATTTCCTTTTTCTCTTCGCGGGTATTGTCAAAGTACCAGGGAAGCGAGGTAAATCGAATACCATTCATGTCGGAGTTTGCTTTGCTGTCTTCGCTGCCATCGTATACATGACTAGACGAGTATACGGGTAAATCACCGCCATAGTGGAAGGCGAGCGTGGGTTTGATTTGTCGCGCTTGTGATGGGTGCGCAATCAAAATAATAACGTCAATGTCTTTTCTGCGGCGTGGTTCGAACTCCACACTTTTTCCGATCAACTGACGGATCTGTCTGGCGCGGGTTTGACTGTCTGCCACCTTGAGCGCGTCTTTGATTAAACGGGAATAGTCTTTTTGTGCATTAAATTGATGAGTACTGACAATTTCTCCATTCTGTGCCTGCCAGGCTTTCGAAAATGTGGCAATGGCTTTGTCCCCCCATGAGCTTGTTGGGGCCAGTACCAATGCGCGTCGGTATCCGTCACGCCAAGCGCGATTGGCTATTTGCTGTACTTCATCGTCGATACGTAAGCCGAATTGGTATAGATTACTGGCGGTCGGTATGCTCTCATTATCGACATAGTTGAGGGCCAGGGTTGGGACGGGCAGTTCAGGCAATAAGGCCAACTCGTCAATTTTATCTTTGTTCAACGGCCCGATAACGACTTCCACTCCTTCTGCAACTGCACGTTCATACAAGTCAATGATGTTGTATTGTTCCGTGTCGTAAATTCGAATAACGGGTTGAGTGGTGGCGTTGATCGATGCTTGATAATGGGCGGCCATAAATCCATCTCGCAAGGCCGAAGCGGCATTGCTCAACTTACCGGATAGCGGTAAGAACAATGCGATTTTTTTGGGGTGATTTTCCACCAGTTGTTTTAGTAGTTGCAGGTCGCTGGGCAGTCGAAGGCTGGCTGGGTGTTCGGGCCAGAGCATGGCCCAGTTTTCTACCGCGTTTAATTGGGCTGACAGGTCGGTTTGGCTGCTTTTACTCAGTGCTGCGAGAGTGTACCAGCCTGAAGTCTCGGACGATTGAGCGGCTTTGGCCTCCAGTTCAAGGTCACTGACAGAGATTTCCATCAAGGTCTGCCACAAATTGTCCTGATTTAGTTCGCGCGCTTCTGTATTATTCGCCAGCAAGGCGTCAAGCTTGATGCGTTCTGTAACAGCTTCTGAGTATTCTCCAATATCGAAAAGAAGATTTGCCCGGGCTTCTCTGGCCTGTATTTGAGTTTCAATACTGCTCGAAGTCAGGGATGATTCAAAGCGAGGGTTAAACAAGCTGTGTTTGGCGGAGAAAGGCTCAGCCGCTTCAAGAGAGAGGTTCGCTGAGAGCAATGAATATTGAATGAAGCCATCAGCATCCTGAAAACTGCGTGGGTCGATACTGCTGAGTACGTTGCGCGACCAGTCAATTTTGCCGTAAACGTAGAGACTTTGCGCAGCGGTAGTCAAGCGCCTGGATCGCTCTTCCCCTTCTAGGGCATTGGCTGTTTCAATATACTGTGCGATGTCGTCAAGGGCGACCTGGGCACTTGTAGAAGACTGTTGTTGTACGTTGCCTGGGCCACAACCGACCAGGGTGGAAAACAATAACGCTGCAAGTAAGCCTTTTTTTAACATAGTTTTGTGTCTATATATTTGTTTAATTTGTGCTCAGTTTCGAGGTGGCGACCGATCATTTCATTGCTGGAGTCTGGGAATATACCAAATGCAAGAAAGAAGCTCCTTATATATTGTCTCAACTCCCATAGGAAATCTCGACGACATCACTGTTAGAGCGATAAACATCCTTAAAAGTGCCGACTTGATTGCGGCTGAGGATACCCGGCATAGCGCAAAACTTATGCAGCATTATGACATTGACACACCGCTCGTTGCATATCATGACCACAGTTCTGCCAGTCAGACCGAGCGAATCCTGGAGAAAATGCGTGCCGGTGCGACCGTTGCCCTTATCTCTGATGCAGGCACTCCCTTAATTTCTGATCCTGGGTACCGGTTGGTGAGTATTGCAAGAAGCGAAGGGCATCATGTTATTCCCGTGCCTGGAGCTTGTGCTGCGATTGCAGCGCTTTCGGCTGCAGGTTTACCTTCAGATGCGTTTAGTTTTCGCGGTTTTCCGCCTGCCAAATCCGGTCAAAGGCAAAGCTGGTTAACATCTCTCGCGGAAAATACTGAGACACTGGTTTTTTATGAATCGCCCCACCGTATTGAAGATTCTCTGAGGGATATGCAGGTTGCTTTTGGTTCTACACGACAGGCCGTTTTGGCTAGAGAGCTGACGAAGACTTTTGAGACGTTCTTATCGGGGACGCTAGAGCAATTAATTACTCAGGTTGAAGAGGATGCCAATCAGCGAAAAGGAGAAATGGTGATCCTTGTTTCTGGTATGGAAGCATCGTCTTTGTCGGAAGATGTGTCCGCGGAGGCAATGAAAATAATGGGGATTTTGTTATCTGAGTTGCCAGTGAAAAAAGCGGCATCACTGTGCGCCCAGATTACTGGGGAAAAGAAAAACCGCCTGTATCAATGGGCCCTCACACAAAAATGATACTTAAGCCTACAAAACAACAGTTTTAATAGTAAAATCACCTCGCTTAACTTAACAGACTAAAACGGAGAGAAGATGTACCGAGTAGAATGGGCACATGGCGTTACAGGCCTTGAATCGCTGAAAAATCAATGGAACGACCTGCTCGGGGCATGTTTAGACCAATCCTTCAATAATTGTTTCGATTGGCACTACGCTTTAAATTGTTATCTGCTTCAATCGGGTGTTTCATATGCCTGTGTCAAAAAAGGTGATCAACTGGTTGCTGTGTTTCCTTTCATGCAAGAAGACATGCGTCGATTTGGTATGAAATGGAAAATCTTAAAATATTTCGACCATAGTCATTTACCGCTTTTTGACATTCTTTACGATCACAGAGAAAACACCTTGCATATTTATGAGAGCGTGCTTGAGTTTTTACAAAAACAAATGGAAATACGTTGGCATAAGATCGTGTTTGCCCGCTTTCGTGAACGTTCAAATTTGAATAATTTGGCGAAAGAAATAAATTTACCGCGGAAAAAATTAAAAGAAAGCTTATATACTCCGGTTAACTCAGAGCCAAATTGGGACAAGGTGTTGTCCAAGAAAAGACTGAAAACCGTGCGTTATGAAGCAAGAAGTGCGGAAAAGGCCTATTCTAGTTTGAGTTTTGAAAGCTGTTCCGACCCTGACTTGCTTGAAGATGCTTTTCAGCGTTTTATGCAAATGGAGGCTTCCGGCTGGAAAGGTTCCGAGGGCGAAGCGACCAGTATCAATATGGATGAAAACTATAAAGCTTTTTACCGGTCACTCATGAACGCGGAGACGCCCAACTTTGTAAGCATTAATTTTTTGTATTTTGGTGATATTGCCGTCGCGTCTCAGTTCTGTGTGCGAAAGTCAAATTGTTGGAACCTGGTGAAAATTGCCTATAACGAGGAATACAGAAAGTTTGGCCCGGGTAATGCACTTATTTTAAAGCTTATTGAACATCTTATTGCTGATGGTGCTCCAGCAGAAATTAACGTGGTGACTGGTCCAGAGTGGGCAAGGAAATGGCATTTTATTGAGGAAACTACCTACGCAGCAGAAATATTTAATCATTCATTGAAGGGGCGCTTGATCAAATTGCTGCAAAATTTAAAACGTTAGTCCCACTGCTTGCTCATGCTAATCGAAAGCAACCACTTTTTTACATAGAGTGTGTTTTACTTTTGATAAAAGCTGCGGGTTGAAACTACCGCGTATTTTGTATCGATTTTTTTGTGTTTTTCCAAACTGCTCTTTAAATGTATTACTGTCCTGGCCGTAACTGAGTGTCGAAATCCCACCTTCATTGCCTGCGTTTTCCAGAATGGCAAGGACGAGTATTTTCAGTGGGGAGTATTTTGCCAGATTGGTGTTGAAAGACATAAGTATTGCGTTAATTCCACCGCGTGATTTACTACTAATAATAAACGCTTCCGGCTGGTTGTTTATCTCTAGTGTGTCGACTTGCAGCATGTCTTGTTGAGCAAGGTCTTTGACAAACTCGGTAAAAATAATTCGGGTGTTTTCCTGTTCAAAAATACTGGTACGCTCATTTCTGCCATTACTTCGCATGAGCGTTTGCCGTTGCACATGTATTGCTATCAATCTTTTCAGCATCGCTTCATCAAGGGTGGAATAGGTCTTTATTTCGTATTCCTGTATGGCTTTGAGCGATTTGGCAAACTTTCTAACCTTTGTCCTACTCTTACTCGACATTTGCGTCATGAAGAATGACTCAAAACCATTGGATAGATCAGATGAATAGGCGGTAGCTATTTCTGCCGAGTCACTACTGTCCAATAATTCGGAAAGCTGTGCCTTTTCGTTGGCGAACATGCCCGAGAGCATGAACTGGTCCCACTGGGTTACAAGAACTGTATTGAGGTAGTCTTTCAGGGCGTTGAGGTAAATGTTCAAATCCGTTTGAGACGAAATTAAAAATCGCGAGTGGGGATAAACCAGCGGGTTAGATTGAGAGTTAAAGAACTCCAATTGTTTGCAGTAGAGTGTTTTGGGACCCATGACAAAAATTTGTAAAGGTGCTACTGCTACCAGCAAGTTATTTTCGTAGCTTAAGACAAACATTGGCTTTCGAGCCTTGGTTTGTGCCAGATTCCATGCTGCCTTGATATGTGCCTTTGTATACAGTGCGTGTTCTTCAGGTTGGCGCTCAGCCGCAATTGCGGCAATCTCGTCACAGAGAGGCAGTAACTCATTAATATTTGTGACCAGTTTATGTTCCATAATACGGTTTTATCCCAACTACGATATACGGGCGCCAGATTGTCGCATATTTCACTGCATATTGGACTGTCTTCGTGAGTATTTTCTTCCTTGAGAGCGCTAAGGGGTGTATGTACAGAAAGCGATGGATAATCGTGAGTGTTGGTCTTGATAGGATTTTTTGATGGGGAAAATTCGTAAGGACAAAAAGCAGTGTATTACTCTGTTCCAAGGGACTTAAATAACACAAGCTCCTGCTTTGCCAATAAAAAAAGGCGACCTATGGCCGCCTTTTCTCAATATGGTGAGTTCACCACTTAGATATTACAAACAAATGTCCATGCACCGTCGCTACCTGGAACAGATTGTGTCCACCAGTTAGCTCGGTAAACCGCACCGTTATCAGACATCAGGTCACCGCCTGTGGCATGGCTTGGATTGCCTGCCCAGTCACTTTGAGTCCAGTTCGGGTAGGCATTTACAGTTGCTGTATCAACGCCTTGCGCTGCACAGTCACCCGTTCCACCAGAAGAAGAATTGCTTGAGCTGCTGCTGGATGAAGAGCTTGATGATGAACTGCTGCTTGAGCTAGAGCTGCTGGAAGAGCTTGATGATGAGCTGGAAGAAGATGTCCCGCAGGCATCTGCCGCGGCAAGATCCCATGCGTAAGTCCACGCCCAACCGGTTCCTGGTGCGTATGCGCCACCAGAAGAACACCAGCCTGCTTGCTTACATACGTAGTTTTGACCACCGTTAGTGACAACATCACCGTTGTTGTAGGTTGCACCGTCTACGTATGCTGTACAGCTGCTACCGCCAGAAGAAGAACTGCTGGAAGAGCTTGAGCTGCTAGAGCTAGAAGAACTGCTTGAACTTGAGGAGCTGCTCGAAGAGGAGCTTGATGATGAGCTGCTGCCTGCTTTCAAGTCCAACTGATACGTGTTGGTCGCGTCCAGAGTGTAAACACGGTTAGCGTAAATATCAGAGGCATTGTAGGAAACCGTATCAGCATTAAGCACACCTACACGGACTGAAGATTCAGTAGTATTGATGTCGTTAGCCAGTTCTGATGTCCAAACCGCTTTCGCTTCGTTGGCTGCAGTAATGTCTTTTTGTTTGAAAACGATTTCGCTACCGTTGCTGTTAAATACACGGAACCAAATCTGGTCGCCGGCAACAGGGTTGGTTGCTGTGTCAACGTAAGCGCCTTCGTCAGCCCAAACAGGAGGAGGAGCATCACCAAGGACAATGTCACTACAGTTGTAGAAACCTTCACCTGCTGGATCAATACGCTGCCAGCGAGTATATAAGATCGCTCTACCGGTTCTGTTGGTTGGTAGGCTAACGTTCATGACATAGTACTTTTTGCCATTAATGTCAGTGGTTGGTACGTTGCCAATTTCGTCAACCAATTCCAAGTCAGCCCAGGTTAGTGTATCTGTTGCTGGGTTGAATGATGGCTTGGAAATGTAAAACTTCCAGAAGCTTGGGTTATGTGGGGTTGCTGCGTAAAAACGGTATTCAAATTGTCCGTTAGCATCCAGGGTAATTTGTTGTGTTTGCCAATCCGGGTGCGGAGTGTCCATACCAGCCTTAGCATTGTCGCCAGCGGCACATAACTTGCCATTGGGGACGGCAGCTTCAACTGCTGCTTGGTTGTTGTAATCAGACGTTAGGCGGGCATGTTCGATAGACTGAACAAATGGGAAAGAGCCTGAAACCTGAAATGCGGCTCGACATGCTGCATTTGGAATACCGGAACCATCTTGTGGATACCAGTAACCGCCATCATCTTCACAGAATGCCTGACGGGCTTTAGGAAAGTCCGCATAGCCGTGGGCGTATAGTTGTTGGGAAGCCATAGCCAGAAATGTTCCGCCAGCTACAACTCCGGCTTTTAAAAAGCTTGGGAGTAGATTCTTATATTTCATTGTTAAAGCCTCAAAGAAATACTTGTTGTTATTATGTTTTTTTGTGGCAAGACGACAGACTTTGCCAAAGGTGTTTGTTTGAACAAGTGCGAATTTATAGTTGTTGTTTCGCGGTTGTACGCCGAATCCTAACCAATAGAAAATTGATAGGCAAAGAATCAACTTGAATAGAATTCGAGCGTATTTATTTCTAATAGAAATAAATACGCGTGTCTGCCAAATATATTAAGCATAAAACCCCGAATGTTCATCAAAATTGGATTGAAAATGCGAACTGTTTTTGTTTTTAACTAACTTTCAGTTTTGACTGAATTTTCTATAAAAAATGGATTCGAAAAAAAAGCTTATACATAATCCGCAATATGTTTTCAGGATGTGAATCAGAGTTGTTTTTGGAGTTCGACTTTAGTCGAAAGTTAGATAAAAGAGTCTCACAAAAGAGGGCGAAGTTGATTATTAATCCTGATCCGCAGTAGTGATAAAAACACTGCGCGCAAAGTTGATCAGCGCGTTTTCTGGTGAGGATGAGCTTGCATAGCAGTAGACAGGTTTACTTTCTCGCGGATGCATGCGTAGAGCACTGAGAGTATCTTTTATTTCACTGTTGCCGGAGAAAACAAAGGAGACGGTTTTTATTTTTTTTCCGTAGGCATAAAGTAGAAAGGCGACGAGCATGGACTTAAGCTGTTTTGCTCCGTTTCGGCAAAGAATATCATCAATATCGATATGCCCTTGAGCGTCGGTTTCAAAGATGACATAACTTTGAATAGTGTTGTCGCATTGCTTTCTGATGATTGCCAGTTGGGTATTGTTCTTTGTGTGGTTGGCTAATCGCCATTTTATAAATGCGGCGTCACGTTTTCCTATCATTGAGTAGTGCATATTTGCATCGACCCATAGATCGTTTAACTCGTCTTCATTTGGCTGTTGAATGTCTACATTGTAATTCGGCGTAAAAAAGCCACGCAGATGTAATTCTATAAACAGGCAAAAATCAATCAGCCTGGAAAAAGGTGTAAGCATTTTCAACTTTTGGTGTGACTGAAGAATCTCTTTACAGCGAAGAGGTCGCGAGTAGCGTGTTAAATCGTTAACTTTTTTATAACCTATACGTTTGAATACCGGTTCCGCATTTTTATTGGGAAAGGAGTAGATAATATCCGTGTCTTGACAGGCTTGGTCTGTCACGTGACGCAGTAGTTTCAACGCCGGCCCAAGTGTTCGGTGTGCTTTGGCAACATACATATCTCCGATAACACTGATTTTGGATATACCGAAATCGGTTTTCCAGTTACGTGTAAATAACCCTTGTGTTCCAATCAAGGGGGAAGCTTGTTGCTCCAATCGCAAAGTGAATATTCGTTTTGACGGGTAAGGTGAATTTAAATAAAACCAGTTGTAGTGGTTGGTATATTCACCCTGCCAGCGCTCTTCGCCTTGACGAAGAGTAATCACTTCCTCTGTTAGAGTCTGGTACTCTTCCTCTTCCACAACATAAGTCGAAGAAGCATCGCTCACTGTCATTCTCCTAATGGAATGGATGTCACGGGGCCCTCGATTTTTTCCAGGGTTATCCCTTGCCAATGCAGTACGGCAGTGGTTTTACGTTTTGTCTCAATATCTTTGTATATATAGACGGCTTGCTCCTCAGATATCGCAAGTTTTTCTGCAAGGAAACTCGCTGGCTTACCATTATTTAAACTCCATAGCGCAATATCCATCTCCTTATAGGGGAGGGCGTAATAAAATTCATCTTGCCCCTGAGACAAACTATAGGTATCAGTGGTAGGGACTGCATTGCAGATTTCTTCTGGTAACCCCAGGTGCTTTGCCAAAGCGTATACCTGTGTTTTATACAGGTGGGCGATTGGTTTTATATCAGCAGAGCCGTCTCCATTCTTAACAAAGAAACCCTGGTCATACTCTACACGGTTCGGTGTGCCGACCACGGCGTAATTCAATCTGTCTGCATGAAAGAATTCAACAGTTTTTCGAATTCGCTGTTTATAGTTGGTTGCTGCAACAATTTGTAAGTATTCCCTTAAGCCTAAACGTTTTTCAAACTGTTGACCTTCCGGGTTTTGTACAACGAGTTTAAATCGATTGATTTGGCCTGATGTGCCGCCTTCAATCGCAATTTTATTTTTCCAGCCTTTGGTGTACTCGGGGAAAGTGGTTTGAATCGCCTCATCCCGCCATTGGTAGCAGCCAATGGCTTCCAATGCCGGTGCGATATTATGCTTTAAGTATTCTATTCCCAAATGCTCTGCGAGCATTTGCCCTCGATCGCTGCTGAAAGATGAGGAGTCCTGTTCAGGTAAAAGCAAACCAAACACTTTGTCTTTGCCTATTGCCTCTACCGCCAAAGCAGCACTGCAAGAGCTGTCGATTCCACCAGATATAGCCACTATCAGGCCACGACGTCGCAGTCGTGTACGTAAAAGCTGTCGCATTTGACTGGTGATAGATTCAATCATTGCGTCTTTATCAAAATGTAAAAGTTCGTCCACTACGGCATCAATGTTGGTCGTCACGTTTGTCCCTCTGTGTGTTACATAAGCAAATGTTTTTGAACTTTGCCTGAAGCAGTTTTTGGCAAAGCGGATACAAATTCAATTTTTTTCGGTATTTTATAGCTGGCAAGTTTCTCTTTACAGTGTCTCATTATCTCGCGAGGTTCTAGGGTTTCTGGTGACTCCGTGCTTTTTACGATATATGCCTTTATAACCTGCCCCATAATTCTATCTGGTATGCCCGCGACAGCGACTTCCAATACGCCAGGTAATTCTCCGATTTTCTCTTCGATTTCTCTTGGCGCAATTCTGTGCGCCCCGGTTTTAATCATTTCTTTATTACGGCCAATAATATAAATATAGCCGTCTTCATCCTGATAACCTAAATCACCGGTATATAGCCAGTTTTGCTGGACGGCTTTTTCCGTTTCGGCCTGATCATTCCAATAACCTTGCATAATATTCGGGCCTCGCGCGGTAATTTCCCCTTGTGTACCGGCGGGGCATGGGTTGCCCTGTTCATCGCGGACAATAATTTCCACTCCGGGAATCGCTTTACCTGCTGAGCCCATTTTTTTTAAAAGCATACTCGCCGGCAAGTAAGTTAGTCTGGCGCTGGCTTCGGTTTGCCCATACATTACGATAAAGTCCATGTTATGCCAGGCTGAGGTGAAGTGTTCTATATCGGTTGCCGACATGCCGCCACCGGCTTGTGTTACATAACGCAAGCTGGGAATTTGAGTCGCGTGTAATTTGCTTCGGTCCAATAGCATGGTAAATGTTGACGGTACACCAGAAAAACCTGTTGCCTGGGTTGCCTGCATTTTTTCCAGTACCTTTTGTGGGTACATAAACGAATTCTCCAGAACCAGGGAGCCTCCGACGGCGAGGTGGGTATGCAAAAGTGAATTACCGTATGAATAGAAAAAAGGCAGTATGCACATTACCCTGTCAGCAGCGGTAAGCTTGAGATACTGAATGATCGAGTTTGTATTGGAGGCCAGGTTTTTGTGGCTGAGAGTGACCCCTTTGGGGTGTCCGGTTGTGCCAGAGGTATAAATAATTGAGGCGGTGTCTTCAAGTTTAGGTAGTTTAAGTATTTCATGTGAAGAATTTATTTCGGAGATCTCGCTGGATTCAAATACTGAAATACTATCTGAGGCAAATACATGTCTGGAGTCGTGGATCAGGATTTTGCTTCCACAGTGCGTGCATAGGTTTTGAATATCTTCATCCATCAACCCGGTGTTCAGCGCAACAGCAACGGCTCCTGTTGCCCAAATTGCATAATACAGAGCTACATAATCCGCACTATTTTCCATAAGCAGGCAAACTCTATCTCCTGGTTGAATACCTTTTGTTGATAGAAAGTGCGTTGCAGATAGAATTTTTTGCTTTAATTGTCGATAGCTGGTTGTCTGTTCGCCTTGGATTATTGCGGTATTATTCTCGCAAGAAGAGACGATTTCCAGAAATTGATCGACTAATGTTTTCATGGTTTTATGCTGTTTTCTTGTTGATAAAGTTAACCAGGTTATTTACTGAATCCAGGTTTTCCGGAATCATTTCTTCATCGGCCACTTGAACACCAAATTCCTCTTCGATGAAGAAGATAACTTCCATGATGCCCGTCGAATCTAAAATACCTTTCTCCATAAACGAATCTGTGTTGTCGAGTTGAGATTGATCGTCGGTAAAAAGATAATTCTCCAGAATATAGTGACGAAGTTTTGCTTCTGTTGACATTAATATAGCCCCCAATGGATTAGTTAATTCGTTTAACCTGAGTAAATTGTTGTTTTTCTGATAATACAGTTCTGGTGTTATCAATAAATAAGTGATGCCAGGCTTGAGTAGATAATATTGCGACTAAAGCCATGTTATCTTTTTGACCAATACTTCTTCCCGATTTTATCTTCTTAACCAGCATGGCGACTTTCTTGCCATCAAAGTATCCATAACCATCTACTTTACTCTGGTCGAGCAATTCATCAACAAATTCTGGACTGTGCTCGCCAAAGAAGGAGGGGATGTTTGGTGCTCGATAGGGTTGTTTATAGCGATTGGTTATAGCGTCAGGAAGGTATTTGCCCATCGCGCGCTTCAAAATATACTTTTCGTTAAGTACCTTCATTTTTAAACGAGGGTCGAGCTGGTTGGTAAATTCAATTAACCTGTGATCTAAAAACGGGAATCGCCCTTCAATAGAGTTCTTCATTAGCATTCTGTCGCCTTGAGAACTGAGCAGGTAGCCACCCATAAGCGTTTTTACTTCCAGATATTGCGCTTTATTAAATGATGGCCAGCTTTCAAATTTCGTTGGAAGGCGGTTAATTAATTGTTTTTCAGCTTGTTCGGATAAGTTTTCTTTTGTTCGGGGCGAATAGAACTGTTTGATTTTGCTTGTTGATAACCAGCGAGGCATATGGGAAAAAAGTGGGTGATCAGGCTGCTCTACGCCACCACCAAAAAAATTCTGTAAATAAATATTGGCTTTTCCCTGGGCAAGGTTGAGGTAAGGGTACAAACGTTGTATGAGTCTTGGCCTCCAGGTGGAATCTGGTTGCCTGGACCAAAACTGACGTAATTTGGTTTCCTTAAACAAATCGTAACCACCAAATATCTCATCGGCACCTTCTCCGGTTAATACCACTTTATAGTGGTTTTCCTTAACCAGACTGGAAAGCATCCCCATAGGAATTGGGGCTGTACGAATTATAGGGCTTTCGATATGTTGAATGCTGGATAAAAAGTGTTTAGCAATGTCTGGTTCGTGACAGGCAATGCTGCGATGGTCGGTATTAAGCTGCTCCACCAGTTGTTGTTGGTATTGACTTTCGTCCATATTTTTATCGGCAAAAGTCAACGAGAAAGTAGTCAGTTTTGTATCGCTAAATTTATTTATACATGAAGCGAGAATAGAGGAGTCCAAGCCGCCGGAAAGGTAGGTGGCTACAGGGACATCCGAGCGCAATCGAATTTGTGTGGCGTCTACGAGTAAATCGTGAATTTTTTCGCAGGCTTCTTTTTCACTAATGTTTGTGTGTTGGCCCTTTTCTGGGAAATCCATATCCCAGTATGTGTTTTTTTCTAAGCGACCATTCTGATAAACGGCCATCTCTCCGGGAGGTAATTCGTAAATATCATTAAATATTGTGTTTGGTGATACCGGAGCCCAGAATGTTAGCAGTTGATCGAGTGCATTAACGTTTAAACTGGGGGGAGTGTTCCCGGTACTGAGGATCGCCTTTATTTCCGATGCGAATATTAGGTGATCCTGTTTTAATGTGAAATAAAGAGGAGCAATACCGACTCTGTCTCTGGCTAATATTGCTTTGCGTTTGTTCTTATCCCATAAGCAAATAGCAAATTGACCATTTAAATAGTGAATGAAATCCGTTCCATATTCGTCATATAAATGGACAATAACTTCAGTATCAGACTTTGTATAAAAGCGGTGGCCTTTATGAATTAGTGCTTCGCGTAATTCAATATAGTTATATATTTCTCCATTGAAGACGATCCAAACCGATTTGTCTTCATTGTGAATTGGCTGGTCACCACTGTGTAAATCGATAATACTTAGGCGGGTATGAACCAGTAGAGCTGATTCATCTGAGTAGTAGCCGGCTCCGTCGGGGCCTCGGTGATAAAGGCTGTTCGCCATTGAGATCGCGGTTGCTTCGCACTCAATGTCTAATTTTGAATTGGCGATAACCCCAGCGATACCACACATCTTTTCGCTTCTCTAAATACCCTATGGATTCTGTATTTATTACTTTTTATCTTTCCCTTCTCTGTGCACTTTAGCACTGCACGAAGCAAAAAGCTGTTTAATTCTACTGGATTTTCAGAGATATTCACCTGTCGACAAATTTGACATTCAGGCGCGTATTACAGGAAAGTTGATTTGATTGTGGAAGGAATGAATATGCATTATTCATAAATCAATATTGGATTAATAATGCGAAGTAAATGGTAGTTTGGTATGGTGGATTTTCAAGTTTATTTCATGCTCCTGGTTTGAATTTTGAGGTGAAAAGTGAACGAGCTAACAGTTAATGGTAAGTCGGTTGTTGTTGACGTGGCATTGGATATGCCGCTCTTATGGTTTTTACGAGATACGCTCGGTTTGACTGGAACAAAATACGGTTGTGGTATCGGTCAGTGTGGTAGTTGCTCGGTACTTATTGACGGCCAGTCAATGCGTTCGTGTGCGTTATCCATTGCTGCTGTATTGAATAAATCTGTTACAACGATCGAAGGTGTTGCCGAGTCTTCTTCCCCAGTCAAAGCCGTTGCTGAAAATGTCCAGGCCGTATGGAAGGAGGAGAGCGTACCTCAATGTGGGTATTGTCAGCCGGGGCAAATTATTACTGCAACTGCCTTGTTATCTTCATTTCCTGATGCTTCCGGCGAGCAGATCGATGATGCGATGTCGGGTAATTTATGTCGTTGCGGTACTTATCCAAGAATTAAAAAAGGAATCCAGCAAGTGCAGGAGGTTCTGCGTCGTGGCTAATTTGACCAAGTTAAGTCGAAGAGCATTTATTGGGGCTATTGGTTTGAGCGGTGTTGCTGTTGGGGGCTTAATGCTTTCTGGCCGATCGATAAAAATCAGAAATAAATTGCATGATGTACTGAATAAGCCTGAGAAAAAAGCTCGGCTTTTTGTCCAGGTTGGTTCGGATAATATTGTCACAATATGGGCTCACCGTTGTGAAATGGGGCAGGGGGTGAAAACCAGTTTGCCAATGGTGGTTGCTGATGAAATGGAGGCAGATTGGGACAACGTCAGGGTTATGCAGGCTCCGGGCCATCCGGATTTTGGTAACCAAACCACCGCAGGTTCGTTAAGTGTGCAAACCAGTTATATGCAAATGCGCGAGGTGGGTGCCTCTGTTCGACTAATGTTGGAAAAAGCTGCGGCCCAAATCTGGGAGGTTGAGCTTTCGCAATGTCGGGCTGAATTACACCGTGTTGTTAATCTTCAAACCGGAAGCTTTTTGACGTTCGGTGACTTGGCTGAAGCGGCATCGACGATTGATGTTCCTCTGGTGAGTGAGTTGCAGTTTAAGTCGGACAATGACTTTCGTTATATAGGCAAAGGGGTTGCCGCTGTTGACCTTGAACCCATGGTGACCGGGCAGGCGGAATACGCGGTGGATATTCAGTTGCCCAATATGGCCATTGCTGTTGTTGAGCATCCCCCTGCTATTGGTGCGAAGCTGGTTACTCTGGATGATACCGCCGCGAGAAAGGTTCCGGGCGTCATTGATATCGTAACCTTGCCGCATACAGTTTTTCCCGCTCGATATAATCCCTTACATGGTGTGGCGGTGGTCGCGGAAAACACCTGGGCAGCGATACAAGGGAGGAAAGCATTAAAGTGTTCTTGGTCCGAGGGGCGGTATACAGAGAGCCATTCGGAGGCAAACCGAGAACGTTTTCGTCAGCGTTTGCAAGAGACAGGTGAATCCGTGAGAGTTAATGGTGACCCGGATGCTGCCTTTGAGCTGGCACACAGTGTCGTGGAGGCGAACTACAGTATTCCTTACCTTGCCCATGCACCAATGGAACCCCCCGCGACAGTTGCTTTGGTAGAGGGCAATAAATGCACCTTATGGGCGAGTACTCAGAACCCTCAATTTGTGCGAGCGAATGTCGCTCAGTTGCTGGATACCGTTTTGCACAATGTTACGGTGAATGTGGCATTGATGGGCGGTGGCTTTGGTAGAAAATCCAAAGGAGACTTCTGTGCCGAGGCGGCATTAATCGCGAAAGCAGTTGGTCGCCCGGTTAAACTAATCTGGTTAAGAGAAGATGACATTCGGTTTGATTATTATCATGCCCAAAGTGAGCAAAAGTATCTCGCTGCTCTGGATGAGAATAAAAACATCATCGGCTGGATTCAGCGCGCAGCTTATCCTTCCATCCGTTCCACGTTTGATTCGTCGGTAGATCGTGCTTCGCCCGGTGAGTTGGTTCAAGGGTTTACCAGTTCGCTTTATGACGTAGAGAACTTCCGTGCTGAAGTGCATAAAGCTGAAGAAGCTGTGCGTATTGGCTGGTTGCGCTCTGTCTGTCATATACAGCACGCGTTTGCCAATAACTGCTTCGCGGATGAACTGGCTTATGCCCGTGGCATGGAGCCCGCTGGTCATTTATTGGCGTTAATTGGTGCGGATCGAATTGTTGATCCTGAATACCTGCAAATAACTGGCATGCACGATAACCACTACCCGATTAACACTGCACGATTGAAGCGGGTGATTCGTGAGGTAGTCGGCTTAAGTGGTTCTGGTTCAGTGAATGCCAGACAAGGGTGGGGTGTAGCTGCGCATTATTGTGTCTATAGTTATTGTGCTGTGGCGACTCAGGTATTAATTAACGACGGAAAGCTCAGCATTGAAAAAGTGTGCGTTGTTGCCGACTGCGGCAAGATTGTCCACCCCGATAATGCTCGGGCACAAATTGAAGGTGCTGTGATCTTTGGTTTGTCTTTTGCTTTGTTAGGTAAAATTGATGTTGAAAAAGGTATGGTCGTACAAAGCAATTTTCATGACTATCCTCTGCTTAAAATGAATCAGTGTCCGGACATTGAGGTGCGGTTTATTGATAGCAATGAACCTCCAACGGGATTGGGGGAAGTAGCAGTACCGCCGGTTGCCCCTAGTGTTGCCAATGCTATATATGCTGCGAGTGGGCAGCGGATACGCGAGCTGCCGTTTAAGCTGCACTTTGATATTTAGATTCTCCGAATTCACCTAAACAAGAGAGGCTGGCTCGTGCAGTATCGAGATTTTGGTAAAACTGGAATAAAGGTTTCTGCGGTGGGGTTTGGTGCCTGGCCTATTGGTGGTGAGGCTTACGGTGCGGTTGATGGCAAAGAAGCATTACGAGCACTTGCAGTTGCAGAAGAGCTGGGTTGCAACCTCGTCGACACCGCAAGTGTCTACGGTGTTTCTCAGGAAATATTGGGTGAATTTCTTCAGGGGAGACGACAAAAGTGGATTCTTGCCAGTAAGTATTCGGGACAGAAAGATGGCTTGTTAGCTACATTGCAACAGCAGTTAAGTATCTTAAAGACAGACTATATCGATTTTTATCAACTTCACTGGGTGCCTCTACAGCATCAGCGTCACCTTTATGATGAACTGTATGCAGTAAAGAAATCTGGTTTGGTTCGGTTTGTTGGTGTTTCCTTAAAAAATAGTCTGGATATAAAATATGTATTAAATAATACCGAGTTAGACGGCTTTCAAATGCCCATGAGCTTGCTTGATCCGGCGGCCTTTTCCGAGTCGATTTCACTAATACAGCGCAAAAAACCGGCCGTATTGGTTAAATCGAGTTTGAGGCAAGGTTTTTTAACCGGAAAATACAATGCGAATTCTCGTTTTACCGACCCCTGTGATCAACGATCAAAAATGTCCGAGCAGGCTATACAAAAAATACTTCGACAAGTTGAAGCGTTTCGTTTTTTAGAAAACGACCGTGAGCCCATGACGTTATCGGCGGCACGCTACCTTTTGTCGTTTCCAGAAATTTCCAGTGTGCTTATGGGGTGTAAAAGCCGGCAGCAAGCGAACATGAATTTTGCTCAGGTGTTGGAACGTGTTTTATCGAATGCAGAGTTGGCAAAAATAAAAAAACAACAGCAAAAGCTAAATCTATTTCCCAATATTTTTTTACGGTTAGCGCGAAATATAAAAGCACATTTACGCGGTTAATGCCTGTTTTGCAGTTAATTTAATATTCGCCAGTCTCGCGTTTTTGGGGAAGAAAAGCCCGATGCAATATGGGCTTGTTCTAACACGCCGTTTTCCCTGAGTTTTTTTAATCCGATTTGTAAATACTGAAATACCTGGTGAGCTTGAGGGTGATCGCGGTTGATATACCAGTGTCGACTATCGGGGAAAATAACTTTGACATTGGGAATAGGGGTAAGTATGAGGTTGCCTTCGCGATAGCTTAAGTCCGAATGAATATTTTTAAATGACGAAAGCATAAAATCGGCTCGGCCAAAGGCCACCATTTTTACCATAATGGTGTGGGAATGGACGAGATGAAGGTCTTTGATACCGATTGAGCGAAGAACTTGAATGTCCTGATGCCAGTCTTTGTTGCAGACAGCGCTTAGGCTGCGAACAAATTCATCTGAAATATTTCCCGGGAAGGGGTAGTTCACCCGTGTATAGAGGCCAACTTCGTATTCTCCTGCGGACACATAGGGGGCGCTGATTAATTGTGACGCGGTATTTTTAGTGTGTTGTAGTGTTGACAGCCAGTAGCCGCCGCTTGGCATAAGGTATTCCTTTTGTTTGAGGATCATTCCTGCACGGGAATCATCATCTGAGCTGAGCGGAATCAGTATAGGAGGAGAGGCTAACCCTCCGGCTTTTAAAGCTTTTAATAACACAACCACTTCAATCACACTGCGCCTTGGCTCTTGTGTTGAAAAGTCGTGTATATCGTCCACGTCTCTACCTTGTAAATAATGTGTGAGGTTTTTTAGCACGTCTTCGGGAGTAAGAATGGTCAGGCTCTTCGCGTGCGTCAGTGAAGTAAAAAATAGGACGGTGAGGAAAAACAGGGCTCGATAGCCTGACGTTTTTATGTTCATTCTATGGCGCACTTCTCTTCCAAAACCCAATACAAAGTCAGTAAATAACAACAAATATATAACTTGTGACACATAAATCAACCTGTGAGTATTAATTGTGCATCAGGTTGCGATATTCGGGGATTTTAGCGCTGTAATGGAAGTGTTATTATCGCCGGTGGCGCATTCACCGGTATGGATTGGTGAATTAATATTGGATGGTGTCACTGATGGGAATATCAGTGTCATATCTGATTCTGGTAAAAATAATAATGAATTCTCAATTTGAAGGGCTGGTCACTCCTGACTACTATCCCGTGGATGTTCATGAGGAGCCTGACTTCTCTGGTGCACGTATTACCAATGTGTCTCTTTCTATCGAAGACGAACTGGCAATGCGCGTGAAAGTGGGACAAGTTATTGATGCGGGTAATAATTTGTCTGGTTATTCCCGAGCCGACCTTGCTCGTTTATGTGGCATAAAAAGTTCCCAGTTTTCTAAAATCGTAAAAGGCGAAGCCTGGTTAAATATCGGTAACCTCGGTCTATGGGGATTTGCCACCGGTATTACACCAACCGACGTGGTGCAACTCGCGCCGCTTCACGCTAATCCGCTTACTTGCATATGCTGGTTTGTAAATGGCCGTTTAAACCACCTTGATCACGATGAATTTGAGTTGACCACCAAATTGATTTGTCGTCGTCTGGGGATTCGTCATGAGCAAGCGAACGTTGCGGGTAATGAGCCCATCACCAAGCTACTCGATCTTAATTGGCAGGATATGTACCTGACTGATTTGGCTCGTACTGTATCCATCAGACTTGGCCAGCTACGACGTCAGTTGGAACTTTCACAAAAAGCGTTTGGGGATATTCTTGGTGTAACACCAGACACTGTTAAACGTTACGAGTCCGCCGACAATGCCCGCTTTCATCGTGGTGTCTTTTCAACTTACCGATTGTTTGTGACTTTTAACGTTAATCCCATCGAAATAACCAAAGGTTCAATTCACCACAAGCTGCGTTATGTGCAAGAACAACGCTATCGGGCCTTAAGGTCAATGTTGGGTCAATTGAGCTACGATCAGTTTAAATCTTTGAAAGAATTGGCTTTATCTATTAGTGGTCTCTAATATGGATTTTGGTGTAAAAAAAGGGATTTTTCTTTGCCAAAGTCGACCCCAGTTTTAATTCCGGTTTAATAAGTTGGCGCACAAATCAACGGAAATGTAATATTTCTGTAAAATAACTCGTCAGTTTTCGCCAGTAAACGCCTTTTTCAAGAAAATTTGCCCTTTATTTCGTTGCCAAAGTCGACAAGACTTAGTGCGGCCATATCCCTAATATTACACCTGCGCCAAGCAATTGTTCTCTAACTTAAGAGATACGTCTCTTAACTGTTGACAAGGTAGTTTCAGCTAAGAGAGAGACAGGGACGTCCACCATGTTAAAAAAACAGTTGTAAGGATTCACTGTTTAAGGACGCAAAGGTTTGCCTCGAGCTGCCACGGAATAAGGTGCAAGAGAAGGATTTCTTAAGGATGAATACGGAATACTGTTGTCGCATTGGAAGGCACTCTACCGCGAAGGACTCTCGCAATTGATGCCCACACGGAGGTGGGCTAATCTTCATTTTCTAAAGTAAAAAATAAATGGAGATGTCTATGTTTGATTGGAGCTTTCTGAATTTACTTCTCGCAAGTGAAACCTCTCCTGATAATTTATCATCGGAATATAGCGTCTTCTCTGATGATCCAGACCTTTGCTTTTCGGGTTTTCTTTTTTTCGGCTGATTTCTAAGCGCCTAAAGTTTCTGCTTCTACGGCATTTCTTTTCGGCTGTATTCCTGCGTGTACTAAAAATAGCACTGCAAGTGTGATCATCACCGGTGAATAGAGCGCCGTAGGTACCGCCATTTCCGTCGAGTTAAGAAAATTACCTGCAATGACAATCGCCAAAGCGCCATTTTGAATACCTAATTCGATGGCAAAGGTTTTTTGTATTGCCGAATTGAAGTTCAGTAGTTTTGCCACACCAAAACCAAAGAGTACAGTGACGATAGCCAGCAATATAACAGGCAATCCAGATTGCCCAATCAGCAACGGTAAGTTAGCCCGCTCTTTATAAAAGGTGGAGCCGACCAGTAGCAGTAGAAATAAAATGGAACCTATTTTTACCGGTTTTTCAGCAAGCTCTGCGATTTTCGAACTTTTGTGTCGAATCAATATGCCGATTAGGATGGGGATTAGGGTGATGCACAGTACTGCGAAACTAAATTTGCTCACAGAAAATTGCGCAAGATCTGCGCCCATAAAATATCGATAACTTAATGAGGTAACCAGTGGAATGGTGACAATTGCCAGAACGCTGCTGATGGCGGTTAAGCTAATGGACAGTGCTGTGTCGCCGCGGCATAGAAATGAAACCAGATTTGAGCCAGGGCCACCCGGGCAGGCAACCAAAACCATTAACCCAACGGCGAGCTCTGCGGGCATATTAAATAATTGTGTCAGGGAAAAGCCGATGATCGGCAGTCCGATAATTTGCAGTAGCGTGCCGGTTATCACTGCTTTGGGGGATTGAGATAGCTGTTGAAAGTCTTTGAAGGTCAGTGATAGACCCAGTCCGAGCATCATCAAGGCCAAAATCAGCGGTGCAATTGCGCTTAAAATAGAGGTAGATTCCATAATTTTTGTCGTTAGTTTTTGTTAGCCAGTATATGTAAGTAGCGCCCCATATGTTTATAGGGCGTTTGGTTGGAAAAAAGTAATTCCATTTTTAATACTTCTTCCGATATTTGGTGGCCCCCACGTTTTTCTCTCACATAGTCATGAAAAACGCGAATGCCGGATTCCTGTTGAATTGAAAAATGATTATCCAACAACCACTCTTTGACTTGTTCTGGCGCACACGGGTTGTTGGGGGTCAGGCTACCTTTGTCCGAAGGGCGTTTATCCATATTATTAATAAAATTGAAATTACCGCAGATTAAGTTGCGGTAAATTTTTCCTGCCGGGTTGTAAAAACAAAGTGATAAAACCCCTTTGGGTTTTAACAGATTGCTTATTGCTGGAATAATCTGGTCCGGTTCCTGTAGCCACTCCAATACTGCGTGACATAACACAATATCATAGGGTGCTAATGGCTCTTTTATCAGTTCTTGGTAAGGGCCGGAGAACCATTGAATGACATCGTTAACTTTAGCCTGTGCGGCAAACTCCTGCGCTTTTTTGGTCATCTCAATGGAGATATCGTTGTAGGTAACGTGATGGCCAAGCTCCGCCATTTTTATGGCAAATTGGCCCAATCCACCACCGATATCCAGTACTCTGAGTGGGGAAGAGGATATCTCTGGCGTGTGTTGGGCGAGATCCCGCCATATGACTTGTTGGCGGATTTGTCCTTTCAGGCTGCCGTAAATACGCTTGGAAAACCGTTCGGCAAGGTCATCAAAATTTCGATCGCTGCTCATGAATTGTCTGGATATTCGTTATATTTTTTTGCGCTGCCCTTCACTTGGTCTGCCGGGTATTTTTGCCGGTTAATAACCATCTTCTCATTCACTGCTTCAATCAGGTCAACATCCAGTTTGTCTGCGATGCGAATCAGGTAAACAAAAATATCCGCCAGTTCGTGCTTGGCCTGTTGTTGTTTTTCTGAAGTAAGTTGTTGCGATTCTTCTGCGGTAAGCCACTGAAAAATCTCCAGCAACTCAGACGCTTCTACACTTAATGCCATCGCCAGATTTTTGGGCGTGTGAAACTGGTTCCAATCCCGTTCAGTGGCGTAGTCATCAATGGCTTGGCGAATATCATCTATTGAGTTCATATTAAAAACAGGTATCGATTACCGATATCACATTGTGGTTGTCATCCAATACGCAGACTTTACGCCACTTATCAAACGTCAGGCAGGGGTGAGAAGTGGAAAAACCTAGCATATCTCCAACCTGAAGATTGAGTTTTGGATCATATTGAATATAGGCATGTTGATCCATGATGTGGGTGGTGTTTACTTCGGTTAGTCGCTCTATCGTGTTGTCTTCGGAGTTAGGTTGGCAGCGGACAATTTTTTCTGCTGTGGGTAAACCCGCATCGAAAGCTACATCTCTCTTGCCCATGCCGACAACGGCTTTACCTGGTTCAGGGATGGACTGAATGTAGGCCCATATTTCCAAACTGGATGTGAGCTCAGGGCCTAGTTCACAGGCAACGCGGTTGCGTGCAACCACACTATTCTGGGCTTCCTGGTAGATCCCTGTGTCGTGGATCGCATAGCAGCCCGGTCTTAATAAGGGAATGCAGTTTTCCGGTAAATCCGCTTGAGCGAACTCTTCCGCTACCAGGTCGTACCAGGCTGAACCGGCGCCGGTAATTAGCCAGGAGTTTGGTGTGCCTTTGCTGGCGAGGCCATTCAGCTTAGTGACTGCACTTTGTATAAAGTTTCGAATTTGGGTTTCTGCATTGATGCCGTGAATTACCCCTTCGTAGAACTCGATTCCGCACAGTGTCAAGTTGGTGCAGTTGTGAATGGTGTTTACCAGGTTATCGAAATCGTCATCGTTGCGTACCCCGCATCGTCCGCCGGGTACCCCCAGTTCAATCAGCACACGCAGAGTCTGCTGTCTACCGGAAAAGAATTGGTTAAGTTGATTGGCGTTGGTTACTGAGTCGACCACACAATAAAATTCAAATTCTGAGTCCTTTTGGCATTCAGCAATTAACTCCATTGCCTGTCGGCCAACAAGTTGGTTGGCCATCAGTATTCTGGATATGCCGTGGCGGTGAGCGGCAACCACTTGCGGAGCGGTTGCCAGTGTCATACCCCAGGCGCCAGCGTCAATCTGCCGTTTAAACAGCTCGGGCGCCATAGTGGTTTTACCGTGGGGGGCGAGCTGGACGCCGTAGAGTTTGGCAAATGCCTGCATCCATTGAATGTTTTGTTCTACTGCCGAATTGCGTAATACCGCTGTGGGTAAGCAGAGATCTTCCCGTAGAAGATTCCAGTCTGAATGTTGCTCCGGGCCTAAGCCCTTGTTAAATGAGTTTGCCATATACACAGGAAATGTTATTAAATACCGGAAAGTGTTGTTTGTTGTTGGTACTTTGTACCAGAAAATTATACCTGTCTTCGTTGTTTGCGCATAGCACAACCACGACAGGTGCTGAAGTTGAGAACAGTATGATCGATATTGCCACCAAAATCCGCCATCAGTATCCCCAGCTCAACGAATCGGAAAAACAGATCGCTACGTGCATTTTGGAGGATATTGAATCGTCGGCGCAGATGAGTATTGCTGAGCTGGCAGAGCAGTCGGGGGTGAGTCAGGCGAGCGTTACCCGCTTTGCCAAGTCGATTGGCTGCAAAAATGTGCGAGAGTTGAAGTTGAATCTGGCCCAGTCTGCGGCGGTGGGCAGTCGGTTTTTGCGCGATGATTCTACTCATAACCTTGGCAGTATCCATTCCGTATTTGAGTCCATCACCCTAGCGCTGCGGGATAACATGCAGCTATTGAACGAAGAAAGTGTTAACCGTGCTGTGGCTATGCTTTCCTCGGCCAACCGGGTTTATGCTTTGGGTACCGGTGGTGGCTCCAGTGTACTGGCTCAGGAATGTCAGCACCGCTTGTTTCGCCTGGGGGTCAATATCACCGCTTACACCGACCATTTGTTAATGCGTATGGCGGTGGCAACTCTGGAATCGAACGATGCGCTTATTGTGTTATCGCTTACCGGGCAAAACCCGGATCTGGAAAAGGTGGTCATGATTGCCCAGGAGTATGGCGTGCCCTGCGTGGTGATCAGCGTGCAAGGGTCGCCAATCAGTCAGCTTGCGGATGTGCTGTTGCCAATTCAACTGAACGAGTCTGATTACATATATAGCCCGTCAACAGCACGCTACGTCATGATGGCCAATATCGATGTTCTGGCCACGGAGCTTGCGGTCAAGCATAAACGAACAAGCCGTGAAAACCTGCGCCGGATTAAGCAGCAGTTGGATAGCTATCGCGGTACCCATGATCGGCTGCCGCTGGGGGATTAACACATACTATGTACGATCTAATCATTGAAAATGCCCGAGTAATAGACGGTTCCGGTGCGCCGGAAACACGTCAGAATGTGGCGATTAGAGACAACAAAATCGTGGCTGTGGGCACTTCTGAACCGGCCAGGCAGACAATGGATGCCTCCGGTTTGGTTTTGTGCCCAGGTTTTATTGATGTGCACACTCATGATGATTTACATGTAATCCGTCAACCCGAGGCCATAGAGAAAATCAGTCAGGGTATTACCACGGTGATTGTTGGTAACTGTGGTATATGCGCTGCTCCGGCGTTTTTTGGCGAAGACAGTCTGCGCCAGGAGCTGCCAGACCCGATGAACCTGTTAGGCAAGGTGGAAGAGTTTCGTTACCGCTCTTTGCCTGAGTACATGCAGGCCGTGCAGGCGGCAATGCCCTTCGTTAATGTTGGTGCATTGATTGGTCACACCGCATTGCGTAGTAACAGTGTGCAAAAATTAGGGCGGACGGCAAATAACCTCGAACTGGAGGATATGAAACAACAATTGCGCGAGGCAATGGAAGCCGGAGCCTTGGGGCTAAGTACAGGTCTGGCGTATTACAATGCGTTCAACGCGACACCGGCTGAAGTTGAAGCCTTGGTCGAGGTGGTGGCGGAATATAACGGTGTGTACACCACGCATTTAAGAACCGAGTTCGAAGGTATTCTGGATGCAATGGACGAGGCGTTTTCTGCCGCGGGTAAGCATTCTGTTCCTTTGGTTATCTCCCATCTTAAGTGTGCTGGCAAAGCCAACTGGGGGCGGGGACCGCAACTTACCCAGCATATTGAGCAGGCCGGTAAGCAGCAAAAAATCTCCTGTGATTGTTACCCGTATAGTGCCAGTTCCAGCACGCTTGATTTGGGGCAGGTGACAGAGGAAACAGAAATTTTTATTACCTGGTCTGACGCCAGGCCGGAAGCGGCAGGCAAAACGCTGAAGCAAATTGCCCAGGAGTGGAACCTTTCTCTTTTGAATGCGGCCAAGCAACTTATGCCTGCCGGAGCGGTGTATTACTGCATGGATGAGCAGGATGTTGAACATATATTGCAATATGAAAAAACCATGCTTGGCTCGGATGGTTTACCGTGTGACCCACATCCTCACCCCAGGTTATGGGGTAGCTTCCCAAGAATGATTGCCCACTACAGCCAAGCCAGAGGGCTTTTTAGCCTTGAGCAGGCGATCCATAAAATGACTGGGCTTTCGGCGAAAAATTTCAATTTACATCAGCGTGGATTCATTCAGCCGGGTTATTACGCCGACCTTTTACTGTTTGACCCCGACAAAATTAAAGATACCGCCACCTTTGCGCAACCCATTAATAAAGCCGCTGGCATCGAATGTGTTTGGGTAAACGGTAGTTGCAGTTATTTATCAGAAAAATTTGAACCCTCTCTTTCGGTCGTTCCTCGCGGGGCAGGCCAATTTTTAACACGAAATAATGATTTAACCTCTTAAGGAGATAAATATGTCGATTAAACGTTATGGTGCAGAAGGTGGTGTAGGAACTGGTGGCCAACACTTACCCTTTTCCAAAGCGGTGGAAGCGGATGGCTGGTTTTACGTGTCTGGTCAGACACCCATGAAAGATGGTGAGGTGGTTGAAGGTGGTGTCATCGAACAGTCACGACTCGCGATCCAGAATTGTCTGGATATTATGGCCAGTGCAGGTTACGGACTGGAAGATGTTTTTCGTGTGACCGTTATTTTAACCGACGCAAGATACTTTCAATCGTTCAATAAAGTATTTAAAGAAGTGTTTGGCGCTAATCCGCCTGCGCGAGTGTGTATGGTTGCGGACCTGGTTGTCGATTGTAAAGTGGAAGTCGATGTAACTTGTTACAAATCACCAAAAAAATAAGAAAAAGATAGAATTATGAATACAGGGCTTTTTCTCTCGGCGTTTGCCTTTTATGTTTTTGCCATGATTGTTTTGAGTTGGTTCGTTTCGCGCAACCATAAATCGGGGGAAGACTTTTTATTAGGTGGGCGCAGCTTACCTTTTCTACTTACCTTGGGAACCACCGTTGCAACAATGGTTGGTACCGGCTCTTCAATGGGGGCTGTGGGTTTTGGTTATGAAAATGGTTGGGCCGGTACGCTTTATGGAATTGGTGGCGCAGTAGGCATTTTATTGCTGGCCGTCTGGTTTGCTCCTGTACGTGAAATGCGATTCATGACGATGAGTGAAGAGCTTTCATACTATGCCGGTGCCGACGCCGGGGTAAAAAGCCTGGTAGGTATTCTTATTTTTGTTGCCAGTATTGGCTGGTTGGGTGCGCATATATTGGGGGGCGGAATGTACCTTGCCTGGTTAACAGGTATTGATACTTCCACAGCGAAAATCTATGTGGCCTTGGGCTTTGCAATATATGTCATTATTGGTGGTTACACTGCGGTTGTTTGGACTGACTCGATACAGGCCATTATTTTATTTGTCGGCTTCTTATTGATGGCGGCGTTATCTATCCAGGTTGTGGGTGGCTGGGATGCGTTGATGCAGGCCCAACCCCAGGAAAATATCAGCTTTCTTTCCGTTGATAAGATTGGTGCGCTACACGCATTGTCTCTGTCGTTGGTGATTTTTGTTGGCGTAATGGCGACCCCATCTTTCCGGCAGCGAATATATTCCGGAAAAAATGTGTCGACGATTAGAAAATCGTTTATTACTTCTGGAGTTTTGTACTTGGGATTCTCCTTTATTCCCGCATTAATTGGTATGTCTGCTTTTGCATTAAACCCTGAACTGGATAATCGTAACTATGCGTTTCCGTTTTTGGCGCTGGAAGTCCTACCCGCGGTTGTTGGGATGGTGGTCTTGATCGCCGGGCTTTCTGCAACCATGTCGAGTGCCAGCTCAGATGCAATCGCTGCCGTGACAATTTTAATGCGTGACGTCAGTGTAACAATTACAGGTTCGGTGCCAGAGAAACGCCATATGGTTCTCTTTTCCAGAGTTTCGTTAGTGGTGGTTATCGGTCTGGCATTGATCTTCGCGCTTTTTTCTGATGACATTATCGGATACATTACCAAGATGATAGCGACTGTAATGTCGGGAATGTTTGTATGCGGCCTATTGGGTAGGTTCTGGGGCAGGTTTAACGCATATGGTGCTTATGCGGCGCTGGCCACCGGCTCAATCGTTTCCTTTTCTATCATCCTGAATGAAAACTGGAATAGTTATTGGGGCAACCCGGTTATTCCATCGGTATTAATAGCCTGTACGACAAGTATTTTGGTTTCTCTGTTAACCCCGCAGTCCAGGCTGTCGCCTAAAGAAGCGCAGCAAAAACTCAGTGACGAACGGGCTGCAATGGAGGAGGCAAATGGAGAGTTATCTTGAGCGGAAAATTACGCATTGGTTTTTTAGGTGAATGCATGTTGGAGCTGTCGGACGGCCGCTCCGATATTCAATATGGTGGAGACACGCTTAATGCTGCGGTGTATTTTTCTCGACTAAATAAAAAATCTATTTTTAATTGTTATTACCTGACGGCGCTGGGGGATGACGATTTAAGTGTGCAGATGATTGCCGCCTGGGAAAAGGAAAATATCTCCACCCAATATGTGGACCGCTTACCAGGTAAACTGCCGGGTTTGTACATGATCAAAACCAATGATCAAGGTGAGCGCAGTTTTTATTTTTGGCGAAATGACAGTGCTGCCAAAGCCTACCTTTCCACCGATACCTTTTCCAATGTCATTATAAATAAACAGCTGGATGTGCTGTATTTGAGTGGCATCAGTTTGGGAATCTTGCCGACGGGTGATAAGAAAAAACTACTCAAACTGTTAAAAGAATTTAAAAATAATGGCGGTATTATCGCTTTCGATAATAACTACCGGCCCCAATTATGGAAAGCGGAAGAGGCCGAACTCTATTACTCACAAATATTGGGGATGGTTGATATTGCCCTATTAACGGAAGAGGATGAACTGGCGGTTCACGGATTTCATGATTCTGAAGAGTTAATGAGTTTTTACCAAAAGTCTGCCGTCCCGGAAGTGGTGATAAAACGGGGCGCGGAAGCCTGCGTCATTATCTGTAACAAAACCATCGAAGTTGTCGATGGGGTTGCAGTGCCTCAAGAAAATGTTGTGGATACTACTGCTGCTGGAGATTCCTTCGGTGCCGCCTATTTGTACTACCGCTTACATGGTAAAAATACCGAGGAAGCGGCCAAGACAGCTCACCTGCTTGCTTCCACCGTTATTCAAGAACATGGAGCTGTTATACCAGTAGAAAAAATGCCTGTGTTTTTACCATAGGAGTTAGCCGGGTTTATCGTGTATATATTGTAGGGATGCTATATACATATCGACCGATATTGCTTTTAAGATATGAATATTGTTCAAGCAAAAATAAGCGATGCAACGATTGTCTCATCTGTTATTTGTTCTGCGCATAAAGATGTTGCAGTAATGTTTGCGCTGAATTCTGATAATTGTCCAAAGCATCCTTCATTTTGTGAGGCGAGTTGGGTTGAGTCCGATATCGAAAGAGGCGTAGAGTATTTTCTATATCAAGAGAATGGAGAAATAGCTGGTTGTGTCTCGGTGGAAACCGCGTCTAACGGTCAGGTAGTTTATCTCAATCGCCTGTCTGTGCTTCCTGTCTACAGAAGTATGGGAATCGGTGGTGCATTGGTTCGTTTTGTCTTGGGTTATGCAAAAAGCCAAAGCAGGAATGCAGTAAGTATCGGTATTATCTCCAGGCATACAAAACTTAAAAACTGGTATCGTGGGTTAGGGTTTGTTGATGGTGACGTGAAAACGTTTCCTCATCTTCCGTTTGATGTTTTGTTTATGAGCTATGTTATCTAGCTCTTTCCTTTTTGAATCTCTTGCTCCAGGCCGCTAAAGTGTTTCAACCGCTATCTGAGAATGGGGCGTAAATAAACGATGAGAATTTCGTGACAGGAAAAGGGCTCCCTCAACGAGAGCCTTGTCACCAACACATTCTAATTTTGCATTAAATTGCAGTAACTCAGATTCCTGCGTCTAGATCGATGCTCGCTGATACAGATGTTTTCTTCTATGTTTTTCGGCGTCGATACTAATTTTTTCTACCAACAATTTTGCATCTGTCTTCGCCTTTTGCCTTTGTTGCGTATTCAATAGTTTTTCAACAAAAAATCGTGTATTTGCAGGGATATCATCGTTCCAGCCTGGTAAGTCGTCTTCCATGCTGCGCTTATCCAGCTCACTGACCATTAACCAAGTATATGCCATGGCGTAATCTTTCTTTTTCGCAAAGCCCTTGTAGGAATACCAAAACATTCTGTACTGGGCAATATTGCTCCCTAACCGTGCGGCTCTGCTGTAATAGTCCTCTGCTCGCTTCTTATCGACAGGAACCCCAAAACCCTGTTCGCTCAAATACCCCAAGTTGTAGAGTGCCAATGTACTGCCTAACTGTGCACTCTTTTCAAAAGCCCCTTCCGCCTCTTTATACATATTTTGTTCAAGATAGGAAATACCCAAGGAGTTACAACCCATCGAATATTGTTTTTCACAGGATTCCTTGTATAAATCATCTGAAAGCGATATGTTGCGCTCGACTAAATCACCATACTTATGCATTGCGCCCAAGGAATGAAGCGCTTCTGCGTAACCGGCTTTGGAAGACTGTTTTATGAGTTTAATTGCTTTCTGTCGGCTTATTCTGTCTCCTTTTCCAAACAGCATCTGTGCCCATAAAAACTGCGCTTGAGGGTCGTCTTTTTTGGCAGCAAATTTACACTCTGGTAACGCTGCCCCCCATTCTTCGTTATCATACTCAAGCACACACTTTCGTACGGCGGCTTTCAGCTCCTCACTGTCCTTCTTATCGTTTTGCTCAGGTTTATGGCTTTTGACTCCCTGTTCCCATTGTCTAAATTCTTCACTTTGTACCGCAAGTGACATCTCTCGGGTCAGCGCTTGCATATCCGATACAACTTCCTTTGCGGGTAAGGCAAAACCAATACCTTCTGTACCTTCCAAAATCATTGTGTTTACGCCAACAAACTGTCCATCACGATCGATTAACGGCCCTCCACTATTGCCGGGGTTAATCGCTGCATCAGTTTGAATGTAGCTAATGTCCTCGTACTCTTGCATACCGGAAATAATTCCAGAAGTAACGCTGTATTTCAGCCCCACGGGATTTCCAATGGTGTATACCTTATGTCCAAGGGGAAGGTCTTCCAGTAGAGGTATGAGTGGATCGCACCCGTGCTCTTTGATGTGGAGATAGGCCAAGTCAAATTGTGTACTTATACCCTTTGTCTTAGCTTGGATAACTCTTCCGTTCACCAGGGTAATTTTTATTTCTTTTGGCGTACCATCTGGATAATAAGATTGCACTGCTTTGTCCAGCGCATCCATTCGTTCTGTCAGCCTATGACGATCTTCTCGATTGGCTATTCCTCTTAGAAGATAATCTGCCAGCTCTCGTTGGTTCTCTTCAAGCTCGCGGATATCCTTCTTCTCCAACATCACAACATGTTTGTTGGTTACAACGGTACACTGCTTGTCGATAAAAAAGCCTGAACCTGTTCCAAACCCTGTATCAATAAAAACGGTGGCATTTCTTGCTGATTCAATTGCGTTGCGTGGTTTATGCGTTTTGTTTAATTCCGTGGTTAATGCCGATGCCTTCTGGGGTTCTGCACTGAGAGATGAGTGAGAATTGTTTTTGTTTGTTGAATCGGCAACGCTGGTATCAGGTGATTTGATAGTTTGAACAACTGGCGTAATTGAACCTGAAGAATCTGCTGAAATCTCTTCTTCTGAACCCGACTTATTGCAGCCGGTTAAAGCCGTCGCACTTATCACAAGTAAACACAAAACTATTCGCATATGAATCTCCCTTTTTTTATTTTAAGCAATACGCAAGAAGCGACTTCTGAAAGGTTAGCATAACTACACTTTTATTGGCGCGTCATTGGGCTATAAAAGACTCAATATAGATCGGGTAGTGTGTTTTTTATTCAATTTTATTTCGAAAAGCAATTCTTTAGCGTGTTAAGTACCTTTATTGACCTAAGTCCAGCCTTCTAACTAACAGGTAATTTAGGTATATTGAATGCCTTTTAAATGCTACTGATTGCCATTTCCATTATTGATGCCGGGTTTGTGGGCTCTCTAATTGATACAGTTAAGTCCTAGCTATATTCCGCTGATCTTGCGTTTATTCCGGCAATCAAGGACATATAAAAAAGAGGTTGTTGAATTACAGGAAAGTACGCTACCCGAGGTTAAAAAACTAATAATAAGCGTTTGCTTACAACATTATAAAATATAGTTTACGTTGAAAGTATGCTTATCCAAAATTGATAGTATGCTTTTCGTTTGATGAAAGTTTAGACTGCTAGGGGAAATATCAATCGCTTGTTTTGTTGGTGAATTTAAAAATATTCTATTTTATGGGTAAATTATTATTCATATGTTTTTAGATTTTTCTTTTTGCTTACTTTGTTTTTTGTAATCTGATATTTTCTTGGGGTAGGTCTGGTTTTTATGCTGATATAGCTTTAACAGGATTTGCTTGTTTTTTAAAAAATGTAGTAATGAATAAATATCTATCTGGGGGGGTGTTGGATCATGTTGGGGAATAATTGGAGATGAGTGATTTGCTTGAAATGACTGCGCTAATTACCGCAGAAAAAGGAAAGGGGAGTGAGTTAAAAGAAGCAATACAGCTCCTTATCGAAAAGACACTTGAGGAGCCAGGTTGTATCGAGTTTCAGGTTTTTCAAGAGCTGGATAATGACGATTTTTTTGTTTTGTGGGAAAAGTTTGAAAGCCGGGAAGCGTTGAGTTTTCATATGGAGCAGGAATACACCAAAGAGTATTTTTCCCTTGGTTTGGTGGCGTCGACTAAAGTCATCAAACATAAGCATGTGTAACATTATTTTAATAGTTTGTTTCAGAGTGAATATTCATGTTCCTTAATATTCACTCGGTTTATGATTAAAACTTAATTTCAGGATCTGTCCTTGTAGATCTGTAGTTCACTTACTTCCGATACGTGTACTTTATTCGAATGAAGTCGGTTTAATTATCCTGCACTCCTTTTGCCCGTTTTCAGTACGGGCATGTCACCAATCTTTCATAAAACTGTCAGGCATCTGTCAAATCCAGGTTTTAAGTTGACGCTTAAATATTTATAAATTCGTTTGGGGTGTATGATGAATAAACGAGGATTTAAGGGCAGAAAAACCGCCGGTTTTTTGCTCTCCTGCGCATTGTTTGCAGGAGCGGGTAACGCGGTAGCAGATGCATATATTAGCGAAATTCACTACGATAATGATGGCACCGACGTGGGTGAATCCATCGAAATCTCCGGTACGCCAGGGCAAAGTATCGCCGGCTGGAGTCTGGTTCTTTATAACGGTTCCAGCAGTCAGCGGTCCCCGTATAATACCATTGATTTGTCAGGCACCTTGGTGGCGCCACAGGGGTGTGAGCAAGGGCTTTATGTGCATGAGTTTCCATCAAACGGCATTCAAAACGGTGCGCCTGATGCCGTGGCGCTGGTAGATGATGCGGGTAATGTCGTTCAGTTCATTAGCTACGAAGGGTTTTTCGAAGCGGCAACGGGTCCAGCCGTTGAATTAATCAGTCAGGATATTGGTGTAAGCGAAACAAGCAGTACGCCGGTGGGCTATTCATTACAGTTTGTTGACGGTGCCTGGGTAGAGCCACAGCCCAATACGTTTGGCCAATGTTCGGGCGGGACTACTGGGCCGACAGAGCCAGAAGTGGTAAAAATTCACGAAATACAAGGTTCTGGCGATGCGGTAACAAGTGAATCCGTATTCACTGTGGAAGCGGTTGTGGTTGGGGATTTTCAATCCAGCAGTCAATTACGTGGTTTTTTTATTCAGGAAGAAGATGCTGATGCGGATGACAGTGTACAAACTTCGGAAGGGATTTTTGTCTATTGTTCCAGTTGCGATGTGGATGTCAATGTCGGTGACAAAGTTCAAGTGACTGGCCTGGCCAAAGAATTTTATGGTATGAGCCAGTTGAATGCGACACAAGCCGGCGACATAAAAGTTCTTAGTACGCAAAATACGCTACCTTCCCCTGCGGTCATTGATTTGCCTGTGCAAGTCACTGGTACAGATTTGGCAAGTGCCACATCAGAAATCAATAATTTCTACGAAAAATACGAAGGTATGTTGGTCAGCTATTCGGACACACTTTCCGTTTCCGAGTACTATCAACTTAGTCGCTTTGGACAAGTGACTTTAGCAGAAGGTGGTCGTTTCCGTCAGTTTACGGATAAAGCTTATCCGAGTGTAGATGGTTTGATTGCCCATCAAATTGACCTTGCGTCTCGAACAATTATTTTAGACGACGACAACAATACGCAAAATGCGGCGTTAGTAAATAACTCGCCTGTTTATTTTCCTCAGTCAGGTTTTTCCATCGATAATTTCTTCCGCGGCGGCGATACCATTACGAATCTAACCGGTGTATTACATTGGTCTTATCCTGGTAGCGGCGCGAATACATGGCGTATTCGTCCAGTGACGGAAGCGTTTTCTTATTCTTTTAATGCTGAAAATATTCGTTCAGCTTCTCCCTCTGATGTGGGCGGACACATAAAAGTTGCCAGCTTCAATGTGTTGAATTATTTCACTACTTTGGATGACGGAAGTAATGCGTGTGGTCCAAACGCGGATATGGGCTGTCGAGGTGCTAACTCCCCCGAAGAGTTAATCCGACAAACAAATAAAATCGTTTCCGCTATTTGTCAAATGGATGCCGATGTCGTTGGTTTAATGGAAATTGAAAACCCGTCGATTAATTCTGAAGTCAGTCCTGTTGCAACATTGGTAGAACACTTAAACAGTGCTTGTGGTGGGTATTCAGCCATAGACACAGGAACAACGGGTACGGATGCGATTACGGTCGCGATGATTTATAAGCCAGCTTCATTGGATAAAGTAGGCACAACAGCGGTTCTCGATTCCACTGAATTTTTAGACCCCAACCAAACCGGTCAATCAAAAAATAGAGCAGCACTGGCTCAAAGTTTCCGTGATAACGCCAGTGGTGAAGTATTTACGGTTTCGGTTAACCATCTAAAATCCAAAGGTTCCAGTTGTGGTGATGGCGACGACGATACAACAACCGGGCAGGGAAATTGTAACCAGACTCGTACGCTTGCGGCACAAATGGAAGCAGCTTGGTTAGCTTCAAATCCTACGGGTGTTGAGACCTCTAAAACATTGGTAATTGGTGACTTAAACGCATACCGTAACGAAGACCCTATCTCCACATTTAAAAATTCAGGCTATATCGATCTGATCGATACCTTGAATGGTGAAACGGCTTACGGTTATGTATTTGATGCACAATTAGGTTATCTGGATCATGCTCTGGCATCGAACGATTTATTTGCATATGTTACAGGTGTAACGGATTGGCACATTAACGCGGACGAAGTAAATTTACTGGACTACAACGACGAAATTCGCGATGCCGGTGAAGCTTCATACGATGCGAAACCCTCAGCTCTGCCATTGTATAACTCTGACCCTTATCGTTCATCGGATCACGACCCCGTTGTTATTGGTATTGCCTTCCCAACTATTCCAACCTGTAACGGCAAGCAAGCCACGGTTTATGTGAAAGATGGAATGATTGTTGGCGGGGCAAAAGATGGTCGCCCATATTACGGAATTTTGGTCGGAACCATGGAAGATGATGTGATTGTTGGAACCGACAATAACGATGTTATCCGAGGAAAAAAAGGTAACGACCTTATCTGTGCCCGCGGTGGTGACGATTATATTCGTGCAGGACAAGGCGATGATGTTGTCTTGGCTGGTGATGGTATGGACCTTGTTTATGGCGGTTCAGGAAAAGACAAGTTGTTCGGCGAAAAAGGTCATGATTTTTTGAACGGCAATCGCGATGACGATTTTCTTGATGGTGGCGAAGACTCCAACTTCTTGGATGGCGCGAAGGGAATGGATAGTTGTCGGAACGGAAATGCGTTTCGGTGTGAAACTAAACTGTAAATAATAGATATCTTCGAAAAAATATAAAAATTCATTCTCAACACCCCTTAAATACCTTTGTGTATTTCCAGTTCCCCGTCAGTTCAATGTGATCTGACGGGTTTTTTCTTTTTATACAATCTTTTTCTTTGTCGATTAACAAACATGTCGGTCATGATTTTTTCATCGCTTTGAAAAAAAATATTCACGCCTCTGCCATATTTAAGCGTCAGCATGGCGCGGATATACACAAAGAGGTGAACAGAATGAATCAAATAACGAAATATGGCGTTGTGTCATTGCTTTGCACAAGCTTAATCGCGTGTAGTGGTGATGATGGTAAAGATGGCGCTGCGGGTGCTCAAGGGCCAATTGGTAATCGTGGTGAAAATGGCGTAAATGCTTTGACAATGCACACCGATTTACAGAATGGTAATGCACACTGTGCAAGTGGCGGAGTGAGAATTGATACCGGTTTGGATATCAACGAAAATGATGCGCTGGATACCGCAGAAATCAGTCAAACTTCCTATGTTTGTTCGCCCAATGTAAACAAAAATTTTATTCGTATTGCTTCTTTTGCTGTGTGTTCTCAGCTTGATGCAAACTGCAATACGGATACTGAAACCTCTGCAGAAATAGCCGCTGTTTCTGAAGACGGTTTAACCGTTATTTATACGGATAGTCCCGCTGAACAAATTGGCTTTGTTGATATTACGCAGCCCGAAGAGCCAAAAGCGGCTGGGGTATTGGCCTTGGCCGGTGAGCCAACATCTGTTGCTGTGAAAGACGGATACGCATTGGTCGCGGTAAATACCTCTGCGAACTATGTCGATGTTTCCGGGCAGTTGGATGTCGTGGACATTAAAACTCAATCCATTGTGCAAACGATTGATCTTGGTGGGCAGCCGGATTCCATCGCAGTAAGTAAGGACGGGCAATACGCTGCCGTGGTTATTGAGAATGAGCGTGATGAAGATCTTGGTGATGGTGCTCCGCCACAGGCTCCGGCTGGAGAACTCATTATCGTTTCTCTTATGGGGGCTCCTTCAACGTGGGCAACGACGGCTGTCGACTTAACCGGTCTTGCTGATTTGTATGCCGGCGACCCTGAGCCTGAATATGTTGATATTAACGAAGACAATATTGCAGTGGTGTCGTTGCAGGAAAACAATCACATTGTTCTCGTCGATTTAGCAACAGCCTCGGTTATCCAACATTTTTCTGCCGGTAGCATCGACCTGGAAAATATCGATGTAGCTGAAGAAGACCCCGCTATTATTTCTTTAACGGGAAATTTAGATTCCGTACTGCGTGAACCGGATGGTGTTTCCTGGATCAACTCCGAATTATTTGCCACCGCAGATGAAGGCGATTTGGACGGGGGTAGTCGCAGCTTTTCCATATTTAATAAAAATGGTGATGTGGTTTGGCATTCCGGAGCGACACTGGATCATATGACGGTTAAATATGGCCATTACCCTGACAGTCGTTCAAAAAATAAAGGCAATGAACCGGAAAATGTTGAATTCGGTTCATATATGGGGGATGACTATTTATTTGTTAACTCTGAACGCTCAAGCCTGGTTTTTGTGTATAACGTAAACGACCCCGCCAATCCGGTGTTTAAGCAAGTCCTTCCTGCTGCTGCGGCCCCGGAAGGTGTTGTGGCTGTACCTTCGCGTAATTTATTGATCGCTGCGAGTGAGGCAGATAGTCGCGGTGATAAAATGCGTTCGGCATTGAATATCTACCGTTATCAGGTGGCAGAAATTGCCTATCCAAGTATTCTATCTGCTAACCGCATCGATGGCACACCGATTCCCTGGGGAGCCATGTCTGGTTTAGCTGCGCATACAACGGATAGCAATACCTTATATGCGATTGAAGATAGCTTTTACGGTAGTAATCGCATATTCACTCTGAATGTTGAAACCAAACCTGCAACGTTGTCTTCCGAGTTGGTGATTAAAGACAGCAACGATGTGTTTGCTTCTTTAAATGTTGCTGCCTTGGCTGATACAAGTGTTGCTGAAAATCATGTAACGCGTATTGATGTTTTTGATGAGGCGGATTTAGCGGCGATGATCAATGCCGATAAAACGGTTAACCTTGACCCGGAAGGAATTGCGGTTGCATCTTCAGGCGGCTTCTGGCTGGCATCAGAAGGCTCTGGCACGGTGGGTGATGCCGGTCGTCCGGTGAATAGTGCAAACCTGCTATTTAAAATAGATGCGACAGGCGTGATCGAAAATGTTGTGATGTTGCCCGCTGATGTGAACGAAAAACAATTGCGTTTTGGTTTTGAAGGAGTAACGGAATACAACGGTGTGGTGTATGTTGCTTTCCAGCGCGCCTGGGGTGACGAAAATAATGTTCGTATTGGTGCTTATGATATTGCGAACCAAAACTGGAGTTTCTATTTCTACCCATTAGACGCTGTTGCATCACAAAATGGTGGTTGGATTGGTTTATCGGATATTGTTTCCGCTGGCGAAGGGAAGTTGTTAGTACTTGAGCGTGATAATCAAGGCGGCCCCGATGCTGCGGTGAAGCGTATCTATTCTGTGGATGTGAGTAGTTCAACTGCAGGTCATACGTTAACTAAAACCCTGGTGCGTGATCTTATGTCGGATTTAAAAGCCTCTGGCGGCTTGGTACCTGAAAAAGTAGAAGGGTTAACCATTGCTGCTAATGGTGATGCTTATATCGTGAACGATAACGATGGTGTTGACGATAACAGTGGTGAAACTCAACTGATAAACCTTGGCCAACTGACATATTAGGTATTTAGTTGTGGCAAAAAACGTTTCATATTTTTGTCATAGAAACATCATTTGAATGCCATCAGTTTTTTGCAAGATAGTTCTGCCGGCTTGAGTTTGCGCCAAGTAGTAGCTTCAGGGTAAGGAATACCCCTTGCTGGCGATACAGGCTTCAGGGAGTAAAAGGATTTGTTATAAGGATAAAAGACGAGGCAGGACGCTTCGTCTTTTCTTATCAGCCCTATTTTGCTTAAGTAGTCGACATTTATCTGTCGACTACTCGTTTAATTGTTTTCGGGGCAAGCGTTGCCAAGAATTTTCCGAATTGCAGGTTCTGGAATATAACCACGCAAATGGCCAAGCACAGTGCCTTGTGGATCTGTGACCAGTGTCCAGGGGGTGGCCGGAATTTCTCCTATCTGATTCAGCAACTCACTGGTGGCCCGCAAAGCCGGGTACTGAATTTTTGCCTTGCGAATTTCTTTTTGAAGCCGCTGTGGTTTACCGTTTATGCCAACTGCAATTGGTTGTACCGAATGATCACAGTGTTCCTGTATGCGATTAAAGGCTTTCATTTGTCGATAGCACCAAGTGCATTCCGGTTCAAAAAAACTCAGTAAGACAATTTTCCCCTGGTAATCCTGCAGAGCAATTCTTTCACCGCTTTGCAGGCTTTCCATATTCAGGTCATATAAATTTTTGCTATGAGCGGTTGTCGCGCACATTAGTACAACTATCCAGACCAAAGGAATGAGAAATTGTGATTTCATAAAGACACCCTATTGAAATACATATTTCACTCCCAGGTAAGCTTCTCTTCCGCGTAACGGGCCATATATATGTGCAACGTCGAAGCCGCCATCTTCATAAAACAGTGGTGTTTCCATATCGTTTACTTGTGTGTAATCGAGTAAGTTTGAAACCCCAAAATATATTTGCAGTTGTGAAGTGAATTCTTTTGCAACCTTTAAGTCCAGTATCCAATAGGACGGTGCTGTATTCGATTTTGCGTACCTCCCCTGAGCATCGAATGTTGGGTTTTGTGGTACACCGTATTCTGCTAGATCGCGGCTAGCGACCCAAGTGGCCGAGCCATAAAAATCCCAACCCCGATAATCCCAGTCGCCACTGATCACAGCTCTTTGTTCAATTGGTACGACACCAAAAGCTTGTTTGAACTCATCGTTATAGTGAAAACTTTCCAGGGTTACGCCCGCGGAGAGGTTGTCTTTTATTTGATAGGTCATTGCGATATCGGTAGCAAACACACTGGCGGTTTCTTCATGTTGTTCCATAACCACCAAGCCATCTTCTGTTTGCTCCAGCGTGGCCATATTGTCTAACGCGGTATAGGCCAATGACCAGGTAAGAGAAAGTCGATTACCTTCGTAAGACAAGGCGTAGGTTGCCGAGTCAGACTTTTCCAATTCATCAATAGCAATTTCAAATCCCAGCTCGCTGTCCAGAATTCCGTGGTCACTTTCAAAAAACGACAGCGGAGCGCGATAACCTTTACCCATTGCCAGACGTGAAGTGAGCGTATCTGTGTGACTGTATCGGGCATCAAGTCGTGGCGATACCATAGTTTCATCAATTTCCGTTCCGTCTTTATTGGGATCAACAAAATCTGCCATAACCTGATCAATGCGCACTGCGAGGGCAATTTCCAAATTCTCGGTTGCGGTCCAGGTATCTTGTAAATACACACCATGGGTATCGTAGTCAAAACTGTCGGAAACGTAAGTTTCACTGGTACTGTTGGTTTCCGAACGCATTTCCTCTATGCGGGCATCTGCACCAAACGTAAATAAATGGTCCTCATTTAAGGCGTAATTAACACGCAAATCGTAATATTGCATTTCGTCATCTGCGTGATAGATAAAACCTTCGTAAAATGAATCTTGTTGGTGATCATTCAGACTTGTGGTCAATGTGAAGTTTAAATTGGGGGAGATCTCACTAAGCCAGGTTAAATAAAATTCCTGTCGATCGCTGGTAATCCATTCAGTGGTTTCCCATTCTTTGCCGATATAACGGTTTCTGACATCGTCATTTTCAAAAAGGGAGTCGGATTCATAATTGGGGTCGGCAAAGTACTCTGCTTTTACCCTGTTGATATTTGAGTTCATGGGGCCACCAAAAACTTCAGACTCGGTGTAGTTATAACGGGTGGAGATATTGTTGCTGCGGCCAATGTCTTGAGATAGTTTTATGGTGATGGATTGGTTCTCCAGTAACGGGTTTTCGCCAACGCCGTTGTTGTCTCCATCATAGGCATCGCGATGATCATATTGTGCGATTGCTGTGATTCTGGTGGTATCGTTGTTAGCGATGCCTGTCGCCACCAGGCTACCTTTTTTGTAGTTGTTTTCTCCCGCTGCAACATCCAGCTCAATTTCATTACTACTGGCTTCTTTGGTTACGATATTCACCGTTCCGCCCACTGCTTCCGGGGCAATAAGTGATGCTCCGGCACCGCGAGCGATTTCCACTGCCTGAATTCCCGCTGCCGTGGCGGCATCGAGCCCGTAAAAACCAGAGAGCATGGTATGGGTTGGAATTCCGTCAATAAGAACATTGGTGTGCTCGCCTCGCATGCCGTTGACCATGACCCGTTTCACACCGCACATGGAGCACTCATTGTTCACTCGCACGCCAGGTGCATCTTCAATGGCCTCGGTGATACTGGATGCTTGCTTCTGTTCGATGGTGAGCGTCGAAATGACCTCTGTTTTTTGAATGCTGTCTTTCAGCATTCCTGCCTGGTAAAGGCGTTGTTTTACGCCGATTACCAGGGTTTCTTCGATAATTTCTTCTGTTTGCGCGGGCAGAGTGTGAGTAAGTATTGCAACAGTAAGGGTTGATAAGGCAAATCGGTTGGCAAATGTGGCCATGGGTTTATGTGTTCCCCCTTTTTTGGATATAAATAATAATGCGAATGATTCGTAACAATGTTTAAGATTATACCCATGAACGGTAAGGGCAATATGACCGGTATCAATAAGCTCGTCGGTTTGAAAAGTACAGTGATCAATAATTGTTCTAGGCTTAGGTAAGGTGTCTCTATTAACGGAGCAGGTTTTTCTATGTCCTTTCTCTTTGGAAGTATTCGTAATCAAATCTTGCTGGTGATTTTGGGAGCGGTGTTTGTTTTAGGTGGCTCTTTTGTGGTGTCCATGGGGGTTTTGTCTTCCGCGATCCATGAAATGGAGATGGAAAGCACGCTCCAGCAGAAATATGTGAGCTCGACACTTCAGGCAAATGTTGAATTTAAACGTCAGGTTCAGGAGTGGAAAAATGTGTTGTTGCGCGGTCATGACTCAGCCAAGCGCGAGAAATACTGGAGCAAGTTCGTATCTCAACACGAAAAAGTGCAAAAGCTGCTTGTGGAGTTGGGGGCCGACCTGAAGTCAATGCCCCAGTATCAGACGCGTATCGCCAGTTTGGCAAAGGAACACAATGCGTTGTTTGCCAAGTACCAGAATGGCAAATCTGCTTTCGATAGCTCCGGTTATGATCATCTGTCCGGCGATAAAGCTGTATCCGGCATTGATCGCAAAGTGTCGACAGACCTTGAAGTGCTTGCGGACGAAATGTCTGAACTGGCTAAGTCTGATTTTCAGGCTTTGGCGGACTCAACGGATACGACAATCACTTCGGCTTATACCTCCGGTTTTTTTATCTGCCTGATTATTGCCTTGGGGTCCTACTTTATGCTCAACCTGCGCATTATCCACCCTTTGCAAGGGGTGATGGGTAAGGTACAGCAGCTTGCGAATGGCGATTGTCGAGGCAAGCTGGATATTCACCGGGAGGATGAAATAGGCGTGCTTGCTAACAATGTCGAATCATTACGCGCTTTTATTGCCGGATTGGTGAATGATTTGCAAAGCTCAGTACATGCGTTAGTCGATGCGGCCAACACGATTCAGGAACGTTCTCATGCGATTCATCATGGCGCGGAAAGGCAGAGAGAAAGGGCTGACCAAATGGCGACGGCGATTCAGCAATTGTCATACAGCGCAGATGAGGTTTCTAAAAATGCGTCCATGACGGCGGAACATACCGATTCTACCAACGACATCGCACAAGCCAGTTCTGTCGCAATGCAAAAAGCCCGTAGTTCAATCAGCACTTTGGTCGATGAAATTGGTAATGCCTCGTCAGTTATTCAGCAGTTGGCAGATGAAACCAGTAATGTCGGTGCAGTACTGGATGTGATTAAAGGGATTGCTGAACAAACAAACTTACTTGCACTCAACGCGGCAATCGAAGCTGCAAGAGCGGGAGAACAGGGGCGCGGCTTTGCGGTCGTGGCGGACGAGGTGCGTAACCTGGCCCAAAAAACCCAGCACTCCACAGAAGAAATTCACAATATTTTACAGAGTGTTCAAGTTGGTGCTCAGAATGCGGTGCACGCAATGGAAACAGGACAAAGCCGTACCCAGGATGGAATGCATCAAGTGGAAGATGCCGGAGGTCATATCGATCAGATGGTCGCGGCAATCGGACGTATTGCCGATATGAATACTCAGGTTGCAGCAGCGGCTGAAGAGCAGGGCAGTGTCACCAATGATATTGCGAAAAATGTAGTGGAGATTTCTGAAGTGGCCCATGAGTCGGCAAAAATGATGGGCGATGCAGTAAGAACAACGGAAGATTTAAAAGCACTGGCCGGAGAGTTTGAGCACAAGTTGGCAAGGTTTCAGGTTTAGTATCGGTTATATGAAAAGCCCGCCAAAACTTATGGCGGGCTAGCTGTATTTTTTACTTACAGTGAAAGGTGTTTTTGTAAGAATTTTTCAACGTGTTGATAGAATTTAATCCGAGACTCTTCCGTTGAAAAACCATGCCCTTCACTTTTTACAAAAAATGTTTCATGAGGGTGATTGCGTTCTTTTAGGGTCTTTACCATGTTATGGTAATGCTCTTCGTCTGCGCGCCAGTCTTTACCACCATGAGCCAGTAAGACGGGAATTTGTAGCTTGTCGACCTGGTAAATTGGAGAGTTCTTTCGCATAACCTCTTCGTCTTTTCCGATTTCTGTCTCAAGGTAGTTACGTCCTGAACGTTTTTCATGAATATCTGCTGTTTTCCACATTAACGATTGGTCGTACACCCCTACTGCTCCAATTGCGCATTTAAACAATCCTTGCTCTATAGTGGGTGCCATTAACGCTGAATAGCCACCAAAAGAATAGCCCATAATACAGATATTATTTTTGTCCGCATGACCGTTTTTTATTGCCCATTTAGTTCCATCGATAATATCGTACTGCACATCGCTTCCCCAATTTAGCTCTGATCGGGTTGCAAAGTCATAACCGTAACCGCTAGAACCGCGATAGTTTATTTGTAGTACTGCATATCCTCGCGAGGCAAGAAACTGTACATCATCACTGTATTCCCAAAAGTCTCGAGCATGCGGTCCTCCATGAGGCAGAACGACCATTGCGGGTGGTGTTTTTTGTTCTGTCTTCGGTAAGGTTAAGTAACCTCGAATTTTTAACCCGTCTCTTGCTTCAAAAATAATGGGTTTTGTAGGAGATAGTTGCTCATCCGTTAACCATTTTTTTGCGTTTAATAAATATCTAATTTGTTTGGTTTTAGTATTAAATAAATGAAATTGACCGGGGGCTGTGTCACCTGTGACATGCACAATTATTAACGAGTTATCGTTAGAAGCACTGGTGAAGCTTACTCGCTTACCTCCAAAAATCGGATATATGGCCGGATACCATGAGGTTAAGGGATGTTTTGGATTAATTAATGCAATATCAGGATAATCAGGTTCGAAGCTGATTGCTAATACTTCATTATTTTTTGGGTTAACGTCATATGAATGTGGATCTACAACGGGATGATTAAATACTATTTTTTTTTCCTGCGTCTCTACATTGTATTTATATATTTTGCTCGTTCCCGTTTTATGGAACTCTTTGATCAGTATTTCTGAGCCGTCTCCTATGGAAAACAGGGGTTTGTACTCGTTATCGGAGGGGTAGTCTGATATTTTTTCCCATTTCCCTTTATTAAATTTATGGGTGACATATCTATTATTGTCTTCTAAATCTATTCCGACTGAATATGTAATCTCCCCTTCTGGTGATGTAAGAAAAAATGCTTCTTTAGACGGCGATATTGCAATTTTTCGCGCTTTTGCAGTATTTGTTCGTATTTTGTATACATCTATATTACGGTTCTTCTCTGTAAATCCTGTCCATGGACGAACCTGAATAAGAATATGTTTTGGATCTTCTGGTAATGTATGCAAAACTTCAGCATAACCACGAATTTTATTTGGAAACGTGTCTACACCATTATTAACTGTACTTTGCAACTGAACAAGCATCTTCATGTTCTTTCCATTTGCATCGACTGCAACAAGCTCGCCGTTTGGATACAAAATATTTTCACCCGGGTAATATTCGCCAATCTGAAAGGTGTAACGGTCATCCGATATCCAAACAGGGTTCATAGGTTCTGTTGTGGCATAGGGGGGAATATGGCTGACTAAAGACATATCTTCCGTTTTGAGAATAGCGATCATATGACGATCGTCTTTTGATTTCATTTCCACCGCAAGGTATTCACCTGTCGGGGAAATAACGACATCAAGATACTGTTCAGATTTAGCAAAGTGCTCAATGGGAATCTTTGCCAGGGCTATATTGGTGAAAAGCAATATGAAAAAGGTGAAAAAGAGAGACTTCATTTCAGCTCCTTGGTTTTTATGTTTTTATCCACTTACTATCGTTGTTTGATTATTAGACGCTGGTATTGAGTAATATCAAAACTTGATGTGTTTAAAGTCTAACAACCGGTATCAAATCGGTTAAACGCGCATTTTGTATAAAATAACGGCGCACTAAGCGCCGTATTTGAGTTACTGCTGAAGCTCTTTATCCGTGAACATATCTGCAAACAGAATGCTGGACAGGTATCGTTCGCCGGAATCGGGAAGTATTGCGACAATGGTTTTACCTGCGTTTTCTGGTTTTTCTGCCTGGCGTAAGGCTGCAGTTAAAGCCGCGCCGCTGGAAATACCGGCCAATATGCCTTCTTCTTTCATTAAGCGATGTGCATTTTTAATGGCGTCTTCATTGCTGACCAGCTCCACTTCGTCAATTAATGACAGGTCTAAATTGCCAGGTACAAAGCCTGCACCTATGCCTTGAATTTTGTGCGGCGCGGGTGTGACCTCTTGACCAGCACGTGTTTGGCTGATGACCGGTGAATCTTCTGGCTCAACTGCTACAGTGGTGATTGCTTTGCCTTCGGTTTGTTTTATGTAACGGCTGATGCCGGTGATGGTGCCACCTGTACCGACGCCTGAAATAAGAATATCAATTTCGCCGTCCGTGTCCTGCCAGATTTCGGGGCCGGTGGTTTGTTCGTGAATTTCAGGGTTGGCGGGGTTATCAAACTGGCTGGGCATAAAAGTATTGTCTGGATCCTGGGCACAAATTTCCTGAGCCTTTTCGATCGCGCCTTTCATCCCTTTTTCCCCGGGAGTAAGTTCCAGCTCAGCACCAAGAGCTTTGATCAGCTTTCTTCTTTCCAGGCTCATGGTGTTCGGCATGGTCAAAACCAGTTTGTAGCCTCGTGCGGCACAGACGTAGGCAAGGGCAATACCTGTGTTACCCGAGGTCGGTTCGACCACAGTCATACCGGGCTTCAGTACGCCGCGTTTTTCAGCATCCCATACCATGTTGGAGCCAATTCGACACTTCACTGAAGTGGCGGGATTACGGGATTCGATTTTTACCAAAATGTTTTTATCTGTTATTCGACTTATTTTTACCAGAGGGGTATGGCCTATGGTGTGTGAGTTGTCAGCGTAGATTTTGCTCATAAGAATCCTTATCCAAGTGTTGTGCGTGGGCCAATTGAAAAGCAAAGCTTAGGCAGAAGCAAGCTTATGTTGGAGGCGAAAAATATAAAGGGAATATTTTATATATTAGAAAAATCTAAATTAGAGTTGTGGCCGGTTTTAGTTAGTGGTATTGTATCGGTTCGTGTCGCCTAAAATAAGGGGGGATTCCCTTGAGTACTTGTGAAGAGTTTGATGTTCTGCAATTGCGTGCTCACGCAAATAATGCGAGTCGCCTGTTAAAGGCGTTAGCAAATGAAAATAGGCTTTTGATTCTGTGCATACTGAGTCAAGGGGAGCTTTCAGTATCACAACTTAATGAGCAATTGGATTTAAGTCAGTCCGCATTGTCACAACACCTCGCAGTGTTGAGGAAAGATGGTTTGGTGAACACCCGTCGGGACTCCCAGACAATCTATTACTCCATTGTGGAAGGTCCTGCGGCCAGAGTGATTGAAACCCTACATGGTATCTACTGTTCAGTGTCTACTGAGCTGGTGGATGGGGGAGAAGTCCAGGCTTAATACTGCATCCGTTATAAATCCCCCTCTGGAAATCACCAAAGGGGGAATCGTCCATTCTATTTTTCTAATGCCAGCTCTCTTTCTGTTTTCAAGCCAAACACTTTTCTCATAATCATTGTTGCCGGGCAGAAGCGGGTAAATGATTGTTGAAACAGGTTCGCACCGATGAATACGGTGAACCAAACAAAATAGGGGTGAACAAAATAGGTGAGGGCGACTGAAATCAGTACCATCATTCCGGCAAACGCAGTTAATGCTCTTTCTAGTGACATGGTTTGTACCTCCAAAAATTCTTTTGTGGATGATTAATAGGAATACCTGATTCGCATCCACAGGTTGTCGTTTTCGTCTAATTGCCCCCAAAAGGTGTAATCCTTCTCACCAAAAAATACGTTGGAGCCAGCGGCAATTTTCCAGTTATCGTTAATTCTGTACTCGGCTTTCAGGCGCAGGTGCCCATCTTCTTCATCGGGAGAGTAAAAGATGAAAAGGGAGGACGTCAGGTTTTGCCGCATGGCCAAATGGGTTAAGCGTAGCGTTAGCATTTCATAATATTCACTACGTTCTTGTACGGGGGCGTAGGAATGTTGCTGTTGCTGCTGGTAGTCCTGGGTTTTTTCCAGATAGAACTGAGCGGCGGCGGTCAGATTCTTCACAATTTCCATTTCGTAACCAGTAAGAAGCCGGATCTCGTCGTTGGGCACTCGCGGATTATCACCATTCTCGTCCTCAACACTCTGGTAATACCCGGTTTCGATATTCCATAACCCTTTGCCAAGTGGCATGCGTAAACTGGCTCCCAAGGCGTTCATGCGAGAATGCATGGGGGTGTTTGCTTCGCTTACTGAGTCGGGTGTTTTGTAGAACCCTCGATAGCCATATATCGCCCATTCTTTGGAACCCTTAATGCCAAAGATACGTGTGGACACTTCATAATCATTGTCGGTGGACGTATCTGAACTAAAAGGGGATTCTGGTTGCGCAATACTCTGGGTTTGGGGGGAATATGAGCTAAACCTTTCGCCAGAGAGGAAGTTGTCTTTATCGAACTCAGGGGTGACGATCCAGTCCCAGTTAAAGCCGGGGGAATAAAAGGATACCTTGGCCGCGTCGGAAGGCGCTTTCAGGTATTCATCATCCCGTCCATTAAAAAAGGATTGCCAGTCTTTGGGAAACAAGTCGTTAATAAAAATAAGATCCCCGGTTCCCCATGTCAGAATCTGTCTGCCTAATTTGGTGTCGATGGAGTCCGTTAGCGAAAACTGCAAGTTAAACTCGCGGAGTTTTATTTCGGTTTTATCGGTTACCCCATCGTAGGTGATATCAGAGTATACGGTGGTTTTAAAACCGTTGAAGTTATCGGCTCTTTCCAGGCGCCAGCGGATTTCCTCCAGTGGCCGATCGCTGTGGTTGACGGAATCATTTATCCAGCCGCTATACCCGGCTTCAACGAAGCCGGTAAATAGCGGTGTGGAACTGCTCTCGTTCCAGGATTCCTCTCCCCATTTCTCGTTACCCCAGTCGCTGCCGCCTTCTGAGTCTGACCACTGGTCATCCTCGGCCTGAGTGGCCAGGGAGAAGAGTAATAGGGGAAGTATGAATAACTGTTTTTTGTTCATATCGTAGGATTACTCAAGCCATTTCTGGGGCGGATTACGTAAAGACCGTTCGGAGAAAATGCTTTCTTCAATGCCCAGATCGTAGTCCATAAAACGGAACTGCATTAGCGTGTAGCCACCGGATTTGTGATCAGTAATTTTCGACTGAGTCACGGTTGGATAGCCTTTCACCGTTTCTACGGTATCGACTTCAACGCTGCGTATTGGCTTTTTGTTTTCATCGAAATAATCGATCTTCATCGGTAAAAAGGTACTTTTGTCGATCGCGGTTTCGTAATAACTAAACTCCACCGAATTTTTATCTTTTGGTGTATGTTTTAAGTAGTAATGAGAGTCATCCTGACGAACCAGTTCATGGTTGTCTTGGATGGGCGCGCGCCCTGATACATCTTCATAGAAGTAGTGGGAGCCAACAAAGCTGGTGCGTTTGTCTCCGGCGGAAATACGTTTCACTAAATCCAGGCCGGGAAGGTACAGCCAACGGTTGTCATCATCCGCCGGGTTCTTTTTCACTAAAAATACCGTGCCTCTAACGTCTGCCGGGCGGGAAAAGACAACCAGAAAATCCTGCTTGCCGGCGTCCTCGATATCTTTACGCAGAATGGTGAATTGTCGTAATTGGCTTCTTCCCTGTGAGTCGACAATTTTCATCCGTGCCTGGCTTCGTCCATCTGCGCCGGCATAGTATGAAGCCAGGTTGGCTTTTTCCACGATTTGATCTGCTGTGAGTTCTGCCGCAGTGGTTTTATTGGAGAGCAGAAACACGAGGAATAGTGCTACCCCAACAAAGGCAAATGCGGCGATATTGCATGATGCTTTTTTACAAGAAAACATAAGGCCTCCTAAATTAATTGGCTGTCTTCACGACAAAGCGTTTTATCTGATTTAACACGGCCGGTAGTACCATCAGGGTAACCAAACCGGATGCCGCCATAATGGACGCCAGGAATACGCCAACCGTGATGTAAGGGACAAGAGGCGCAAACAGTAACGGGGTAAAGCCCAATGCAATCACCAGTGCGTTACGGCTAATGGCGTTAGCGGGTTCGTCGAACATAATCGCCATGGCTTCATGGAAGTTGCCGGTTTGTTTGAAGGTTTCCCGTGCGCGTTCCAAAAAGTGGATTGCGAAGTCAACGGACAGGCCGAGTGTTAATGCTGACAGTACCGCGATAGGCATATCGTAATCTTTTCCAATCCAGCCAATTAACCCATAAATAAAGGTAATGGTGAGTGTGAGTGGCAGCATGGCAAGTGTGCCGAACAATACGGAGCGGAAAAGCACCACCATCATAATAAACACGACGACGAAAGCGCTGATCAGGCTTTCCAGCATGCCGGTTACCATCGCTTCCTGCCAGACGACATTAATGAAGGTTTTGCCTGCCCAACGGTATTCCATGCCTTCTGGCAGTGGATGACTGGCAACATAGTCTTTAACCGAATCGATCACACGATTCATATCCTGATTATCACCGCTGGTAAGCTGTAACCAGATCAGCGCACGACTGTAATCCGGGTTCACCATATGCCATAAATCTTGAGGCCGGTGAGAAGACTGAAATTGGAGTAGTGCTTGGGCAACACCCGCTTGAGTCGGTGGAATTTTGTAATCACCGTCCTCGCCTGAATAGAGTTCACGGTTAACGGTTTTGACCAAATCTGTTATGGCATTGGATTTACCGACTAAACCGGTGGAGTCCATATGCTTCTGTAGCTGTTCCATATACGCAAGAACATCTGGACGGGTGAAGTATTTAGCCTCGGTCGCGTAGGTTTCCAATTGGCTAATAAGTTCTTCAACAGCCGTTAATGCGTTGCCATCCAGGTCGAAGGATAAGTCATCCAGGCGGCTTATCAATTCATTGGTGTCGATAGCGTTATTCAGAAACTGCTTGGCAACGGTTTCAATTTGCTTGTTATCCACCTGACTCAGCAGCACATTCACTTTGGCTTGCTGTTGTTGGATAAGCATGTCTTTTCCGGTAAAGCTCAAAGTTAAAAATGCATCGTAAGTACCAGCGAAATGATGATTCAACACTTCATCGGCAATACGAATTCTGTGGTCGGCTTTAAACCAGCGAACAGGGTTATCATTAATCTGAATTTTTTGGATGCCCACCACACTTACGCCGAACAGTGCGATGAATACAATGAGAATCAGTTTGGAGTAGTTCACGGTTGCCACGCCCATATATTTCAATACTCGGGCCAGAAAACTGTCGCCATCATGGGCGTGCAGGGCGGCTTGCATATCCGCCAGTTTCTTCTCTGACATGCGGCTGATATAGGCGGGCATAAAGAGCACGGTAAAAATAAACGCGAGCAGAATACCAAAGGCAACAAAGAAGCCAAAAATTTGAACCGGTGGAATTGGGGTTATCAGGAGAGATAAGAAACCCACCGCAGACGTAATTGATGTGAACAGCATCGGTTTAAATAGATGCTGAAGCACTTCTCTGGCGACATCTCTCGGGGTTCTGCCTGGCTTATAGCGGTCGGCGAACTCGGACATGATATGGACCGAATCCACAACGGCAATGGGCATGAGGAAGATGGCGATCATGGAACTCATGATGTGTACCGTATAACCACACGCAATTAGCAGCCCCATAGTAGATAACACGGTTGCCATGGCCACGATCATGGGCGCGATAACCAAATTAAAGGAGCGGAAGAACAGCAACATAATGATGAAGATCATGACCGCAGCTAATGGAGCGGAGATCCCCATTTGGACAAACATTTCAAAACCAAAGGTGTCTTCCGCAACCGGCAAGCCTGTAATGTGGTATTCGTCATCACTATTGAGTTGATCGATATAGGCCAGGATTTCTTTTGAAATGCGGTGGCTCTCATCCTTGCTTTTAATTGGGACGTAGATCGCCGCGGATTTACCATCACCGGACACCAGAGTTTCCAGCGCAAGAGGCAGGCGGTTAACCTTTTTCTGTATTGCCTGGGCAGTCTGTTCATTTTCCGGTGCTTGGGGCATTAACCACTCAAACCGGATGGTGCCTGGGCCGGCTTGTTCTATATTGTCAGAAGTGCTGAGTGACATCAGATCCTGTTCGATTACACCGTCTATAGTCAGTATGTGTTGAGTTAGACTATGCAATGCAGAGAGGGATTCTGCGTTGAAGATTCCATTTGGATGGTAAGTATTTACTGCGCCTACAACAATGGAGTCGTAAAGCGAGAACTCCTGTTTGACCTGATTGTGAAACACCCTGTCAGGTTGATCTACTGGCAGCATGTTCTCCGGGTCGGTATCAATCTGTATTAACGGAATGAATGCGGTTAAGACTAGCGTAAGCACACCCATAGCCCAATACACAGCCTTTGGGTGATTGAGAGCGGTGTTAATCGTCCAGTTTTTCATTGAGATCATCAAACCTTTAGCGAAATTGGTGTATATTAGGTTGTCCTAATGTTTGTCGAAAGGTTATATTAGTATATTCTAAATTACAAGCTTTTTGTGTTATTGTTGCTTGTTAAGTCCATTTGTAAATCGTTAGTAGGAGTTATTATGTCGAAAACCGCTATGCAGCTCGTCCAAGAAGCAAAACAGTGTATCGATGAAGTTGAAGCCGAAACCCTAAAACAGAAACTGGGTGACGCCCCCATAATCATAGACGTTCGGGAGCCCGCTGAGTATAACGCAGGGCACATTTTTGGTGCGATAAATATTCCAAGAGGGTTGTTAGAGTTTGAAGTTGAAGGCCACCCTGCGGTTGAACAAAAAATCGCCCCTTCATTGCAATTAAAAGAAGCTGAAATCTATCTCTACTGTCGAACGGGTGGTCGCTCGGCCTTGGCTGCAAAATCATTGCAGGATATGGGCTTTCAACAGCTTAAGTCCCTGGCGGGTGGTTATCTCGCATGGGAAGCTGCGGAGTATCCCATTCAGTCTGTCTAGTTTGACTCAAGTATCACGTGATCAATGGCGCAAAAAATTAAATCGTAATGTTTGGGGTTATGTATTTTTTGGCGTCATTATCACGTACTTTTGTCGCAAAAAATTTTTGAAATTCCGGGAATAAGCCGAACTTGGAAATAAATTTGCCTAGTCATTTTTTTAGCGTTAAAAATAACTTCCTGACAGAAGTACATTATAAAAAAATACAGGCAAGGGTTATGAATACTCGTCTCTTCATTGTTGTAAGCGTTACGTTTTTTCTCGTCAGTTGCGGTGGAGGTTCGAGCTCTAACGGACAAGCTAGTTCTGTTCCTGTTTCCAACACATTTCAGTGTCTCCACTCTCCCATTGCTAAAGGAGAACGCTTATTGGGTATGGATTACCTGAATGAGAATGAGCAAGGTAGCTTCGAAGAGAACGTACAACGTTTTAAGCAAATAGGCGGTGACTTCACTCAGCTACACATAACCTGGAGTCAAATTGAAAGTGCGCCCAACCAGTTTGTTGACCCGGATAATATTCTCGCCAGTATTAAACACCATTTGGAAACCGACCAGTTAAAATTAGTTCTTGTGGTCCGCCCTATCGATGTCACCGGTAAGACTGTGCCTGATGATCTAACCTCTACCCGTTTTAACGCGCCAGTTATGGCAGAACGTTTCACCACATTGCTGGACTATGTTTTGTCTCAGGTTGGTGCCGAAAATATATTGAGTCTGCACGTCGGTAATGAAATTGATGGCTACGATACACGAGATGAACATCAGGATTTTTGGTCCGATTACGGTGCTTTCTTGTTTGCGATTAAGTTGCACATGCAAAATCAGTATCCCGAGATCAAATTGGGCTTTACCGCAACTTGGGGAGGCATTGTCAACCAAGACAAATCGGTCGAAGATATATTTACAGCCTTATTGTCAGCGGTTGATATTCTTGGCGTGACGTATTATCCCATCGATGAAAACTTCATGGTCAGAGATGCCGCCAGTGTTCATTCCGATATTGACGCGTTAGTACAAACTTATCCCGATAAACCTATTTTTCTAACAGAAGTGGGAATGCCCTCGAGTGGTGAAAATCAAAGTAGCGAACGAGCGCAGGCGCGCTTTTTCTGCGAAGTGTTCAAAATGTGGGATGACAATCAGAATCGGATTCCGGTCATGGATATTACTCGAATGAATGACTTATCCCTTGAGGGGGCGGAAGCCGCGGCGGGACCGTATGGTCTTACTTCTGTAGCTGCGATTGAGTATTTGAGAACACTTGGCTTTAGGACATTCTCAGGTAAAGGGCAAGCCAAGGAGGTTTGGGCTGTCATTACCGAGGAAACTAACGAGCGAGGTTGGTAAATAGTGCAGCAGCGTGACACTGCAGCACTACCGTTTACTTAGTTTGCTTGCTCCAGGCTTAAGGTAACTTTTTCCCCTTCCTTCAGGTCTTCTATTCGATCAGTTTCTTTACTGCTTGTATCGAATCTGTAACCCACCAGATTTTTACTTTGCTTCTCGATGATGTAAATGATGTTCTTCTGAGAATCGATTCCTGCAAATTCTCCCGATACACTTTTTGTTTCGCTGCTGCTTTGTTTTTGTTTGGTGTGCAGTTGCAGCGTAATATCTTCGCCTTTTTCAAATCCGCCTTGTTTTTGAAATGCATTGAATGCGTCGGAAGATAATTTGTACTGAATCAGGTCTCCTGTTTTTTTCTCAATAATAAAAACGGTTTCTGATTCCGGGTTTATGGCAGAGAACTTTCCTTCAACGTATTTGGTTTTTGCTAATGAGAGTGATGAAGCAAAAAGTAGTGAAATAATTAATAGACTGGATAAGTTTTTCATTTTTTATCTCCGGGATGCAAAGTTTAAAATGTAGTGGAGTGCAGGCGAGGCAATGTTAGAAATCAACTATTTCATTTGTGTTAATTTTGGGGTTATTGGATAGTGTGATTTTCTGTTTTTGACGTGTTTTTTAGTTGGTTTTTTTGTGATGTTTAATTGGAAGACTTAGGGTTTTTTTGTGCGTCAATTCTTGCTTTGTTTATGGCGTTTTTTGTTTTGTTGGTGACTGTGTGACGAGAATGCTTTTTTTGATTTTTGCACCTAATGTTTAAGTGAGGTTGCATCTTATGGGGGTCGCTTGCTATATGGCCTCTAATTTTGTGTTGTGTATGTAATATTGTGTGCATAAAAGCGTCATGATTACTTTATGCCAAGTGTGTGTATTTGGGCGTTTTAGGGAGGTTTGAGAGTGGTCGGATTAAATGTGCGGTAGTGCAAATTGTGGAATAAATACATTGTTTTTTTAAAACCTTAATAAAAGCAAAACGCGACAGCAATACTCTCCTTATATCTTTTAGTAAAAACCAATAATCTATCTGGAGTAGATAATGCGAACACTGTTGTACGTCGCTTTTGCGTCACTGTTATTCAACGCTTCTCTGGCTTTTGCCGGTAAAGCCCATTCTGACCATGACAACGATAGGCATCATAAGCATGGTAAGTATCACAAAGGAAAAAAAACCACAGTTGAACTGGGCCCGCGTCCTTTTTTTCTCGTTGACGATATGGAAGAAGGCGAGTTGAAGGATCGCCTTAAATCCTGTGAGAAGGGGCCTTTTTATAAAACGGATTTTTCCATTGGTCACCGCGGTGCGGCTATGCAGTTTCCTGAGCATACAGAAGAGTCCTACCGCGCTGCTGCTCGTATGGGAGCAGGAATCGTAGAGTGTGATGTCACCTTTACCAAAGACCGTCAGTTGGTTTGCCGGCATTCTCAATGTGATTTGCATACCACAACCAATATTCTGGCAACGGATTTGGCAAATAAATGCTCTGTACCTTTTTCGCCTGCAAACCCGGAAGCGGGAACCAAGGCTCAGGCCAGATGCTGTACCAGCGATATCACTCTGGAAGAATTTAAATCTCTTTGCGGCAAAATGGATGCGGCCAATGCCAACGCCACCACAGTCGAGCAATATATGAATGCCACTGCCAGCTGGCGTACAGACTTGTATGCAAGTTGTGGCACATTGCTTTCACATAAGGAAAGTATCCAGCTTTTCAAAGAGTTGGGCGTGAAATACACGCCAGAGCTTAAATCTCCTAGTGTTGAAATGCCGTTTCAAGGAGATTACACGCAGGAAGCCTATGCACAGCAGATGATTAATGAGTACAAGGAAGCAGGTGTTTCGCCACGTAAGGTCTGGGCGCAATCGTTTAATCTGGATGACGTGAAATACTGGATTGAAAACGAACCTCGATTTGGTCGTCAGGCGGTGTATCTGGATGGTCGATACGATAATGCAAACTTTGATCATACCAACCCGGAAACTTGGGAACCGAATATGGAAGAGCTGGTAGCGCAAGGTGTGGAAATTATCGCTCCGCCGATGTGGATGCTGCTGGATGTGAATGCGGATGGCGACATCGTACCTTCAACCTATGCTTACCAAGCTAAAGCTGCGGGCTTGGAGATTATTACCTGGACTTTCGAGCGCTCAGGTTTGCTTAAAGACGGTGGTGGCTGGTATCACCAAACCACAACGGAAGTGATTGATAACGATGGTGATAAATACCGGACGCTCGACGTGTTGGCGAAAGAGGTAGGTATTAAAGGTATTTTCAGTGACTGGCCAGCATCGGTAACCTACTACGCGAATTGTATGGGTTTATAGTCTTCCTCCCTTCTTTATCGTTGCTGGCTGTGCATGGCAGTCAGCAACATTTCAGGCGATAAATATTTCTCATCTTGCCGATTGGCGGCTTCCTTCACAGTGTTTTCACGCACCTGTCAGCAGAATATCTGCTATATACACTGAGAATAATAATTCCCTCTAATGCTTCTATCGCGAAGGAGAGCTGTCTATGCAGAAATTCACACTCACTATAAACAATAACAAGGTGGAGGTGTCTGCAGAGCCTGATACACCGCTGCTATGGGTACTGCGGGATTTTGCCGGATTAAAAGGCACAAAATATGGCTGCGGTGTTGGTTTGTGTGGTGCGTGTACTGTGCATATCGATGGCAACCCGATTCGTTCCTGTTCTTATCCTGTTGTTGCTGTTGGAAACCAAAAGATTACCACCATCGAAGCCACAGATAACGAAGTCACACAGGCATTAAAACATGCCTGGATTGAGCATAATGTCCCCCAATGCGGTTATTGCCAGCCAGGGCAGATTATGTCTGCCACAGCCTTGCTCGAAAGTAACCACTCACCTTCAGAAAAAGAAATCGAAGATTATATGTCAGGCAATATCTGTCGCTGCGGCACCTACCCGCGAATCAAAGCGGCCATTCAAAACGTATCGACAGACCTGTTTAAAGAAGCTTAAGGGGGAGTGTAATGATTTCACGAAGAGAATTATTTAAGCGCTCCTCTGTGGGAGCAGGCTTACTGTGTTTGGGGGTAGTACCTGGTGTTGGTGTGGTGAACCTTCATGCAGCCGAAAAAGAAAATCTACAGTTACATACTCTCATTGCGATCGGAGAGGATAGTCGAATCCACTTTAGTTCGATCAAGCACGAAATGGGGCAAGGGATCAGTACTGGCTTGTCAACCGTGATCGCCGATGAGATTGGTACTCAGCTAAATAATGTGGAACTGCATTACATGGAATATTTTGTCGGTCGGTTGCCGGCAGATCGGCGTTGGAGTTGGGTTACCGGCGGGAGCTTCTCTATACGTTCCATGTGGCCGGAAGTGCGCAATGCCGCCGCCGCAGTGAGAGAAATGCTGCTTACGGCTGCCGCAAAAGTCTTTGCTGTACAAGTGTTGGACTGTGCCATTGAAGGGGATACGATTCTAAATCGCGTCAACGCAAAGACCATGACATTGGCGCAAGCGGCAAAATTGGCGGTAAATGCCAAGGTGCCGGAAAAACCACAACTTAAAGCCAACTCTCAATTTAAATTAATCGGCAAGTCTGATGCGGATAATGACTTTGAAGGAATTGTGGAGGGGAAACAAGTTTACGGCATAGATTTCGCGTCGGATGGAATGCTGTATGCCAATGTTTCGCGATCTCCCACTCTTGGTGGCAAGCTTAAGAGTTTTGATGACTCCCTCGCAAAAAAAATTCCCGGTGTTGTCAAAGTGTTTGCGGTGAAAGGCAAAAAGTTATCCGATAGAACCACATTGCAAGACGGTGTTATTGTTTTAGCTGAAAATACCTGGGCTGCAATTCAAGGTAAAAAGGCGCTAAAGCTTGAATGGCAAAAAGGCGAGTATGGTGACTACCATCAAAACAAACTTTTTGACTATTTAGATCAGGCGCTGCTGGGAGAAAAACAAGCGGTTATTGAAAACGGAAAAACCAATGCGTTAACTGACGCACCGGTAAAAATCAAAGCCTTATATCAGATCCCTTATCAGTCGCATGTGCCAATGGAGCCACTATGTGCCAACGTTAAAATAGAAAATAATCGTTGTGACGTGTGGGCAGCTAATCAAGATGGTTATCAAATAACACTGGATATAGCCGAGGCAACGGGAATTCCTGAAAAAAATATTGTGATTCATAATATGCGTTCAGGTGGTGCTTTCGGTCGCCGTTTTATCGGCGATTACTTTGCAGAAGCCGCGCTTGCAGCCAAAGAAGCTAACGGTTTACCTGTGCAACTGTTGTTCACTCGTGAAGATGATATTCAAAATGATGCGTTTCATCCTGCATATGCCGCAGTCGAAGAGGCCGGGATTGAAAACGGTCAATGCATCGCATGGCGTTCCGTTAAAACATCCGGAGATACGGTTGCTCGCGATTGGAATATCTACCAGGTTCCTAATTTATTTTCCTACGGCGTGAAAAATAAGCAACCCTTGGCAACCGGCCCTTGGCGATCTGTTGAAGCTCATCTTTGGGCGTTTAGTCAGGAAAGTTTTATTGATGAAGTCGCGAATGCTTCAGGAAAAGACCCAGCAGAATTTCGTTTGGCTCTGTTGAAACAAGATGAAGTCACCGATATTAAGCACTGGTCCGGTGATAAAACAGATAGTCGTCGTTATCGCAACGTATTTAAATTAGCAATGGAAAAAGCTAACTGGGGCAAAGCCAAGCAGGGTATTTATCAAGGTATTGCCGGTTACCCATTTATGCACGGTAATAGCTATTGCGCGATGGTGGTGGAGGTCTCCAAAACAGGTTCTGGAATTAAACTGGAGCGCGTAGTGGTTGCCGCGGACTGTGGCTTAATTGTTAACCCGGAAAAAGTTGCCGGCCAAATCGAAGGTGGTGTGATATGGGGGCTTTCTGCTGCCTTATATGGAGCAATTGAAGTCGAAGAGGGTGCTGTTAAACAAAGCAACTTCCACGATTACCCCGTTGCACGTATGAATCAAGTTCCGCCTATTGAAGTACATTTTATTCAAGAGCGGGATACTCCAGACGGCGTTGGCGAGCTGGCAGTGCCTCCTGTTGCACCGGCATTAATGAATGCGGTTTATGCGGCGACGAAACAACGTGTACGATCTTTCCCGCTATCAAAAACTGGATTGGTTTAAAAGTTAAAGTAGAGATTGTAAACCCTATATACCTTGGTAGGTATATGGGGTTTTTGTTCGTCATTATCGATGATGAAATGTGTTATCTAAAGTTTTTCAATCTAACCAGAGTAAGTGGACATAAAATATATCAGTGCGCCAAGGATAATTACTCCGCCAATTGTGAGTGCCACTGGATTAAACACAAGCCCTCGGCAGGTATTACTTACTCCATGTAGTATTGCTAGACAACCCGTGGCGCCTGCTAGCAGGCTATTTGCTCTGTGTTCTTTTACTTTCTCTTCTACTTCCGCGGTTTTCTTCTCTTCTGCTTCCCTCTCTCGGTATTTTCTATTTTTCGCCTTCACTTCCTCCTGGCTATATACCTCGCGATTAACCTTTGAGTATGCGCGCTCACAACCAGGACATTGCCATAGCGGATTTGTGTCGGAATCCTTTCGTTGGTAACCGCAAGCTTGGCAGGTTGTCTCGTCCTTTTTCTTTGGCGGATTTTTGGGCTTATGTTTTGTTTTCTTTTTAAGCAATAGTTTCATTTTTACAACGAGTTCAGGCAGGTTGTGTGCCGAGATGGTGAGAGCATTTTGTAAGTGTCCACTTCATGTATTCCTTAAGCTCTGCTCGTTATTTTTTGCCGAATAGCTTTCGCCCGGATTTACTGTAATAGGGCATCATAAAAATCCGCAGTTAACTCAATTGAAGATGTGTACTCTATTTTCTGGTTTGGGAGATCGTAGACTTCCATTATTGGGTTATGTGGATAATTTTCATTGTTAATGTATGCCAGTAATTTAGGGTAGACTTTGAAAATGCCGAGAATTATCGATGCCTTACCTTTGTATGGGAATTCAGCTACCACACTGTTTGAACCGGGATGCTCCTGGACACCATATTTTCCGGTAATGTGCTCTAACTCTTCCTTGCTTCTACCTTCAACTATACAGCCAACAATACTTCTCAATTTATCCCGGTTAACTTCCTTAGGGTTGTCGTAGTAGAGGCCAAACCCTTTTGTCGTATCAATCGAATGGTTGTTTTTTAAGTCGTAATAGATTTTATCCATTACAGGGCCAACATTTTTATATTCACCAATATGCTTTTTGTAAACAATTAGCAGTGGTCCCGTATTTTTCTCCGAGATTCTTACCGATGAAAATAACCCATGCCGAGAAAGATAGGCGATAAGTGATAGAATTAAAAGAATGATAATTATGCTAATGGTTTTCATTTGTGCCACCCGTATTACGTTTGATGTACGTATCACTATTTAGTTGTGCAGGTAGTAAGTGGTTTCTTTAGTGTTTTATTTGACTAATGTTTGATATGCCGAGTTAGCAACCTCTAGCATGTTTTTCTTGGGGGCCTTCTCACACATCTCTCTATGTGCTCGTTTGAATTGGGAGAAAGTTCGGAAGTCCATATTGGCAGACCCATTCTTTCCAGATACATGCCCGTATATGAAAAACATATGATCCCGGGCGCGATTGGATTGATTTTCAGCAATCATGCTGTCAATTGCCGCAAAAAACAATCTGCATGAGGTTTTCGATAGGTCGATAGCGTTAGTGTTTTGTGTTGAAATCAAAAGCAGCAATGTGATGATAAGGTTCTTCATATGTGTGGTCTTACATTTGAATTGTGTTTAATTTTTAATTGTGGTTTTGGTGATGAAAATATTTTTTAGTCTTTTTGCATAAATTACTATCATGATTGCTGGCGTTGAAGTTAGAGCTATGTTGACTAACAGGATTAGATTGGATCGATTGTCTTTTTGGTAGTACATATATAATTTATTTCGGTATGTGAAAATAAATATGGCTAGGAATATGTTTGGTGTGATGAATAAAAATATTCCAGAGCGGTGCTCTTTTCTAAGTAAAACTAAAGTATATACGTAAAGTATGGATGCGGTAAGGAATGGTAGAGAGCTAAGCGAGGTCTTGTTGAAAAATTTTAGTAAGCCAAAAGGAATTATTGCCAAGTAAAAAACAATTAGTGTGTCGAATACCACTATCCATGCTCCCGAAGTATTACACTCCTGTTTGCCTGTTTGCCTGTTTGCCTGTTTGCCTGTTTGCCTGTTTGCCTGTTTGCCTGTTTGCCTGTTTGCCTGTTTGCCTGTTTGCCTGTTTGCCTGTTTGCCTGTTTGCCTGTTTGCCTGTTTGCCTGTTTGCCTGTTTGCCTGTTTAGTGAAGGAATTGGGGATGGTCTTGTGCCAAAGAATAATCCGCTTAAATACGAAATTGTAGAGGCTAGTATAAGCGATATGATTATAGTGATTGTTGCATTAATTTGAAATCCGTTGAGGTAGAGTGGCAGGGCAATTATTGATATAGGAAAAGATGTGCACAATAGTCCATAGATTGGTTTGTTTTTCCTGAAAAGCACGCCTCCAATAAAGAATTGTGTAAGCAGAGATACTAATATAAGAGTAGTGGGTAGGTATATTAGAGAAATCTTTCCATATTTTTTGTATAAACTGATTTCGGTAGGTTTGGTAATATTCATTATAAAATCTGATGAAAGCATCATAACTAAAGCGCTGAACCAGCATACTGCTATGCAGCATAGAAGCGTCTCTAACCTTTTTACATTTTCTCTTTTCATGCTTGATTTTATCCCTAGAATTTTTTCTGCAACAAACCTAAATACATTATTTTTCAAATAATGAGGATATAGTATACGTGATGTGATTTAATTTTTGTGCAGTTCCTTACGGCCATTCATTGATTGAATAGACTAGTGCAGAAAATCGATACATATCTCTGTCAATATAAACTGATCGATGTATAAAATATTTGGTTTATGAGGAATCCAATGAATTGGCTCTCATCGCGCACTGCTTGATCGATAATACGCTGTATATGTTAAAACGAGATAGAGGGAAAATGTACAGAAACCGGTGAATTAGGTGTTGTAGGGCATACCCCTATTGTTGTGCTTTGAGTCCGTTTGCTAGGTGATTATAACTTTTCTTCTTTTATTGTTCATATTGGTGGCCGATATCCATTTTTAATAGGTGGTGTGTGGATTGATTTAATTTTTCTAAGTAAAATTTGGTATGGCATGTTTTAATTCCGGTTGTTAGAGTTAGTGAGCTACTGTGAATACGAAAATATTAGGCTGTGCCATCTTTAGTTGAAAAAACTTAAATGCTTATATTTTTGTTGGGTGGTAGAAATAATTGATTAAGTTTGGAGGGGTAATGAATCGGTTGTTAATGATTCTTATTTTTATTTTTGGTTTTCTTAATGTAAGTGGATGTGCGACACATAGTCAAACGCCTTATGGAAGTTCATCTTTTTCAGAAGATAAGGCATATTTCATGCTGTTTAATGATTCCAGTTTGAAGTTGGATGAAGCTCGTAATTGTAAGCCGGTGTGCTCCGCTTGGTATTCCATGGGCGGGCGGAAAGATGTTGGTATTTACGAGGTTGAGATAGGTTCTGAGGTGAATATTAATTGGTTAGCTGATCAGAGACATATATATATTCCTCCGGAAGAGAAAATAATAAAAATCAATGCGCCTGGGATGTATTTTTATAGCACTATAGTTAATGGCGAGTCTGGGTTGGCCTATTCCTATGTTCCATCAAACGAAATGCTTGTTCGGGCCATCCTTAAGTATGGTAATGATCTTCGGTCTCTGAATGCCATAAACTTTGACTGGCCGGATGATGATATGGTTAATTCTCAAAGAGAAAGCATGGAGATAGAGTACCGTGCTTCAAAATCAAATCGGGAGATACTACAGAAGTTAACACCATTTAACCTGCGTGTTGCAGATCTTCAGCCTCCGGAAAAATTTGATCGTAGCTGTCGAGCATTGAAAGTTACGATCCCCGGGTATTTACCTATTCAGGAATATATTCGTCTTGGCTTTAATAAGGAATTAAAGTATGCGGGGGTTTATGGTTCAGATGTGGAACTCACTGGAAAAGTGAATTATGCAAGATTTTCGAGTACAAGTGGATATTGGGAAATAAGTGTCAGCTTATTATCTGATAATGGGGTGGCCTTCAATAAAGCTGTCAAGTATGAATTTAGTACTACTTGGAATGCAAATTCAGCCTGCGGCAGAGTTTCATGGAAATTTAATGATGCGGTTGAATATCTGGTGTCTGAGATTGTTAGGGATGAGTTGTTTGCTAGGTTTTTAAACGATATATCTACCCAGAAGAAGGGATGATGTACCCTGGGGTGAGTCTAATTTCTTCGAAGTTGATCTTATAACATTGGATAAAATCCCCGCGTGTGCGGGGATTGTTGTGTTAAACCGAAGTTTAGAAATAGTAGTTCACATAGAGCTTTAAATTACTATACGCGGTGTCGGCATAGACGCCAATATACCATTCTCCCGGAGGAGGGTTTCCGATGCCGAGGTATTCTGTACTATCAGGTTCGTTAGTAAGGAAGTGATAATTTAGCAGGTCTGGAAGTGATCCATATCGCATAAATAAATCTGCGTTACCTTGCGTTCCTTCAATGTCAACAAAGAATGAGGTTACACCTTCAGGAATGACCACTTTGAAATAGACCCAGTTATCTACATTCGCTGAAGGAATGGTGACTTGAACATGATTGGGTAAAGTGTACGCAGGGTTGGGTTCAATACTGGTGTAGCGTCGAGTAAACACATCCCAATTATTGGTCGAGTCGTATCGTCTCCAGCTAATGGAATATTCTCCGTTAGCGTTTATGCTAACCCAGCTTACTTCTGAAAACTCTCCTGTTGGACTAACAACAAACTCGTTTCCTTTTGGTGTTAGATTTGCGTTAAATTCTCTCGCACGGATTTCTGGGATGTGGCTGGAATCCCAAGAGCGGTTGTCGACTTCCCATGTGGCAGCAAAAACTCCGGAATCTGACATCGAAACACGGACTCCCGGTTGGCCAGAAACCAGAGTTTGGGTTAAACGAAATGGTGAGCCAATACGACTTCCGCTGTTATTGAATAGTTGAGCGTATGACGACCAGCCTTGACCATCCTGACTGTAGCTATCCCAATACACTAGATACTGGTCTTGTCCGTTGTGGGTAATCCCTGTACCGATCTGGGGGCCAGAACGGTATTGATTGACGCGCGTTGCACTACCTAAAGATGCTCCGCTATTGCTATATCGTCTTACCCAGGTATCTGCATCATTGTTAATAATTAGATAATAGCTGACAACAATCACTCCATTATCCAGTACATCTAAACCGGATGCCCCTAGGTTTCCTGAGTTTGAGATGACTTGAACATAAGAACCCAGTTTTTGACCGCTACTATTGAACCGTTGAAAACGGATGCTTCTGTTGCTTGGTGTTCCGTCAGTCCATGTCACTACAAAATTACCCGAATCTTCCATGGCAATGTCGCCGGGGAATTGATCGAGAGACGAATTAGGGTGAACTTTTATTTTATTGAACTTAACTGTACCGTCACGATTAAAGCCTTTGACGTAAACATCTCGCTGGCTACCATCATGTTCGGAATAGATAACTGCAAAGTTTCCAAACAGATCTGCCGAAATGCCTGAGGCATTCATCCCAACATAGAAATCGCTACTAAATTTTGCGTTTCCATCGCCATCGTATAATTGAATGAACGATGCTCCACCCCGATCGTTGTCTTGCCATAAAATGATTTTTTCTCCGTTCCCTGCCTCGGCTACAGCAACAATGTTTTGTGTTCCCGCTGTGTATTGATTGACAAGTGTCGGGGTGCCTATAGGTGCAGCTAAAGCTGAAGCTGGAAGCAGAGCATGTATTAACATGTAGCTTAATCCCAGTCCTAAAAGACGTTTTATGATCTTCATATTTTTCTCCGTAAAATAGAAATACTTCGCCATAAATTTTTGATGCTTTAAGTCAGTACAAAAAGTACCAGTTATTATTCCCAATAATGATGTCATTCTTATTATGGAAAAATGGTGTCTTATTGGGATTAATAGAATAAATGATCAACGTCTCAAATAATGAGACTGCCTTTTGGTATTTTCTGTAAGTTGTCACGCAATACATTGAGCGTCATTTTTTGCTAATCAAATTGTGGCGTTAAAAGTTGAAAAAAATAGTTGTGTCTTCGTCGATATGATTTGCCGAGCCTTGAAGCATTTGATTTTCAAATTAAATCGAGAAAAAGTAGGTTTGACCTATTTCATTGGGAAGGGATATAAACCAGAAGTAATGAGTCATGTTTCTTGGTTTCGGAGGGGAGATGATATTTGTGAGTTATAAAAAAGGCGAGCCTAGACTCGCCTTTGGCTGAAGTTTTGTCGCTTCTAGCGAAGTGGCAAAATAAGTGCTTCACATTCCGCAGCAGTGAGGTTGGCACCACAAACAGGAATTTGATTCGCAGGGTTACCATCTGAAGAGTTGGTGACCAGTGGATTGCCTAGCACATGGTTCACAGTATTCAGGTTGTAACCATTATCTTGTTCTGCCATCCAGAAGAAGATACCACCCAAGCCATTGTCTTTTGCATATTGTGTTTTCAAGGCCACGGTACGTGGTGTTTCAACAGAAATATACGAGCCAATAGCGTCATTCACTAAGTAGTCAGCATTTGCCACTTTGTCCGTGTATAGGGTGTAACCGTTACGGGCTTTGATGTCTCTATCGAGGAAATTCTGATAGAGGTCGTAGCCTTCAATTACGCCTGCTTCCCATGAGCCTACACCCGCGATACCAAGAATCAGGTCTGCACCCGTCCAGGTCGCGGTTCCATATGTGGATGACCCGGTAAGTCCGTTAGTGAACTCGGTAATATCTCCTGGCATGGTGGCTTTGGAGCGGTGGTAGTTGGCTGCACCAATCATCAGTTTGTTTGCGGGTACGCCCAAACTTTTCATATGGTTGACCGTCCAGTTTGCTGAGGTACCAGCAGAAGAGCCTACGGCATTAGGGTTGATGTAGAGTGGTGTATGGTGAGAGATTTCTCTTTCCCAGGCGCCAGTCATGTCGTAGGTCATGAGGTAGAGTCGATCCATATAAGGATGAACTTGCGCCCAATCGATTTTTTCCAAACGACCTAAGCCAGCAGGAATGGCCGAAGATAGACGGTAACTCTTGCCTGTTTTACGAGACAACCAATCCATACCTGCACGCATTTCTCTAATTAATGCAATGTAGTTGGCGTTATCTTCTGGTGTTGCCACGCCGGCTACCGCACCATCGGTGCCAGGGTATTCCCAGTCAACGTCGATACCGTCAAAGTCAAAACGCTCAAGGAAGTGAACGATTGAGTCGACAAACACTTTACGTTTTACCGGGTCTTTTGCCATCCAGTAGAAGCCTTCGGATAGTGTCCAGCCACCAACAGAAAGATCCAATTTAAGCTGAGGGTTTTGTTGGCGCAGTTGGTAAAGTACGCCAAACACACCACCGACTTTATCTGGTTCAAGTTCGTATTGGCTTTCAGTACCGACAACACCTTGTGGTGCGACACCGACATCGCGAACGAAAGCGGCTTCGAAGTCTGCAACCGCCATGGCACCATCAGGCAGGTTACTTTGATTACAGTTGCGCAACACGGCTGCAGGGGCTGTGGTTGGGAAACCGCCGTCCTGAGTATTTTGTGCGTCTGGGTAACAAATACCTGCGAAGCCGTAAACAATACGATTCAGGTTGGATGCGGCAAGTTTGGTGAAGTCGTATTGACGACCGTAAATTGCCCAGTCACCAATGTAGGTAACAATTTCCGTTCCTGCGGTCACATTGTAGGTGTTGTGTTGTAGCGGCAGGCTACCAGGAACCAATTTAGAACCTTTTGCACCGTTGTCCACATCTAGGCCACCGTGGTCACCGCCGTTTTCCGTTGCGGGGTCAATGCCGCCTTTTGTTCCGGTAAGTGTCGAAGGTGTGTTTGATATGCTCGCCGCTGCAATAGACCCGGTTGGGTTGATGACACCTGCGTTAGTATTGCCATCGACAGGAGTCGGCGTGCCGTAGTCGATCGTATTGGGGATCGGTACAGGGCAGAGATCCTGATCTGGATAGCCCACTGGGTCAGACCATTGTCCTGGATAAGTGGTATTTCCTGGTTCGATGGAATGCGTATCGACCAAGGCTTCGTATACTGCGCCGTTATAAGCTGCGATAGAACCTTTGGTGTACAGCTTACCGGTTACCCAGTCTGGTGCGCAGAAGGGAACATCAGGTATTACTGGACCGCCACCGCCGGAGCTGGAAGAGCTCGAACCAGCGCTACATGCTGCCGCTGTGGTGTCCGCCCAGGCGTAGTTGTATGCCCAGCCCACACCGGGTTCGTATGCTGCGCTACCAGCAGAACACCAGCCAGCAACCGTACATTCATAGTAGCCGCCGGCATTGGTGACGACATCACCGTTTGTATAGGCTGAACCGGAGACATAACTTGGGCAAGTGCCGCCGCTACTGGAGCTGCTGCTTGAACTGCTCGATGAGGTGCTGCTTGTGCTTGAAGATGATGAGCTACTGGAACTAGACGAAGAGCTTGATGAGCTGCTCGAACTGGATGAGGAGCTGGAAGAAGAACTGCTCGACGAGCTTGAACTGCTGGAGCTTGATGAAGAGCTGGAACTTGATGTTGTACACTGGCCTAAATCCTGCCAGGCATACTGCCATGCCCAGCCTGTACCTGGTGCGTAGGGGCCACCTACACTACACCAACCGCCAACGGTACATTGATAACCTGTGGAACCAACTAAAACCTGGGAGCCTGTAGAGTAGCTGCTGCCTTCGACATAGGCAGGGGTTGTATTACAATCAACCGCATATGCTTCTACAGAAAAAAGCCCAAGTAGCGAAAGTGCTGCAAGAGGTTTTTTCATGGTATTTTCCTATCATTATTATGTTTATTAAAAGGCTCAAAGCATCGACAGAGCCTAATGCTGTCTCAATCAATCCATAGCAGGAATAAAAAACGGATAACGCTGTTGTGTGTTGATTATCCCAGTTTGAATTTATTATTTTCATTTTTACTGCTGAGACAAACAGTAAAATTATCATATCTACCAGTTTTTCCTGGCTCAACAAGTATAGGCGCTAACCCGTCTGTTTTTTTTGAACAAATTAATAAATTTATTCCATTTTTTTCTTTTTTAATTAGAAAAAGAAATACAGTTTTATGCCGTTTATTTGAAAACGAAATAGTGGCATGTAATTGCGTTTTTAGTATTCTTTTTTTGTGTAATAGCCGTGGAGAAATTAGGCTTTTGGTTCGGTGGAATAACACGGTTTTATGCTTTGTTTCTCTGCGAAGAATAAAAAAGGAGTTTAATTCGTTATGTGAACTCTATTTTTAATAAAGCATAAATGTATGGGCGGTTTTTGTCGGTGAGTGTGAATTTTTGTGGGCTGGATTGAGTGTTTAATCCGTTGTTTGTCGGTTTTTATGACGGATAAAAAATGCGAAATAGTATGCGTAGCTTTTTGGGGTGTGTGATTTGTGTCGCCAAAATCAACTGCAGGTGTGGTCGAGTTGTAAAAAATCGATTTTCGACAACCGAGGTTATGCAAATAAAAGAAGCCATCTTGGCGCGAGATGGCTTCGGAGTGAGTGCATTACCAGTTTCGTTGTTTGGCTCTGGTTTGCGCTTTTTGGCGTAACTCTTTTAGAGTCGCTTGTTGCTCAGGCGTGAGGATTGCGTACATCTCAGCATGATACTGTGCTTGACGTTGCATTCTCTCTTTCATTCTCTCGGCTTTTTGTTCCGCCAGTTGATTCACCTCATCATTGTATGTGGGGGAAGTCGGATCAAGGTCCATAATTCGGACTTGTCTTTGTTGGCCGCGAAAATCTTGTCGCTCTTCAAACATGCGCGTCTTGATTTGTCTGATGGCTTCGGTTTGTTCGGCAGTTAAATTTAACGCCTCTTCCATCATCACAAAGCCCATTTCTCCGCGTGGGCCACCACCTCCACCGCAACCTTTATGTGGTCCTGGGCCAAAAGCAAAACTGGCACTGGCTACCGATAACGCAAGGACTGCTAACATGGTTTTGCCTGTCGTTTTCATATTTCATCTCCTGTGATGTTCTTGAGTACAGGGTCAGTATGCGCCTTGTCTTCGATAAGTTGGGTTAATAGACTGTAAAGAAGAGTAAAGTTCTATTCACTGGGAATGGGCTGGGAGTAAAGTAGACCTATGACGATAACACCCCACCAAATACTGCTGGTCGATGACGATCGCGAATTATGCTCCTTATTGAGAGAGTATCTCGAATCTGAGGGTTACCAGATATCCTTGGCCCATGATGGGGTTGAAGGTGTATCGATGATACTGGCGGACCCCTCTATTGATGTGGTGGTGTTGGATATCATGATGCCAGGGTTAACTGGGCTTGATGTGTTGCAGCAGGTGAGAAAAGCGCAATGTGATACAGCCATTATTATGCTGACCGGTCGCGGTGATGATGTGGATCGTATCGTTGGTTTGGAAATGGGGGCGGATGATTACCTGGCCAAGCCCTGCAACCCGCGAGAATTAGTCGCCAGAATTCGGGCGGTGTTACGCAGAACGAAGCAGGCTAATAGTGAGCCGGAAAAAACAGCAGAAGTGTTGTCTTTACACGGGGTTCAAATTAATACCGCTTCGTTATCTGCTACGGTGAATGCCGAGCCGCTTGAGCTAACGGGGGCGGAGTTCAGCTTGTTGTCTTTGTTGATGGCTTCCTGTGGTACAACGCTTTCAAAGGAATGGTTAACGGAGCAGGTATTACATCGTAAGCTCTCTGCCTATGATCGAAGTATCGATGTGCATGTGAGCCGGGTCAGGCAGAAGCTTGGTGCGCAAGGAGTTGACCCGGGTATTATTAAAGCCATTCGTGGTGTGGGTTATCAGATGATTAAAGAAGCCGAGTCGGAGGCATAGTTATCTATGTTGAAGCGAGAATGTGTCAGTAGTACCAAGTGATGAGAGGTGCTATGAATTATTTAACTCGAGTTATCAGGCTCTAGTATGCGTTTGTTCTGGAAATTCTTTTTTGCTTTTTTTCTTGCGCAGTTTTCAATATTTTTGATCACTGCCAGTATTGTAATTACTGGCCTTGAAAATAATCGGCTGTCGCCACCTCATCAACGTGTGTTAACGCACTTTGCTTACCGGAAAATTCAGGAGTATGAGAACTTCGGCATTACCGGAGGGGAAAATCTCACGCAGCCTGGTTTTCGTCCTCGTTTTGAACGGGGGAGACGTTTCCTGGAAGGTAACGGTATTCGAATCCTGTCGGGTGATGAAATCATATACGAAATTAACCCGGAAATGTTGAATGAGGGCGGGCTCATTTCGTTTCCGTTGGAAGGGGCGAATGGACATGAATATATTGTGCAAACACGCAGGCCTCCCCCTCCGCGAATTATTGTTGATGGTCTAAAACGCATAACTTTTTTGCAGTTTTTTTTGATTCTTGCTGTCTCCGTTTTGTTGAGCGTCATTTTCAGTTTCAGTATATCCAGGCCGTTAACCCGTCTTGGACAGGCGAGTCGAAAGTATGCTGAAGAAGGGGGTGAGGTTGAGTTTGAGCGTTCGGTGTTAAAGCGAGGGGATGAGATTGGTGAGCTCGCAAAAGATTTGCAATTTATGATTGCCCAGGTTGAAAAACATTCCCAATCACAACAACAACTATTACATGATGTTTCCCACGAACTACGAGCCCCACTGGCCAGGTTGCAAACTTGTGCCGGGTTGATGGAAAAGCAGTTTGGAGAAAGTGCTCACTTGAATCGTGTTCATACTGAGTGTGAAAAAATAAATGCACTTATTCAGAAAATCCTGGATTTCTCCCGCCTGAATCAGAGGACGTATTCTGCGGAAGAGTTTTCCCCTGCGGATTTGTTAGTCGAGCAAGTTGAAAATATAGGGTTTACCTGTCCCGGTAGGAAAATTAATTTAAGTATAACGGAGCAAGATGGTAGCCTAAAACTACATGGCTACCCCGAACTTTTAGCCACGGCGCTGGAAAATATTGTCGGTAATTGTTGTAAGCATACCCCTTCCGATAAAGCTATTGATATTGCATTAAGCAGTTCTGACACCTCGGTGGTTATTCGTGTTCGGGATTACGGCCCAGGTGTGGATGAAAAAGATTTAACCCAGCTAGCACAACCTTTTTATCGTGCGCAGGCCAGTGAGTCTGTTGATGGATTTGGGTTGGGATTAAGTATCGCAGGTCGAGCCGTAGAAAAGCATGGTGGCAAGCTACAATTTGCCAATGCTCAAGAGGGTGGTTTAGTGGTCACCATTGAGCTACCGAGATCTAGCCTAAATGCTAATTAAGTAGTTGCCAGCTTTCTGTGTCTTTCGATAAAAAGTGTGATTCTCTAAATGCTTTTAGACGAACGCCAGAGTCGTCCAGAATTTTTATGCCTTTTTCCAATGCGCTATACACTTCTGGACCAAATTTGTCTTTCTTGCTGACCACCCAGTGCCGTGTTCCATCAAGCCTGACTTTTAACCCTGGGATGGGGACCAGTGTAATTAATCGCGCCCCATTGCTTTCATTAAGCGTATGCTTCATGGCAAGTTCTTCCATATAAGGCGCCGCGCGAAAAGAATACAGCATAAAGTCAGCCCGTAACTGATCGACGAGTAATACGCCTCTGTCCCAATCTGTGGTGTGAAAGATATGTTTGAGGGGTAAGGATTTAAGTGTGACCCAATCTACTTGCCAAGTTTTATTGGAGACGGCCGTTAACTGACTGATGTCTTCACGATTTTGGGCTTTGAGGGCTTTCTGGTTTCTGGGAGAGGTGTACAGGCCAGCGTGATATTCATAAGCCTTAATAATTGGGGAGCTTATCCAAATATTGTCATAGGATTCGCTGCTGTATTTCCAGACGCTACTGCCCAGCACGGAAAACTTGCCTTCGCTGACCTGAGCGATTCCTCTTAGATAGGGCAGGTTCTTGGCTACAATGGTGATTTTGTATGGATAGCCGCCTGCCTTAAGGGCCAGATGCAGTAAAACAACTTCGACAACTTCTCTGCGTGCAGCGGGGCGATCAAAGTTGTCGATGGACTCAATACTTTCCCCACCGAGAAACAGCCCGAGATCTTCATTCACCTTATCGGAAATAAACACGGTGGCGGAGGAGGCTTCAAACGTAACCAAAAGGCAGAATAAAGCACTGGCTAGGCAATAAATTTTACGCATCCAAAGGCTCAGAAATCGCAGAATGGTATCGCAACACTATTAAAGAATAGCCGTTGTGCGTGTGGCATCAAGAATTTATTTCTTGCTGCGTTGCAGCGGGGAACAAAAGAAAACAGAATAAAAAAAGCGGCCTGTGGCCGCTTTTCTAGAAGTACAACAAGATTAAATGTTACATACAAAGGTCCAGGAGCCATCGTTACCTGGAACCGCTTGGGTCCACCAGTTTGCACGATATACCGCACCTTCGTTAGACATCATGTCTCCACCAGTGGCGTAGCTTGGATTACCTGCCCAGTCTGTTTGTGTCCAGTTGGGGTAGGCGTTGATCGCAGTTGGGTCAATGCCTTGAGCGGCACAGTCACCAGTACCACCGGATGATGATGATGATGAGCTACTGGAAGACGAGCTGCTGCTGGAGCTTGATGATGAGCTTGAACTGCTGCTGGAAGAGCTGGAGCTGCTAGAACTTGAAGATGAGCTAGAGCTGGAAGAGCTTCCACCAGTACATACAGTATTAGGTGGTTCAAGATCCCAAGCGTAACTCCACGCCCAGCCGATACCTGGCTCGTAAGCTGAGTTGCCGCTGGAACACCAACCGCTTACTTTACAGCTGTAGACTGCGCCAGCACTGGTTACCATGTCGCCCACGGCGTAGGAGCCGGACGTTGCATATGCTGGGCAGCTTACACCACCACTGGAGCTACTGCTGGAAGAGCTTGAGCTACTTGAGCTGGAAGAACTGCTGCTGGATGAGCTCGAGCTTGAAGACGAGCTGGATGATGATCCACCGCTTGAGCTAGAAGATGAGCTGCTGCTAGAGCTTGAGCTACTGCTGCTAGAGCTGGAAGACGACGACGAGCTGCTTGACGATGATGAGCTGGTGGAGCTGCCGCTGGCTGTGTGGCCAAGACCAACATGCATAGCGTTAAGTATATCGCCGTTATCCGCATCGATTTCCCAAGAGAACAGGCCGCCCAAATCTTTCGCGTTTACGTAAGCGCCTTTAGCGTGTACTGAACGAGGGTTGTCGTAAGTGACCAAATCACCTGAAGTTGGATTCCAGGAGTAAGGTGCTTCCGCCACTTCATCGTAGCCCACTTGCCAGGCACCGCTGGTCATATTGGTCACGATCTGTTTGTAATCAACCACACCGTCTTCCCAGGTGCCTTTTACTTTGCCTGTTGCTGTGCCTGTGAATGGGTTGTTGTCGACATACCCGTTAACACCTGTCCAGCCTCGGCCGTACATCGCCGCACCGACAACGATTTTGCCTGGTTGAACGCCTTGAGCGAGTAGTGTGTTCACACCGATATTGGTAGAGAACTTCTCAGTGGGTTCCCAGGATGGAACGTATAGATTTGTTTGATGACCCAAATCTTCGTTGCTCCAGCCACCGTGGAAGTCGTAGGACATCAAGAAGATGTGATCCATATATTGTTGGGTTGTTGCGTAATCGATGACAGCAATTTTCGCTGGGTCCAGACCAATCGCAGACGTTAACTCATAAGTCCGGCCAGTTTCTGCTTCCAGCTTATCAAGCATTGCACGAAGTTCTTGCATCAATAGCTTGTAAGTTTCGCCATCTTTGGTTTTATCACCAAGGTTTACGTTCGCGCCGTTACCGCCCGGGTATTCCCAATCGATATCTATACCGTCGAAGAATTTCCAGGTGCGCAGGTATTCTTCACAGGAATCTACGAAGGTTTTACGCTTGGTTGGATCATCGAAGAAATAGAAGGGATCAGAAAGCGTCCAGCCACCTACAGAAGGAAGAATTTTGATGTGTGGGTATTGGTTTTTTACTGCCATTAATTGGCCGAAGTTTCCTTTATAAGTAGAAAACTGAGATTGACCTGGAAGCGGCTTTTGAATGGCTGCCCAAGGATCGTGCATGGCAATTTTAAAATCTGCACGGCCAGCACAAGCACGTTGTAAAGCTTCAAAAGAGCCTTCAATTTCTTTGACCGAATCATTGATGCCGTCGCCGCCACAAATAGGGGCAAAGCCATAAAGAATGTGGGTCAGGTTATACGCAGGTACTTTATCAACGGTAAAGTTTCTACCATACACACCCCATTCCACGTAGTAAGTACCTACCACTTTACCTGTTGTGTTTGCATACGGTGTATTGGTCGCTGCCGAGTTGTCTGGAAGTGGGTCGAGATGGCTGCCATCTGTGTCGGCAACAACAATGGATTTTGCTGGGGATTCAGTACAGCCGTCAGCATTACACAAAGCAACAGTAACGTCGTATTGGCCGCCCTGATCGATTTGCAGTACAACTTTTTCGCCTTGGTTCGCTACGCCGGTTACATTGTTTTGTAACACAACATTACCGTTCAGCTTATATTGAACGTAGGTGCCATCGTCGCCGGCCCATTTGGCCCAGCCGACAGGAACTTCAGCGTAGGGTTTGACGGTTGCTAAATCTTGGTAAGCGGATGCGGTTTCATTGATTTCGACAATGGCGTAATTGGTGTCCATCCAGTCCACGTTGGGCGCACCAGGAGCTGCCAAGGCTTGCGTACTTGCTAATGCTGCAGGAATAGCAGAGGCAAGCATCAATTGCTTCAGTTTTTTCATTGTTGCCACCAGGTAAGTTTTATTATTAACGTTATTGGTTTTGTGTGGCTTTTCAGTGCTATGCGCTGTTTAGGAAAGAAGCGTGCTGTGCACAAATATGTTTAAAGATTCTGCCTATTCAGGAATAAGTACTAAAAATGCCGAACTCTTTTTGTGAAATTTAATTGTTATTGTTGTTTTTCATCTGCAATTACTGAGCATTTTTTATTAGGTTTTATTCTTTGCTCGCAAAGCAGGTGTGCGAGCTAATCTAGCCTAGAACCCAGGCAAAAACAAGGGGGCTTTTCAGCTCACGTGACAGAGATTCAATAACCTCGAATTACAGCAAAATATCTGTGATTGTTATCCGCTCTGATATCGTTGGTGGTCAAGTTAAAAGAACTGAATATCAGCATAAGAAAAGGGTTTTTTTGATGGGTCAACCGTTTTGAAATAACTGAGTTGTTTGTTGTACTGGTTTACCTGGCAATAAACCATCACCTCTTTATAGTCGCGTAAGGTTCCCACGTCTGCTTTTAAATAGATACGGTAAATACCGGATACGTTATCGAGCCGTGAAGAATGATTGTCAACATGTGAGCGCAAAAGTGTATCACCAATATTTTCTCTCATCTGATTCTGGCAGAGCACTTCCGCTTCATATTGGTTGTAGGGGATGGTGTGGCCAGGATTGCCTGTGTGGAAGATCAAGTCCCTTGTTGCTCGCCAAGCAGAAGTAAGTGATAACAATAATAAGCTGAACCCTGCGAGTATAAATACAATATTCCTCTGGCCTTTTCGTGTTGTTGGAGAAAGAAATCGCAACGTGTGTTCTAGGTATTGATATCTCGACATTAATAACCTTCCGTGACATACCGGGTTATGTTTTAGATCCGCACAATCTGACTAATCAATTACGGCAGTAAAAAATACTACTCTCGTTCTGACTCGGGGACGTGTTGCCTGGAGAATCAAATAAACGACAAGTTACAGTCAGCGTGTTTTATGCCATACCCATTTGAGTTGGAAGTTTTTTCACTCTGTGTCGTTATTGTACGTTCTTATATTCTATGCCTGGCGCTTCATTCTCGTGATCAGAAAAGCAGACGATTCGGTTATTCATAAATCAGTGTGTGAGCAGACCCCAATAATTCATAAAATCATAGTTGGTTTTTTTTCGCGACACCACGAGTTTTTGGCTATAGAAAATCACATATCTATAATGGCTTGTTCTGCTTGCCAATGATTAAGTGGATATGGTTGGCGCATGAAACCTTCTCGTCGTTTGTTTTTTTGTTTCTACATGAATGATGGTGGCGTGAAGGCTATGTTTCTGGTTAAGTCTGGTTATTATAAAAAGAATTTTTGTTGGTTTATTTTGTTTCATACTTGTGTGTTTTGGTTGATTGAAACTATAGGTGTGGTCAAATTTGTGTTTGATTTTTAATGTGGTAGCCGAATTATTTAATACATTTTTGTGTGTTTTCTAAATTAAATTCCGTGTTTTTCGCGGAAAAAACACTTTAAAAGATTTTACGAGGTAAATAGCGACATTTTTTTTGAGGTAATTGCTTGCGTTTGTAGACGTCTGGAGGGGAGTGTCTAAACTTAGTTTATCTTTGCGTATGGCTAAGGTATAGAGATGGAAACCTACAGTAATAGTAGCTCGATTCGAGTGTTGCATGTTGAAGATAATTTGGCTTATGCAAGATTGGTAAAAGAATCAATTAAGGATTTTTCTACTTCCAGGATACTTCTGTGGCACTGTACCAAGTTAGCCGATGCCTATACCTTACTTGAAAAGGAGAGAATGGATGTTGTTCTTCTTGATTTATCTTTACCTGACTCGCTAGGCTTAAGCAGCGTTGAAACCTTACACAATCGTTTTCCTGAAGTGGCGCTTATTGTTCTTACCGGCACCCGACATGAAGAATTGGGTATCCAGGCTTTGCAACTTGGCGCACAGGATTATCTGGTCAAAGATAACTGTGGCGGCGATATGCTGGTTAAATCAATTTTTTACGCCTGTGAACGTCAAAGAATTGATACTAAAATTCGCGATCAGGCATTAACGGATGGTTTAACTGGTTTGCCAAATCGTGCCCATTTTATGGGGTATTTAAAAAATGCACTTTCCAGAGCCAGTCGACTGCATAGTAATATCACCTTGTTATATCTGGATTTCGACGGTTTTAAACAAATAAACGACACCTTTGGGCATCTGGAAGGCGATACGTTTTTAATTGAAGCGGCCAACAGGATTAAGTCCTGTATTCGTCAGTCAGACTTCTGTGCTCGTCTGGGTGGAGATGAATTTGCCATTGTTGCCGATGCTTCAGAATTTGATTTTGAATTTTCGATACCGCTGGCCGATAAAGTTCTCGCTGCTATGAGAGAAACTTTCTATACCCGTGGTGGAATAGAGCTTGCCGTAAGTTGCAGTGTTGGTTGTGCGATATATCAAGGGCGAAATAATCACATCGGCATTGATCGTTTTATTCAAAGTGCTGATGAAGCCATGTATCGAGCTAAATACGATGGTGGTGACTGTTATTGTTTATACGATGAGCACTTTGCCAAAGAATCGTTGCGCAGTTCGAAAATGCTTATACAGTTGCGTTCAGCATTAAAGAAAACCCAGTTTCATCTTGAGTTTCAACCCATTATTAATACACAAACGGGCGTAATTTCCGCAGTGGAAACATTACTCCGTTGGACCGATAACGAAGGCAATATCGTGCCACCAACAGAATTTATACCGTATCTGGAAAAGAATCAGATGATTCGTACCGTTGGTGAATGGGTGTTGAAAGAGGCATGCACGCAATTTAAAGCACAATTTGGCAACCTGAAACGGATTCCGCAATTAACCATTAATGTTTCCCCCTTGCAATTAAAAGACCCAACGTTTATTCGTTGTGTGGCGGATTGCCTTGAAGATGCGGGTTTTGATTCTTCCTGGTTAGTGCTGGAAATTACAGAAAATGTTTTGCTGAACGACATAGACCAAATGATGTCGGCGTTGAATGAGTTGGTTGATATGGGGGTTCTTATTGCAATCGATGACTTTGGCACCGGCTATAGCAGTATGAAGTACCTAATGGATATTCCTGCGGAAATATTGAAAATTGATCGAACGTTTGTTGAGGATCTGTCTTCCAGTAAATCTCACCAGTTGATAACCAAAGGCATGATCCGCCTGGCTCATGCTTTGGGTAAAAGTGTGGTTGTGGAAGGGGTTGAAACAAAAGATGTTGCTCGTGCCCTGACGTTAATGGGGGCCGATTTTCTACAAGGTTTTTATTTTTCCCACCCAGTCTCTCTCGATGGTCTGAAAGACACCCTAACTATTAACCATGCTGTGGGGTAAACGAACCACCGAAAACCAGAAATCTTCAATACTGCTGACGACTTCAATGAAGCTGGAAAAATCAACTGGTTTGGATACGTAGCAGTTCGCGTGTAGATTATACGATTTGATTACATCTTCTTCCGAGCGCGATGTGGTAAGCATGACCACGGGGATACCGCTTAAATTCGGAGTCGAACGTATTTTTTTAAGCACTTCAATCCCATTTAATTTGGGCATGTTAATGTCGAGCAGTATTAAATCTGGGCGAATGGCATCGGTGAAGGGTTCTTCATTGAATAAATACTGCAGGGCCTGTTCGCCATCGGTAACATGATGCAGTTGCTTGTAGTTGGAAAGTTTGCCATCCTTTAACGCTTCAATGGTTAACCTGGCATCGGCCGGATTATCTTCGACCAATAGAATATCAATACACGACTTATTAACTAAATTCACTGTTGATCCCTATTTGTTATTAGACAATGGAAGGTTGGTTTTTTTTGGGAAGTGTAAATGTGAATGTTGTGCCTTCTCCCGGTGCGGAGTCCACCCAGATCTCTCCTCCATGAGAATCCACAATCCGCTTACAGACGGCCAGCCCCACACCTGTGCCGCTGTATTCGTCTATGGCATGTAATCGTTGGAAAATCACAAATATTTTGTCGAAGTACTTGGGATCGATACCGATACCATTGTCATTAATAAATATTTGCCAGCTTTGAGCTGTTTCTTCAACGCCTATGCGCACTTCTGGTGGAACGCCTTCTTTGACATACTTCAGGCTGTTTCCTATCAAATTCTGAAATAGTCTCTCCATTTGGCTTGGACTGGCTATCACAGTTGGCAAGGCGTCAACTTTAATTACCGCATGGGTTTCTTCAATTTTATTTGCCAGAAATGATTGAATGTTGGTGACAATTTCATTCAGGTTAACCTGTTTCTTCTCAGGCGTACCACGTCCCAACCGGGAAAAATCCAACAAGTCATTAATGAGGGTTTGCATGCGTTTACAGGCATCGACGATAAAGGCAAGAAACTCTTCACCATCACTATCAAAGGTATTGCGGTAGCGTCGGTTTATTAATTGCACATAACTTGAAATAACCCGAATCGGTTCCTGAAGGTCATGGGAGGCGACATAGGCAAATTGTTCAAGGTCATTGTTCGAGCTTTTTAACTGGGTGATGGCTTTTTCCAGTTTATCCTGATTCAGTTTTAAATCATTAATATCCTGAATGGTGCCGACCATGCGTCGTGGTGAACCAACGGCGTCAAGCGAAGATGCTGCGGATGCGCGAAACCATTTGTATTTCCCTGATTTTGTTTTTAGTCGGTATTTTATGTCATAAGGAATACCGGTTTTTATATGCTCATTAACGGCTTTCATTACCTCTTCATGGTCTTCCGGGTGGAGTAACGATAAAAAACCGGAGAGACTGGCATGTAGCTCATTATTTTCGTAACCAAGGAGTTCATAAAACTTGGGTGTCCAATAAGCATCATCGGAACTGGAGTCATACCAGTCCCATATACCAACACTGGCTCCTTGCGCTACAAGCTCAAATCGCTCAGCCACATTGTCGTGTTCGGCTTTGAGCTGTTTTAGTTTAGTAATATTGTTATAAATTGTGAGCAGTCGGTGAGGTTGATTGTCGTCGTCGGAAACAAGAAAGTCATTACACTCCAGCCAACATGTACTGCCATCAAAGTGTTTACACCGAACGATATAGGGATCCTCAAGGCAAGGTAGCTGGTTGAGGTTACAATTTTTTTGGTAATTGGATAGATCTTCTGCGTAGATTACGTTGTTGCGTTCTGCAGTACTGGGCTGTTTGGTTTTATCGCTGTAGCCCAGTGATTGCCAAAATTGCTCACTGATCCACATTTGCTCGGGCGATTTCAGATCCTGATAGGTAAAACCGCCGTTCATCCCGTTCTGTAGGATTTTTAAAATAGGCAGTTTGGATTTTGAATCCAGAATTTCATTCTTCAGGTAGTTATCGTCTGATGTGTCCATGTTGTACTCCAGCAACATCCACGCGTGTAGCATAGTATAGCAATGGCGATGCTCGCCGCTGATTAAGTGGGGAATAAATCAGAAAAAAGTGGCGTGAAAAATAATTAATCGTCGAGAGTATTTGGGTTGCGATACGGCTCTGGTACTAAGGTACTATTTTTGAGTGCGAGTAATTGTTTTTGTAAATTTGCTTGCGCGGTTTTAGATGTGTGATGAAAACAGTTTTTATAAAAATAAAATAAGGCGGAGTCGCCGCCTTATTTCCTGTTGCTCAATATTCTCTTACTGGATATTGATAATTTTTCGGACGAACTATTAATTCGAGTGCCATTTTGGTTTGGCATACAAAAACTGCCCGGTGCCTATCACGCGTTCGAGAAAGCCACCTTGACAGTAATTTAAGTAGTAATCCCACATGCGTATAAATGTGTCATCAAAACCTAACGCTTTTACCTCTGTAATGTGGTTGATAAATTTCTGACGCCAGATGCCAAGTGTTTTGGCGTAATCCAGGCCGATTTCTTCCATGTGAATCAAAGACATATCGGTATATTGCTGAATGCTTTCCGCCAAGGCCGAATGGCTGGGCAGGCAACCACCGGGAAATATATAGCGTTTAATGAAATCCACGTTATTCTTTGCCTGCTGGTAGCGGTTGTCTGGAACGGTAATGGCTTGAATAAGCGCTAACCCATTATCTCGTAACAGACGATTGCATACAGAGAAATACGCTTTGTAGTATTCGTGGCCCACAGCCTCAATCATTTCAATAGAAACAAGCTTGTCATACTTTCCGGTGAGTTGCCGGTAATCCTGCTTAACAACCTGGATTTGTTTTTCCAGCCCTTCCTCCGTTACCCGTTGCTTAGCATAACGGTACTGCTTGTCAGAAATCGTTGTGGTCGTTACTTTGCAACCGTAGTTTTTTGCCGCGTGAATGGCCATGCCACCCCAGCCTGTACCTATCTCAACTAAGTGATCTTCATCTGAGAGTTGTAATTTTTGACAGATTACGTCCAGTTTGTGCACCGCAGCTTCTTCTAAGGGCTGCTTGTTTTCCGTAAATATGGCAGACGAGTACATCATGCTTGGATCGAGAAACAAACTGAAGAACTCATTGCTTAAGTCATAGTGGGCAGTAATATTTTCTTTCGCTCGAACAGTTGAGTTTCGAGTGTAAAGGCGGTAGAGCGTATCGGTTACCTTTTGTTTAATCGACCGCGAGCCATCAAGTTGGTTTAGTACGTCTATGTTTCGGCTCATCAAGCGAACCACATCGAGAAGATTTGGGGTTGACCAATGGCCTGTGATATAGGCCTCTGCGCCTCCTACTGAGCCGCCGAGTAGAAAATCCCTGTACGCGGTGTCGTGATTGACATAAATATGTGCACAGAGCTCACCTTCGTGATGGGGGTTGCCAAAAGTATATACGTTACCCTTTTCCTCGATGGTTAGTTTGCCGTAACGAAGCTTGCTTAGATGCTGGAAAAGTTTTTCTTTAAATAGCCCTGTCATTTTGCTGCCAGGGCGATCTTGTTCCAGCTTTTTATTTAATGTTGAAATCACTGTCATTGGAAAAACTCTTTACTATGTGTTTTTACTGCGCAATGGGTGTGGATATATTGGCACCTTTTTAAAGTAAAGCTTCATTGCCTGCCAGTATATGGCCGCAATCACTTTACTGGTCATCAACGGATACTTGGTTAAGGTTCTGTTTAATGATGTGGGAGAGATTTCCTCCCGAGCTAAACAGAGAGTCGCATCCATTTCTGTCATCCGATTTCTTTGGGTTTCAATATGAATGTTCAACCATTTCCCCGGGGTATTGCTCTGCCAGAAATATGTCATGTCCATCGGGTTAAATGGCGATACATGCATTTGTTTGTCAAATTGAATACGCTGCTTTTTATCTTCTGGATTACAGTTAAGAACATAACATTGTTTTTCATTCCAGGGGGTGTTGTGCACTTCTGCAACAATGTGCTGGAGTTTGTCGTTACTATCAAAAACATAATAGCTGGTAATCGGGTTCATATTGATACCAAAGTATCGAAAATTGGCCAGCATGCATATTCGTCCATCGGGATAGCAGCCGGTGGTGTCTTCAATTTTTTGTCTGATCGCGGTATCTATATTTAAATTCGGATCGCCAAAAAAATCCGTTCTGCAAAAACGGGCTGGTCGCCATTTTTTAGCAGACCAAAACGGGGACAGCGACAGTACTTGATCCAGTTCTTGCAGATCGATATACATCATAAACACGTCGTATTGAAATTCATGTTTCCTGGGGTGGTAACGCCTATGTCTGAGCCATCCGTTATAAATTGCACTGTGCATTTTCAATTTCCTGGCTGAATTTGATTGACTACCCGAAGGGCGCTGACAACTCCATCCTCATGAAAACCGTTGCCCCAGTAAGCACCGCAAAACCAAGTATTATTCATGCCATTAATCGTTTCCCATTGGTTAGCTGCTGCAACGGATTCCTGTGTAAATACAGGGTGGGCGTAATTGTATTGGCCTAATATTGTATCCGGGTTGATTTCGTCAGTTGCGTTTAAGGTAACGCAAAATGTGTGTTTAGAATTTAACTGCTGCAGAATATTCATGTTGTAGGTGAGTACTGCTTGCTTTTGATCTTTTACCGTCAGCCAGTAATTCCAGCTGGACCAGGCGCTTTTTCTCTGTGGCAATAAGCGAGTATCTGTGTGCAGTACCACCTCGTTATCCTGATAGAGCATTGCGCCGAGTATTTCTTTTTCTTTTTTCGTTGGATTATCGAGTAATGCCAGAGCCTGGTCGCTATGGCAGGCAAGTATGACTTGATCAAACTTTTCGGTTAACGCATTTTTTCTATGTATTAGCACTCCGCCTTCAACGCGTTGTATTCCAGAAATTTGTGCGTTGACCTGTATCTTGTCTTGGAAAGCTTGTGTAAGTGGCCCTAAGTATGCGTGTGACCCGCCCTTCAATACTCGCCATTGCGGACGGTTTTTAATGCTAAGTAATCCGTGATTGCGGAAAAATCGAACGAAAAACAGTAACGGAAATTCCAGCATGGTTTTCTCGGATGCCGACCAGATTGCACAGCCCATGGGGATTAAATAGTGACTAATGAATAAATCACTGTAGCGATTTTGAGTCAAATACTCTCCCAGAGTGAGACCTTCTTTTAATGTGCCGCTCTCCAGCTCCGAAGTTGCTTCTTTATTAAAACGTGCAATGTCTTTCAGCATACGTAAAAAGCCTGGGCGAAACAGGTTGCGTTTTTGACTGAATATACCTTTAAAACCGCTGCCACTGTACTCAATACCGGTGAGGGCACTTTTTACGCTAAAGCCCATACTTGTCGGTTGTGATTGCACCCCGATCTCGTTTAGCAACTGTATAAAGTTGGGGTAAGTCCAATCATTAAACACAATAAACCCGGTGTCGATGTTGTGTGTTTCCCCCTGGTAACGTATTTTTTTTGTTGCCGTATGCCCGCCTATTTGTTCTGCCGCTTCAAATAATGTTATGTCGTGTTTTTGGTTTAAATAATATGCAGCGGTGAGCCCGGAGATACCTGCACCGACAATTGCTATTTTCATTTATGGTCTTTCCTCTTTATTACGAGTTGAATCACCGATGACTTGTTTTCGCCACATATTTGGAAACAGGTGAGTGAGTTTTAGCAATAGAGCTAATCTTTTGGGAAATATGTATGTGTCTGGTCGGCTAAACGTATGTTGAATAATGCGTTTAGCTGCGGTATTTGCGTCCATTAAAAATGGCATGGAGAAATTATTTCTTTGTGTCAGCGGCGTATCAATAAACCCTGGATACACTTCGGTCACATCGATGCCTTCCTGATATAGATCGAGCCGTAAACTACGTAAGAAATAGTGCAGCGCTGCTTTCGAGGCTCCATAGGCTTCGCTTTTGGGAAAGTCAGCGGCTGTTACCAGAGAACCTATACCAATGATATGCCCTCGGTTAGGCCGATTTTTGAGTAAAGGCAAGGCAGCTTCGACAGTGTTCACCGCACCGAAAAAATTGGTTTCCATAACTTTGCGTATTGAACGCCAGTTGGGGGATGGAAAATCCATGTACTCGCAGGTGCCTGCGTTAAGAATGACGCGATCAAGAGCTGGCGACAGCTTTTTAATCTCTGCTGTGATTGCGTGCATTTCGTCATCCTTTGTTACGTCCACTGGCAGTGGGTATATGCCGGAGTGGTTATTCGATAATTCAAACAAGGTGGATGCGTTTCTCGCGCTGGCAATAACACTATAGCCTTGTTCAGCCAGGGCAATGCTCAATGCTTTGCCCAGACCGGAGCTTGCGCCTGTAATCCAGATAGTTTCCATGATTAATTCGCCAGACGTTGGCGAAGCCAACGAATAATTCTACCGAGCAAGGGGAGCTGTTCGTAAATCATCGCGCCCATATCGTACACATCTTCGTGGAAAACGATTTTTTCCTGAAACTGGATATGAGACATGCCGCGCAAGCTAATAAGTCGGTTCCCCAGCTTGGGGTGACGGAAGTGCATAATCCATTTGATATAGGCACAATCCTGGCCTTCGAGAATATCCAGGTATTCAAAACGACATTCCGTCAAGTTTGTACATAGGTTATGCATATAATCCTGGAGAGGCACCAGTCCCTCAATTTTATGTATTGGGTCTTTAAAAATGATATGCCGCTCGTACAGGTCTTCCAGTTGACTGAGGTCGGATTTCCTCAGATCCTGAAAATAGGCTTTAAATTGTTCAACGAGAGGTGAGTGCATAGCGTGTTACTGTCCGTCAAAGGTCTACCAAGTCGATGTGCTAATTACGGTATATCTCTCTACTTGGATTTATCTGCGATAAAACTTGCCCCGATTAGTGTTGTGGGTATGGGGCGGGCAGAGCACTGGGAATGAATGATCTTGAAACCAGAGATTGCTTGCCTTTAAGGGGCGAATCACATTGCCGGCGGGATAACCGAGAGATCTGTTCCTTAAAGTGATCTGTCATCGCATTCCGAGCGTAATCGAGTATATTCATTTATCAAGATTGGACTTATACCCCTTGGTTTTCAATATGACCTCAGTTGAAAGTAAAAAGAAACAGATAGAGACCTTGAAGGCGTGTCTGTTAAGTGTTGCCCGAGACCGGGACAAGCAGGCTTTTGCCCAGCTTTTTGAACACTATGTGCCTTTATTACGTGCTTATAGCCTTGCCAGGGAACCCGGAGCTGACCTGCTTGCCGATGAGCTGGCTCAGGACGTCATGCTCAAGATCTGGACTAAGGCACATACTTACAGACCGGAAATATCCAACGTTAATACCTGGATTTATACCCTGGCAAGGAACTGTCGTATCGACTACTTGCGTCGAAATGGCCGTTTTTCCACGGAAATAGATCCAACAGAAATTTTTGAGACCATTGAAGATGAGGGGCCAGACCCATTTATGCTGGCCCAACAGCAGCGGCTGGAGACTACAGTCCAGGAAAGCTTGTCCCAATTACCCCCGGAACAGGCTGAAGTCTTAAGAAAAGTGTATGTCGAGGGCAAAAGCCATACCGAGGCATCGCAAGACCTGGACTTGCCGCTTGGTACGGTGAAGTCGAGAGTTCGACTTGCACTTAAGAAACTTGAAGTGATGGTGCGGAGGTAGTGAGTATGAAGAAAATGCAACATCATCCCGATTCTGACACGCTCGCCAGCTTTGCCGCGGGAACACTAACGCTTAGTCAGGCGATGTGCGTGTCTGCACATGTGGAACACTGCCCGGAATGCCGAGCCAACCTGGCCGCACTTGAAAGGCTGGGAGGACAGCTAATGGATCGACTTAGCCCCCGTCAGGGAAGTGAAAGCCTGAAGGAGAAAGTCTTTGCTCAGTTAGACGATCTACCTCAATCCACTGTGACCGTAAGCAAAAAGCAGAATGTTGAGGGTGTTCCTCGATGTTTGAAGCAGTTTGTCTCAGAAGACTATTCAACGCTGGCTTGGAAACGTATATCGCCTAGTATTCATTCCGTGGAGTTATGCCGGGATGTAAACGGTGCAAAAGTGGAGTTGCTGCGCATAAAGCCCGGTGGTTCAGCCGCAACACATACACATATCGGTGAAGAAATGACGGTGATTCTGCAGGGTAGCTTTTCCGATGAAGAAGGCATTTACCGTGAGGGCGATTTTATTAGCCGCGATGCCCGGCATAAGCATACGCCGGTAGCGACCAAAGATAAGGTTTGTCTTTGTCTGGTGGTTACCGAGGGGCCGGTTCAGTTTACGGGCTTCTTTAGTCGACTGCTGAACCCCATTCTAAGAAAAAGCTACGCCCCCGCCTGATCTCGGTTTTGCACAGGGCCTCTGCTGAGGCCCGTGTAATTCTTGGCCGCAAGACACCACTCTTACTTTTATCTCTTGTTATTTTTTGATCGAACTGACGGCTTTTTTGCCGTTCGGGCTTTTATCTCATTATGGAAAAGCGTGCCTTGGATTGGTACGTGAATATTGCGTGTTGCACTGCGTCATGTTTGCTAGAATTGCGTTAGAGATTTTACGGTCTTTGGACTATAAAGTAATTATCAAATAATTCGCTTACCCTGAATAATCATTTGGAGTGGAGGTTAGCATGTCGATTAAGAAACAATTCCTCAAGAGTCGCCCTGTGTGCAAAGTAAAGTTCACCGTTCCCAAGGATCAAGTATCCGAAGCGAACAAAGTATGCATCGTGGGGGAGTTTAATGACTGGGATACCTCTGCCACAGAGATGACCCGTCTAAAAAGTGGCGCCTTCACTGCAACGCTCGAGCTGGATAAGGACAAAGATCACCAGTTCCGTTACTTGGTTGATGAAAACTACTGGATCAATGAAGAAGACGCGGATGGGTTTGTGCCATCCAATATTGGTAGCGAACAAAACTGCGTAATTTCTTTATAGCGTGGTCGTACGGGCCGAGTTGGTTCGTACGATTACTTTAAGGGGGATCTTATTGCCTTCTTTTGGACACTGGTGTGCCTAAAGGGGGCATGTTTGCTTTTGCGGTATCTGATCGATGCGTCGCTTGTAGAAAAAAGCGATGAGTGACAGTTTCTCACCCCCAAGCCCATTCTCTTTCGAGCCAGTATAAATACCTATGCGTCGTCAATATGGGCACCATAATAACTAAAAGGTCTTCGGCGTGAATACAAGGAATCGGCTGGCTCTATCTCTATACCTACAACCCCGATTTTAATCTATCTTCACCCAAGCAACTGTCGGAAAAAAAGATAACTGTCGCTTATTTTGAAAGTAGTTTGGCTATCCAGCAGTATCTGGATAGAAATAATATTTCCGGCAGAGAGCTTCGTCATACGACCAGTTTAAAAATGTTAAAAGCTGAACGTATCGACGCGTTAATTGCATTGCCGGAAGAGGTGTCGTTTGCCATGTCACAGCTGGGTTGGCAAGAGCCTCCAAGAAGGTTAAATGCGATTTTTCCGCTAGAGGGATACCTGTATTTACATGAAAAACATCGAGAATTGGCTGGCCCTTTAGGCGCAGTTATACAAAAATCTATAACAAAAAGTAATACAATCTTTACCAATCCTTCCGCTATTACCCATTAGTCTGGGTTCTTTACTATTCTTTTACTTGGGTTACTAAATAATCATTGTCAGTTTACGAAAACGGGTAATATCTGTCTTTTGAGTTGTAGACTATTCTCTTACGCTTTGTTGCTCTCACTTTTTGTACGTGAGAAAAGTATAAGTAACCATTACAAAATATACCTGGAAAAGGTAATCATATTGTTCGGGTCGATTTTTCGGAGCCTTTAATGAATAAAATAAAAATTATTATATCGTCGCTATGTGTGACGGCTAGCTTATGGGGTTGGGCGCATACCAGTCTGGCCGAGGTGCAGGAGGTAACAGTAAAAGAAGTTGCAGAGCAACTTAACGTTGAATACACCGTTGTTGAAAACCTCATCGGTGAGCAGCAATGTCCAATTGAATCACCATGTTTTAATATAGAAATTCGATTAACGCTTCCATTTGATTATAAGGAAAAAGACTGGACGCTATACTACAGTCAATTGCGTAAGGTTCTAAAAGTAAATAGTCAGGATTTCAATGTTGAAATGTTGACAGGAAACTTAAAAAAGATCACGCCAACCGAAACCTTTTCAGGCTTTGAGGCAAATAAAGCACAGGTTCTTCGTATTCAAATGCGTGGCGAGCATATGAATGAATTTAAGCCTATGCCGAATTATTATCTTACCGATAAAAATAATCAGGCTTATATTATTGCTTCAACTGTTCCCGTTTTCGATTCCGAAACAGGCTTGGAAATTCAGCCACACGTTCAGTCATTTACCAGTGAAAAACAATTTCGCAGTAAACCGGAAGATCAAAGCAAGTGGGCTACAGCGGAACGGTTGTATCAAGTTAATCAGGTGAGTGTACTGCCGGTTACTGATCAGCTGGCGCGTATCATCCCGAAACCAGAACGAACAGAAGTAAAAGGCGGTGAGCTTGATCTTGCTCGCGGTGTGAAAGTGAAATTTGATGGCTTCAAACGCAAAGACGTAGCTGAAGCATTAAACCGTTTAAAACTAATTGGTGTATCCGAAAATACCAAAGGCATTGATCTTCGTATTGTCAGAAATTCGGAAAAATACGGCGACGAAGGTTACTCCCTTGATGTTCAGGATAATCAAATAATCATTGAAGCAAGCCAAGAGAGTGGTGCGTTTTACGGGCTTCAGTCTTTCGCCGCGTTGGTGAATGTGGGCTCAACCTCTATTCCCAAAGTTGTGGTAACCGATCAGCCTCGCTACCCATTTAGGGGTTTGCATATTGATGTATCGAGAAACTTTCGGGATAAGCAGTTTGTTCTCGATATGCTAGAGCAAATGGCGGCGTATAAAATGAATAAGCTACACCTGCATCTATCCGATGATGAAGGTTGGCGAGTTGAAATTCCTGGGTTGCCTGAGCTGACCGAAGTGGGCGCATATCGCTGTCATGACCCAGACGAAAATAAATGTATTTTCCCTCAATTTGGCAGTGGCCCTTATCGCGATTCACACGCGAACGGATATTATTCCACGCAAGACTATATCGACATTTTAAAAGAAGCGAAAAAGCGTTATATCGAAGTGATCCCTTCTTTTGATATGCCTGGTCATTCCCGTGCTGCGGTTCGTTCAATGGATGCACGTTACCGTAAATATATGGCCAAGGGTGACGAGAAAAAAGCCTTGCAATATTTACTTGTCGACCCAGACGATAAAACCAAATACATGAGTATTCAGGGGTATACCGACAATACCATGAATGTGTGTGTGGATTCGTCTTACGCTTTTGTGGACAAAGTTCTACACGAACTGCAAGTCATGCATGAAAAAGCCAAGCACCCACTGAACATCTATCATATCGGTGCCGATGAAACGCCAGGAGCATGGCTTGATTCCCCTGCATGTAAAGCCTACATGGCAGAACATGGTATTGATAAAGCGTCCAATCTGGGTAATCACTTTGTTGAACGGGTTTCAAACTCATTGGCCGAAAAAGGTATTTTACCTGCCGGTTGGAGTGATGGATTAAGCCATACCCATTTTGACAAAATGCCCAAGCGGGTTCAGTCAAATATGTGGGACATGTTGCAATGGGGGCAAATATCCAAAACCCATGATCAAATCAATCACGGTTGGGACGTGGTACTTTCGCTACCTGATATCGCATACCTGGATATGCCCTACGAAGCAGACCCCAAAGAGCGAGGATATGACTGGGCGGCGCGTGAGTTAAACAGCCAAAAAATATTCCAGTTTATGCCGGGCAACCTGCCTGTACATGCCGAAATTTGGAAAGGCAATGTTCAACAACCTATCGAACTCAAAGATGAGATTCCAATCGAGCCGGGTAAAGGCGTAAAAGGTGTGCAAGGGCAATTGTGGTCTGAGACCGTTCGCTCAAATGAACAAGCTGAGTACATGCTATTTCCTCGCATCATTACCCTGGCGGAACGCATGTGGCACAAACCGGAATGGGAAGTACCATACTCCCATAAAAAACAAACCTATAACTCCGAGACAAATAATATCTCAGCCAAAAACAAGGCAGATATGAAACAGGATTGGTCTGAGTTTACGGAAGTGCTCGGTCGCAGAGAATTAGCCAAACTGGATTTACATGGTATCGCGTATCGTGTGCCGACCGTTGGTGCAGTAATTGACGACGGAATATTACGAGCAAACTTAATCTACCCAGGCTTACTCATTGAGTATCAACAAGATGGTGGACAATGGAAACCACTGATTGGTGATCAAGCTGTGAATGAAAACGCCGTGATTAAAATAAGAGCCCGTTCAGCGGATGGAAAACGTGCTGGCCGAGCGCTGGAAGTAAAATAGTTTTTCAACTCCTCTCCTTTCTCCCTCCGATAGCTAGCTGTCGGAGGGCCTTCCTATTTGAAACAAGCTCCAAGGGAAGTTGTATTCGTCTAATATAGCTCTGGTATACAGCGAGAAGCTTGGTAGCAAGGTTTAAACCGCTGCAGCGAAAAACTTGCTGGCTTCTAATCAATACTCCTTGTGCATCTATCACAATTAGTTGGTTATGTGATTACATTGTCGTAACTTAGGGTGCTTTGTGCGCCAAAATTTAGCAAGCTGTGCGCATTGTGTGCGCTTTTTAACTGTGTGATATAGTTAATTTATTGATTTTAAAGAAAAAAGATAAACTCAAAAACGAAATATGCGCACCAAGAGATATACGCACTTGGTGCGCAGAATAAACTGTTAGGCGTACTCACAATGGAATACGTGCAAATACAAAACAATTCAGCACTCCCCGATATATCTAGGTTTAAACCATTTAAGTGTGTGGTAGTAATCGATCAAGAGGTAGCACCTGAATGGCAGGCGAAAGTCAGTGATTGGCTTTGCGAGTCGGGATGCCTGTACATGATGGCTTGGGGAATAAACTGCAACTCTTGGGATGATTCAGTTGATTCTTCAAATATTTTACAGTTTGAGGGTAAGGAAATACCGGATGAATCGTTTGTAGCTACTACTTGGCATGCAGAAGAACTCCTTTCTGAGGTGTTATGGTTTTCAAAGCACTCGGCTTTTCATTTGTCGTGCGATCTACAAAATACGGTTATTTTGCATATCTCAGTAGAGAGTAAAAGAGACGAAATTTCTCAAGAATACGAAAATGCTTAACAAGGCCAGGCAGCATCGCCCACTGAGTGGGCTGGACAGTTTACACTCCGCACCTTTTGTGTTTCGCTTCGCTCATTTTTAAACAAAAGGTGTTCCATGCAAGCTGTCGCTGTTGGCGGCGTTAGAGGTCATTAGGCTAAGATGATGAGATTTAATCCCAAATCTCCGAAGAAAGTAAATGGATCGGTGAAAAATATCATCCGGCATCTCGATTTAAACGAGAATGAAGTGGTACTTTTAAAATATTTTCGTCCTAGTGAGTTCTCTCCGGAAATACATAATTGTTTTTTTAACACTTGGGTGAAAATGAAATGTGCAGGTGGAGATATGCAACATGGTTGGATGATTTCTCAGGATTCAACAAAAGAATTTATAGAAGCTCAATTTCATGCAGTTTGGATTAATTCTGAAGGCGCTTTTATTGATGTTACTCCACGTCCAGATAATGAAAAAAGGGTAATGTTCGTTCCCGACCACAATAGGAAAATAGAGTTGTCGCAATCGAATGGGCAGCCTGCAATACTAAGTTATGATAATTTTCGTATGCTTAATGGCCAAGCTTTGGCAAAGCTTGAGCGTATCAGAGTGGTAATGCATGATACTAATTTTATAAAAGAGCACGCGCTCTCTTGGCTATAGATATGAAACCTCTAACAAGGCGCCTAAGCAAGGACAAATACTTCGTGGCTTCGCCACACCGTACTTTCCGCCTGGCTTGGCGTTAAATGGCACAAGGTATGTGGCAAAGAATTGAAATTACGAGTTTATCTCTTGGCTTACTTAGTGTAGTAGTGCTACTTATAGAGATATTCTTTTGGAAACATATACCTGATTCAGTCCATCAATATTTCTACGGTGGAGAGCCGGCTGCATTTGTGACTGGGTTATTTATAATAGTTGGCTTGGTTGGTTCATTACTTTTCTTAGTCAACCTATGTTTCAAGCGGTTCTACCTATGGTGGCTAAGGCTGTTAGGTGTAATCGCGTTGTTTTTGGGTGTTGCAGTCATTGGTGCATCAGGCATTTAACATCTATATGACCGAACCTGTTAACGACCTATAGGACATTAAAACGCTACGCGTTTTTCTGCCGCCTGATGTAAAACGATACACTGCCTCGCTCGCTGAGAGACCTCGGCCATGTCTCGGGTCGGTCTGTTCAGAGCTGTAACACAAGTCGTCTGGGCAGAGTTATTAATTGAGTAAGAGTTAAATTTGAGTTATGAATTGGTTGGGAAGTACGAGCGAGCGCGGCCGCCTATCAACGCCTTACAGCAGGTCGCTGAGCAGCCCGACCCGTAAACGTCTGTGGAGAGATAAGTGGATATTCAGATAGTACAGAATTTGTGTAGGGTGCTATCCCAATACAGCAGTAAAGAGAAAGCTTACCCATTGATCAGTAAAGAATTACCCCCCAGGCCATTGAAGGATTTTCACCAATGGGTAAATTCGAAGGATTTCGAAGGAGGTTTTTTAATTGAAAATCCGAAAGGAATAAATCTGTGGCTACTTTTAATAAAATGGAACGAAGTGAATGGTTACTACGTCGTTCTTTTTCCTGAAGATAGAGCTGGACCAATAGCTGAAATTCATGACTTTTCTTCAAACGAGGACGGAGATTGTCTCGATTGGCGTTATAGACCATCGAAGAGAGACGGAAGAAATGATGAGCGCAAAGAGTATTTTGAGAAATATTTCTTTAGCCTTGATGTCGTTATCTCTCTACCAAGGACACTAGACGAAGTATCGGAATTTCTAATTGAATTGATCTCTCTTGCTGAAAATCGAGCAAAAGCAGATGAACTTGACCCAGATAAGCCCTCCTTTCGAGACGGATTCCCTGAGGGGAAGGTAAAAGAAAGATTGCACAGGTCGAGGGAAAGAAATTCAAAGCTGATATCGCAAGTTAAAGCAGAAGCACTGGATAGATACGGAAAATTACAATGTGAATGTTGTGGCTTTGATTTTGAAGCTTTTTATGGAGACCTGGGTGCTGAGTTTATCGAGGCGCACCATACTAAGCCGATAAGTGAGCTCAAGGACGATGGAGAGGAAACAAAAAGGGAAGACATAGCTTTGGTATGCTCGAATTGCCATCGAATGCTACATAGGCGTAGACCGTGGTTAAAAATGAACGATTTAAAAAAGTTAACAAGTCAAAGCCGGGAAAGCATTAAACACGCCGGTGTTTGAGGCGTTATGTGTAATGGAGAACACAATAGAAATTCAGTCAAAAATCTATAAGCATATTGCGTGGTGGCCCATTGCGGTGCTTTCCGTAATTGGGGTAGTAGCTGATCCAGATGCAGGTCGTAGTGTAGTATTAATGCTTATTTTGTTTACTCTGCTAGCCTTCGGAATAGTCGGGTCGGGCAAGCTGGCTTTTGGTGCCCCAAAACGTGCTAAGCAAATAGGGTACGTAGGGTACGGAGGCTTGTGTCTTCTCTATGTTAGTGGTTTAGTCTTTATTGTGAGTTATCATATTCTAAGGTTAAGCACTACTTTATGAGTGCTGTCGTAAAGCACATAACAAAAAGGTGAATGATCGCCTTCGGCTGAACCTCCGTTCCGGCGCTTCGCGCCTATACCGCGGTCCATGCTAAAGGCGTTAGCTCTCTAGGAGTACCAAGTGAATACTAATGAAGGAAGAGTTTACTTTGCTCTAGATGGAGATGACTTTGAGCCTGACGAAGTAACTAAATTTCTCGGAATTGAACCAACTTCGATAAGGCGAAAAGGCTCAAAGATTGCTGGAAAAATCCCGAAAATGAGTTCTTGGGAGCTTTCAACCAACAATATTGTTAATGACCATATTGACATATTTGAAATGTCTACGAAGATCATTGATAAACTCAAAGCTAAGAAAGATCTCATTCTTCAGGCAAAAGAGCGTTTCAATGTTTTACCAAGATTTGAAGTGGTTTTGCGGTTCTCGATGAATAAAGAGCATTCAACTCCAGCGATAGGTTTCGAAGTTGAAACAATAGGATTTTTAGGTGAAATTGGTGCGTTGGTTGATATCGATACATATAAGCACTAAAGCAAAAAAGTTAACAAGCAAAGACAGCAAATGCAAGCAAAACTTTTTTGGATATTAAGGTGTAAAGTATAGTGAATGCTATTCTAAGTATACTTCTAGTTTTTTTGGTTTCTGGGTGTGTAGCCAAGTACACTAGCTATGAATTATCTGAAATGGAGCGTATTGGCAACATTTATAAAGGGAAAATGTATTCCGGTAGGAAAGACTCTCTAAAGAAAAGGTCAATTCAAGTAGATCGTTGTCCTACACAAGTTGGCGGAAACTTTTCATATTACTGTGTACGAGATTCGGGTGATGTGTGTTTTAACGAATATCACGTTATACAAGAGTGTAATGAAGAAACTGATTGTGAGTATAAGTTTGTTCTTGGTTTCAGTGTGTGTGGTTAGCTCTAACAAACTGCTCAAACCGATGTTAAACCCCCGAACCTTTTGTGTTTTGCTTTGCTCATTATTACACAAAAAGTGCTCCGTGTTTGTCACTGTTTGGCAGGGTGATACACGGTCTCGCTCGCTGCGCGACCTTGGCCATGTATCGGGTCGGTGCTCAATTTTTGGTCGTGGATAGTCGTCCGCGCAGAGTTATAAACATAGTAAGAATTAAATTTAAAATATGAAGTGGTTGAGAAGTATAGGCGAGCGATGCAGCCTATTAACGTTACAGTCGGCTCGATATGTTTTAATTGGGGTAATGTGAAATATCTTGTAGTAATACCAATTGTCGGGTTATCTCCATATGTGAATGCAAATTCTCTTGCTCCTATATTGCCGATTATGTCGGCATGGGGCTGGTTAGCAATGCCCGTTATAATCTTTATAGAGTTTATTTACTTTAAAAGAAGAGGTTATTACCGCTCTTTAGCTCTTTCAGCATACGGTAATCTGTTTTCTGGTGTTGTTGGAATTGGTCCGGCACTTATCACTGCGCCTTCAATGCTTGGCCCGTCCATTGAAGCGGATAGGCCCTCGATAATTATTGGTGTTATTGCTTGTACTCTTGGTGTTTTATTTAACTGGTGGTTATCGTCAAAAATTGAATTTTTCTTTGTGCGAAGGCATAGGTGGTGGCGACAGTCAGGTTTAACTATTAAGCAGTTTTATCAGGCGAATATGCTTACCTATAGTATATTCGCTTCTGTACTATATTTATGGCAAGGCGTATTATTCTATGGCACATTTAGTTAATCATAACAAGGTCAGCAATAACGACCTGACTTCGTTTGGCTTATTCTGGCAAGGTTAAGACTGTATGAATATATTATTTTCGGTCGTATTGGGTGTTTTAGGTCAAATCCTTCCAATAGGAGTAGGTGCAATTTTTCTGCCTGGTGAGATGGCTTTGGTTGTCACCATAGTACTGTCTTGTGCGGTTTATAGTTGGGCGCTAAATGAAGTTGTTCGGTTAGAATTTAAGAAATATGAGCTGCCATTTTCTGGAGATATAACATTGGCCATAGTTATGTTTGTTTTATTCAATGCATTTGCTCTCATGTTTTTCTTCTATTCTTGGTTGCTGATAAAGCAAGGAAGAGCCTTATTGAAGTCCGAGATGCCTGTGGTGGAGGCGAACAAAAAGGGCAGAGATCCATGGAGAGAGTAGAGTGTTTTAATAAGAAAAATATCGTGACAAGCGCGTGTTTACGGCGTCATATTTCACGCGGATCAAGAAGTATATTTTATGGCTAAGAATTATAAATTTGAAAGGTTGAATGCGGGTAGGGATTATATTGCTGATAATTATCAAGCACATCTGAACTTATCCTGCATAGCAAAGCACTCATATATGTCTCCTTATCATTTTTTGCGTGTTTTCAAGGATGCTTATGGAGAAACGCCTAACGAATTCTTGATTCGGATTAGAGTCGAGCAAGCTAAGAAAATGCTTATCACGGAAAATTATAGTGTCTCAGAAATTTGTGAGAAAGTGGGCTATACCAGTCTTGGTAGCTTTTCTTCATTGTTTTTAAAACATGTAGGTACGGCACCTACTTTATACCGTCGTAAGCTTTGGGCTTTGTCTTCTGAAGCATACCGTTTTCCCTCGCAGTCTATACCGGCATGTTATGCCTACCATTTTTTGGGTAAATTGGCTAACTGAGCAATATTGGAGAAATATCATTTTGATAATTTCTATAAGATAAAGATGAATTAACAACAGGGAATATATCGATGATCACATCCATAGCGCATACAACAATATACGTACTTAATCAGGACGAAGCTCTTGATTTTTACAAAAACAAGCTCGGTTTCGAGGTTGGTGATGACATGAAGGTCGAAGGAGGTTTCCGATGGTTAACCGTATATCCGAAATCTAACTCACAACTTCAGCTGGTATTGGCCGAGCCAAAAGAGGGGCCGATGTTTACCAAAGACTCCGCCGAAAAAATACGAAGTTTAATCGAAGAGGGTGCATTTGGAGCCGGCGTTTTCGAAACTGAAAATTGCCAAAAAACATACGAAGAGCTTGTGGCTAAAGGCGTGGAATTTATCCAGCCACCTACAGAACAGCTTTATGGCGTCGAAGCTATGGGCGTGGACAACTCTGGGAACTGGTTTAGTTTGGTTCAACGGAAAAATACAATATGACAAGTAAAGCGAACAGGATGCCGCTTGCGGCGTCCTGCTTTAGGGGTTATATCCCACCCAATTTTACACCTGCTTCTCGTCTGCAAGCTGCTAGTAAACTCTCAATCGAATCTTGATTCTGAAGCGTTCTGGCTATAGCGACAGTACCAATCATCATTGCTGTAACTGATAAAATATCGTGTTCGTCACAGTCGGTATAGCTACTTGCATACTCCATAATTGCTGTATTCATACCATGGTAAGTGTCAGCATAAGCTGTTTTTAGTGCTTTATTCTGCATATTGATGTCTGTGGCGAGGAACGCTAACGGACAAGACAAAGAGTTCTCTCCTTTCACATGCTCCATGCTTAGGTATTTGTCTAGCAGCAAAGACAACCATTGTTTATTTGATATGCCCCCTGGCTTAAGGCTGGCAAGTTTAGTGCTGCTGGCTCTAAATTTTAATGCCTCACGGTAAAGTTCTGCTTTACTCGTGAAATGTGCATAAAATGCGCCTCGAGTAAGCCCGCAGTTATTCATCAAATCATCGATTGTAACGCCTTTAAAACCTTTTATTGCGAATAGTCTGAAAGAGCTATCAAGAATTCTCTCTCGGGTTTTGTTTTTGTGCGTCTTTGTGTATGGCATAGGGCTAAGCCTTCCATGGTTATATATGTTCTTTATCATATATAAAGTCTGCTCTAAGATGAAGTCCCATCATTGGGAAGAAGTTTAAATATGAATGATTTTTACAATATCGCCATTGGACATCGACCAGATCGGAGGTAATATGGAAAGGCATGTGGGAAATTGTAGTTGCGGCGACACTGAGTTTTACTTTGATAACGATCCGATAAGTTCTGTTTTTTGCTATTGCAAAGAGTGTCAAACGCTCACTGGTTCAGACAAATGGTTTGGGCTTTGGGTGCCAAGAGAAAATTTTAAATTTACAAAGGGCACACCATTATCGTATACGCGTCTTGGTAATTCAGGCAAAGAGGTAAATTACCACTTCTGTGGGACTTGTAGCACTGTTTTATGCGCCGAAGTAACTGCCGGTAATTTTTATTCCGTATCGGCAACTTCACTAAAAAGCAACAAGTTCACTCCTAAAATGTCAATTTACGCATCTTCAGCGCCATCATGGGCAACCTTCCCTAGCGATGTACCAAAATTTGACATTCTGCCACCAGGGATGGGAGGCTAAATACCTGACAATGCGCTCAAACACCGTTAACCTTAGGTCTTTGCTGGACAGTCAAAGCTGCGTAGCCATGTATAAACATGTTACAACTAGCTCTAATGGGCCAGAGAACAGTCTGCCCCATTATATGTTTTTATAAAGAAGTCTATGTTAAAAAGAATATTGATCGGAACATTATTGCCTCCTCTAATTGTTAGTGGGGCTATTCATTTGATGATGTGTTTGTCAGCACCAGCTAGCGTTCCATCAGATATTCTACTTATAGCTCTATTTGGTTTTGCAATTGCAGTTGTTGTCGGCTTGGTTCCGTGTTTAATCTATAGTTTGGTGTTAGAATTTTTGGCTCGGAAAGTAATATCGGTGAAGTATGGAAATTACCTATTTATTTGCATATCGGTTCTTATTGGTATTTTGTGGGCATTAGTTTTCCATAAAATAGCGGAGCACAACGGTGTATTTGATTTATTTCAGGACTACGGGGGACTTTTTGCTCTCGCAGGTCTTATCACCGGCTGGCTAATATTAAGGGAAAGTCTCAAAGAAACAGTGCGCAACTTATAACAAAGAGGTTAATTTCCCCCCCATTACTTTGTTCCGTTTTGGGGTGATTTACCCAAAAGCTTCACCCCCGCAATGCGGGGAAATTATCACGGCGTCACATCTCAAATTGAGTATGAATATGTATCCACTGATTTTGAGCGCTTTAATAGCAAGCTCTTCTTATGCCACTAAAATGGTATGTCCAACTGATACACACGAAGCGTTTCAGATCGGCTTGGAAGAAGCCAGCGAAGAGGGATTTGCAGTTAAACTCTATGATATTGAAAAGGTTGATTCTGGTCTATGTAGAGTGGTAAATATCGTAGTGCCGGCAACAAAAAACGAAAAACCGTTTTCCGGAACAACCTTAATACTCCAAAAAGACGGATCATACGCTGGACAGTATGATATCGTTCCCTCAGAGTACGAAGGTGGTTCAAAATATGGAGTTACATTTGAAGCATGCAACAATTCAAGTAGTACAGTTATTGTTGCTATTTTTTACGGTGAAAATTGCAATACGAGTTCTTACGCAGTTAGTATTCAGCCATGGAGCATGTAACAAATCTATCAAAAATTGCTCTTTCAATGCTGACGCGCAACAAGTTTCTCGCCTTTTTATCGCGGTGTTAGGTATTCAATGAAGAATCCAATTTTCCTAATCATATTTGCAACCTTACAAGCGGGTTGCTCGGTGATAAATGCAGGCATTCAGATACCGGCCACAATAGTGGCGATTGTGTCTAACCCTAAGCCTACTGGTTGGTGGCGAGACTATTGTCAAGATGGAATTCTTGTTCCGCACCAGCCTGAGTGTGTTCAAACTGGAGGTATAATTAATCGTGCGAGGCTATCCAATATCAGAACGCTGGAAGGCAAGTCGATACCGGGGACATTAATAATTGGTTTTCCTGGTCACCTGTATGAACAGGGGTATAAGCAAGAAATAGAAATCCAGCTAAAGGCGGCACCGTTGGAATTTCGTAGGGCAACTGGAATAGAGTTTTTGGCAAGTGATTGGAAGAACTCCAAACAAGTTGTATTACATTCACCGCTATGAGATCGGATGTCCCAACCGTAGGTACGTTCGTCTGTGTGCAAGGCTTTAATCTATGAAGTGTTGTGAAAGATACTACTGGCCGAGGGTAAAGCTCCGAGCCAGTCCTGTTGATCTAATCGGTTTGGGTGTATTTTTGATACTATTTTTCAGCGTTCTAGCGGGAATATCATATCTGATTGTGAGTATTATATGGGCAAGTATTGAGGAGGGTACATTTCTGCAAAGACGTTGGGTGTATGGCATAGGGGTTAGAGAGGGGGTAACCCCAATAGTAATATTATTTTGTATGTATTGCTCTCTGCCAAAGTTTTTACATGTCTGCTCATTTTTCGTGAATTACAAAATTAGAGTCTCCACCTTGTGCAAGGAGTGTGGAAAAGAAAAAGTAAAATTTATAGCTCCGTCAGAAAATGAACCGTTTTAGCCGGAAAACCACTCGACATTAAATGCATATGAAACCGAAGTTAAAATGTCCTGATTGCGGCATAAATACAGTATCAAAAATTGAAAAGCTAAAGATCGCATCCTTTGGCTCGAAAGTGCAATGTAAAGGTTGTGGTGCTCAATTGACAGTGGGCGGGCAATGGTTAGGCGTTTTTTTAGGGGCGGTCTTGGGAAGCGGCTTTTTCGCTATCCTTGCTTATTCGGTAAGTGCTAAAAGTTGGTGGCCGTTGGTAGTTGCGTTCTCAGTTGTTTTTTTAACCCCAACTCTAGTTTGTTTCTTTATCTCGTTACGGCGTGTGGGTACTAAAAGATAAAATCTTGAGTAAAATATTTTATAAACTACTGTGGTGTTAATCCCAAGTATAAAATCTAATAACACCGCTCGGCTTTATCTCGCGCCATTCCATTTAAAATCGTAATAAGTTATCTCATGCCGGCTGTAAGTGCGATTTTTTGTTTCCCCATTGTGGCGGGGTTATGATAAAAATCTTTAATAACTGGGTATTGTTGCAAGGAGTTGAGAGTGGCTATATTGAGTATCGTGGGGCACAGGGGATGAATGGCTCTACCGCTTAGGTGATTGTAACAATTAATACGGGTGCTCTTGTCTGTTATTCTGCCTTAAGTCTATGTTGTGCAAATTCAGTAGCCGAAATCTCCCTTTCGCGTTTAGTCCTTTTGGAATAACTTTTTTGTTTCGGATACTATCTTATATTCCTCTCTCAGTGGTTAATCGGTTTTATTATACTGGATCGATCTAATAATCCCGCTTCCCGCGGTAACCTTGCCGAACTCCCGCGAAATCAAAGCTTATTGACTATAGTTATTAGAATTGTAGGTTTAGGTATTTTGTACTATGACTCATCGGCTGCCCAGCAATACTCGCGAGTACTTGCGAAAAGTTAATCGTAAAGCTGTCAATCGTTTGATCTTTTTTCTTTTCTGGTTGTCGATCATTGGTGTACCTATCTCTGTGAGTCGAGGGTTGTTTACTGGCTGGCAGCCTTTGTTTTCTATTCATGTTTTTGATTTGATCACCATCTCGTTTCTGTATTTGTTTCATCGTTGGTTGGCAACTGAGCTTAAAATCTGGGTGATTTTTTCGATTTCTTTTTTAAGCGGTGCCTTTGGTTTGTTGGTTTTCGGGATTCTTGGTGGCGTTGTTAGCTGGTTGGTTTTTGGTGTATTGCTTTTGTTTTTCTTTGTGGGGATTCGTCCAGCGTTGTATGCCGGTATGGTTATGTTTCTGTTGTATTTGTTTTGTGCTTACAGTTTTATTTATCGCAAACAAATTATTCCCGGGGGGCTGGATGTTCAGCTTTACTCGATTACCGCTTGGTTAACTGTGTTACTGGGTGCAGCAAAGTGTGTGGTTCTTGGTTATATGGTTGCCGAGGCCAATGTTAAGAAAGTTGCTCGGTTAAGAAAAAGCTATTCAGTACAGAAGAAGGCGTTACAGGAAGTCCAGGCTAAGGTCAGCCAACAACAAATGGAAATTACACACCACCAAACCCATGATACCTTGACTGGATTGGCGACATTAACTCTGGCTAATGAGCGCCTGGGTATGGCGATGAGCCTGGCGAAGCGTAACAGCGAAAAAGTTGCGTTGTTGTATTTTGACCTTGATGGCTTTAAAGCGATTAATGAGAAATACGGCTACGATGCAGGGGATGAATTACTGACGGTTTCTGCCGCGCGGATTAAAAATACGATTCGTGAAAGTGATACGGCTTGTCGTATAGGTGGAGACGAGTTTTTGGTGATATTAAGTTGTGTATCGCGTATTGAAGATATTGAAATGTTGTGCAGCCGGATTATAGATAAGCTCAGCGCGCCGATAAAATATGAGTATGCCGATTTGCAGGCGCAGGTGAATATTGGTGTTTCCATTTTTCCTGATCATGGTGCGGAACCTCGTATGCTCCACAGTCTTGCCCATCAAGCGATGTCGGAAGCAAAAGACTCAGGCAGTAATCGTTACTGTATGGCCAATGCTGGATAAAATTAGGAACAAATCAAGTGGCATTGTGTTGTACGGTGTTACGCCACCAAAAGCACGATGTGGGCGAGAAGATATTCTGGCTTATACAGACAGGCATTTGGCGAAGATTGATACTTCGGTATTAGATGGCCTGATTGTTTATGACGTACAAAGTGAAGATGCCCGCAGTATTAAAAAGAGGCCATATCCTTATGAGCCTGCGTTGGATGGTTATCAATATAGCTGCGAATTTCTAAAAAATATTGCTCTACCTAAAATTATTTACCGTGCCGTTGGGCGTTACAGTAAAGATGAACTAACGGATTTTTTACATGAAGTTGATGTGAACCACTATGCTTCAATATTTGTTGGTGCAGCTTCCAAGTCCCAAAGGGTTCAGCTTTCTTTAGCGTCGGCTTATGCCTTGCATTCTATTATTCGGCCGGGTTTGGTGTTGGGTGGGGTGGTGATTCCAGAACGTCATCAGAAAAAACAGGACGAGCATTTTCGTGTTTTGAGTAAAATAAAAAAAGGGTGTCAGTTTTTTGTATCCCAGGGTGTCTACGATGTTGAGTTGTCGAAGCAATTTATATTGGATTACTCTCTGCTTGGTCAGCTATTAAATCAGCCTTTGTGCCCCATCATATTTACTTTTTCACCTTGTGGTTCCAATAGAACTCTGGATTTTATTGAATGGCTGGGGATTAGTGTGCCCGCTTGGTTGCGCGACGAATTACGCAGTAGCAATGATATCTTGGCCTGCTCCATGAAGTTTGCCCAGATGCATTGGGAAATACTTCGCTCTTATGCGGCTCAACTGGGTGTGCCCGTTGGCTGTCATGTGGAAAGTATTTCTACTCGGGAAGAAGATGTGGCGGCATCCATTGAATTGCTTTCCCGCTTGGCGAATCAAAAGTTTGATTAACCCCCTCGTTTTTTAAACACAAAAAAAAGCCCTCATAAGAGGGCTAAGTTACAGCATGAATTTAGTCCGTTAATGTTATTAATCCTGATGCTTCGCTCGAATCATGGCGTTGCGTATTGCCGTTTTGGGGTAGGCCAGAACGTAGTATGTACCTGCCTTGATGTTAGATTTAATTTGAACCTTCTCATCGGTTTTGCCTTTGAGTTCTGACTTGTAATCAAAATCCGTTATCGAGGGTAATCCTCCTACCTTGATGTACATGTCTGCATCGCCAGAGCCGTCTTTAAACTCAAATAACACTTCGCTTCTGCCTGCAGGCACATCAAAGGAGAAGAAGACCGCCTGAGTCGCGTCACTGTCGATTCCCTGGAACTCAACTTCGTTACTGAGGGTGGTTATTGCTATTGGCGTCGTGTTTTCGGTGACGGTAATCGTTACCGAATCACGACTACTTAACATACCGTCCGTTGCTTCAAGAGTGAGTGTGTAGCTGCCTGCCCCAGGTAAGGTTACCGTGGTATTGGCTTGGTTTGCGTTGGCAAATACCACGCCCGAAGGGCCAGACCAAACACTGCTGAGTTGTCCGGAAAGGGGTAAGCCATCGTCACTCACACTTCCCGTTAATACAGCTTGCACACTGCTTTGGCCGGCAAGAATACTGATGTCTTGATCTGCACCGGCGTTGACCGATGGTGCTTGGCCGGCATCCGGTTGCGGGTTGGGATCGGCGATGCCGCGAACAACGATATTATCGACGGCCATATCACCTCGATAGCCCCCTGCTGCCACACTGCGTAACCGCAGTTTGATTTCTCCGGTAAAGGCCGAGAGGTTGATTTTGACCGATTGATAATCCGCCGCATTGGAGGCCTGCTGCTGGCCTGTGATACTCCATTGGTTTTCATACCAAGTGCCATTGCTAAAGACATCCACATAGAGAGTGCCCATGTTGCTGCCGTACATGTGGTAATCGAACGCCATGCTCAGGTCGCTGAGGACATAAATCGGGGCACTTTCGATGATAGACACGTCACCTGCGTTATAGGCTCCACTGCCATTTGACGTTTCTACGTAGGCATAACCGACTGACCCTTGGGCTCCGGTGTTGGGGCCTGTGCTGGATGACGGCGTACCGTTGCTGTCTTGCTGCCAGCCGTAGTTGTCGTAAGCAACGTTGCTCCAGTTACCCAAGTCCGATTCGAAATCATCGCTGAGTAGCACCGCGGTAAGGTCTCCTTCGGTCACGGTAATGGTCATGGTGGCGGTATCGGTCAAGCTGCCGTCAGATACTTGAACCTGGAAGCTATTGGTTCCTACATCGGTTGCAGTCGGAGTACCGCTTATGTCGCCATTGGCTGAGATGTTGAGCCAGCTTGGGCCAGAAAGCTTACTGAAACTCAGGCTATCGCCATCTGAGTCAACGGCATCATTGGCGAGGTTTGCGACAAAGCTTGCGCCTGCAGCAACTGACCCCTTATCGATTGGGTCGGCGTTAAATACCGGCGCGTTATTACCGGTGCCGCCACCAGGAATGCCCTGAATCTTGATGTTATCTATGGCTATGTCACCTCGCCAGCCGCCTGCCGCAACGGATCGGAAACGAACACGTATGTTGCCGGTATACAGACCAAGGTCGACATTCGCTGTCAGGTAGGCGTCGCTTTGGTTGGTTTGTTGTTGCCCACTCAGACTGAACACGCCATTGGTCCAGGCGCCTGCGTGGTACACATCCACATACAGTGTGCCTATATTGGAGCCAACCATGTGGTAATCGAAGCTGAGGGTTCGATTACTGCCGCTGATGCTTGGGCCTTCCAGTATGGCGTTGTCTCCGGCGTTGTAGGCACCTTGACCGCTGGAGGTTTCCAGATAAACGTACCAACTGCTGTTGTTGGCGCCGGTAAGTGGGCCTGTACTGCTGGAAGGTGTGCCGTTGCTGTCTCGGGTCCAGTCGTAATTATCTCCGGTGTTGCTGTTCACCCAATTGCCAAAACCTGTTTCAAAGTTTTCCTCTTCCAGCACCACCGGTTGGTCGGACACGGTAACCGCAACGTCATCGCTTACGGTGAACTCGCCGTCGTTGGCGGTGACTTGCAAGACATAATCGCCAGTCACGGGGAAGGTAACCGTTGCCTGGATTTGGCTGGCGTCGGTAAACGTGGCCACACCTGGGCCGCTTACTTGCGACCAAGTGAGCGTAACCGGGCTGACTTTGCCGTCGTCGGTTACGCTTGCGCCGGCAAGAAGCGTTGCACTGTTCACCGAGGTGCCAAGGTCAGGGCCTGCGCTTACAACGGGTGGTTGGTTGGGGGGCTCTGGGTTGACGGTTACCGTGATGTCATCGATCGCGGTAAATTCGGTGTCGCTGGCGGTGATACGTAATACGTAGCTGCCATCCACAGAAAAGCTGGCGTCAGTAATGGCAGCAGCAGTATTGGTAAAGGTCACGGTACCAGGGCCGGAAACCACACTCCACACTGTTGTCACTTGTACCCCTAACGGCAGGCCATCGTCGGTGACCGTGGCAGAAAGCACGGCGGCATTGGGTAGGGTGACGGTCTGATCAATACCTGCATCGACTGTCGGTGCCTGGTTTGATGGCGGTGGATTTACGGTAATGGTGATGTCATCCGTTGATGCTAATTCGGAATCACTTGCTGTCAAACGCAGTACATAGGTGCCGGCCAGAGAGAAGCTGGCGTTGGTGTTTGCGCTGCTGGCGTTGGCAAAGGTGACATTGCCGGGGCCGCTGACTTTAGACCAGGATACGCTGAGCGCGCCGGAAGTTGGCAGACCATCGTCGCTTACTGTGCCGTTAAGTATGGCGTCCGCAGGCAAGCTGATGGCTTGATCTGCACCGGCATTCACACTTGGTGCGGTGTTGACGGGGGGCGTTTTTTTGATGGTGAAGTAATCGGCAATGGTGCCTGTTTCCCGTTGGAACTTCACATCCATTCGGTCATTGCTGACATCGACAATGACTGAGCCCAGGACTTTTATTTCCACCAGGTTGGCTGGGTGATGAATAATGGAGTAACCGATTTTGCCTGAGCTTCCAGCCAGTACATATACCGCGCCTTCGGGGTTAGTTCCTTTGTTATACGCGCCTGTGCCCGCTTCTTGACCGTCGCCGCTGTCGATGGCGTGCAGGTTGGCATCGAAGGTACTGGAGCTGCCGTAGTGGTTGTTGATCAGCATGGTACGGGAATAAAAATGGTTGTGGCCGGCAAGGGCGAGGTCGACGCCATATTTTTCCAGAATCGGTACCGCGCGTTCGCGCATGATGCGTTGTCCGGATTCACTATCGGAATCGTGTGCATCGGAGCGCGAATAGGGTGGGTGGTGCCAGTACGCAATAATCCACTTTTGTGAGGTGGAGGCTAAATCCGCTTCCAGCCAGTCGTACATCGCATTGCCATTTAAGTTGGATGAGGTAAACGAATCCAGGCAGACAAAATGAATATTGCCGTGATCAAACGAAAAATAGAGTTCGCTACCGGATGCGGTACCGCCAGCTTCACCATTGGTTGGCAAGGTAAAATTAGCTTCGTGGACGGCAAGGTCACGCTCGTGATTACCGCGCGCTGGCCACACTGCGGTGTTGCGCATTAAATTGGCATAGACATCGAAAAAGTTTTGCTGATACTCATTTTCTGTACCGTTGTTATAAGCGTTGTCGCCAAGCGCAAGCATGACATCGGTATGTGTGTTGTCGAAATTGTAGTAAGCGTCCCTGACTCGGGCCTGATTATTGTCACCAGTACCGGGGTCTCCGACTACCCATATCCGTGTATCAACAGCAGAGCCTGTAGTGGGCGCGGTTTCAAAATAATATTCATTAGTGAAACCGACTTCCGTCGAGGTAGATGAGCCAACCGCATAGTAATAACGTGTGTCGGGTGCTAAGCCGGTTAAGGTCACAATATGTTCGGTGGTCGAACTTGGGCTATCGACAGTTTGTGTCATATTACCCAGGTCAGTTCCGAAGGTGACGCGGCTATCTGAAGCCGATGATGTTCTCCAGCGAATTACTGCGGAAGAGGTCGAAACTGATTGAATATAAGGTTCTCTGGTAAGGGCTGCGTATGCGCTAAATGAACTGAGTAAAGAAAAAATACTCGCGCACACAGCCACGACCAGAAAGTGGCGTGTCTTCATGGTGAACTCCCCTCCACCGGTAAAGGCGGATTTGATGTTAGTTATTTAAAAGCACTACTTGTTTGCACCCGAGAATGCATTGGGTGATTGATACACTTGGTCCTTTATTTTTTTATGGCGGATCAGAGTGTTTTCAATTTTGTTTCCAGAGCTTGTACCAGCTCCCTGGAGATGGGTTTATTTTGTATGTGTTGTGGCAGATTGGCTTGGGAGCGCAATGCCGCTGTGTATGCTGCTTTTGCTTCGTCTTTTCGGTTGGCTTTTAATAAGAAATCCCCGCGTAGCGCCAGCCAGATATCCTTACGGTCAGCCTTGTTTAACACGGTATCAATACGGGTAAGTGCCGCGTTTACCTGACCGGAATTAAATTCGATTTCTGCGGCGGTAAGGGCAAAAACATTTAAGTCTCCCAATGTGGCCATTCCCTGCTCGAGAATTTGTATTGCCTGCTCGTTTTTATTGTGGCTGTGCAACGCCTCGGCAAACTCTGTGTACCAGGTAGGTAAGGTTCTCTGCGCATTAGTGAGTACGAAACGGTAGTCTGTTTCTGCCTCATTTATTTGCTGTATGGAGGTGTATACACGGGCCCGAACAAGTCGGCCAGGCACGTTGTCAGGATGTGAGGTCAGATACCTATTAATGCTTTTAAGCGACTTATTGTATTTGTTTTGTGCGTAATAAATTTCTGCTCGCGATAGATATACGTCAGTATTTTCTGGGTTTAGCTTCTCGATTTTTTTTAAATCCTGTAGAGCCTTGTTCCAGTTCTCATTCAATATGAGTAGTTTGGCACGTTTTTCATAGAGTTTTACGTTGTTCGGGTTGTGCTCAATTTGATGATCGAGTTGATGTATTTTGGCGTTACCATCGCCGTGGGAGAAAGCGATTGAGCTATGAAAGAAGAATAAAAAAATAACGAGAGTGCGGAAAATAAAACCAGCCACTATGTGTTTTGTGTGCATGTGCGGTTTTGGCATGGGAATGATTTCTGTTTGTAAATTTTTATACTATTCAACCACCTTTCTCTTAAGAAAAAATGAACTTTATAAGTGTTTGGTTAGATTATTCACATTTTTTTTATCATCCGTTGAGAAAATAAAGAATGCTTCTCGATTTTGCATTAGTTTACATTTTAATTGGAATTTATTTGCGACATCGTTTTTTTATGCTCTCGCGTTCTTCATATATCTAATGTGAATAATTAGCTGTTGTCGACTACACTTATGTGTTGTCAGGGCAATAGATTTCTATTTTGGTAAAACGTGGCGCATCTACGACTTCTTCTTTCGCAAAAAATAATACGGCTTTCTGTCGTGATTCTATGTATTTTGGGGTGCTGGATGTCTCTGACGTCCCATGCCGGGGGATACATTGATATTGTTATTGCGCCTGATGATGAGAAAGACATTGCGTCGCTTTTAAACGGTCGGGAGTACCGTACTTTAACCCGCTATGGTGGACCATCTTCTCGCAGAAATGTGGTTGAGATTATTCTGTTTATTCAGGCTCTGGAGTTAGGTGGAAGTACAATGAAGCCGCGCTTCGTTGTCGAAGAAAACTATAAGCGTATGTTACGTATTGCGGGTAATGGCGAGGCTGTTGCTGTGGGATCAAGTATCTGGTGGTCGGATATTGATCACAACCGTTTTCTAATTTCCCCGCCGCTGCTGAAGAATGGAGAATCTGTGGTTGGTTTGTATACCAGCCCTAATAACAATCAGGCGTTGCGGGCGTCATCACTTGAGGAAATCCAGGAGCTGAGAGCTGTCTCTAATCAGAACTGGCCGGCAGATTGGGCTTTACTGCAGAGTTTGGGGGTGGCATCGCTCCATCATGCGCGGAACTGGCATCTTATGTTTGATATGGTGTCGAAGATGCGTGTGGATTTTATGCTTTCCCGTTTTTCAGATCAGGACGATTTGGGAATCGAGTACGATCAGAGGAAGCTGGTACCTATTCCCGGTTTTGCCATTGTGCTGCCAGGAAGTCGCCATTGGGTTGTGAGTAAATCCCACGCGCAGGGAATGGATACCTTTTCCACTTTGATTAAAGGAATGGCGTTGTTGAATAAGCAGGGCCGAATTCGACAAGCGTATTTTGATTCTGGTTTTTTCACGCCCAAAGTGAAGGGCTGGCAGCTGTTAAACCCGACGGAATCAATACCAGCCAGTAATACTACAGATTCTGATTCACAATAAATTGCCATTCCTGCCTGCTGACGGGTTGAATCGATAACCGGCCTTGTTTCACTAACACCATATCCGCCAATGCCGTTTGGTTTTTTATGGTTGCGAGCGGATATATCTGCTTAAACGCTGTTTGAAACTGGATATCCACACTAAACCAGCGAGGGGTTTCCTGTGTCGACTTGGGGTCGTAATAATGGGATTCCGGATCGTATTGCGCTGGATCAGGGTAGGCTTCGCTGACCACACGTGCCGTGCCTGCAATGCCAACGGGTTTGCATTGACTGTGGTAGATGAAAACCTGATCCCCTATCTGAATTTTGTCCCGAATGAAATTTCTGGCTTGGTAGTTTCGAATGCCGTCCCAGCGTCCTGTGCTGTTCTTTTCATGTTTGAGATCCAGAATACTGTATTCCGCAGGTTCAGTTTTAAATAGCCAATAGTTCATCGTCTGCTCTATGTGATGCTTGTCGGAGTCGTATATAGCAGAGACTAACGGATTGGTTTGGCTTTGTCAGTGTTGTTTCTCGCTCTTGTTTTACCGGAGCGAGCCAGCTCTTGAAAAGGGGATATCTATTTTTATTCCAGGCGATGGAGAGGACCCGTCTCGGCATTGTCTTATTTGGAAAGGTGTCTTAACGTTTTTTGCCAGCTATCCTTATAGTTGAGGTTTTTATCTTGCTTCATGTTCCGGTTATTATTTTGATGAATAGTCATTCTCTTATTCGGTTACTTTCGTTATCGATGTTGCTTTTGTGTTCATTCGCATTGAGCGCAAATGAGTTACCTGACAAGTCTCAGTCCGAGATTAATTTATTGGTAGTGGATATCGTCATGGACGATATGCCGGGCTTTCTGCAAGGGCAAAGCATTTTGGATATCGATAACTTTGATCGCCCTGGTAGTCGTCGCGATTTAGTGGATTATGTCCTGTTAATGCAATCTCTGGTTTTGGGGGGCATCCCGGAAAAAGATATAAAACCAGAGAAATGGGGTGGGGTGAGCTACGACCGAATGCTTTTGCGTATGTCTGCAGGTGAGGCGGTTGTTTTTAGCAATACCATATGGCGGGAGGATGTTGGAGAAGACCATCCGCAGTTGTTTGTTTCGGCCGAGACTCTAACTAAAGGCCAGTACTTTGCCGGAATTTATATGAACCCGGATAACCCCAAGTTTTCGCAAGCCTTGGATTTTAGTCAACTGACTGCGGTTTCCAGTCATCAATGGCGGCCTGACTGGAATGCACTAAATAAACTTCCTCTCAAGCACCTTTACAACACCGTGAACTGGGAGCACATGTTTAAAATGGTGTATATCCAGCGCGTCGATTTTATGTTGATTGCCTTTCCAAGTACTTCGGATTTGACTTATTCAGCAATCGGGTTGAGTTTAAAGCCTAAACCCAATTTGAAAGTTGAACTGGATGGTTCCCGTGGTTGGGTAATCAGCAAAAACCACCCACAAGGGTTTCGTGTAAAACAGGCTATAGATCGCGGACTGGTGAAACTGCACGAAATGGGCCGGGTAAAACGGGCCTATGAAGCTGCTGGTGTGATACACCCTGGTGTTGAAGGCTGGAAGGTTATAAGGCCGGATGACTATGCAGCCGATGTGGTAAATAAATAAAAAAGGAAAGCCCCTTGCAGCAAAGTGCCGCAAGGGGAAGATTGTTAGCGGTTTAGAATTTTATCTCGTACCCAAAGGCCGGCTTCTTTCAAGTTAGCTGTGCTCCAGTTGTTATTGGCGGAACAAGTACCTTGTTTCCAAACTGCGCCAGACCGGAAGTCATCGGAGAAATTCCAGTTAGTCCAGCTAATCTGATACTGGTTGAGAATATCCAGATACGCCTGCGTGCTGGCAAAATCATTGGTGCCGTCACCGGTGTATGTTTGTGAACCCCACTCGGTTACGAAGATAGGAAGTCTCTCGGCCGCCCAAACCAGATTGTCGCGATAACTTTGTCCATGTGATGCCGCGTAAAAGTGGAAGGTGTACATGATGTTATCCAAGGTGACCGGGTTGTTCACGATATCCTGTGCGGTTTTACCGTCCGAAACCCCCAGAGAGCCCCAGCCGTGTGTGCCTATCAAGACCACTGCGTCTGGGTCGTGTTGGCGGATCACGGGAATGATTTGCATCGCATAGCTCTGTACCGCATCCCAGGTCACACCGTTTGGCTCGTTGGCAACATCATAAATAATGTTGTTTTTGCCGTTGTGCGCTTGCGCGATATCGGTGAAGAAATCGATTGCAAGATTCAAGTTCGCGTTTGGATCTCCGGGTGAGAGTTGGTGCCAGTCAACAAGGGCATACATGCCGCGCTCAGTGGCCTCTTCGATTAAACGGTTTACCTGATTTGTGTAACCGATTGGGTCGGTCTCATAACCGCCTTCCTGAACATAAAGCGAAATACGGAGAATGTCCGCTTTCCAGTCATTTGCCAGAGCGTCCAGGGAAGCTTCGGTTAAGCAGTTGTTCCAACCATACCATTGCAAACCGTGGGTGCTCATACCGCGTAACTGAATGGTTTGATTATTCTGGTTACACAGCTTGGTACCACAAACATGCAGTTGGCCGTGAGTTGCCACGGGTGTTCCACCAGACGAGGAGCTTGATGAAGAGCTGCTAGAACTGGACGAGGAGGAACTGCTGCTGGAGCTGGAGGATGAGCTACTTGATGAACTCGAAGAGCTTGAGCTTGAAGAGGAGCTGGAGCTGCTGGAAGAAATCTGGCATGGCTCACAATCCCATGGACCCCATTGGTCATTTGGGTTTGGTTCGGCTTGCGTCCACCATTTTGCTTTACAAGACATCGGAGGTGGCCCTGGAACCAGAATGGGATCACTGCCGCCGACATATACCGTTCCTTGCTGCCATACATTTGGTGGGCAAACGGGGAGGCTACTGCCGCTGGATGAAGAGCTGCTTGATGAACTTGAACTGGTGCTTGAGCTACTAGAGCTACTGCTGGAGCTTGAAGATGAACTCGAGCTACTGGAGGAGCTGCTGGAACTTGAAGAGCTTGTGGAACTGGAACTGCTGGAGGATGAACTGCTGCTGGAAATATCGCATACGCCAACCAGCTTCCAGGCATATTCCCACGCCCAGCCTGATCCGGGTAGGTATGGGCCATCCAGTGAGCACCAGCCGCCTACCAGGCATTCGTAAACGTTGTCGCCAATTCTGACTCGATCGCCAGTGCCGACTACGGTTTGGTTGGGCTGATAAATAGGGTAATCCGTGCAGTCAATAGCAAGGCTCTGCGCGCCTACAAGGCCAAGCGCTGCCGCTAAAACGAATTTGACTAGGTTATTCATTATTATCTCCGTCCGAAAATTCGTATTAATAAGAAAAAGGTATCAATTATTAGTGTTATGACTTCCGTGTATCTCTAGCTCCCGGTTACAGCATGCAGTTTCTACCTTTCCTTGCGCTTCAATCTGCGCTGATAGTACCGCCGTCCATAAAAAATCTAAGAGAAGCTGAGGAAGATTCCTTGAGTTCGATTTAAGCAACTTAAAAAAAATAAATCAATCGGATGTAAGTATTAAATCGTAATAATTGAAACGTGTTTTTACTACCTTGTTGTTCGTTGCAGCAAATCGCGACGACAATAAAAAATAAAATGAGAGGAAAGTGTTTAGCGTTACAGATGGGGAGCTTAATAATTTATTCGAGGATGTATTTATTAAACTGTATACAGCAAAAAATGTGTATTCCGTAGGCGATAAAGTGTTATCCGATCATATTCGGGTTAATGCAGAAAAGGCAAAACACAACAGGCTTACAAAACCCCGCTGTATTAATGTAGTGATCACTTTAAAGTAAAACAGTTAAAAAGGTGACGGGTGTTTTTTTGATTTGGCATATATATTTTTTTGACCGTGTTGTTTGTTTTGAGGATGGAGTTTTACTTATGGTCATCTCGTACACCACTCCGGTAGTTATATTGATCCGCTGTCATGACGTTTAATATTAATCATGTGTGTCAGCGCTTTTTTGGCAATGGTGTATAGCGGTAACTGGCATTGCTGGTTATTGGTTAACAGGGCTATGCCTACTTGAGTATGCATATCCAACAGCATAACTGAACTTGAGCTAAATGCTGATAGTTCCAAATGCCCAACCAGTTTGCTGTTTTGAGTTTCTTCAAAAATGTGCCAGCCTAAGCCGTAGTGACTCAATTCCTGAGTCGGTGTTTGTGGGTTTATCATTGTGTTAATGGTGTCAGGGTGAAGCACTCTCTCTGCACTGGATGCTCCTCGACGGTTCACCATTTTTATAATTTGAGATAAATCGTCAATCGTTGTTTGCAGGCGGCTGGAAAATGCAGAGTTATCGGACTTGTTGTTTGGTTTGTCACTGAATGCTCGCACATGGAAGCTCGACTGACGCATATTCAACTGCGGTAAAAGTTGTCGGTTCATATAGTCGACAATGCTCTGCCTTGAGGCCTGTTCAAGCGCTGCACAGGTAAGAGCGTGAGAATAGCTTTCTACGGATGAACCCTTTGAGCGTGGTAAAGGTGTGTTCTGATTTTTTAAATATAACTGATCCAATTTCGATGGATAACTCAATAAGTCACGCAAGGTAAAAGTCGCGCCTGGCATATATGGGAAAAGCGCACTGTATGGTTTGTCTATCGATAAATTTCCCTGTTCCATTTGCTGCATTATGGCTATGGCTGTTAATACGTGACTTAATGTGTTGACAGAATAGCGGGCTTGCTCATTATCAGCATATGCTTTCCGGCGGTTTCCACCATGCTGAAAACTCTTTGTCCAAATTGTTGATGCGTTATCCACTAAAGCAATACTAAGATCTGGCACTTGGTAGGCGGAGATAAACCTTTCCATTTGCATGGTCAAATGGTTTATTAGTGACAAATTAGGGGGATTGCACGAAGCTGCTAACTGTTTTTCTGGAGAAAACCATTTTGGATTGGTGGTTTGTCTGCTTGAAATGTGCTGGAATGCGATTTTTTCAGGCATTGCGCTTCGTCCTGATAGGTAAATAGATGGTTGAGTATATTCTTTTCTCCGTGCCTTTCTCCGTTGCAGATGTGTTATCTAATGTAATAGATAGTCACTAAACGTCGGGGAGTGAGTATCTGTTTTACCCTTTGAGCATCTCCTGTACCGATGGGTCAGTTAAGGGATGTCCTTTGCTAATTTTGTCTGCATAACATTGGCACTATATTTTCCTTTTCATATTTCGCGTCTTGGTTTTTTAGTTTATCCGTATGGTCTTTTTCTCTTAATCCTATTCACCAAGAATTCATATCGTAAACCATGAAAAAAAGTTCTTAAAAACTTTGTGAATTTAGCCGCTATTTCTTTTGAGGTGACTCCTCGGAAAAAGGGGAGTCGTTTTACCATAAAAGGAAACCGCGTCTGCATGGCCCTGATTATTAATTCAAATATTGCTTCATTGAATGCGCAGCGTCAGTTGGCAAGCTCGGGCCGAGAGCTGGATATTGCAAGCGAGCGTTTGGCATCGGGCAAGCGAATTAACTCTGCTGCCGACGATGCGGCTGGGTTGGCCATCAGTAACCGAATGACTTCTCAGATCCGAGGCTTGAACCAAGCCGTGCGTAACGCTATGGATGGGGTGTCGATGATCCAGGTCGCTGAGGGGGCGCTGGACGAAAGTACAAACTTACTGCAACGTGTTCGCGAATTATCGATTCAAGCCGCCAATGGCATCTATTCAGATTCTGACCGGGCGACTCTCGATGCCGAAGTCCAACAGTTGGTTTCCGAAGTTAACCGTATTGCTGAGACCACCAGCTTTAACGGCCAGAAAATCCTAGAAGGTTCACAACAAAATATTGATATCCAGGTAGGTGCAGAGGCTTACCAGACCATTTCATTTGGTATTCCAGCAATGGATTCCAATAGTCTGGGCTTGGCGTCAACCAGTGGCGACCTGGTCGGCGCGCAAATGAATATTGATGGCAGTGGTGGTTTGGCTGCAGATTTGGCTTCGGGAGCATTAAAAATTAATGGTTATTCCCTCAGTGCCTTGAGCAGTGGCAGTACCTTGCAAGCTTTATTGGATGACATTAATAACAATGTCTCTGGAGTATCAGCCACTAGCATCCTGACTGTCGAAAGCCCGAGTGCGGGGGATGGCTATTTAAGTGGCAGCGAGGCGGTGAATATTTCCGGTGTCCTGCTGGATGGCACATCACAAAGTTTTTCTATTTCCGATACACAGTCTCTGGACGAGCTGGTCGATAAAATTAATCAGAAAGCTGGTTCACTCATTAACGCATCTCTCAGTGACGAGGGTAAGTTAGTCCTTACTAGCGACAAGTTCGCCACTATGACAGTGCAGGACACCACCCAAGGCAGCGCCACTGGCATTAACTCTACGCAAATTGCTGACCCGGATATTGCCGAAGTGGTGGAAGGGTTAACCTCCAACTGGATTGCCCAGGCAGAGAATCTTATAGAAACCTATTTCGGTATTAAGGGTGACGGTGTGGATTTAACCCTGGATCTCACCTTTACCGATGGTGTGGGTGATGTGGCTGCCAGAGTCACGGCTCTGGTTCCTGGTGGCGGCGGGTTGGGCACCAGCCTCACACTGGAAGTGGATATGGCTGACTTTACCGCATCCGGTGACCCCAGCGGCGGCAGCCCCTATCTGTATATGGATCGCATCATCACCCACGAAATGGTTCATGCGGTGATGTTTAGAAATATGGATATGCGTTCAACGGTGCTACCCGAGTGGTTTAAAGAGGGCGCGTCGGAACTGATTCATGGTGGTGATGAGCGTGTGGAACTGGATATTGCCGGGGGTAATCTGGACAACCAGGCGGAATTATCCACCGCGTTTGCCACCGGGAAAATCGGCGGTGGTGGCATTACTGCAGTTGGCTATTCAGCCGGATATGTTGCAGTCAAAATGATGCATGAGGATATTATTGCAGCGGGTGGTACAGGTATCGACGAAGTGATGGCTTACTTATCCGCAGGCGATGATATCAGCACGGCGTTGGCCAATGTGGCCAGCGATCACGGCGGTGCAACGGGGTGGAACAGTCTGGCTTCGTTTGAGACGGATTTTGATACCACCGGTTATACCTATATGACCACCAACTTAAATTTCGAGGGCGGCATCGGCACCGAAACGGATACCGGTGCGATTCACGGCTCGGATTATGGTGGTAGCGCACTAAATGCTGAGGATGTGATAAACAATACCGCCATCGGACCCGCACAGGATTTTAACCTCATTATTCCTGCGCAATACTCCGGTGGTTTGCTGACGTCAGACGCACAGTTAGTGCTCACTTCCGATGGCGGTGACCCCGTGACGGTTACCTTGGGAGCCAATGGGGTGGATGCCGATTTAAGCTTGCTCGGCCTAATGGCTGTGGAACAGCAGGGCAGCGTACTCGGTCAGGTGTTGGATTCCTCTGGGCAAATGGCGGCGCTCAATGCCAATGACTTGATTATCAATGGCGTGTCGATTGAACCTGTCGAGGCTAATCAGGGGCTGATGGCCAAAGTGGACGCAATCAACAATGCAACCGCAGACACTAATGTGGTGGCAGCTATAGTGGCTCAACAATCTTTCCGTATGGATACCGGAACCTCTATTGAAAACTATTCCGCTGCACCGGTTGGTGGCATTGTTAACGCCGGATTCCTCGGCATTAATGGTGTGGGGGTTGCTGTGAATGGTGGTGATGTGGCCTCGGATATTGCTGCGGCCATTAATGCATTGACTGATTACCATGGTGCCACCGCCTATGCTGACGACACGGGCCGTTTACATGTCCATTCTGAAAATACGCTTAATTGGAGTGATAGTGTTGGCGGCGCATTGTTTACCGAGTTAGGCCTGACTAACGTGGGAGTAGGAACAGGCTCTATCAAACTGAATGACACTGAAATTGCATTGTCTGACCTGACGGATACCCAAACCATTCTCGATGAAATTAATGCTCAGGCAATCACCACTGGCGTGATTGCTTCCATTGACGATAACGGTGAGCTTCAGTTGCAAGGCTCATCGGCAATTCAGGTTTCACTGGGCAATAATCGTGGTTTGCAAACATTGCATCGCTTGGGTATTTCGTTTGGTGTCGACGGCACCGAAAACTTAACCGATACTGATGCGGATAATCGTATTGGCGATGAAGTGTTTACCATTGGCCCGCGTATTCAGCTCACTTCTATAAACGACCAGGATATTCGTGTTTCCGTGACTGACGATGGCGAAACCGCCACCGGGTTACGGGATATGAACGCGGAGATCGAAGGCCTTGCCGGCTCCAGTTTGTCCAGTATCAGCGTGGCAACCGCCAGGGAAGCGCAAAATGCCATTGAAGTGGTGGATAACGCGCTGGAAACCATCAACGATGCGCGCTCTGAATTGGGGGCAATCAACAATCGGCTTGAATTTACCGTGAATAATTTAGCCACCATTGCAGAAAAAACAGCCGGTGCCCGCTCCCGTATTGTGGATGCCGACTACGCGGCAGAAACCGCCCAACTTTCCCGTGCTCAAGTATTGCAGCAAGCCTCACAGACCATGGTCGCGCAAGCGAACCAGCGTCCACAATCTGTGCTTCAGCTACTCAACTAACACGCTTTTAATTCTCATCTGAAAGCGGCTTTTTTTTTCTGACCTTATTGGAGCGATTCGGACAACAACAGCCGATACGGTTTTTGCTGTATTACATCTATGCAGCACTTAACCTTGGTCAAAAGTCCTTCTATGTACTTTTAATACACATATGAAAACTAGTGTGCCATTTATGTATAAAACTGTGATTCTGTTAAACCGTTTTTTACACCTAAGATTATGTAAATGTAATTTAATAGTCATACATAAAAAGCGGGTACTCAAACAATAAAAAAACTTAAGAGCCTCAAGTGGACACAGTTAACATTACTGGCATAGGTCTTTGCTCATCTCTGGGAGGGTACAAAGATGCCTGCGCGGCATACCGTGCAGGACTAAATCGCTTTGCAGCTCACGATCATATGCAGCTTATGTTTCCCGGAGACGAAGAACCCTCACCACTAACAGTTGCTGCTGCACCAGCACTAAATGGTTATGCGGATACCGGGCGTACAATCAAAATGTTACAACGGGCTTATGGTGATTTACTGGCAAACCTAAAGCACGCTGTTCCCGGTCGTGTCGCTGTTTTATTGGCGCTACCTGACCCCTACGACAGGGAGATTGACCTGGGGGTTGCACCCAATACGCCACGTGAAGAATACCTGCGTATTTATCTTGATTCTTTTGTTCCGAACCTGCTCCACCAATTAAACCCTGCTCTAAACCAGGCGTCCTTGCAAACTGTGTTCGGCGATCGTTTGGCTTTTGCCCGTATACTGCAAAAAGCCAAGGAAATACTCGCCAACGCTGAGGCCGACCATTGCCTGCTTATGATTTCGGATAGCCTTCTGGGTGCAGAAGATCTGGAGCTTCAACTGGAATGCGACATGCTGAAAACCGCAGACAACCCAGTGGGTTACATTCCCGGCGAAGGTGCAGCCATTATTCTGGTGAGTACTGCAGGTGGCCAGGGGGGCGTGCCAATGTCTGTGGACATTGCCATGGATAGAACAACCTTTGATATAAACGATGGAGACGCGGAGGTGGAGTCCTGGTCGGGCAAAAAACTTTTTGCGTTGTACGAGCAGCTTTTGCCAGAAGAATTACGCTACTACCCGGAATTGATACTGGACATAAATGGACAGGAAAACCGAGCAATGGAATATGGCATGCTCCAAGTGCTGTTAAAAACTCGCTACCCCAAACTACCTCCACCAGAGGAGCATATTCCTGCACTGGGGTTCGGTGAAGTAGGTGCAATGATGGGAGCGTTGGCTCTGATAACCTTAGTGGCTAGTGTGGAAAGGCAATACGCCAGGCAGTGTAATTTTTTAATTAGCTTGTCTGAAGACAGTGGCCGGCGAGCTCTGATTCGTATAACCGTATAACAAATTCCGGAGATATTTAAATGGCTTCCGTGCAAGAGCTACTGCGAGAATATGGAAAGAGTAAATATAATAAAGATAACAATAAACCTTATCTTTCAGATGAAGAGTTTTTAGAAAAGCTTGGAACCAAAGTTAAAGATTGGTCTGATGATGAAAACAAAAAACAAAAGAAAAACTCTCCTTCTGAAGATAAAAAAGGGAACGAAGAGCACACCCCTTTTACTGGTAAGTTAACCGCTGTTTTGTGGAAGGACAAATATTATGCTGAAAGAGTAAAAGATGGACTAGAGGATCGCGGCGGTGAAGGTAATGTATTTGCGGTTGAAAAATCGTTTATTGAAAAAGCTTATGGAGAAGAATATCCCAACTTGATTGATGTGTTTACAAAGTATTATTCATATGGCGCCGTAAAGTGTAATTTTAACCACAAAGCGAAGTATACTGGTGAAGAAGAAAAAGTAGAGGGTGACAGCAAAAGCGGTTATGTCAAAAAAAGGCAGAGAAGTAAGGCGGGAAAGCAAGCTAGGTGTTCTATGCCCTATAAGTGGAATGCTCATCATATGATTCCTGGTAGTGCTTTTTATTCGGAATATATTGTTAATGGAAGTTTCGAAGAAGTCTTTACCCAAGAACAATACTATTTACTATTAATGTCTGATTATAATGTAAATAATAAAAGAAATATGATCCCGCTTCCTGCCGCAAAAATGGAGTTTTTTCAGCCTGTGCATAAAATGCTTCGGCATCCGTCTAACCACCCCAGATATACAAAGCATGTGCAGCGACGGTTGGAGGTAATATCAAAACAAATAAAAAATATTAGAGGTGATTTAAAAAAGCCTCACCCTAATGTTAGCGTGAAACTGGCTAAACAAATGACTGGGATAGAGGATGATTGCTGGGAACTTTTGCACTCCCTCGGAGAAGAGTATATTACTGCATATGTTGAGGGTCGCGACGCCGGTATTGATAAAAATTACACAGGTTTATCCGAGAAGTCTTCCTGTAAATTAAAGTAGAGAAAAAATATATGAAGTACTGGGCAATTAACGCAGACTGTTCGTCTGATGCAGTCTTTCTTTCAAGGCTATCTTCAGAAATGCCAGAGTCTTACAAGTTTGATGAAGGTATAAGTTTAGTAGATGAGTACCCGTCTGTGGAGGACTGCAAAATCTATTATGATCCACAATATCCTGAAGGTACTCAGTTGTACGATTTCTTAGACAGCATCAATGCGCTATTAATAGTTAATAGCAAAGTTAAAAAAATATTTGATGAAATTGGTATAACAAGTATAGAGTATTTACCTATTTGGCTATGTGATCATAAACATGAAATATCATCGAAAGACTATGTTATATGCAATGTAATACAAAGCGTGGATATTATTGATATGGATAGTTCGAGTTGTAGAATGAGTTTTTTAGATGAAAGTCAAGTTGATCGTATAAAAAACTTGGTAGTTGATTATAAAGCTATACCTGATGACGCGAAGGTATTTCGGGCAAGTAAAAAACTTGATCAAATTTTCATTAGTGATGATGTTAAAGAAGCCTTGGAAAAAGCTGGAATTGAAGGTTATGTGGTTAAAAAAGCTGACGGATGGAATGGTTTATAAATAAGTATTTTAATATGGTCGCGCCAACGCAATGGAAAAAACATGGCAGAATTTGACCTAAAAGGCATGCAAGACGGTGCCATATTCCAATTAGAGGATATGAACTGGCCTATACGCTTGGATGACGACTGGCGAGAATTTCGGGACGATGTCAGGAAGGTATGCGATTTATTTTTAACCTTATCAGCGGCATCTATGTTTATTGATGTCAAGCCCCCAATGTTTTTTGCGAACCTGTATAGAAGCGCCAATAATTGGGTGCGCTTTTTAGGTACTAGCCAAAACCATTACCAGCATCAACCCCTGCTTACCTATAACGCCCCGCTAATGGCGGCAATTATTACGGGTGATATGCCTTTACTCGCTCGTATTCGTACTGTACTGCCACAGGTGCCAACGCCAAAATTGGAATACGAAGATAACTTTCACTTATGCTGGCTTCTCTTATTGCTTGCCAATAATAAGTGTGAGCTCTCTGAAGAGATTGAAGCACAGCTAAATGCCTATAAACGTGTTACGGAAGATACAACCAAATTGGAAATGATTTATGCCTTGCTTGGGCTAGACGACTTAACCATGAATGATTTTTGGCCGCTATTTGAAAGTGCTTTATTTGACTACCGAGAAGAAGTGGCAGCAAAAACAATGGCTTTTACCACCAGCCCGCCCAAGTTTATTGCCCATAAATACTTATGGCTTGAAGGTTTGGCGTTTTTGCATTTGGCGCTTAATAATGGGGTCAAGCCTCCCTTCAACGATATCGAGTTTTGCCCGGATGATGCATTGCAAAAAATGCCCGACAATTTTTATGCAGAAGACTGGTTGGTGGTTCCCTTCATAAAGTAGGTTATTTGCCTGGCTGGAATATTTAATCCTTATCCATTTTATTCATAATAGGGCACAGTCGCTTAATCTTCCTGATTGGGTGCTGTGATGCGAGGAGGGATTGATTCGGCTGACGTTCAGTTAAGGCGTGGATGGGGTGCCTGTTCTTTTGCGAAACAGTGGGCCTTCTCTACTGATACTCTCACTGTCCCTACTGGATTGTTTTAGCGGTTTTGTGTGAAATTTGATCGATTTTTGTCTGGTATTGTAGTTTAATCGCCCGATCCATGGCTTATTGCCAATAACCAGACTCTATCCACACGTCTTGTTTCTTAGTGTTGATCGTTGTTCTGTATTGGAGTGGCTGGTTTCTTTAAATGGCATTTTTGCAATTTGTCTTTCACAAAATTTTTCCTTAACCATTGAACTCTATACTCATTCGTCTAAAGTTAGCCCACGGATTCACAAAGCCAAAAAAAGCGGATGGAAAAAACACTTACTCTCGGTATTGATATTGGCTCAACCACGGTGAAGGCGGTGGTGGTTGAAGCGGAAAGTAAAAAAATACTTTGGAGCCAGTACCAACGGCACGAAACCCGCCAGGCGGAAAAAGTGCTGGCGATGCTGCAACAGATTCTGCTGGATCTACCCAATATTTCCCTCCATCGAACGCGGGTTTTTGTCACCGGCTCCGGTGCTGCACCCATTGCTCCCCATCTCAACGCAAAATTCATTCAGGAAGTGAACGCCGTGACCATGGCGGTGGAGGATTTGCACCCGGATGTGGGCAGTGTGATTGAACTTGGCGGGCAAGATGCCAAGATCATCATGTTTAAAACCAGCGAAAAAAGCGGGGAAAAACGCGCAACCACTTCAATGAACGATAAATGCGCATCGGGTACTGGGGCGACGATTGATAAATGCTTCGTTAAAGTGGGCATGCCACAAGATGATGTCAGCAAACTGATTTTTAACCCGGAAAAATTGCATCATGTTGCCGCCAAGTGCGGTGTGTTTGCCGAAACGGATATCGTTAATTTAGTGAAAAGCGGTATTCCTTCGGAAGAAATTCTCTGTTCCCTGGCGGATGCCATTGTGCAACAGAACCTCAGCGTATTAACGCGAGGCAATACCTTAAAGTCCAAAGTGTTGCTGTTGGGCGGCCCGAATACCTATTTGCCTTTTTTGCGCGAATGTTGGCGCTATCGTATTCCCCAAACCTGGGATGAGCGCGGTTATGAATACCCCACACATATCCCCCTTGATGAATTGATTTTTGCTCCGGAGAACGCCGAATACTACGCGGCTTATGGTGCTGTATTATTTGGTCTACACGAAAAAGATGTGCCTTACTGCGGTGGTTTGGATGCACTTCAAGAATTTATTACTAACGGCAGAAAAGCCAAGTTGGGCAACAGCGCTGGGCCGGCATTAGCCAAAACCGCAGAAGACGCCAACGCTTTTAGTGAAAAATATCAGCTCCCAAAATTTGAAGCAAAAAACGTGGGGGCGCAATCCACCATTGAGGGCTACATTGGTTTGGATGGTGGTTCGACGTCATCCAAATGTGTGTTGGTGGATGAGTACGGCGAAATTCTGCAGAAAGTGTATCAACTTTCCAAGGGCAACCCGCTGGAAGATATGAAGCAAATGTTTGCCCAATTACGTGATTGGGCGAACGAACAGAATGCAACGCTAAATATACTCGGCTTTGGCGTGACTGGTTATGCTGGTGATGTAATGGAAACCGCATTAAAAGCCGATGCCAATATTGTGGAAACTGTGGCGCACATGAAAAGTGCGCAACATTATTTTCCGAATGTGGATGTGATATGTGATGTTGGCGGGCAGGATATTAAGGTTTTGTTTATGCAAAACCAAACCATCAAAAATTTCCGTCTGTCCAACTCCTGTTCGGCCGGTAATGGCATGTTATTGCAGGCGATGGCCGACCAGTTCGGTGTGCCGGTAACGGAATATGCTGCGACGGCATTTAAAGCGGATCTCTCACCCAAATTCAGTTATGGCTGTGCGGTATTTTTAGATTCCGACCGGGTGAATTTTCAAAAAGAAGGTTTCAACGGCGAAGAACTGCTTGCTGGTTTGGCCTTGGTGCTACCCAAAAATATTTGGCAGTATGTGGTGCAGATTCCACGTATGGCTGAGCTGGGGCGTATTTTTGTGTTACAGGGTGGTACGCAAAAAAATATGGCCGCGGTAAAAGCACAAGTGGATTATATCGAAGAACGTGTGCCGAATGCGGAAGTGTATGTTCACCCTCATACCGGCGAGGCAGGTGCTTTAGGTGCCGCCTTTGAAGCCATTCGTGTGGTAAAGCGTAAAGGTAAATCGCAATTTATTGGCCTGAATGAAGCGATTGATTTGGAATACCGCACCAAAAATGACGAAAGCACCCGTTGCGATTTTTGTGCAAATAATTGTTCACGCACTTTTATTGATGCCAAAGTCAGTGCAACCGAAACCGCGCGCTATATTTCCGGGTTCTCCTGTGAAAAAGGCACGGTGGAAGATCATGATGCCTTGCGCGCGTTGAATAAAAAACGCCGCGAACTTTCCGTTGCTTATCCGAATTTGGTCGACTATGAGGCTACCTGGAATTTTAAACATCTCTATAAAGTCGAGTCTTTGCCCGACGAGGGTACGCCAATAAAGGATATCGCGGTTAAGCGAACGCTATTCGGTGGTGTCAAACACAAAACCGTGGCGCGAGGTTTCGAACGTTCCTCACCGGATGCACTGGAACAACGAAAATCCATTCGTATTGGTATTCCCAAAGCCTTGAACCTGTGGAGTACGGGGCAGTTCTGGCGGGCCTATTTTGAAACTCTGGGTATTTTGCCAAGGAACATTGTTTTCTCTGATGATACGTCAGAGGAATTATGGCAGGCCGGTGGTAAGTATGGTTCGGTTGACCCGTGTTACCCCGCCAAAGTAGTTCAGGCGCATATCCATAATTTATTGTTTACTCATCACGAGAAGAAACCACTTAATTTTATTTTCTTCCCGGCGATTACTCATATTCCGACTTTTGTCGAACGGGTAATGGACACAGCCTGTTGCCCCATTGTGTCAGGCACACCGAAAGTTGTGGGCGCGGCGTTTACCAAAGAGCGGGATTTCTTTGCAGATCGTAGTATTCGTTATCTTGACCCGGCGGTGTCCTTAATGGAGCGGTTACTATTAAAACAACGAATGTTTGAGTGTTTTGCTGAGCATTTACATATAACCGAAGACGAAAATAATTTTGCCATTGATCAGGCATTTTCTGCATTGGACAGATTTGATCACATGATGCAGGAAAAAGGCAAAATCGTACTGGATCAGATTGAAAAAGAAAACCGTATGGCATTGCTGATGATTGGGCGTCCGTATCATAATGATCCGGGAATGAATCACGGCGTATTAGAAGAATATCAGGCGATGGGTTATCCCATACTGTCTATGCGTTCGATTCCCAAAGATACTTCCTACCTGGAAAAATATTTTGCCGATGATGTGAGCAAGAATCATATTGAATCGCCGTTGGAAATTGGTGATGTCTGGCCGGAAAATTACAGCGTTAACAGTGTACAGAAAGTGTGGGCTACCAAGTTTGCTGCGCGCCACCCTAATGTGGCAGTGTTGGATTTATCCAGTTTTAAATGCGGTCATGATGCACCCACTTATGGTTTGGTTGACCGAATTGTTGCGGCCAGCGAAACACCTTACTCCGCATTGCATGATATCGATGCCAACAAACCCTCCGGCTCGATTAAAATTCGTGTTAAGACCTATGGTTACACGTTGAAATTAGCGGAAGAAAAACTGGAAGATGAACACAAAAAACAGATGGAACTGAAAAAATCCGTTATCGATAAACGATTATCCCTCTTAGCCGCGGCACCAGAAGAAATTAAGCTGGATACCGCGTATTTAACGGAACTAAAAAAATGGCAGCAGGCCAAAAAAGATCTGGAAACACAGAATCAGCATTTGGACGTTGTACCATTAAATGTGCAACAATTTATTCCTGCAGTAGAAATTGATAGTGAATAGGCTTTGAATATGTCGGAATTACCCACTCAAAACCCCGTGAACGATTCAACCACTTCGCACTCTGCGTTGGACTACTTGCAAAAGATGGAAGCAGATGTTTCCGAGTTTGAAGCGCAAGAGAAACAACGCTTACAACTGAATGAAACAGAAAAAGCCCAGTGGTTTGATCCGGTGCCGAGTACCTTTACGGCTGCACAACGAGCCCATACCACGATTCTTCATGCGGGCCTGACCATGGCCCACGATTTATTTATTCAGTCGGCGTTTCGCGGGCTGGGTTATCAGGTCGAAGCCATGGATGTGCCGGATAATGATTCTCTGCAATATGGTCGAGAGTTTGGTAACCGCGGACAATGTAACCCAACCTATTTTACGGTGGGGAATCTGGTCAAAAAACTCAAGCAATTAGAAGCCTCCGGTATCCGTAAGCAGGATATTATCGATAACTATTTATTTGCTACAGCGGGTTCCTGTGGGCCTTGTCGTTTTGGTACCTACGTAACCGAATACCGAAAAGCGCTGCGTGATGCTGGCTTTGAAGGTTTTCGCGTGATTCTGTTTCAACAGGCAGGGGGCGTGAAACAGGCAACCGGTGAAGAAATGGGATTAAAAATTGATAAGAATTTTTTCTTCACCATCACTAAGGCCATTATTTTAGGCGATGTGATTAACGCTTTGGCGTATCGTATTCGCCCTTATGAACTGGAAGCGGGAAGAACCGATGCGGTTATTGCCAACGCGAAAAAACGGATCGCGATAGCATTTGAAACCCGCAAGGGATTATTTAAAGCGTTATGGCAAACGCGCAAAGAGTTACAGGCAATTAAAGTCGATAGAACCCAGGTAAAACCGAGAGTGGCCATTATTGGTGAATTCTGGGCAATGACCACCGAAGGCGATGGTAACTACAAAATGCAGCGTTTTCTGGAACAGGAAGGCGCAGAGGTGGATGTGCAACTTGTCGTCAACTGGGGGTTGTATTTATTGTGGGCAGCAAAATATGACACCCTTGCGCGGGCAGATTTAAAAGGTGTAGATAAAAAAGGCGACAAGGGTTCCAAGTTCGCTTTGGAAGGTGTGGATGTCGGCAAGAAGTTATTGATGATTCGCGCCGGAACATTCATTATGAAAGGTCTCTTCACCTATTTCGCAAAAATATTGGATTTGCGGGGTTACCACCTTCCGAACATGGATGAAATTGCTCAAATCAGTCACGCATTTTACGACAATAATTTACGTGGCGGGGAAGGGCACATGGAAGTAGGTAAGTTGATCCAGAATGTGGTCAAGCAAAAAGTGAATATGACCTTAAGCATTAAGCCGTTTGGTTGCATGCCATCCAGTTCGGTATCGGATGGTGTTCAATCGCTGATTACAGAGCTTTACCCTTCCGCGATTTTTCTGCCCATTGAAACCAATGGTGATGGGGCGGTGAATGTCTATAGCCGGGTGCAAATGCAACTATTTAAAGCCCGGCAAGCGGCAGAAAAAGAACTGAGCGCCGCGTTACAAAACCATGACCTGTCATTAGAAGACTTTCGGGCACTCGCTGCGACAAATCAAGCTTATCATTCCGCTACCTATCGGAGTGCCCATGCCGGTGGGTGTACTGCCGTTGATTTAGCGCAGGATGTTGTACATAAAAATAAAAACTGGCTTGCCCGAACCGCCCATACGGCGATTAATATAGTAAAACGGCGTTCTGAAGCACAACGTAAACACTTACTGGATGCAGTCCACAAAGCGGCGGAAGAGTATCAAAAAGGTATGGCTATGCAGAACGATCAGGCAATACCGGTCAAAATTATGGAGCCTTAATTACTTTTAATGTTTGGGTTATAAATCAAATTCCCCCGGCTGGACATGGTAGATAAAGTTGGCTTTTTGTTGCACTTCATTTATGAGTTCTTCTGGCACATAACGGAAAAAATCGTTTAACTGAAAACCCATAAATTCGCGTCCTTCAAGTGCTGCGCAACAGAGTTCAACGGATATATGTTGTTGCGGCACGAATTCAATATTCATGTAGTCTTGTTTTATTGACTTTAAACACACCGGATAAGTCCGGTATTCCTGCGGTAGCAAAGAAAAATTCTCTTCGTCAAAACCAATTTCCGATTGGCACGCTGCTAGATACACGGCTTGGTCGCGTATGTGTTCGGGCACTTCAGCAATAACCGGTGCTGTACTTACCGCTGCCAGACATAGCGTATGATCTCGATGCCGAAGTGGTACATGACGTAAACAGTAGCCATTTTGTGTTACTGCTGCCAGGCAGCGCGAATAGGTGCGCTGGTCTTCTACTAGGTATTCCAGTATGTGGGGTGTTTGCGATACGGCCTCATCAATCCATATATCTAACCAGGGTTTAGGAAAACTGGTTAGATACCCCTGTTGCAATACAGGTTTATAGAATTCTTTTTGTTCGAGTAGTTGAGTGGGTAGATGAGTTATTAGCTTGGGTTCTTGCTGGCACCATTGGGCAAGAGTCGCTGGATTCAGAAATTGTGAGGGAATATGCTTATAACTGTTTTTATCTTTTAATAATGCTTGTTGGCAGCATTCTGGTGTGCGCTGTGTTTCGGTGAATTGCTCCAGCCGATATAGGCCTTGCTTAATGGCTTGGCGACAGACTTCAGGTGGCGCTTTATGCTGGAATTGCTCTCCGCCGATCATGATCATTGCGGGGAGGTTTTGCGCGAACTCTGCTAGCTGTAATGCGTTGCGACCATTTTGGGTCGTGGCCTGAATGTCCGCTCCGTCCTGCAGGAGTTGTCGGGTGGTTTCATGATCATGATTAAGAATGGCTTGATGTAGAGGATTAGGTACCCGGGAGCGCATAAAGTGGACTCGTATTCAATGTGTTTTGATGGTTTCATTTTTTCTTTAATTATATGCCACATCCTTTAAATGCACGATTTGGCGTTAAAGTTTTTGATTTGGTGTTTTGATGGTATTTTATTTTGAGGTTTGTCGTCTAACATCACAAGCTATCAGCGAAATATTTTTTGCCCCGCATTTTTAGCATTCTCTATGTACATGAAAAAGTATCGAAATCGTCTATTCGACTAGCTATTTCTGCCTATACTTGAAGCAGTTCCCTTTGTCTACTTTTTATTCCTCTATTAATAGGGATCATTAAATATGAACAAGGCTGCAATAAATCTTAATATTTTCAATACCCTACTGGCAAAGCTGATTGCGTCTTTCGCCGTTGTGTTACTGATGTTGGCGATCATCGGTTCTACTGCTTATTTTGCACTTAAACACGCTTCCGGCGGGTTTAAGGAATATCGTGAGTTGGCCAGAGACAGTAATCTGGCGGGTGTGCTTCAGTCCAATATGTTGATGGTGAGAATGAACGTCAAAGACTTTCTGCTTACCGGCGATGAAAAGGAAATTGCCCACTACAACAACTATTTTGGTGAAGTCGAGGAGCTGCTCAAAGTCGCTCAATCGGAGATAAACAAAAAAGAAAGAGCCGTTATGGTCGATGAGTTAAATCAAAAAATCGAAAGCTATAACGACACGTTCAGCATTATAAAACAGTACCGTGTGGACAGAGATTTACTGGTTAAAGACGTATTGAACAAATTAGGCCCGAGAATGGAGAAGGATCTAACCACTGTGATGCAGGATGCATCGCGCAATAACAACACGCGCCTGGCTTACCTTTCCGGTGTTGCGATGAGGAATTTGCTGCTTGGGCGTTTGTATGTGGTTAAATTTCTTGAAAGCAATGAAGCGTCATCAGCTGAAAGAGTGAAGTTCGAATTTAGTAAGTTTGATGAACAAATGAAGGTGATTACTTCACTTGTTAATAATAGAGAAATGAAAGCACTTATCACGGATTTAAGAAAAACCGAAAAGGAATATATAGAAGCCTTCCATAAAGTCGTCGAAATAATTGATGATCGAAATGATAAAGTAAAAAACGTTCTGGATGTACTTGGGCCAGAATTTGCCCAATTGGTTGATAACCTGAAAATGTCTGTTAAAGGTGATCAGGATCAGCTCGGGCCTAAGCTGAAAAGTAAAAATGAAAGTGCAGTTAGTTCAATTATCGTGATTTTTATTGCTGCTTTAGTGGTAAGCATTCTGGTCGTATATTTTTTGACTCGTATCATTATGCGTCAACTTGGGAAGGATCCTAGCGAGCTGGGGAAAGTGGCTAATGCTATTGCTCGAGGTGATTTGGATGAGGAGTATGATGAAGTTAACGCTCAGGGTGTGTTTCAGGCAATGCTAACTATGAGGGAAAGCTTGCGGCGCGGACGGGAAAAAGAACAGGAAGAGCGTCGTATTGCCGCTGTTAACGCCCGGATTAAAAATGCGCTGGATAACGCGAGTTCAAGCGTGATGATCGTGGACAAGGATGATGTGGTTATCTATCTGAACGATGCCATTTTAAAAATGATGGGGAAAGCGGAAACCGCGATTCGTTCGGAATATAAAAACTTTTCGAAAGAAAAATTAATGAAGAACCCCATCGATCAACAGCTTTCATGTTTAAGCAGTTTGCGCTCCAAACTGAAATCGCTGAAAGATACATTTCATGATCAGTGGGTTATCGGTGGGAGAACGTTTTCTTTGGTTGCCAGTCCGGTTGTGGTCGAGGGTGATCGCGTCGGAACTGTTGTCGAATGGGATGACCGAACCGAGTGGCTGGCGGCAGAACAAGAGAAAGCTCGAGTCGCGTCGGAAAATGCCCGAGTCAAATACGCTCTGGATGGTTCCTCTGGTAAGGTAATGATCGCGGACACCAGTTATAACATTATTTACATGAACGACGCGATCGTCAAAATGATGCGTAAAGCTGAGCCGGATATTCGAACTCAGATTAAATCCTTTGATGCAAATAATCTGGTAAACAACAAAATTGATACGCATTTTAAAGATTTTACGCGTTTACTGGAAAAATATGATCAGCTTAAAGGAAGTTTTCCAACGGAATTTGTTGTCGGTGGACGCACATTCGCTGTTGTTGCTAGCCCAGTTTCAGTGGAAGGTGAGCGTGTCGGTATCGTATTGGAGTGGGATGACAGAACCGAATGGTTGGCAGCCGAAGACGAGAAAAACCGTGTTGCGGCCGAGAATGCTCGAGTGAAATACGCGCTGGACAGCGTTTCCGGCAATGTGATGATTGCGGATATTAACCACAAAATTATTTATACCAATGATGCCATTATTAATATGATGCGCATTGCCGAATCCGATATTCGTAAGCAACTCGCTGATTTTAATGTTGATGCACTTACCGGTTCATGTATAGATCGGTTTTATCAAGACCCCGAACAGCAACGTGGAATACTGGATAAGCTGGACGCGACTCATCAGTGTGAAGAAAATATTGGGGATCGGGTTTTTGATATCACTGCGAACCCCATATTTGTTAATCAAAAACGTATTGGCACAGTGGTTGAGTGGGTGGATCGCACGGCTGAAGTCAATATCGAAAAAGAAATTGATCAGATTGTCGCATCAGCGTCTGCCGGAGATTTGAGTAAAAAAATCAATATGGCAGGTAAAGAGGGCTTCTTTGGTAATCTGAGTAAAGGGTTGAATAATTTGGTTGGTACGGTTGAAGTTGCATTAAATGATGTAATGCAAATTCTTGGTTCTCTAGCACAAGGTGACCTCACCAATCGAATGACCAATGATTATCAAGGCGCATTTGGTAAATTAAAACAGGATGCTAATGCTACTGCGGATAAGTTAACAGATGTGATCAGTAGTATTCGGGCTGCCGCCAATACTATTGCTCAAGGTGCCAACGAAATTGCACAGGGTAATGCGGATCTGAGTCAACGAACTGAAGAGCAGGCTTCCAGCTTGGAGGAAACGTCTTCCAGTATGGAAGAAATGACCAGCGTGGTTAAGCAAAGTTCTGAGCGAGCGGAGAGTGCAAATAACTTATCAAAAGAGGCCGAGGATAGAGCTAAGTTAGGTGGTGATGTGGTGGATATGGCGGTCTCTGCGATGAAGGCCATCAATGACTCCAGTAAAGAAATCTCGGAAATTATCGGTGTGATTGATGAGATCGCATTCCAAACAAATTTGCTTGCGCTGAATGCCGCGGTGGAAGCAGCAAGAGCGGGTGAACAGGGAAGAGGTTTTGCTGTTGTCGCTGGAGAAGTGCGAAACTTGGCACAACGTTCATCGGAAGCGGCGAAAGAAATCAAAGATTTAATTCGCGATAGCCAGAATAAAGTGGAAGAAGGAACGGACTTGGTGAATAAATCGGGCGAAACATTAAAAGAAATTGTTGCTTCCGTTTCGGAAGTAAGCGCCATGATGCAGGAAATCACGGACTCCGCACGAGAACAAACGGAAGGGATTATGCAAGTGAATACCGCTATTGCGCAGATGGATCAGATGACTCAGCAAAATGCGGCGCTGGTAGAGGAGGCGTCTGCGGCAGGGGAATCTATGGCGGAGCAGGCAAATAATATGAATGCGATTGTAGACTTCTTTAGAATAAAAAGTATGAGAGCATAATTTATTTAACTTGCTCGATATTGACGGTGTTTTGGATGAAACCAAAACACCGTTTTTTGTTCCGCTACTGATGTTTATTCTTGCTGTTAGATTGAATGTATTTTTGAATAAATGCCGCCAATATACAAACAAGGATGAAAGCGGGGGGAAGACTTCCTCCACCTGAGTTGCTACTGCTTGGGGTGGTAGTGGGTGTCGATGTATCAGTCGTCGGTTGGCTTGTCTCACCGTTTATTTCTTCCTGAATGGCGTTTAACAAATTATTTTCTCCTGCGATGTCTTGTGATAACTCCCATATCATTACTCCGCTACCTTCTTTGAGTGCCAACTGTGTTTTACTGCGTATGGTTTTTTCGCTGTTAAATGTGATGTAGCTACAACCGTCACATAGGCTACCAATAATATCCGTGTCTTTTACTTGTTCGCCAAATTCAGTCATCAGGCTAGAGTAGTTGTAGTCCGATTGATATTGGCCAAAACCATAGCCATAAAATGGAAGGCCAAGAACCAGCTTATCTTTTTCCAATCCGCGAGATTTCCAGGTATTAATATTTTCGACGGCAAAATCTAAGGTCGCATGCTCTGTTCCTGCCTGTCCCCATGTCGGGCCAATCGCGTCGTAAGACATGATATTGACAAAGTCAAAATAAGCCAGTGATTCAGTTGGAATCATGCCTCCTTCGTAGGACGCAGTAGCTGCGGTTAATAATGCACCTTCGGCTAATTGTTCCTTTAGCTCACGGATGAAGGGAACGTAATTACCGGAAGTATGTATGCTTGTAAGCAATACACCTTCTAAATCAATATCAATACCATCCAATTGATAAAACGCCATGAAATCCAGAACCTGTTGAATCAGTTGGGCCCGATTCTCCGGTTGAAGGAGTGTTTGCCAATCGCCAGAGCACTCGGGGATTACACCGCCGGCAACCGAAATCAAGACTTTTACATTGGCTTGATGTGCTCGTTCAACAACATAATTTATATCAGCATTCGAGCCGGACATGCAGGTTGGTGTGTTGTTGTTCAGGAAACGTCCTTGAGAATCCGGGTTGGCAAAGGCCAGATTCAGGTGGGTCAAGTTACTTAAATCCGTTCTGTTTGTGGTATTGACTATGTTTTCCCACATTGGAATATAGCCGATCACTTTGGTTGAAGCCGCTGACGTAGGAAGAGATTGTAAAATAATCAAAAAGCAGGATGAGATAAGGATAAGTATTTTATTTAATGAATAGGTGTACATAACGTGTGCGCCGATAGAAAAGTTAACTCCCGGAGATAATATAAAAATATCTTTTCTTGACCTATGCGATGAACCAGGACTTTTCTTGAATGAAAATAATGTGAGTTATAACAGGTTGATTTAATTAAAATTTTTGTACTATTGCTGGGGTTGTTAAAATCATGAAAGGAAGTGATATACGCAGTGGTTGATGTATTTTTTATAATCTCCCGGTATCAATACTGCAAAAGTAATAATCAATTTATCCAGGTAGCACACTTGAGAAAGCGAATGCTTCTTATAAGCAAAATGGTTAATTTGTAAAATTTTTGAGGAATATCATCCACTATTGATTCGTTTAGATTAAAATCTACACACCTTTATATAGTCCTCTACTAAACTTAATAGACCGAGTGAATCAGGTACGTTCTGGGAGTGATTTATCGGTTATGCCCCTGTGGCCAATTAAGTTCATTACAAATCTTATAAGGAGAACCTAAGTAGTGATCCCCCAAGAGTTTTCATATGCAGGCCGACAACTGTTAAAACACGTCATATTTTTTATGTTTGTGGCATGGGGCTTGATACCCAGTAGTTACGCTGTGGCGACCACCAAAGATGTTCATGAGATTGCTGATATTTGCACTAGCTTACAGCAGGCGCTAAAAGGTTATGCTTTAGTCGGAATGGGGGTGAAGTATCAAAATCCCAGCAAAGAGTTAACGGATACTGTTGCTCGAATTGACTCGGAAATTGCGGATTTGCTTTCTGGTAGCCATTTGCAAACCAAGCTTGATGGTGAAGTTGCTTCGATTAAAGATGAGTGGACGAAGATCAAGCCTAAGCTATTGGCTCAGCCAACCCAGGCGGGAGTTTCTGAGCTGTATAAGGAAGTTGAAGCGCTGACTAAACGTTGTTGGGACGTGGCGGAGCATATTGCGGAAGCGGTTGAAGTGGAAGGTGAGCATTATGTGATCGTATCAGCAGAGTTGCAGATGGAAGTTCAGCGTTTGGCTGCGATATATATGATGGCAGCCTGGCAAGTTCCCATCACAGATCACGATGGGACCGTGAAAATGATATTGGATGATTACGAAAAAATGCATGCGGAATTAATGTCCGCTGATGCGAAGTTCGTCGCGGCTAATGTAAAGCAAACATTAGAAGCGGTGGAAAAGAATTTTATGGTTTTTGAGCATATGGCGGAGTCCAAGTCTGGACGGTTTGTTCCATCACTTGCTCAACGACAGGCTACAAAGCTGTTAACGGATTTAATGACTGTTTCAGAAAGTATTACAGCACAGGTTGAAGGAGAGCTGCACTAATGTTCTATCGTTTTCTTTTAGGTTTAATCGTTGTACTTGCCGCGTTACCAAGTTATGGGCAAGATAAAAATATTACTTTGTTAAAAGAGGCTGAAGAGCTTGCCGTTATTAGTCAAACTATTGTTAAAGACTATTTTTACATAGCTCAAGGGCACAACGTGTCTCAAGCGACAAAGGAACTGAATAAAAACTTAAAAGCTATTCGTCATTCAGTAACGGTGTTTAGCTCGAAAACCAAAGAGGCGGAACTGTCATCGCTTATCCAGTATATGGATATGACCGTTTCGGAGTTGGAAGGTTTATTGACGACGCCCTATAACGAAGACAATGCCATGTTGATTATGGATATGTCGGAAGTGCTGCTGGAATCTTCCGAGTCTTTGTCTGAAATTTTTGGTAAAAGTGTCAAGCGAGACCATTCTCATCTTGATCTGGTGGAGCATCAATACTTCTTATTAGAGCGCATGGCGAAGTTTTACATTGCTATTCGTCAGGGTATTAACGACCACAATACGGTCCAGCAGATGAAAAAGGCAATTGACGATTATGATAAAGGCCTGGCTGCAATTGAAAAAGTGAAGTATCCAAAAGATCAGCAGGAAAAAGTGGCAAAGCTGAGACAGCACTGGAATTCATCTAAGGTTTTCTATGAGAAAGCAGAGTCCGGTAAGTTGCCAAGAACCGTATTTATGGCAACCGAACTTATGGCGCATATGTTAAAGCCGTTAATCGAATATCATTCATCGTAAGTGTAAATAACGTTACACCTTTCGGGTTGCATTCAGCTTGGGTGCAATCCGATATGGTTTCTCCCCTAATTTTTTATCTCCGCTCACTCCTTCTACTTTCGTTTTCTTTATATATCGGCAAAAGATATGTGATTGCTTGACAGGGATTATGATGAGATAAATCAGGTGCTACGAATACGACCGTCGACAGCAGGGATGCTGGCGACGAGCCAACAGGGATGTTTTTACGGCGTGTCGGGTGAATAGCATCTGATTTAGTAGTATTGCATACTGGTTAAATAATCCACCCGCATTAGCAGGTGGAATTATTTTTACAGCTTGGGCAAGTTTGGAATAGTTTGCGTACAATCGCCGGCAAGTGGCAGATGGGTACAAACATATTGGCCAGCACTATTTTCTGTTGCAGCGCCCGCAGGAGCAGGTTGATGGACTCGCTGCTTCCACAATTGCCATAACATAAAGCCGTCATTTGGCTGACCGGCTTGTCGCACATACTCCACCATGGTCTCTACGTTGTAGTAATCTGTGGCAATGTCATTTTGGCCGGTTAGAAAACCCGTGTTCCATTCAATTCCGGGAGCTGCATTTAACGTAAGCACTGCACCGCCGGAACCTTCCGGGGCGATCTCCATACCCATATTAATCGGGCCGTTATAAATCGCACGATATGACGCAAAGCCTTCACGTGGGTCGTAATAGGTTCCTCCGTCGTAAGACATTAAATTGATGAACGTAAGCTTATCGCCGTGATTTCTCACAACACTGTACATCGTGCCGCCGAACGGAGAGCCCCATTGCACTTTTCCTTCTTCAAACGGTGTGCCTTGTACGTAATAGGCACCAGTAGACCAGCCCGCGATAGAAATACCGAGGTTGGCACCTCTGGAACGAATTTCGTTATAGAGGGATACGATAATGCCTTCAATTTCAGCGTCTTTCGAACAGCTAAATGTTGCGGCTGTTCCCTTGTTGCATTGCGAACCGCTGGATTCCCAGTCGATATCCACACCGGAAGCACCTAAGTCTAAAGCCAAATCAACGACCCTTGGTGCGCTGAAACTCGCCCACTGTGAACCCTGACTGTAAGACCAGCCACCAACTGAAAGCCAGACTTCGGTACCGCGAGCTTTTAAGGACGCGATATTGTTAATTAAATCTTGCGACTGTGCAGCCGTGAATTTCAACTGACCGTTTGGTGTTGAGGCACCTTCAACAAACTCAAAACCGGCAACGGCCTGATCAAATTCGAATGACCCTTTTTGATACTGAGTATTTGGACGGGCAAACGCCAGGTTAACGTTGGTGATGTAATTTGGAATGTAATTCACATCGAGGTCATAAATACTCGTGTTCCAGGTGCTGGCATAAGTCACATAGCGTCGTGTGCCTGTGCCGCCTCCCGAGCTACTCGTGCTAGAAGTCGAAGAGGAACTGCTCGAAGAAGAGCTACTTGAACTGGAAGAGCTGGATGAACTAGAGCCGCTGCAGGGGTCACAGGTCCAGGCACCCCATTCGGAATTTGGGTTGGGTTCTTCTTGCGTCCACCATTTCGCTCGACACACCATTTCTGGAGGCCCGGGAATAACCACTTCATTTCCGCCAGTGTAAACACTGTTTGGTTGCCAGGGCGGAAGTCCGCCGCATGTGCCACCGCCAGAGCTGCTCGATGAGGAACTGCTTGAAGACGAACTACTCGACGATGAGCTGCTGCTTGATGAAGAAGAGGAACTCGATGAAGAACTGGAGGACGTACTACCAGTGCAGGTTCCAAGTTCCTGCCAGGCATATTGTGATGCCCAACCAGTGCCGGGGGTGTAGGCACCGCCTTGGCTACACCAACCGCCTACGGTACATTCAAAAGCTACATTATTGTTTTGTACGATACTGCCAGTACTATACGCGCTGCCATCACTATATACAGGAGTTGATGAGCAATCATAGGCGTTAGCCTGAATACTCAAAAACGCGGAACCTGCAACAGCGGCAACGGCAAATAACTGACGATTAAATGAGTGAATCATTTTAAATCATCTCCAATTAATTATTGTTTTTTTGGGTGTCTGGTGAATGCTGGACGCCAGACTGTCATCACTTTGGCACGATACCCCCTGTGCCGACACCTTCTTCCTGGATATTATCGATACTCGATAATAGGGGTGATTCTGGGATAATTGATTCTGTATTTATTGTTATTTGTACTGTCTTGATTATCGCTATTAACCGGGGTGGTATGTCAAGCATCCGGTGCGCAAAGAAAAATAATGGCGTGCCGTTGGTAAATAAAAGGTAAACATATTTCACAAAATTTGTTTGTCGATCTTTGTTTTACTCATGAGCTAAAATAGCTATAAGTTATGTAGTAGGTGAAACTGAGCGTGGATTATCCCGAATTTATTAAGAATACGTCTTTTTATGCGTTAGATGTTTCACGCAGTGCAGAAGATCAATTGAAGGGGGTGGTGGAAAACGTAAAGAAGATTCATCAACTCACTAACACGCCATTTTCAAGTTTTGAAGATCTTATCCATAAATACATCGCTGCGGGTCTATCCATTTTTAAAATGGAAACCGGTATTGTTAGCTGTATTCAAGAGAATATATACCAAGTCAAAGCGGTTGTTAGCCCTTTAGATGCCATTCATGCTGGTAGCGAATTTCAATTAGAAGATACGTATTGTCGAGAGGTTTATGAGACACGTACTGTCATCGGCTTTTCTGAAATTGGCTGCCATGCAGAAATGTGCAAACACCCAGTGTATTTAAACCTGAAATTGGAAGCCTATCTTTCCGCACCAATATGGGTTGGGGATGAGTTATATGGCACTCTAAATTTTACGTCGACTAAAGCGAGAGAGCATGGCTTTTCGGAGCACGAACGTGACCTTATTGAGATGATGGCGGGTTCTATTGGTACGTACCTGCTATTGCAAAGTAAAGAAGAACGCTTGATTGAATTGAATAAGCGGTTAAAAATATTTGTTGGTTATGTGTCTCATGATTTACGAAATCCTTTAGGTTTTATAAAAAGTGCCGCGGCGATGGGCAGAAAAAGAATAAAATCTGAAGAGCATGATGGAAGCGGGAAGTTTTTTAGAAAGATAGAAGAAAGTGCCGATATTTCCCTTGAGCTTGTGAGCACGATTCTGGATTTTGCTGCATTGGGAACGGGAAAAATCGTGCCTGAAATAAAGGCTTTCAATTTGAGTGCGTTAATTCGGCAATCAATGCATTTTTTTCAGCCCCTTCTTGATGAGAAAAAGTGTGAAGTAGACCTAATTATTCCTGATGACGGTCCGTGCCTGGCAATGGGGGATGAAAATCGTTTGTTGCAGGTATTTATGAATCTGTTTAATAACGCCTCAAAATACTGCGATGAATCTAGTCGCATACAATGCTCGGTATCACAGGATAACGACATATATTCTATTAAAATAACCAATAAGATTAAAATGCATAACCGCTATGATTCTGACCCAAAGGCCTCCACAGGTTTTGGCTTGACTATTGTTCAGGAAATTCTACAGGCTCACAATGTCACTTTTTCGGCTTCAGTTGAAAAAGGCATGTTTTCAGTTTCTTTCTTCCTGCTTAAAGCGGATTAAACAAATCGACATATTATCGCTTTGGCTTATGTTCTAACGGCTTATACCCGGATCGTGTAAATGAAAAAATAGTCAAACAATTAAGCTGTGGTTGTCTAAATTTTCTATATGCGTAACACAGTTTTTGATCCGCTAATAAGCTGTATACCGTATTAATCAATACATGACGCCTGTAGATGATGGAGCCGGTTATGAAGAGATTATTTTTTATATCATCGTCGTTAGATGATATTGATAAAGCTGAGCATCAATTGATAGATGCCGGTATTAATGGCGATAGATTTCATCTTCTGAGTTCAAATGAGAGTGCCGCCATAGCGCGGGATTTACATGCAATCTCTTCTTTGGCGAAAACCGATGTGGTGCATTGGATGGAAAGGGGAGTACTAATTGGTATGGCCGGAGTGTTGATTGTGCTTTCATCCGGTTATTTCTCCGGACTGTATGAGTCCTTCACTTGGGCTCCGTTTATTTTCTTATCCCTTGTGATTTTTGGCTTTAGTTGCTGGGAGGCGGGTTTTGTTGGAATTCAGAAAAAAAACTATAAATATGCCCGTTTTGATCGTGAGTTATCCAAAGGTAACCATATTTTTATGGTGGACATAGAGGGCGGAGAAAAAACCTATGTCAAAAATGTGTGTGAAGAAACCTATCACATGAGTTCTGCCGGGGAAGACAGCCCCTGGGCGAGTCCCTTCGAGAATACACCCGCTCCGAACAAGTAACGGCTTTTGGTTGTTATACGTTACGCTATCCGACTTTCGTTCTCCCTATTGTGTGTACAAGCCCTTTCGCAACTCTAAGCGAGTTGAGAAAGGGCTCATATCTGTTGGCTTTACATAAGCATGGCTTTCTTATCTCACGGCTGAACTTCGTTTGTTTGAATAGGTCAAACCTTTGAAATTGACTGGGAACTGAGCATGATCATCAAGAAGTTTGGTAAATACGATGTGCGTAATGAGCCTGTGACCAATGAGGCTTTATTTCACCAACGTCGGAAGATTATAAAAATGATGGGAGTGGGTAGCGCCCTGATGGCGGGTTCAGCCTCTTCCAAAGCGGGCATACTCGATAATATTTTAGGCGGCGGGAACAGTAATGCGTTTGTCCGACAGCCATTGAACTACCAGAAAGGCAAAAAAATATCGGAACCCCTAACTCCCGAGAAGAAAGTTATTTCATACAATAACTTTTATGAATTTGGCACTTCCAAATCGGACCCATACGAACACGCCCAGGCATTTCAAGTTAACCCTTGGCAGGTAACCATTGATGGGGAGGCCAATAACGCCTTCACACTTGGTTATGATGACCTGTTTCGACGATTTCAGTTAGAGGAGCGGATTTATCGGCTGCGCTGCGTGGAGGCCTGGTCGATGGTGGTTCCTTGGGTGGGGTTTGAACTGAATCAGCTAATTAAAATGGCTGACCCCAAATCAACAGCAAAATACGTTTCGTTTACGACGCTTGCCGATAAGGAGCAAATGCGGGGTGTCAGAACACCGCTCTTAGGTGGAGGAATTGACTATCCCTACCGCGAGGGGTTGCGATTGGATGAAGCCATGCATCCTCTCACACTTATCGCAGTGGGTGTTTATGGGAAAACCCTACCACCTCAAAATGGCGCGCCTTTACGTTTGGTGGTGCCCTGGAAATATGGATTTAAAAGCGTTAAATCCATAGTGAAAATTTCTTTAACAAAAACTCAGCCAGTAACAACCTGGAATACTCTCGCTGCAAATGAATATGGCTTCTATGCCAATGTTAACCCCGAGGTTGATCATCCTAGGTGGAGCCAAAAGAAAGAGAGGCGCATCACCGAAGGAGGGGTGTTTGATCAACAGAGGATCGATACCCGCTTATTTAATGGCTATGATAAAGATGTCGCACACCTTTATCAGGGAATGGATTTAGCGAAGCTCTACTAGTGTTTTCTTTCATTTCTACTGTTATTTTACATTTCATTATCGCTTCACCTTTAGTGGTGATGTTTTATCGCGGGGTTATGGATCAGCTCGGTGCAGACCCGGTTAAGGCGCTTATTCATTTCAGTGGAATTAGTACGTTAAATTTATTGGTTATTACGCTCAGCGTCACGCCATTGGCTCGATGGTTTCGATGGGGATGGTTGGTTCGCCAGCGCAAAACCATCGGCCTGTATTGCTTCGCTTATGCTTCGGCCCATATCTTCAGTTATTTAGGTTTTGAGTTGGGTTTTGCCTGGCAGGACTTTGTCTCCGAAATAGTAAAAAGACCATATATCACTTTGGGTGCGTTGGCTTATGTGATGCTTGTTGTTCTGGCTATCACGTCGCTTGACTATATTAAGAAAATTATTGGATCACGGTGGAAAAGCATTCATCAGATGATTTACCTTATCGTGATATTAGGTGGTATTCACTTTTTATGGTCGGTTAAGTCCGACATTGTCGAACCATTAGTGTATTTATCGATTTTTTCTGTCTTGCTCTTTTTGCGACGAGACAAACTTCGAAAGATCTGGTGCAAATGGTTTGTTCCTGCCAATCCCTAGTCCAGTTAACAGGTTTTGACTGCACTCAGGGGCATTTTTTCTCTTTAAACGCCACTGATACGTTTTTCTTAAAAAGCGAGGCCGTGTTTTAAACCGCTGACGCAACAAGCGTTTAGGGTTGTATTCATATTAGAGCATATCTAATTCGTATAGGTAGGATAGGAAAGCGTGCGAATTGGCCGGGGGAGAGATAAGTACGGATGGGGGGGAAGTTTCTCCACGGAAAAACGAGGAAATAGCTTTAGATAAATATATGCTCAATAACTCACTTTAATAAGAGCAAGCTATATCCAAATTTTGTTGCGTTTATAAAAGCGCTGAAAATTCAATAAGTTAGTTGCTTTTCATTTTTGATGAAAAGAAACGTCAAAAAAATGCTATGTGGCGCCTAAATTTTTCTATGCCAGCGATGCTAGGCTTATAAATAACAGGTGGGGCCACAGATATGATCAGAACACTGGCTTTTCAAAATCTATTTATACTGATAAAAGCGATGGTTCTGATCGTGTTTGATCGTCTCTGCTATTGCTTCCCTGCGCGCTTAATCGGTTTGTTTGCCTTGTTGCTCTTGCCAGTAACAGCGGCTGCGGACGGTGGGCATTCGACTGATGATGCCGTACAAAAGAGCCTTTACTTTATCCAGTCTGAACGCATGGATGAAAATGATATTCGGGCTTCTCTGGACTTTAATGCGCCATTAAAAGTCACTCAAAAAGCAAATGCCGTTGCCACAGTTGAGCGTATTCTTCGACAGCATTACACCGAGAATGGACGCAAAACTTTGCTTATGAACGAATCAATAGGTGAGTTGGCGGAGTATTTGGGGCAATTTCCTGAGGTTGTTTCGTTACTCAATGACATCAACCCTTTTCCCTGGACTTTTGAGTATCGGCAACGAAGCTTTTTAACCGAGGTAACCGGCACGCATTTACGTGTTGACAAGGTTAAAGTGTTTTTTGATCCTCAAGCATCCGCCAAGCTCAAATTCCACCGTGCGTGTAGTAAGAAGCCTTTACATTGTATTGCTTCACCTGCGGACGCCTTGCTTCATGAGTTTCTGCATGTGAGAAGTGTTTTTCTGGATACCGAGAGCTTCCTGGCTCAGGGAGGAATGAACCGTGCCCTGTACCCTTACATGTACGAACAGAAAATCATAGACCAAGAGAATGACCTGTATCGCGCGATGAGTGAGGTGGATCATCAGCCGCGCCCCATTCGCAGGGAGCATCACGGAAAATATGCCATAGCAGGTTGTGTTAGTTGCATTCAATGAGCAGAGAATAAAATGCTTTTTGTAATGTGAAGACTAAGAATAACGACACTGCTTGAGCTAAGCTTTTCTTGAACGCCATTGCTATTGTCAAGCACTATGAATAAAAACACGATTGCGGCAAAAATCTATTTGGTTCTTGGGTCGGTATCGCTAATTGTTATTAGCTTTACATTTATTATTAGTTTTTTAAGCTATCGAATTAATACCTCAAGTTCACATGTCATAAAAAATGACCTCCCTTCTGCGTTAAGTGCTTTAGCCATGTTGGAAGAGCTTGGCAATATGAATGCAAATCTACTGGAGTACGTTTTAGGTGAAAAGGAAGAAAAGCTGGAATACTACAGTAATCTGGATAGTCTTAATCGGCTGAAGAAAGGCGTACCAGTCGGGGAGAATAACCAACAGGTCATGCAGCGGTTGGATCGACTTATTCTTGATCATGAGGGTAACGCCAAAGAAAATGTTTTTGCCAAGTACGACCCTTCTGAGGAATTAGACGCCGATGTAAATATTCAACGATTGCTTAAGGACATCGGTATACCAATGGAATCCCTTCTGGACGAGTTGAAAGAAGAAGAAATTGAAGATGTTGGTTCTGGCAGTAATCTAGAGGAAATCATCAATGATGACTTGCCCGCTCTTAGATATTACCTAGAGCTGGTGGACGAAGCCGGTGATATGCTGGCTGACCTGGATCGTTTTGTATTGGGTGATGTCGATGCCAAGCGTGCCTTTTTCAATGATGCGTTACAGTTTGAGGGATTTTTGGAATTGTTGAAGCCTCTGGAAAAGAAACCGAATGAATTAATTAAAATAAGGGAGATTGAACGTCTATTTCTGGAATTGAAGTCTCAAGGCGCCAATATCCTTCAGCGCTATAACCCTCAGGGGAAACTCGCTGCGCTGAAAACTATCGACTCGTTGGAACATACCAGTTTCTCAGAAGCTGAAGTTTTACTGGAGGATTTCTCTGCACAATCATCAAAGCAAGCATTGTCGGCCATTTATGAATTGAATGATTTGTCAAAAACTATTCGTCTGATTTTAATTCTCCTGTCTTTATTCACTATGTGTTTTCTCGTCGTAATTTCGTATTACGCGAGGAGGTCTGTATTTCGGCCAATCGAGCAGATAACTTCATCGATTGAAAAGCTTCGAAACGGTGAGCGCGATTTTGTATTTGATTACGAAAGTCAGAAAAATGAGTTGGGTGAGATTTTAAAGAATATCGATCAGTTTCAAAGTGAGTTGTCCGAATTGGATCATTTGAGAGAATCCCAGGAACTCAATCAGATGAACATAACTCAGCAACGAGATGAGCTACAGCGTACCTTAGATGATTTAAAAACAACTCAAAACAAACTTATTGAGTCCGAGAAAATGGCATCACTTGGTTCTCTGGTAGCCGGAGTTGCACATGAAGTGAATACACCTGTCGGTGTAGGTGTGACTATGGCCTCGTCGTTAAAACGGGATGTGGGAAAGTTTATTGACTTAGTCAAAACAGGTGAAATTACGTTATCCCAACTTAACCAGTTTGAAACTGAATGCAGTCAGACATTGGATTTGTTGACTGGCTCACTGGAAAAGGCTTCAAATCTTATTCAAAACTTTAAGCAGGTTGCAACGGATCAGGCTGGATCAAAACGTCGCGAGTTTAATTTGAAAGAGACGATTGACGAAATAGTATCAACATTAAAGCATAAGATTAAAGGCTCAAAAATTCAATTGGTTGTTGATGGTGAGAGCGATGTGTTAATGGAAAGCTTTCCAGGCCCTCTAGGGCAGGTGATTGGTAACTTGTTTGATAATGCACTCATTCATGGGTTTGAGCATCGGGAAGATGGTGAGATAAAAATTCTGTTCGAACAAGATGGGAAATATGTAAATATTAACTTTTGTGACAACGGAAATGGTATCCCGGAAGATAATATCGCTTATGTTTTTAATCCTTTTTTCACTACCAAGCTAGGTAAGGGCGGTTCGGGTCTTGGGCTCAATATTGTACACAATATTGTTACAAATGTACTGGGCGGAAGTATCGAAGTGAAAAGTGATAATGGTACACGATTTGAAATTCGACTTCCAATACAGGCCCCGGATAGAAAAACAGGAGATGAGAAAGTCAATGTCAGATTTTAAACTCAATATTCGTGATGACATGATGGACTTCCTGGATGAAGACTCCAATGATAGCGCAAAAAAAACATGGAAAATTGCTGTTATTGACGATGATGAATCCGTTCATGATGCCACTAAGCTAGCTTTGCGAAATTCGACCTTTAAGGGAAATGGTCTGGAATTTGTTAGTGCTTATTCCGCAGTAGAAGGATTTGAATTGCTGAAGAGTAATCCAGATTGTGCGGTAACATTACTTGATGTTGTTATGGAAACGCCAACAGCCGGACTTGATCTGGTGGAACGAATTCGGTCAGAGCTGAATATGCATAATATTCAAATTATTCTTCGAACAGGGCAGCCTGGGTATGCGCCTGAAGAGGAGGTGATTGAAAAGTACGAAATTAATGATTACAAAACCAAGAACGAACTAACTCATAGCAAATTGTTTGCTTCTATTGCCTCAGCTATTCGTGCTTATTCTCATCTGATTGCATTGGAGGAGAGCAAGGAAGGGTTGCGCAATGTTATTGATGCTGCGTCCAACTTAATTAAAGAGCGATCGATACATGAGTTTGCCAATGGTGTACTTAGACAAATTAGCGCGCTGTTTTCTATATCCACTCAAGGTATTTTTTGCGTATCACAGAATCCTGGGCGTGGTTTGCAGGAAATGATATCCAAAGAAGGCAATAGTTACACGGTTGTGGCTACATCAAGTAAGTATGCCTACCTATATGGTAAAGCTCTGGATCAGATTAAAGATGAGCGTGAAATAGATATTGTCATGCAGGCGATATTAGATAAGTCGAGTCATTTTGAGGATCACCACACAGCAATTTATCTTTCTACACCGGCTTGTTGGGAAGGTGTCATTGTTTTGGATGGGCGTTTTGAACTGAATGATGTTCAAAAAGAGCTTTTACAAGTCTTCTGTCAAAATGTTTCTCTTGGGTTGGAAAATGCCAAGTTCTTTTCTCATTTAAATAGAGCTGCATACTTTGATAATTTAACCGGGTTATATAGTCGTTCCGGATTTATTTTTAATGTCGGCACTTACTATAGACACTGTAAACAAAATGCGTCCCTGTTTATTGTCGATATAGATTATTTTCACGACATTATAGAAGGTTTAGGCTACGAGTTTGGTAACCGAGTATTAGTGGCAGTCGCTACAGCGCTTACTCAGAGTTTTTCTGAATACGATATGGTTGCTCGACTACACTCAGATGTTTTTGCCATATTAGTCAGTGACAATCGCCGTAGTTTGAAAGAAATTGGAAAAATCCTATCAAAACCTATTTATGTTGACGGTAGTTCATATCGTTTAGGTTTTACTATCGGGGCATCGGAAATTGATGCTGGTGAAGAACTATTTGATGGAGAATCTCTACTGCGTCAAGCGGAGATAGCCTTAAAAATAGCTAAGGAGCAAACCCGCGGCGCAGGAATGAAGTTCTCTTCCAAATTTGAGGAACACAATCGTAAGCGTTTGAATCTTCTGGGTGATGTACGTCATGGTTTGGTTAGTAGTGAGTTTTTCCTCAACATCCAGCCAAAGGTATCGATGAATACTGGTGACGTTGTCGGTTACGAGGCACTTTTACGGTGGCGGCATCCCGAGAAAGGGTTAATTTCACCTGGGGAATTTATTCCTATTGCTGAAAAATCCGGTTTGAGTTTTGACCTGGATTTACATGTTTTTCGTTTGGTATTGCAGTTTCTCCGAGACTACCCAGACGTGGCTAAACCTATTTCGATTAATGTTTCTGCTAATTCATTGCATCAGGCGGATTTTATTGATGGGATAAAAGAGATTCTCAATGAAATACCTACAGACATTAATAAGCTGCAACTGGAAATTACCGAGAACACCTTAATACGAAGTGATGCTGCAATTCGGCACCTTACTGAGTTGCGCGAGTTTGGTTTTACCATATGCCTGGATGATTTTGGTGCTGGTTATTGCTCTCTTGGTTATTTGTTAAAACTGCCGGTGGATGTGATTAAAATTGATCGAGCGTTTGTACGGAATATAACGGCGGACGTCGAATCCTTACATGTTCTTAAGGGGATGCTGGCAATATGTATGGAGTTGAAAAAAGAAGTTGTGGTCGAAGGGGTGGAAACTCTGGATCAGGTTAAACTTCTCACTGATTTAGGAGTTGAGATTGCACAAGGGTTTTACTATTTCGTTCCGCTTCTGCCGTCAGAGTTAGTCGAAAAGGCGCTGTAGCTTCTTGGTTTATTACCAAATGGTTTTCTGCAGGCTTTAGTTACTGTAATTGCTAGTTAGATACGAATCATGCCTACATAAATATGTTGGCAGCTTTTTCGCTTGGTATGCAGTAAACTGATTTCTCCATTAACTTTGCCGAAAATGCATTTCTTGTGTCATCTATGATCGATAGCCATTGCCATCTGGATTTTCCTGAATTTGATTCTGACCGGGCAGACGTTCTTTCCGCGTGTCGGAATCTCGGGGTAGATCGGATCGTTATACCTGGCGTTGTAGAATCTCAATGGGACAGTCTGGCTCAGCTCTGTCAAAGCATTTCGTCGTTATATTTTTCTGTGGGGGTTCACCCCTGGATGCTGGATAAGACTGAGTTTGATCTTACGCAGCCTGCTGTATTGCATCAGCAGATTAAACAAAAAATACAACCATTTGTTCACAACCGCCGTTGTGTGGCGATAGGTGAGGTCGGACTGGATAAATCCATTGCTATTGAAATGGACACGCAGCTACGTGTATTTCAACAATTTATTGACATGGCCAATGATTTTTCCCTGCCATTGATTGTGCACAATGTTAAAGCACACAATGAGATTTTATTCGCATTAAAAAGTGTCAGAAATGGGGGAGTAATTCACGGCTTTTCCGGTAGTTACGAGTTGGCAAGTGAGTATATTGCACGTGGTTTTTTTATTGGTGTTGGTGGAACGCTAACCTATGATCGGGCACAGAAAACCCGTAAGGCGATAAAAGGTATTCCATTAACGGCAATTTTGTTGGAAACCGATGCACCATCAATGCCGTTGTCTGGTCGGCAAGGGCAACGTAACAGTCCTGAATTTTTACCCGAAATTGCCCAAGCCGTTGCCGAACTTAAGGATGTTTCTGTTGACGAGGTGATCCATCAAACACGAGAAAACTGTAAGGCGCTTTTTGCATTTGATCGCTAACCTGAGGATCAATTAAAAGGGGTTAGTTTTTTCGGGCAACCCCGAGATAACGCTCGATTGCTTTGGTTGCTGCGACGAAGCCAAATGTGCCCGTTACCATAGTGCAGGAACCAAAGCCTCCTGCACAATCCAGCTTTACACCGTTGTCCAACGCCTGTTTGTCCATGCATACTGAGCCGTCTGGTTTAGGGTAAACCATCTGTTCAGTTGAATAGACCGCATCGACACGAAATTTACGGTTCTTGTCCCGCGAAAAGTTATAGTGGCGATAAAGCTGAGTTCGAATTTTGGCCAGCATCGGGTCGCATTGTGTTTGACCCAAATCCGACACCGTCACTCGTTGAGGGTCTCGTTTGCCTCCGGAAGAGCCAATCGTGATCAAGCGTATTTTTCTTGCGCTGCAATAGGAGACTAAACCGGTTTTTATGTGTGTGGAGTCGATGGCATCGATCACGATATCCTGCTCTGGCTTGATGAGGTCTGGAATGTTCTTCTTGGTTAGAAAGTCACTAACCAGATTCAGTTTTATGTCCGGATTAATGTCCGTCAATCTTTCCCCCATAACTTGCAATTTGGGGCGTCCAACTTGACTGCGTAAGGCGTGAATTTGGCGATTGGTGTTAGTTGTGCAGACATCGTCCAGTTCGATCAGGGTGAGTTGACCCAGGCCACTTCTTGCCAATGCTTCCGCTACCCAGGTACCTACGCCTCCGAGGCCTATGACCGTAAAGTGTGCATTGTATAGCGCTGCCAATGCAGGAGTGCCATATAAGCGGGCAATACCAGAAAATCGTTGAAAATAGTCGTCAGAATAGGGCGTGGACATAGCTTAAATCGGGTCAGCGGAAAAGGCCGCTATTGTGCAAAATTTGGGTCGAGCATGTAAAGCGTAGCAGTCAGCTTGTGTTCAGGTTGCTTCAGGTAACCTGAACACAGAATCAAGTAAAAGTATTGAGTTGATTGTGATCCGGGAGCGACAAATGCGTATTCAAAATATAAACAAAATTATCTTGCTCGGTGCTGTTTCGGTTGGTCTGGCTGCCTGTCATGGTGACGGAGAGTATGACTCATATTCATATTCGACAACCACAACGACAACAACGGAAGTTATTGTTGATGCACCTTTGTCGACGACAGACATTGCAGGCTTGTACGACATTTCGGTTGATACCCAAATGGGATATGACGAATACTATCTGTACCTTGATGAGTTCGGCAATGGCACCGTTTACGACTATGCCGGTGACAGTTATGACAACTATGGTAACTGTTACTGGATTACTCGGGATGTGATTCAGGTTTACCACTTGTACGATGATGTGTTCGATACCGGCGTTGACACTCCTTCTTTTGAGGTTGAGTTAAAATACAATGGATTTAATGCGGTGTTTGATCAGGCTGATGGTGTCAGTATTGAAAAATATTTCTTTGCAGAAAATGTGACTGTTCATGATATGGAAATTTCAGAGTGTGAATACAGTTCCGTTAAATCGTATAAAACCACAACAGAAAAAATTAAAACTCAAAAAGGACCTTTGATTTTTGGCCGAAAAATAGATAAGTAGTTTTCTTTCTGGTAACCATCTGTTCTTCTATGTGGTTACCAGCTTCGCTTCCCCTAAATGATAATAGTAACTATTTAAGTTTTGTGGGTATGAAAAAAAAGCGGTTAAAGGGACTCTCGAGACTTTTGAAGGAGGACGAGCGGATTGTTGCTGAATGAATCGTTGATCGTGTGGCGATTATATACCGGGAACGATGAGTTCCCGGTGGTAGAAATGGAGATTAAAAGGATTTTGAAAAAACAATGCCTGCTACAGTTGCTGTATCACCGTCTACAAAATCCACATTAACCGTCGGTGCGATACCAAAGCCTCCAACGTGAAAATCGTAGGCTACGCCGACACGTGAAACAGTTTCGGTTTTGCCGTGTTCACCGTCGATTTCTTCTTCACCAATGCCGGCACCTAAACGCCAATGTGTGTCTGGACGGTAGTACACATTAATCAATGCAAGGCTCACGCCTGCGTCGTTATGGCCATCTGGTGTTTCTTCATAGGTAAGCCCTGCACTCACGTGTTTGGTAAAACGAAATTCATATTCGATACCAAAAGAAGTCTCGGTTTCCGCTTCTTTCTCGCCGTGAACTTCATGACCATGATCGTCTATTTTAGGCGCATCGGCTCGTGTTGCACCGACAAATAGACCGATAATATGGCGATTGAAACCGTGAGAATCATGGGAGGAATCTGAAGCAAAGCTGGCGGATGATAATCCCAGTGCCAAAAGTGTCGCCAAGGATAGTGTGCATTTCAAAGCCGACATTAAATTACCCTCTGTTATTGGATTTCGGCAAGTATGGCTTAAAATACAAAAATCGCAAACCCAAGTAGAGATAATTTTACATATATCAAAACATGTAAAATTATGTAAAACCTTTATTCCGCCTATCTGTGTATTTATTCTCAATTAATCAAATCAATCATAACCGTCTACACTTAATACATAAGGGAAAAAAGGTTTTTTCTCCCTTCTTGTAAAACGTGTCTAAGGTTTTTGCTCTCATGTATAACGTGATAAATAATTGGTCGACCAAAACCAAAATTATTGGTGTGTGTTCGATTCTGGTTTTCTTGCTCATTTTTAATGTTTGGTTTGCTGTCAGTTCGATGAATAAAATCGGTGTTGAAATGGATGGTATTGCTAAACAGGATATTCCGTTAAGTGAGAGTTTGGCGATAATCAGTCAGAACTACTTGGGACAGATCGTTCATTATGAGCGTTCACTTCGTTATGGTGAGCAGATGCAATCAGGCTCGATGTATCGAGACCGTTTTACGCGAGAAAAGAACGCATATCGTGATTTGAAGAAAAAAGTGGACAGTGAGTTGGACGAGGCAAAGCAATTGGTTAGCAATGCGATTGGGTCTTCCACTTCTGAACAGGATAAACAAGAATTTATTCAGATACGGGAAGCCTTGGAGCAAATAGAAAAGGAATATCTGGCCTTTACTAAAAAGGCGGCATCAATATTTGAATTGCTCGGAGCAAACAACAATCAGCAAGCCATAGAATCCAGTGACCAGTTATATATTGTTCAGGAGAGGCTGGAAGAGGAGCTGACCCAGTTAAGCCAAAAAATTGAAGACTTTTCCCATGAGGCGGCTTTAAGGGCCGAGCAACACGAGCATCAGGCTGTGAGAATGATGATTGCTGTTGCTGTAATATCACTTATTTTAGGCACCATTTTCAGCTTTTTGGTATCGGGTAATATTGTGCGCCGTTTGCAGGAGCTTATGTCGGCAAGTGAATATATTGCCAGGGGTGACTTAACGCACTCTATTGAGTGCGATGGATCGGACGAAATTGGCAAACTGCAGTTGACCATGTCAAATATGCAAACGCGTTTGACGGAGATAATCACCAAAATTCTATTAAGCTCCCAGCAACTGGCGGCAGCAACGGAAGAGTTATCGGCAACTTCTCACCAAGCCAATACCAACATACAAACACAACAATCAGAAACATCGCAAGTTGCGACTGCTATGAACCAGATGGCCGCGACAGTTCAGGAGGTTGCAACCAATGCAAATGAAACTTCTCACTCGGTGAAGGACGCCAACCAGCAGACCATACAAGGGCAAAATATTGTGAACGAGTCTGTACGTGGTATGGAGAGCTTGGCGAGGGAAATGGAAAATGCAGCCAAAGTGATTACCGACGTTGGTCATGCCAGCGACAATATCTATGCGGTATTGGATGTAATTAAGGCAATCGCTGAGCAAACTAACCTCCTCGCGTTGAATGCGGCCATTGAGGCGGCACGAGCGGGAGAGCAAGGTCGGGGATTTGCGGTTGTAGCCGATGAAGTGCGTACTTTGGCAGGGCGCACCCAGGATTCCACTCAGGAGATCACCCAGATTATTGAGCAATTGCAAACGGGATCTAAAAATGCGGTTGATGTGATGAACCGGAGTTTGGATTTGGCAAAAACCGTTGCGAACGGAGCCGGGCTCGCAGGAGATTCCCTGGGAACTATTGCCCGCTCAATTAACCAGATTGATATGATGAGTCAGCAAATTGCCTCTGCTGCGGAAGAGCAGTCTGTAGTTGCGGAGGAAATGAATCGCAACATCACTCGTATCAGTATGATGAGTGATGAGAATTCAACAGCGACGGATCATATCGCGACCGCCAGCCTGGAGTTGGCTGAAATTTCCAGTCATATGCAAGATATGGCTGGGCAATTTAAACTCTGATTTCAAACCGAGGCAGGCTCGCCGATACAATGAGCCTGCTTTTTTTTACTTTTATTCCCTAAGGGCTTGTTCAATGAGCGGCAGCATATACTGCATAATTTGCGGTTGAGCTTCGACCTTTGGGTGAAGTCCGTCTGCTTGCATCAGCTCAGGGTTGCCCGCAATATCTTTCAGCATAAATGGCAGTAACAGTGTTTTTTCAGACTCTGCGAGATGTGCGTATTGGTTGAAAAATGGTTCTGTATACCGTTTGCCCAAGTTGGGTGGTAAGCGATTCCCCACAAGAATGACGCTGGCCTTAGATTGCTTGCTTAATGTGATCAGTTGCCGCAGGTTCTGCGTAATGTAAGGAACTGGTTTGCCCTGTAAGCCGTCATTTGCTCCTAACTCAATGATCACGATATCTGGCTTATGCTCCGCCAGAAGTTTTGGGAGTCGCTGTAAACCATTTTGTGTGGTTGCGCCGCCGACAGAGGCATTAATTACTGTGATGGGCTTGGCTGTTTGGCGGAAGTGTTGTCGTAAAAGATTTACCCAGCCTGATTCCCATGAAATATTATACGCCGCACTTAAGCTGTCCCCCAGCACCAAGAGTGTGGAAGAGGTTGTTTTCTGTGAGGGTACTGCAAGGGAAATGTTTCCTAATGCAGATAACCAAAGTACCAAAATAAAACGGATGATTGGCAGTCGTCGATTCGGATTGGAGTAATACATGCTATTGGCTAAAAACCTTTGTCAGAGTGTTTCAGTTGCAGACGGAACGCTTGATATCTTGAAAGGAGTGAATTTAAAAATCAACCGAAGTGAATCGGTTGCTATTGTTGGTCCATCAGGTTCCGGCAAATCAACATTACTTGGCATACTTGCCGGTTTGGACACGCCAACCCAGGGAGAGGTTCATTTGAACGGAGCCGAAATAACGGGCTTAAACGAAGAGGCGCGCTCTCAGGTCAGAGGGCAATATGTGTCTTTTGTCTTTCAAAATTTTCAACTTCTCGATAGTTTAACCGCTCTGGAGAACGTGGTGCTGCCTCTGGAAGTGAAAAATCAGGACAATGCGCTGGAGAAAGCGCACGCTTATATTGAACGAGTGGGCTTGAGCAAGCGTTTAACCCATTACCCCAAACAGCTTTCGGGTGGTGAGCAACAACGGATTGCGATCGCTAGAGCATTCGCCTGCGAAGCGCCTGTCCTGTTTGCTGACGAGCCCACTGGGAATCTGGATAGTGCAACTGGCGCAAAAATCTCGGATTTATTGTTCGCAATGAATGAAGAGTCGGATACCACGTTGGTTTTGGTGACCCACGACCTCACACTTGCTTCCCGATGTAACCGCACGTTAAAAATGAATGCCGGAACCCTGTCAGAATAGATTTCATGAAAAATACAATGCTTAACAGCGTGTTGCTTTTGTTATGGCGGGATTGGAAAAGTGGTGAGTTGAATCTCCTGCTTACATCCTTACTTCTGGCTGTAGCTACCATTGGCAGCATTAGCTTATTTACCAATCGAATTCAAAACTCTATAGAAGAAGAGGCGACCCAGTTTCTGGCTGCGGACGCCCAAATTAAAGGCTCGACTCCAATACCGGAAGCATGGCAGCAGCAGGCAGCGGCGGACGGCTTAACTCTTGCGAATGCTCAGGTTTTCCGGGCAATGGCTTTTGCCAATGACAAGATGCAATTATCTTCTGTGAAAGCGGTAGACGATGGTTACCCTTTGAAGGGTAAGTTACGTTTGGCTGATCAACCCTTTACCGCGGGACAACCCGCTGCCCGAGCACCAAAGCCCGGCCATGCCTGGGTGGTTTCCCGTCTGATGGGGGCTTTGGGGGTTCAGGTTGGCGACCAGATTGAAATCGGTGAAGCAGAATTTGTTGTCAGCGCGGTATTGATAAAGGAGCCGGACAGTTCCTCGGCGTTTTTTGGTGTTGCCCCCAGAATCATTATTCACTCGCAGGATGTTGCCAAGACCGGCGCGGTCAGCACTGGCAGTCGTGTTAGTTATACCTTAATGCTCAAAGGTGATGAATCTGATATTGCTGCATTTCAAAACCAGATAACGCCTCAATTGGGAAGTCATTTCCGGTGGGTTGGTATACAAGATGACAACCGGGGTGTTGGTGAAGCGCTGTCCCGCGCAAGTAGTTTTTTGCTGGTTGCTGGCAGCCTGAGTATTTTGTTGTTAGGCATTGCTATCGCGATGTCGGCCAGGCGTTATGCCGCACGTAAAGCTAATCAAGTGGCTCTACTCAAGACCTTCGGTAAGACCCCGAATCAAATACTCCGTATGTATATGTTGAACATATTTATGCTTGGCTGTACGGGGTTTGTTTTAGGAAGTGCCCTTGCATGGCTACTCCATATGGTGATTTTGTCTTTGCTTGGCGACTTGATTCCTCACGGGCTGCAACCACCGGGTGTTCGCGCATACTGGGCGGGAGGTTTTGCTGGTCTGGTTGCATTGCTGGCATTTGCTGCGCCACCTATATTGCCTCTGCGCTATGTCTCCCCCTGGCGGGTGTTACAGGCAAAAAGCCAGGAGCAATATGAAAACAAATGGTTGTCGCTGGGAGTGGGGACAATTGCTATTGCCTTCATTTTGTATTGGTTTGCCAATAGTGTGACACTCACGGCGATTTTGCTTGGTGGGATTGTACTTTCTGTATTGGTGGTGGGGGTGGCTTCCCGCGGTTTATTGACCCTGACCAATAGGTTATCTGCAGTAACGCAAAAGGCGTGGCGTTTTGGTTTGGCGAATCTCTATCGTCACCGCCAATTCAATGCGTTGCAGATTGTCATTTTTTCGCTGTTATTCATGATCATTTTTATCATGTTTATAGTGCGTACCAGTTTGGTGGATCAGTGGCGAGATCAACTGCCAGAAGGGGCGCCGAACCACTTTATCTTCAATGTCTTTCAGGAAGAGAAGGCGGCTCTAGAGAACTTTTTCAAACAAAAAGGCATCGACAGTCAACCCTTTTACCCTATGGCGAGAGGCCGGGTTATTGCGGTGAATGGCTCTGCGTCAAAGGATCTTCTTAAGGACTATCGCGGCTCCATGAATTACGAAAGGGAGCTGAACTTAACCTGGTCTGACAAGTTTGGCGGAGATAACGAGATTGTTGCCGGTAAACCCTGGGCCGGTGAGGATGCTGAGGGTAAGTATTGGGCATCGGTTGAAAAAGAGTATGCGGAAGGTCTGGGTATCGAGGTTGGCGACGATATTCTGGTCAGTGTGGCCGGTGATGAGTTCACAGCCCAAGTGAAAAGCATTCGCTCGGTGAAATGGGACTCGATGAACCCTAACTTCTTTTTGATTTTTAATCAGCCTTTTGTTTCTGAGGGTGCGGTAAACTGGTTAACCAGCTTTTATCTGCCTCCAGATAAAAAGACACTGCTGAACGACATTTCCTTTACTTTTCCGACCATGACCTTCATCGAGGTCGATCAGATGATCGATCAGGTTCAAAGTATCATTGCTAAGGTTTCCCTGGCGGTGGAGTTTGTCTTTGTGCTGGTGATTGCCGCAGGAGCTCTGGTCCTGGTATCAAGTATTCAGTCGACTCTGGATGAGCGCCTAAAAGAAAGTGCAATACTCCGCGCTTTAGGGGCCAATAGCCGTTTGGTGGGGCAATCGCTCTGGATTGAGTTTGGTGCTCTAGGCTTGGTGGCGGGAGTGATTTCGGTATTCCTGGGCGAGGTGGGTTTGTATTTGCTGCAAACGCAAATTTTTAAACTGGATTATCTGCCCAGTTATCGGCTTTGGTGGGTTTCTCCACTGTTGGCGGCTTTACTGATTGGGGCTATTGGATACCTTTCCACCCGCCGTGTAGTCAAGGTGCCACCCTTGGTGATTCTTGCGAATAAATAAGATGACGCGCCCTTGGCGGCTCGGCTGAAGGGCGTTTGTGGGTAAAGTGATATTCTTTTGACCGGCATCAGCGGGTTTAGTCGGGGAAAGAGGTTAAATAGTACTTGCATTTGGTTGCGAGCACTGACATTTCTTAATCCCTGAGGGCTTGGCGGCGGTGTTGGACTTTTCCTGTCCGGCCGTTTATTCTTCGGGAGCTATACTGCTCGGGGTGGTTTGAGAAACCGAACTTCCGCTAGAGAAGGGCTCGCCAAGCAACGTAGTGATGTGTTAAAGGGGGTGCTGTCGGAGGCAATCTCCAACCAGTGATTCTACATCCGTAACAGTGGATGGCTGTGCATATTTGGAATGCCAGTTATGACTCAAGCTGGTTTGAGAAAAATAACAAAAATTGCCTCTAGTGCTGCAAGAAATTCACGAATAGATCGATATTCAATCTCTTAAAAAGTAGAAACAAGATGTCTGAGAATACTGAAAAAAGAGTTAATCCCGGCTTTTGGGTGCCTTCGCTATACCTTGCCGAAGGTCTGCCTTTCGTTATTGTTAACGTAGTCGCCGTATATATGTACAAAAGCATGGGGTTATCTGATGCAAAAATTGCGGCTATTACCAGCTTGGTCGCAATTCCATGGTCCTTGAAGCCTTTATGGGGGCCGATCATGGAGATGTTCCGAACCAAAAAAGATTTTGTAATAGCAACTCAGATGTTCGGTGGTGTAGTTTTCGGAATGGTTGCGCTATCACTGCCGTTGGAAGGCTTTGTGTTATGGTCTTCCATACTCTTCGGTATAACAGCATTCAATTTTGCCATTCATGACACCGCAGCAGACGGTGTTTATGTGAACGTTCTCAACTCTAAAGAGCAGGCCCAATATGTAGGTTGGCAAGGTGCTTTTTACAATTTGGGCAAAGTACTTTCCCAGGGGGCGTTTGTATACCTTGCCGGCGTACTTGAGAAAAGTCTTGGGATTACAGAGGCATGGATGATTGTAATGGGCTGCTTTGGTGCCCTTCTATTTGGTTTGGGTATATACCATATCAAAATGCTGCCAACAGGTGGTAAGGCCGGTAGCGTTTCTAGCTTAGATGAAGCGATGACCACGTTTTTAGATGTTGTTAAAACATTCTTCCAGAAAAAGTACATCTTTTGGGCAATTGTATTCCTTGTGCTATACCGTTTCGCGGAAGGTCAAGCTATTCGTATTGTTCCACTATTCATGCGTGCTGATGTAGAGAGTGGTGGACTTGGGCTCTCTACGGAGCAAGCCGGTATCCTCTACGGAATCTTCCCTCCCGCTGCCTTTATTCTTGGTTCCGTACTTGCAGGTTATTTCACTGCTGGAAGAGGCTTGAGAAAATCTCTTATTTATCTTTGTGCCGCGTTTAATATCCCATTTGGTGTGTATGCCATCCTGGCGATTCTGCAACCGGATAGCTTCTTTGTTATTACTTCACTTGTCGTGTTTGAGTACTTCGGTTACGGCTTCGGCTTTGTGGGCTTAACACTGTTTATGATGCAGCAAATTGCACCGGGTAAATACAAAATGGCTCACTATGCCTTTGCCACTTCGTTGATGCAGCTTGGCTTCTTATTGCCATCCTCATTAAGTGGTGTGTTAAGTGACTTTATGGGATATAAGTACTTCTTTATCTGGGTAATGGTCGCAACTATTCCTTCATTTCTTATTTCGTGGTTGGTGCCCTTCCGGGATACGGCTGAAGATGAAGCGCTTGCGAACGCCTAAGCTTTTCCTCGTTTTGATTATTGACGGCCCCTTTTGGGGCCGTTTTCGTTTATTGTGACTGATTTTCTAAAAGCATCGCCTTTGCCATGTAACTTCATATCTTGATCCTCCTCGTAAGGTCTTCGTTCTATATTTTTCCCACATGGAACATGCTGAAACCCTGGACTACTATGATGATGTAGAGGGGGTAATTCGATTTGAGTGATTCCACAGTGTTTGCCAAAGGCTCTGATATCAGGAGTGTTCTGGTCGTTAGCCATAACCGTAACGTACAGGCTAAAGTGAAGGCTTGTTTGAAGGGGCAGGTGGGGGTTGACCTGTTATTCGCGGATACCGCAAAAGGCGCATTACAGACTCTACGTCACACCGATATTGATATTCTGGTTGGCGATGTTGAAACCCCGGATATTGATGGTTGGCGTCTTTCACGCCTAATTCGTTCCGGGATTTTAAAATGTCGGGACGATATCCCTATTTTGATGATATCCAGTACATGGTGTGAACGCATTGCAGAGGTCACGGCAAGGGAATACGGCATAAACGATATGATTCCCCTGGATCATATCGACAGAATTCCGGGGATTATCGAGGAGTATCGCTCCACCAAAACTCGTCAGGAAAACAAACCTCACTTGCTGGTCATTGAAGACCAACCCGACACATCAGATCTTATTGTTCGAGTGCTCCAGAGTGTGTTCGATATTGAAGTTGCCGCTGACGGTGAGGCTGGGTTGGCGGCCTGGCGACATGGCAGACATGATCTGGTGTTATTAGACCTCATGCTTCCCAAACTGTACGGTACGGACGTATTAAAAGAGATTATTCGCGAGCATCCGCGACAGGCAGTGGTGATTATGACTGCTCATGCCAATATTGATCAGGCTGAAGAACTGATGCAAATTGGTGCGGCTGACTTTTTAGCAAAGCCTTTTCGGCCAGAACAGTTACGTAAAGTGTGTAATATCGCTTCCCTGCGTGACGATTATTTGGTGAGCAATGAGCAGTTTGCCGCTCGGGTTCGTTCGATTCGTGAAAGTGAAACTGCTTTTAAAAGGCTTTATCAAACGCATCATCGTTTGTTGGATGACTTACTTTCCGTTGTCATTGAAATCGATGAAAATTTGACAATTCACTATTTAAATAAACGTTGGCAAGTTGTTACGGGTTTTGATCTGACATATTCGATCGGCAAGCCTTTGGAGAAATTTATTTCGCCGAGGGATCATGGGCTGATCCCCGTTTTAAAGAATAAACTTCAACAGGTATTGGATCACTCGTCGGAAAAGGTGGATTTCGACCTGTGTTTATTGACGCATTCCCAAAAAGAAATCTGGACGCAACTTATGGTTAGCGGTTCCACTGGCGAAGGGGATGCTCGACGATTTACAGTTTGCTTAAATGACGTTACAGAACAGCGACGAACTCGAGTAGAGCTGGAATATTTGGCAACACACGATTCCTTAACTAGCCTTTTTAACCGCCACTACTTCGAAAAATCCCTGTCAGAACTCGCTATTGATGCGCGACGTAGCCCTCATAATCATTTCCTTATATATATTGATCTGGACCACTTCAAGGTCATTAACGATTCATTTGGGCATCAGCAAGGTGATGAATTGATTCAGGAAATCGCCAAAGTTTTGCGTAAGCAGCTTAGAGAAGGCGATATGCTGGCGAGATTAGGTGGTGATGAGTTTGCGGTGTTAGTCAAAACCGCGACAGATGATGAAGCGAAACAAGTTGCCATCAAACTTAAAGACGCTATCGGGCAGTGTAAATTTCAACTCCAGGATCAAGCCATTCAGCTTGGGTCCTGTATGGGACTTGCGAGGATTGATGGCAGTGCAACCAGCCCTGAAGAATATCTAAAACAAGCCGATATTGCGCTCTATGTGGCAAAGGGGCGAGGCAGGAATCTGGTTCATCTTTATAATCCTTGTGATCAGGAAAGCGAGCTAATGCGCTCTAATATAAACTGGTCACAAAAAATACGGGAAGCCATTGCCGAAAACAGAATTATTTTATACTTCCAACCTATTTTTAATGTGAGTCAAAACAAAGTTGCCTACTACGAGGCATTGGTTCGATGTCGAGAGCGAAATGGCGATATAGCCGGACCTCACCTGTTTATTCCTGCATTGGAAAACACCGGAGAGATGAATCTTCTGGATCGTAAAATAATTGATGTGGCTATTTCAACCCTGCGTTCGGAACCAAAGTTAGGACATGTGGCAATCAACTTATCCGCTCAAGCATTTAAAGACGAAGATTTGGTACCCTATATTATTACTTGCTTAAAAGAGTATCAGGTTGACCCAAAACGAATTACCTTTGAACTCACAGAAAGTGACAGCCTATTTAATTTGAATGTTACGCGCTCTGTTATCGAACGACTTCATGAACTTGGATGTTGTTTTTCTGTTGACGATTTCGGATCGGGGTTCAGCAGCTTCTCCTACCTCAAACAACTTCCTGCCGATTACATAAAAATTGATGGTTCATTTATCCAGAACATGCATGCGGATGATGTAGATCGATCCCTGGTGAAACCTATTATTCAGGTTATTCAGGCTTTGGGTAAAAAAGCCGTCGCCGAGTTTGTTGAAAACGAAGAGATTTTTGACATTCTCAAAGAAATGGGCGTGGATTATGTTCAGGGCTACCATATTGGTAAGCCAATGCCGGTAGAAAAAATATTTGGCTAGAGCGTCAAGCACTTATGGGTGCCAGACGTTTAACCGCGGATTTTAATGCTTCTCGACCAATCGGTTTGGTCAGGTATTCGTCAGCCTGATGAGTTTTCTGTTTCTTTCTATCGTCAATAATTGAGATGATGATAATTGGAATTCCAGACAGTTTTGGATTTTTCTTTAACTTTTCAAATAGTACCCAGCCGTGTTCGTCTGGCAGCATCAGGTCGAGGGTGATGAGTTGGGGTGTTTCTTGGACTGCAGTCTTATAACCCTGTTCGGCATTGGATGCGGTAATCACTCGGTAGCCATCGCGGAGCATGGTTCTGGACATGATATCCAGGTAGGCAGGGTCATCGTCAATCATCAGGATAGTCGGCCCCTGGGGAAGTTCTTCATCGCTTAGTTGTTTCGCCGCTTGATATGCCGTAAAGGGCGCAGGCTCTTCTTCGGAATACGGAATGGGTAACGGAATGGTGACAGTAAATTCAGAGCCTTTTCCTTCTTCGCTGGTAACGCTTATTTCTCCCCCCATCAGTCTACAGAACTGTTGTGAAATACTCAGCCCTAGTCCGGTGCCTTGAAATTTTCGGGTGCTGGATGCATCGAGTTGTTTAAAAGACTCAAAGATTTTGTCCAGCTGGCCTTTGTTCATGCCAATTCCTGTGTCTTGAACTGAAATACTTATTTTCTCTTGAGAGTGTTTCGCTGTAACAGTGATCAAACCGTTGTCTGTGAATTTATTGGCATTGCTTATTAAATTGATAATGACTTGCAGCAGTTTTTCGGGGTCAATAAGTGGAAGTTCTTTGCTTTCTTCTACTTCGATTTTTATTTCGTTGTTGTTGTCTTTTAATTGTGGAGTCACATTTTGAATGGCTTCGTTGATTAAACTGCTTAATTTTACTTCAGTAAGATCCAGGCTCATTTTTCCTGCTTCGACTTTGGCAAGATCCAGAACACTGTTGATTAATTTAAGTAACCGTTCACTATTGGTGATAACGCGATTTAAATCCTCTGCATGGGTTTCATCTCCGTTTACCTTCAGCTCTTCCAATACAACATCGGTATAGCCAATAATGGCTTGCAATGGTGTCCTCAATTCGTGGCTCATCAAAGAGAGGAAGCCGCTTTTTGCTTTAGCCGCTTCCTCTGCTTTGCGTTTGGCTATGGCAAGTCTATCCCTTGCCATTTGCAGTTCCATACTTCTGGCAGCAAGTTTGCGGTTGTCTTTCAGCTTGATGAAAAATGCTATGAGAATCGTGATGACCAGAAGTGAGCCAAGAGTGACTGTAATCTTAAAGTAGCTTAAGACCATTTCCTGGCTGGTAACAACTTCATCAAGTTCTGTGATGGTTACGTTCTGTTCATCAATAGTCGTATCCTGGCTTATGATGGTTTTATTAAGTTGTTCCAACTTGTTTTCTTGAGATTCGATTTCTTTTTTGATCTGGAGAAGTTTGAGTTCCTGGCTATCCAACTCTTTCTTTAAAAGAATGTTCTCTTCCCGGTTTTTTTCAATCTCATTTTTCTGATTATTTAGAAGGATGTTTTTTTCGTATATGTCTGTATTTAAGTTGGCAAGGTCTTGATTTAAGTTAGCAAGATCTTGTTTAAGTTTTTTGTTTTGAGCTTCCTGTTGGCTAATACTATTAGAAAGAACTTTAAGTGTTTGTTCCCGCTTCATGAGTTTCTGTTGCAATTGTACAAGGGAAGCCTGACCTTCCCGAAATAGTTTGGCAACATCAATCTCGCTACCACCGTTTAATATCAGTTCTGGGAGCGGGCTTAGTCCTTGATTAATAATATTGGATTTGTTCACTTCAAAAGCGATACGTTTTTCTGGCTTATCCAATAAGTTGATCATAACCCATTGGGGTTTTTTAATATTTCGGGTGACAATTAAGACTGGCTTGTTGTTAATGAGTGAGTAGATCTTTTCCAAAGGTACAGATGTTGATTCGCCAAAATAGACCATATCCATTGGTGAGATTTGTTTGATTGTATCTATATAGTGAATCGATATAGCCTTTCCTCGTAAGGTCATGTTCTGCTCAAGATAAGACAGTGCTTGATGTAACTCGGCGTTGTTGCTTTGGTATAAAGCTAATTTAAAGCTTTCCTGCCTTTCTTCATTTGGCCAGCGAACGTTCTTGGCGAAATTGTACAGGTAGGAAGCGGTAATTTGATGTGCGCTAAGTTGCTGTTCCTGAGCTGATGTTTTGCTGACGGGCGATAGGTTTGCGATGACAAAAAAAATCACTGCAATAACTAGGCTGCGAGAAATGGGGGAGTATCGCACCATCATAGTGTTTGGAAACTTTTACTTGCGACTGTCCTTCGAGTATAGGTTCTGACACATTTTTCGGCCAACTCTGGAGCGAAATCAATGTTATTTGTGTGGACAATTCCGATAAGGGCGCTGTGAGTTTGGTCAAGTGTCTCGATTGTTTAGTTTTTGTTCTATAGCTTTGCTCTTTTGATGAGCGTCTTATTTAAGCAGTGTAGGTCGTAAGCTGTTCAGTGTGCCAATTTGTGGGGCTTGGGCAAAAAATGCCAAAAATTACATGGCGAGGAAAATGTACGGTCAGCCCATCAACTATTATCTTCTACGGCCAAAATGTTTTTTTTAACATACAAATATTATGGGTATAACCTGGCTATTGTCTGAATTTGGGCCTCATTTTTACTAATGTGCCTTCACTTGATTTAGACCATTCAGTGGTAGTGGCAATGTCCTTTACCATTGGTTTACAGGCCTTAGATGCGAGTTTTTTGCGCAGCCCGGATAGATATTTTGTAATTAAATCCGGTATTTAAGGCGAAATGAGAATTATTCGTGCTTACATGCACTAGCCAAAATAATGATGAGGATTTCTTGGTATGGGTGAACAGCGTATTTCTGGGGTACGAGATTTAACCACTCCTCCAGATCTGACCAAGAGCGATGGCACTGGCCCCTCGGCACGCAGGCAGCCGGTATATCAAAACTATATTCCACCATGCAATAACGCTTGTCCGGCAGGCGAAAATATTCAAGGTTGGTTAGATAAGGTTTACAAGCAAGAGTTTGAAGAAGCTTGGCAGGTTATTCTTGAAAACAACGCTATGCCAGCGGTACATGGGCGAGTGTGTTATCACCCCTGTGAGTCTTCATGTAACCGGGAGAACGTGGACAACGCTGTGAGTATTCACCAGGTTGAGCGCTTCCTGGGCGACCTGGCAATTGAGAAAGGCTGGAAACCCAAGTTTCAGGCAAGAGAGTCCGGCAAGCGAGTCCTTGTCGTGGGTGCTGGGCCAAGTGGTTTGTCTGCTGCTTATCATCTTCGTCGTTTGGGCCATCAGGTTGAAATTCGTGATGCTGGACCAATTGCGGGCGGCATGATGCATTTTGGTATTCCTGCTTATCGTTTACCTCGCGATATATTGGCGGCAGAAATCAAACGTATCGAAGATATGGGAGTCAAGATTACCCTTGATCATAAAGTTGATGATCTTCGTGCGGAAAAAGACAATGGTGGTTTTGACGCAGTGTTTGTTGCGGTCGGGGCACACATCAGTAAAAAAATTGATATCCCTGCTCGTGAAGCGGGCAAAATTATGGATGCAGTCGATTACCTCCGGGATGTGGGCAAAGGCAAAGATTTAAAATTGGGGCGAAAGGTTGCAGTGTACGGCGGGGGAAATACTGCGATGGATGCGGCGCGAACCGCCAAACGATTGGGCGCAGAGGAAGCGCTGATTATTTATCGTCGAGATATGGAGAACATGCCTGCCCATAAATTCGAAGCGGAAGAAGCTTTGGAAGAAGGGGTGAAAATTAACTGGCTGCGTACCATTAAAGAAATCGACGTTGACCAGATCAAAGTTGAAAAAATGGAACTGGACGAAAATGGACGCCCTCAGCCAACTGGAGAATTTGAGTTACTTGAAGCGGATGCTTTGATTCTGGCGTTGGGGCAAAACATTGACTCTGATCTTCTTAAGAGCTTTCCCGAAATTGATTTCAAAGACGATGGCACCGTCATGGTTGACCATCAGATGATGACCGCTGCTGCCGGTATTTTTGCTGGTGGAGACATGGTTCCGAGTGATCGCACTGTGACGATTGCAACAGGGCATGGCAAAAAAGCAGCTCGCCATATTCATGCGTTTTTATCCGGTTCTGTTCATCAGCCTGCGGAAAAATCTCCGGTTGTACCGTTTAATGAATTGCACCTCTGGTATCACACCGATGCCCAGGTATCGCAGCAGCCGACGTTATCGCCTGAAGAACGAAATACCTCTTTTAAAGAAGTACTGGGCAGCCTTACAGAAAAAGAAGCGGTTTATGAAGCTTCTCGCTGTTATTCCTGTGGTAACTGTTTTGAGTGTGATGGCTGTTATGGTGCGTGCCCTGAAGATGCCATTATTAAGCTCGGGCCAGGGCGGTACTATCAAGTCGACTATTCGAAATGTACCGGGTGTAGCGCGTGTACTTTGCAGTGTCCAACTGCCGCGATTCATATGGAGGAGCGAAAATAAGCAGGGTTTGGGTGAGAAAGCAATTAAGACCTTGTGAATTACGCACTACACAGAAAACGATTTTAATCAGCTAACAAGCTAATTAGAGAATTAAGCATGTCAGAGAAGATAATAGAAAAAGCAATTGATGGTGGTGAAGCTACCGCTCACGTCGCCTATAGAACCAACGAAGTCTGTGCGATTTACCCCATCACTCCATCAACGCCCATGGCGGAGCTTTCAGATCAGTGGTCAAGCGGCGGCGTTAGAAACCTATGGGACAATGTTCCTCTGGTTGCGGAAATGCAAAGTGAAGGGGGCGCTGCTGGTGCCTTGCACGGTGCATTACAAACTGGTGCCCTAACTACGACGTTTACTGCGTCGCAGGGTTTGATGTTAATGATCCCCAATATGTACAAAGTAGCGGGTGAGTTGACTCCAACCGTTTTCCATGTGGCTGCACGGTCGTTGGCCACGCAAGGCTTGTCGATTTTTGGTGACCACCAGGATGTGATGGCAGTGCGGATGACGGGTTTTGCCATGCTGGCTTCAGCCTCAGTGCAAGAATGTCATGACATGTCATTGGTTGCACAATCAGCTACCTTAAAATCCCGTGTTCCATTTATTCATTTCTTCGATGGCTTCAGAACTTCCCACGAAATCAACAAAATTAAAATTCTGTCAGACGAGCAAATTCGTGCATTGATTGACGATGAGTTGGTCTTTGCTCATCGTAATCGTGCGCTTAATCCTGACAATCCGATTATGCGTGGTACGGCTCAGAACCCGGATACTTATTTCCAATCTCGGGAGTCTGCCAGTAAGTACTATCCAAAAGCGATTCAGGATATTGAAGCAACGTTTAAAGAATTCGAACGTGAAACGGGGCGTAAATATGATTTGTTTGAATACTATGGTGACCCTAACGCTGAGCGAGTAATGATTATTATGGGCTCTGGTTCAGAAACTGCGGTCACTACTGCGGATTATCTTAACCAGCAAGGCGAAGGCGTCGGTGTTCTAAGAATTCGTTTATATCGTCCATTTAGTGCGGAGCACTTCCTGGCTGCGTTACCTAAGTCTGCGAAGAAAATTGCGGTAATGGATAGAACCAAGGAGCCTGGAAACTCCGGTGAGCCCATGTATAAAGATGTGGTGACCGAGTTGGGGCAAGCACTTGCTCGCGGTGATATCGCGCAGATGCCAACGGTTATTGGTGGCCGTTACGGTCTAAGTAGTAAAGAATTTACTCCGTCCATGGTTGCCCGCGTATTCGAAGAATTAAGCGAAGCTAAACCTAAAAATAACTTCACTATTGGTATTAATGATGATGTTTGTCATACCAGCCTGGAAGTAACCAAACGCATTGACATTGAATCTGACAATGTGGTTCGCGCGATGTTTTTTGGTTTGGGTTCTGACGGAACGGTTGGGGCAAATAAAAACAGCATCAAAATTATTGGTGATGAAGACGGCTTTTATGCTCAGGGTTATTTTGTTTATGACTCGAAAAAAGCGGGTTCGCAAACCACTTCTCACTTGCGTTTTGGCCCAGACCCAATTCGCGCACCGTATTTAATTGAGTCCGCCAACTTTATTGCCTGTCACCAATATAACTTTGTCCAATATGTTGAAATGCTGGATCGAGCCAAGCAAGGTGCGACGTTCTTATTGAATAGCCCTTATCCTGTAGACGAAATCTGGGACAAGCTTCCTGGCCATGTTCAGCAGGAAATTATCGACAAAGATATTCAGTTTTACGTAATTGACGCGGCCAAAGTAGCTCGTGCTGTTGGTATGGGGCGTCGTATTAACACCGTTATGCAAACCTGTTTCTTTGCTTTGTCTGGCGTCATGCCAAAAGATGTGGCGATTGAAAAAATTAAAGCTGCGGCGAAAAAATCCTACGCCAAAAAAGGTGAGGAAGTGGTTCGTCGTAACTATGCCGCAATTGATCAGGCATTAGAGCACCTGCACCAAGTGACTGTACCTGGCGTAGTGTCTGCAGAAAATGAAGCGACTGGCTACGGCTATTTTGATCAGGCTGATGGTTTTGCCAAAGAAGTTACGGCGAAAATGTTTGCCGGTAAGGGCGACCTTATTCCCGTTAGTGAAATTCCTGATGACGGTACTTATCCAACCGGAACCAGTCGTTGGGAAAAACGTAATATTGCGCACGAAATTCCCATCTGGGAGCCTGAGCTTTGTATTCAGTGTGGTAACTGCTCGATTGTGTGTCCTCATGCTGCTATTCGAGCTAAATTCTACGATCAGGATGCATTGGAAGGTGCGCCAGAAACGTTCCGTTCAACCAATGTAACATCCAGAGGTTTCCCTGAAACCCGTTACACCATTCAGGTGTTCCCTGAAGACTGTACTGGTTGTCAATTGTGTGTCAAAGCCTGTCCTGCTCAGGATCCAAATGATGAGCATCATTTCGCGATTAATATGGCGGAAAAAACTCAACATCTGGAGGCGGAAAAAGATAATTTAATTCACTTTGAAAAAATTCCGTATCAGGATCGTGCTCGGGTGGATTTCTCGAATGTACGTGGAGCCCAGTTCCTTGAACCTCTCTTTGAATTTTCTGGTGCCTGCTCCGGTTGTGGTGAAACCCCATACTTGAAGTTAATAAGTCAGCTATTTGGTGACCGACTCATGGTTGCGAATGCGACAGGCTGTTCTTCTATTTATGGTGGTAACTTGCCGACAACGCCCTGGACTAAAAACGCCGAAGGTCGAGGTCCGGTTTGGTGTAACTCGTTATTCGAAGATAATGCTGAATTTGGTTTTGGTTATCGTTTGACTGCTGATAAGCACTTGGATTTGGCGCAAACACGATTGCAGCAAATGGCGGATGTTGTTGGCGAAGATCTGGTGAAAGCAACCGTCAATGCGCCACAGCAATTAGAGTCCGATATTCGTAAGCAGCGTTCACGTGTTGCACAGATTAAAGCGCAGCTTGAGCAATCCAGTCATCCAAAAGCAAAAGAGCTGCTTTCTGTTGTTGATCATTTGGTTCGTCGATCAATCTGGATTGTTGGTGGGGATGGTTGGGCCTACGATATTGGTTACGGTGGTGTTGACCATGTTCTCGCTAGCGGCCGTGATGTCAATATTCTGGTCATGGATACAGAAGTTTATTCCAATACCGGTGGACAGGCTTCGAAAGCAACACCAATTGGTGCTGTAGCCAAGTTCGCGGCTGGTGGTAAAGTGGTACCGCAAAAAGATCTTGCTCTACAAGCGATTGCTTATGGCAACGTATATGTTGCAAAAATCGCAATGGGTGCCAGCCCACAACAAACACTGCAAGCTTTCCGTGAAGCTGAAGCCTATAACGGCCCAAGCTTGATCATCGCATACAGTCACTGTATTGAGCACGGCATTAATATGGAAGATGGTATGAAGCAGCAGGAGATGGCTGTGAAGTCTGGTTACTGGCCTCTTTACCGCTATAACCCTGAATTGCGTACTGCACATCGCAATCCATTTATGCTGGATTCACTACGACCAAAAGTCAGCGTGAAAGATTACGCTTATGCTGAAAACCGTTACCGAGCATTGGCGAAGTCTAATCCTGAAGAGGCAAGCCGCTTAATGGAAATGGCACAAATTGTGGTAAACCAGAAATGGTCGGTGTATGAGGAAATGGCGACGCGCGATGCCTCCGAGTTTATTCCTGATACGCGAGCATAGGTCACTAAATTACAGTTATGGACGATTAAGTTAAAAATCACAAAGGCTACAAAGATGTAGCCTTTGTCACGAATGGAGCATCGTTTAAATCGTTATCTAAACGAGCTGATTCATTGAATGCATTTAAGAGGTAAATCGAATGTCTTTCTGTATCAGCGTACAGCATAGTTCGTAACTATTGATTTCATACGCTAGTTAATAAAACGTAATGGAAGTTTTTGTTACTAGTCGTATCGGTTATTATTGTAGTGCTAGCATTAATAAGATTATTAAACGGAGTATTAATAGTATGAAATGGTTAAGTTTAGTTGTTTTTCTAGCTGTGTCACAAACGGCAGCTGCTGCAGTCGGTTGGGGAGCCGATAGACAAGTTACAAGAATTATTCATTATGATACTGGTGATGTGTTTATTGTTCTTGAACCTTTAGCTCCTGATATTACTGACAAGGCTCCGGTTTGTGGTAATAACTCTTGGCTTCTGTTAAAACGATCCCATCCAGCTTTTGAACAGATGTATTCTGCTTCCTTGGCTGCCCTTCATTCTGGGAAGAAACTATATGGCTATCTGGATCCGTGTGAAAATGTTGGTGGTACAACTTTTCGTGTGGTAAGACGTCTTGATTCAGTAATTTAAGAATGCTTTTTGTATGCTTTGAGTTATAGATCTTAGTATCCTTGGGTATGATTTTTGAACTTTTAGAATGAAAGAAATGAGGGATATAATGCGTCATAATTTAAGAAAGTTATGACGCTTTTTCGCTATGGCCATTTCTTAGTTTAACTAGACAATAATCCTTACCCGCTCATGACTGTCGCGCAAACAGATATTTGAATTTATTTTGGCAAGCTTGCTAACTAACTGATCTGTAATATTCTTATTCTGAATATTCTTCACCGAAATGCTTCCTTCCGTTTGTGCTTCCAGTAGATAGTGAATGTAGAAATGTAAGCAATGATTCGCTGTGTTTGGGAAAATAGAGTCAATAAATGATAAAGACTTATTCAAGCTTGTTGATAAACTATTTCCGCATATGCTGCTATTTAGAAACTCTGGAACGTCTCGCATTAGATTAATGACTATGTATCCTATCGTTCGACAGCATTTATCAAACTCTCTTTCGCCACTGTTGACAAAATCCTGTGATGCAAATTTGACTAGGCCACTCTTACTAATGCTTTTAATGACCTTGTCATGGGTATTTAAGTCAAAATAGCTTACCAAGCTGTCTATCAGATAATGGGCTATAGAATAAAGAAATAGACGATCCAAGGTGTGGTCTTTATTTAAGTTTGGATAAACGGATTTGGTTAAACTCCAGGGGATCTGTTCATCTCCAGAGAGATTGTGATAAGCGGTGTTATAGAGAATAAGAGCGTTTGCCAGATCCTCATCCTTAATGATCGACAGGTCTTCTCTTTTATTTCTTCTGTGTTCTTCGGCTTTTTTAAACAGTAAATAGAAACAATAGTTTGCCGACCACAGTAGAGATAAATAGTTTTTGTCCAGAGTGACGATTTTATCGCGGCTATAAATAATTGAATAACCGTCATTGCCCAGTTTTTTGATTCTGGGCTTGCCTACGATATTGACGGCTTTCTCTTTTAAAAAGCCGGGAATCGCTTTTGTAGCAAGGTGTAGATACCTGAACTCATATTCATCGATCGGTGAATCAAACATACCTGAATGCTCTTGAGTAGAATTCTTAAACCTGTAAACAAAAAAAGTTTATCGCTTCTGTATTGTTGCTAATAATCATGTGCCAGGGATGCTGGCTTATACGGGAGTAAACAGGGGGAGGCAATGGCTCCTTTTATTTGTTTGCTTTCCATATTTTTAAAGCATGACTTTTTGTTTTTAACTTTACTGTGTAAGAGTCTGTGAACCTTGTGGCTTCTTCGGTCATTTTCTTGGGATGCAAAAACCCTTTTTTAACTAAGTGTATTTGCTGAAGTCTTACTGTCAGGTTCCCTCATTGGTCACTTACCTAATAGTAAAAAACACCTACATTTTGAACTACTACAAATAAATGATGTTTCCATCATTATCAGTTGCTGGAGGTAAACCGAGTGTAAACCGCTGCTTTACATATGTAAAGTATATTGCCCTATTTTGACAAGTAACGGTTTACATTTAATCCCGCTAATGCTTTGGTGTAATTTCTGTGTAACAGGCTGGTTGGGGGGGGATTTCAGGGAAAAACGTCAATTGTCTTGTGGGATTAAAGTGTTTATGATTGCCAGCCTATGGTGAATGACAATAGTGAAACTTTCGAATTACCTCGTGAGAAAGGCTATGATCCTGAGCGAGGGAAGCGTATAAAGCATGCGCTTATTGACGCTGGGGTGTCGAACTCTGAGGTTACTTCACGCCTGGAAGTTTCGAGAACGACGTTAAATAACTGGTTAGCCGGTGCGCCGATGAATTCAGCGAACCTCTATAATTTGTGTGCGTTGTTGAACGCGGAAGTGAAATTTATATTGGAAGGAATCTCTCACTTCCCTAATGAGAGTCGTGAGCTTCATACCAAAATTGATCTTATGGATGAGGAGCAGCGCAAGCAGCTTTCAATGCTGGCAGACCTCCTTTTGTCTACTAAAGGTTGTGTCAATATCTCTGTCAATGTCGACATTCAAGACAAGAAAACAGATTAACCTTTGTTTAATTTCTTAATTACTGTAATCCGATGTGAATGTTCCTGTTGTTTCTTCGCGTATACCCAGCACGTTTAACAGTTCCTCGTAAGGATTGAAGTTGCACAGGCAGTATGTGTAATCGTGAAAGTTTGCCAGTGTATTGATGTATCTGTAGCAGACATCTGCACCTTCGGAATAGTTTCGTATCTGGCTTGCCGAAAGGGTATATAAATTTACTTGGCGAGTAATATCGTTTTCGGAAACCCCTTTTTTTAATAAAACAGACTTCAGGCGTTTATATCGGCCTATTACAAAGTCCTTCATATCCATTTCAAGTTTTCTGAACGAAAATGCGTTGGCGTAAGCCCTGGTTTCATGACGAAGTATATTGTCGAGTTCATGGGGTGAGACGCGCTTGGAATAGGCTGTGGTTTTCATGTCGTCACATAATTCTTCTGCCAGGTAGTCCGTTGGACTCGTTTTGTCATTGACGGTTTTCAGCAACTCTTCCGCAGGGTCAAAGTTTGTAAGGTAATATTCTGTATCCAGAGCATTGGCTATGGTGTTGGTATAGCGAAAGCATATTGGCTGGCCGTTAGCGAAGTTATCCAGATAAGCTCGGGAAGGTGTGTGTTTTAGCTTGTGGCTGTCTAATTGTTGCTGGCTTATCGTTCCCTTGGCAACCAGCACTTGAGCATGGTTGTATTGTTGTTCCACATAATCAACAAGGTAGGCGTGTAGTTGTCGCCTGGAACTCTGTTCATTTATTTGTTTTTGCAGTAACTTGTCCAGCTCATATGGCGTAGAGAAATCGATAGCGCTTAGCTGTTTCGCGCTTGATGATGTTGAATGTATGGCAGAAATTGTCATTTTAAATTTCTCTAAGTCGTCCTGTACAACCTGAGTTTTCTTTAATTTGTCTGAAATCAAAGAGCGAAAATAAGGTGGGTGTAAAGTACCTTGCCCAAATTTTTGAGCAAGGTTACGCAACGGGCTTTTTATTTGTCAAGAGTCTTTGTGAAAAAGAGGAATGGGGTGACATTATGGCTGTTTTTAAAGCCTAGTTGTTGTATCTCATGCCTGGGAAATTCTGCTGTTCCGAAGACGGTGTCCCACAAAAAAGGGGCGTAGTTCGCTCTGTGCTTACCATATTCATGGTGTACCAAATGCATTTCCGGTGTTTGAATAAAGAAACGTATCCAGAGTAGTTTTTCCGGTGTTTTAATATTCGAGTGGTGGAAACATTCCAAACTACCTTCAATTAACAAAACAACTCCGACGACTTCATAGGGCAAGTTAAACAGTAGTTTGCCAAATATAAATATCACAAGCGTATTGAATAGAATTTCGAACGGATGCCGATAAAAAGCAAGTTTACTGACCATATTGCTTGGGGAGTGGTGGAGCTTGTGTATCGTATTCCAAAGAAACCGGTTCGAGTGTTTTATTCTGTGAGCCCAATAATTAATAAAAGAATAAACCACGTAAAGTGCCATGCCTAATAGAGCTGGATGCCCATCTGGCCCGTATCCGATGGCGTCTATATCTATCCAGGCATAAAGTGCCAGCTGAGTCCAGAAGATGGAGAAAATATTTAATGCGGCCCACCAGTAATTGAAATGCTTTGGTGCTGGGCGATGTGTTGCGGGATAAGATATCTCTAAAAAATAGAATAAAGCAAAGATACCAATTTGGCAGCAAGCGATAGTGTAAAGCATATTTATAACCCTTTTTTCGTTAGTTTGATGTGGCGCTTAAGTGTCCTGACCGCATTTATCATCGTTATTTAGCATGCGGCGAACGAATTGTTGGCGCTCGCCTATCTTAGATCAAAGGGGCGAATATACGTTGCTCTTGTCAATAGTAGGTTGTTTTGTGGAATGTCGCCTGGCGCTGTTTTTTTTGTTTTTTATCGTGCCATTTTTTGCGTTTCGGCTTAGTAGCTTGGCGTATTGTGGTATGTGGAGGGGGAGTGATTTACGGTTTTTAAAATACCCAAATTTTTATAGGGGAATATTTGTGTTGGGGAAGTTTTTTTGTGCGTGTTGTGGTTGTTAAGCGGGTTGTGCCGAGTTCGTGTGAATGGACTTACAGATTTGTTTAACGTTCTTGATGTGTTATTTTTTTAGAATTAAAAGCTGCACTCATTCATTTGCTTTTTTTGAATACAGCTTTGCTATGAGTCGGTAGTTATCGAATTCTATCTCAGATGGTTAAAACGCATTTGCGATAAGCTCTTCTGAGCGATCCATTGTCTGTGAGTTGAATTGCTCGGCTTTACTTTCTTTTTGCGAATTTTTTGACGAATCTTCACAGGAAAAGAAAGCTATGGCTGAAATAATTAAAACGAATCTCGATAGTATATATAAATGCGACATGGGAGCATTCCCTCGTTTAGAGCGTGAGTGAAAGCGTGGAAGTAAATAGGTATTTACTAGAGATGAGTATTATATATAAACCCAAAAAATAGTATTTGATCTAGATTCGGTTAAGGCTTTGGTATTAAAGGAATAAATGAAGTTAAGGTTTTATGGTCTTATATTTGAGTGTTTTGTTGCGTCTAATGGGTGTTTTTCTGTTTTTTAATGAGAACGTTTTTCGCTTGAGGTTACGGTTTTTAGATGTTTTGTCTAAATGCCTTTTTTGGTTTTAGAAAACAAAAAAACATGGGTTTGTGCTATTCATTCAGTATCTAATACTTTTCTATTTGATGATGTTTTTCCTGTTGGCGTTCTTTGGTTTTGCTTGCCTTGGGAGAATTAAAAAGGCCGCTTTATTTTCGGCGGCCTTTTTTTTGCTGCTACGGTTGTTCTTTGTGGGATTTAACCCAGTCCCAAGTTCTAATTGCATTTGATCTGTGTTGCCAGTTAAAGAGCCTTGGTGTTGAGCTGATTTTGGCACACTTGGGGTTTACCCAGCCGTAGATGAGCTTATCAATACGGGCTTGTAACTTTTCCTTACGTTGAGCGTCATTCTCAAAGTAGTATGCGGCGGAGAGGGGCAGCACAATCTCAATGTTGTGCGTGTCTGTATACCAGGGCCACCAGTCGTCTTGTGCGCGGGCTTTTGCGTCTGCATAGGCGCTGGCAAAATAGAGCTGCTCAGAGCTTTCTTTTTCTCTGTTACAGGATTTGGTTCGATACATGCCGGTAAAAGCCGGGTCCCGGATATGTTGTTTTGTGTTGGGGTCGTAGTTGCTCGTAAAACCGTAGTTTTCAATCGCATTTCCCAATTGCCTAAGCATTTCCGGAATATCCTCTCGGCCCGTAATCCAATAGGTCTGCCATAAAAAGTCGGCGATGTTTTCGCTCATCCAGGGCGAAAAACCTTGCGCATTGGTATCACCCTTGGGCGCGGATGATGCGCGCTCGTCTCCTTCGTGGACTTCAACATCATGGGTAAATGCACCGCTTTTGGGAAGCCAGCCATAAGCTTTGTCCCATTCAAAGGTATTTTGCTGAACCATTTTCAGGTAGTGGATAATATTATTCAGCGTTTTTAGTACGCCTTTATCGCCGGTCATCTCATATACCGCAATATGGCTTAGACCGGTCAACCCACAGCTGCGCTCGGTGAAGCCAAAGCTTTCGTTGCGGATAGAATCTGCAGAGCAGGTATATTGGTTCCATCCCAGATCTGCCTGTTTGGCCATGTTCACCAGCATTTTCTCTGTCCATTGGCTGTTATCGCCAGCCAGCGCCCAGGCCAATTTGGCTTGTTGAGGGGCGATGTATTTTCCGTCTGCGCAGGCGACGCCCTTACGCTGCCAGCAGCCGTCGCCCCCTGCTTGCTTGGGGCGGGTGCCGTCATTACGTACAAACTGAAAATAATACTGCTTGGATAGAATGGCCTCTTTCAAAAATTCTACCCGGCCAGATGACATGTACAGTTTGAAGTACGAAGATGAACGATCAAATAACCAGTTGGCACTGGCGGATTCGGAAAAATTCAGGTTGCCGCTCCAGAGCTGGTGTTGGTCGAAGGCATATTGATCGTAGTCATCGCCCATGTGGGCAGCTAAATAGGGCGGCACCAAATGGCTTTCTGCCAGGTACGTTGGATTATGCAGTGCAAATATGCGAGGGTACTGCATATCGGCTTTGTCTTTTCCCGCACTAACCCAGCCGTCAAGATGCGGGCGTTTTGCCTGTTGCTCGTATAGTTTTTGCCCGGTATTGGTGATGGTCACTATCACTGGGCCTTGAGTCATATCGATTTTGTCTAGCTGAATGGTCACCGAACGGAGTGAGTTATCTGCCCAATGCCAGCGTAAGCCGGGTTCAACATAGGCGGGCATTTCTATTTCACCGTTCATTATTTGTATGTCTTGGGTGTTCCAGACCACTCCTTGTTTTAGAGGTAAACCAAAAGTAACCAGCTCTTCTTTTTGCGGGATAATGTCTTTGTCTGCAACCAGTGTTACCTGTGTAGATAGCGGCAGTTTTTCTTTGGGCGTAGTGGGGTTAAACGTTTTTTCGCCTGTTTTTGGACTATTTCCTGAATAGGCAGCGTCTCCCTGGCCGCAGGAGAACAATAGTGTGGAAAGCAGGATAACGAATAGTTTGACAGTGAGTCGTTTGCAAATCATGGGATCAAAATCCTCCGTGAGCGGCCGTAAATACGACCGATTTGTTCAAGCGCATCGATATGTGGCGTCCATTGTAACCGGGAATAACGAAAAAACGGTGACTGGATAGGGGTGACAGAAATGGTGTGCCACTTTAGCTGGCGCCATCACGTCCTTTTCGAGCCTGCCCTGGTGTTAAACCAAAAAACTGTTTGAAGGCTTTGCTGAAAGCGGCCTCCGAGCTGTAGCCCGCCAACTCGGCAATTTCGATAGTGGTAAGCAGAGTCGATGTTAGGTGGTGCTTGGCTTTCATCATTCGGTTATTGATCAGGTAGCTTTTGGGGGCGTTACCCACTAAGCGGGTAAACTTTTCTGTGAAAGAGGTGCGTGACATCGCCACGGCTTCACTGAGTTTTTCGACTGATAAATAGGCCTGCTCCTCGCCGTGAATCAGGTTGAGGGCCGCCCCGATTTGTTTATCTGCCAGGGCCATCATGTAGCAGAGTTTATCTGGAGACTGGCTAATATAGGCTCGGATCAGTTGAATAAACAGCATTTCGGTTAACCGGCTAACCATAACCGATGAGCCTGGGGACGGCGTTCGTGATTCGTATGCTAACTCCCCTATCAGGCACTTCAGCCAGTGGTGTTTATCTGTTTCTGCCGCTTTGATGTGAATAAAGCAGGGTAAATCCTTCAAAAATGGATGTTTAACCGAGGTATCGTAGTTAAAAGAACCACAGAGCAGCCGCGTTGCCGGTAAGTCGGATTCTTCATCAAAGGGCGTTTCGCCTTTTAGAACCTGTTCAACTACTTCATTGCCCGGTAAGTGCTGGCTGTCTTTCTTGTCGCTTATCCAGTGGGGGCCGCCGGTCGGAAAGGCGACAATATCGCCGGTATCGAGATGAATAAATGGATCTGACGGACTCTGTCTCAACCAGGCCTGGCCTTCTATTACTATGTGGAAAACCCCGTTATGGCTACCGGCAATTTCCATTCCCCAGGGGGGGTGAAAGTCCGTACAGAAATATGTCGTGGCATTCAGTTTGATGGTGTTCAGAACATCTGCCAAAGCATCCTGGGTGATAGATGAGTTATCGGAATGGGGCATGACTAAACCTGCTGTTGTGAAGAAGGAAACTAATTCCTTGAACAAAATGACAATAAAACCGGGTGAAATATCATTTTTTGTTCGCCAATGATCTGGATAATAGTCGCTATACGATTACTTGAATAGGTTTAGATCCATGAGCAAACACAACCCCATCACATCACTGTCTCTATACCACTACCAAGCTTGTCCCTACTGTTCTATCACTCGCAAGGCGATTCGAGAGTCTGGAGTTGCCGTTGAGCTTCGGGATATCCGTCAAACTAGCGAACACCGAGTGACCCTGATTCAGGAAGGTGGTAAGCAGCAGGTTCCTTGTTTGCGTATTGAACGTGCAAATGGACAAGCACGGTGGTTGTACGAATCCGCAGACATTATTGCCTATATCCGCCAGTTGGAATCCACCCCTGCGCAAAGCGCCTAAAGTCGAGTAAGGAGAACACCGTGAAATACGCTGACGTTGATGTCGCCATTATTGGAACAGGCACTGCTGGTATGGTTGCATACCGCGAAGTGAAAAAGCACACCAATCGCATCGCGCTGATTGAAGGTGGAAATTACGGAACGACATGCGCCAGAGTGGGGTGTATGCCCAGCAAGTTGTTGATCGCAGCTGCGGAGTCGGCACATAACGCTAACCATGCTGATGGCTTTGGTATTGCTGTCAGCGGTGTTAAGGTCAAAGGTGCAGAAATCATGGCGCGAGTACAGAGGGAGCGAGACCGCTTTGTCGGCTTCGTTTTGCAATCTGTTGAAGAGTTTGATGAGGCACACAAGATCTGGGGGATGGCAAAATTCAAAGATAACCACACCTTAATGGTTGGCGACCACACAGAAGTTAAGGCAAAACGTATTATTATCGCTACTGGTTCCCGCCCTGTTTTTCCTGCAATCCTGGCGGAAGCGGGTGAACGATTGCTAACTAATGATTCTATTTTTGAACTCCCTGACTTGCCTAAATCTATCGCGGTGTTCGGGCCGGGTGTTATCGGTTTGGAGTTGGGGCAGGCGTTAAGTCGTTTAGGTGTACAGGTTAAAGTGTTTGGCCGTAGCGGCTCATTGGCAACAATACACGACTCGGAAATTCGTGCTTACGCTGAAAAAACCTTTAATCAGGAGTTCTATCTGGATACCCAGGCACAGGTATCAGCCGTGCGCAAATTAGAGGGTGCAGTTGAAATAGCTTACAGAGGGAAACAAGGAGAGGAAAAAACAGAAATATTTGATTACCTGTTGGCCGCCACAGGAAGAAAGGCGAATGTGGATGGTCTTGGCTTGGAAAATACGGATCTCAAATGGGGTGAGCGTGGTGGTTTGGTTTATGACACAGGGACTTTGGAAACCAGCCTTCCCCACATATTTCTGGCTGGTGATGCCAATAGTGATATGACGTTGTTACATGAGGCGGCCGATGATGGCCGAATTGCCGGTCAAAATGCTGCAGCTTCGTTATCCGACCCTTCGGCTGTTGTTGCGGGTATGCGCCGGGCTCCGCTGGCGGTGGTTTTTACTGATCCTCAGATCGCTAACATTGGTTTGAGCCTGCCTGATATCGAGAAGCAATATGGTAATGGGTATGCTGTCGGTACGGTGAGTTTTGAAGGCCAGGGAAGAAGCCGGGTAATGCTAAAAAACAAGGGTATATTGAAGGTTTATGCTGAGCGTCAGTCCGGAAAGTTTTTGGGAGCCGAAATGTTCGGTCCGTCGGCTGAACATATCGCTCACCTCCTGGCTTGGTCGGTGCAATCCGGGCTCACTGTTAAAGATATGCTGGCAATGCCTTTTTACCATCCGGTTGTTGAAGAAGGCGTGCGTACAGCCTTGTCTGATTTGAATCGGAATTTACAAAACTAATGCACGTTGCGAGTATGCCCTAATGATAAGTCAATACGAGACGTTATTCGGAAGCGATGAGGCTCGATGTTTTCAGTAGGGCAGACATATTGTGTCCCGTTTGTTGTTTTTATGTATGGAAAGTATTTCTCAGTAAAAAAATTAAAGATGTGGTTCTCCCTCGTGTGTCTGCGCTGCGCCGAGGCGACAGTAAGCCCGATAAATGTGTTTTGTAAATGCTATCCTGCGTTTTACCGGTAGACCTTTGTGTAGAATCAATACTTGGACACTGGTCTACACTTTACACTGGATATCAACTTTTTCATTATTACAGGCACGTGCATGAAAAAAATAAAAAACGAAAAAGAGTTGATCAAAAAGGCAATCACGCTAGGCACAAAATATGGTGAAGTAAGAGGTGCTGTACAGTTCGAGGCAACGGATTCTGCGAGCGAAAAAATTGAGTATATCTATCGACTTCTGGTGCACGATAAGCTTATTCAACCTTTGCCAGAAGAGCAGGTCTCTCAGCAGTCAATGCGGCATAAGTTGGCAATTTGGGCCTCAAAACAACCGTAGTACAGTTACTTGCACTTAGTCTTCCTGGCTGTTTGTATAGAAATGTAAAGTCGCTCGCGAAAAGCCCCTTTGTTTTATAAGATTAAAAGACACCCTAAGCGGTTCGATGCACGGGGAGGGGGCTATGAACAAATCGCAGTTAATCAAATTTACCGATCTCATTTTATTCCTAGGCTTTTTGCTGCTTATTTCCACTGGTCTGTTAATGAAATACGTCTTGCCGCCCGGCAGTGGTCAAGACATGATATGGAGTCTAAGTCGTCACGGTTGGGGTGATGTGCACTTTTACATTGCCGCGATCTTTCTTGCGGTCTTGTGTCTCCATTTGTTTTTACACACTAAATTTATTCGCTCCGCCCTGGTTGGTAAAAATGGCGGTACTGCACGTAGAACATGGTTGTTGGCTATCGTCGCGATTATTATTCTATTGCTGGTATTTGCGCCGCTGTTTTCGGTTGTTGAATATGGTGTAGGTGGTGGCCAAGGCGGTGGGCGTGGAGGCGGGGGAGGAACGCATTGGGAACAACGCCATCATCGTTAAATGGCGTTGCTCGCTATGATTAGTGACTAGTCGTTATCACCGTCATAGTGCCAATTATGCGGCCACGCCTGGTTTGCCAGCGCATCTATGGTTGATTGGCTTAATGCTGGTTGTGCCGCGACGGCGGCATTACGTTGAACATGCTCAATTCTTCTCGCGCCAGCGATGGTGCAAGAAACTGCTGGATCTGCAAGGCAGAACTTGATGGCCAGATCCGAGAGGTTGGGCGTATCCTGATCGAGCAGTTTTTTCAGCTCCTCTATTCTCGGTGCGGCCTCTTGTAGCCTCTCTTCCGTTAACCAGTTTTTGCGCCAGTCGTTATCGGCAAATATGTGGCCGGGTAAGTAATTTCCCGTCAGCAGACCTTCGTCGAAAGGAACCCGGGTTATCAGTCCAACATTATGTTCTAGTGCTGCAGGAAATAGTTTTTCCGCTGGCCGTTGTTCGAAGATGTTGTACAGCACTTGAATGACCTCAAGCATACCGTTTGCCATACCAGCAATGCCCTGGTCAAACTCCCAGCTTTTAATCGAAACGCCTAAGTGGCGAATTTTGCCATCTTGCTTGAGTTGCTCAACCGCCGTATACCATTCATCTTGCTCGACAAAAATATCGTTCCAGGTATGGAGCATTTGCACATCAATATATTCCACTCCAAAGTTTTTTAAACTGCGTTCAGTGGCTTCAATAATCCATTTTTTGTCGTAGAAGTCGCTGACCTTGTGATGAGCTTTGACATCCCACCTGAAGTTTTTTGGCGGGATTTTACTGGTGATGATTACGTTATCTCGGTGCGGTTTTAAGGCTTTGCCTAGGGCGCGTTCGCTCTCGCCGTCCCCGTATACATAAGCGGAATCAAAAAGGTTGATGCCCGCATCAATTGCGGCTTCGACGACTTGAGTGCTGTCGTCGTGAATATTTCCCCAGTCGCCGGAAATTTGCCAACCGCCAAATCCTATTTCGCTGACCTTTAGGTTGGTTTTCCCAAGAGTTCGATAACGCATAGTTGTATCTCTTTATTGTTGTTTTGAGTCTTAGTTCAGAATGTAAGAAAACAATAAGTCTTCATGTGAGAATTATTACTAAATGGCATTTGTTCTTATTGTTTAATGAGTTTTCCTGTCCAAGTTTACCCAATTTCGGGCTAACGCTAGGTGAGAGTATGTTTGAAATGTCGTGCCACAGAAGTTTTAGTTATTTTTGAATTGTTTGAATATTGTGGCTCAATTGTAATTATTTTGGCGCACAGTTCTTTGTTTGTGATTTTAGCTCTCTTTTGCGCCGGTTTTTTTTGAATTCTTTTTTTACTTACTAGTAGTCAAGCGAATACCACCAAATGGGTATTGCAAAAAAATAGGCTGTATTTTTAAAAAAAACACTGATTTTTAAGGGATATTTTTTTGATCCAGGTCGGGAATTGAACTAGAAATTAAAATTGGTTCTGCTTTAATTCTCCAGATGTCGAAGAAGCATTTCTCTCGTTCTTCTTTCCTTGGGATAGGATGTTGCATATGAAAACAATAAAAATTTTCGTCAAGTTGTTTCTGCCTGCTCTCGCGCTGCTACTCATTTCGAACGTTGGATATAGTGAATCCAAAGCGTTGATGTTAAAACCGTTCAAAAACTTGAGTGAGCAAAGTCAGGAGTGTGCGGCTTGTCATAAGAAAGAGCACCCGAGCTTGTATAACCAATGGGGGCGCTCCAAACACTTTGGGGCTAATGTCGGTTGTTACGAGTGTCACGCTGCGGAAAAAACGGATCCTGACGCGATTCAGCATGAAGGGCATACTATTGCCGTGATCGTCTCGCCAAAAGATTGTGCGAACTGCCATAAGGCAGAGGTAGACGAATTTACCAAATCCCACCATGCAAAAGGTGGCGAGATTATCGGTTCACTGGACAATATGTTAGCTGAGGTTGTGCAGGGAGCACTTACATTGAATGGTGAATCACCTGCTGCGGTTAATGGTTGTTGGCAGTGCCACGGCTCTGAAGTCAAAGTACTTGAGAATGGTGACCTCGACCCAACTACCTGGCCGAACACCGGTATTGGGCGTATTAACCCGGATGGTTCTCGTGGTGCGTGTACTGCGTGTCACCAACGTCATGAGTTTTCTATGGTTCAGGCGCGTCGTCCTGAAGCTTGTGGTAAATGTCACCTTGGCCCTGACCATCCGCAAAAAGAAATTTATGAAGAATCCAAACACGGCATTAACTTCTACGCCAATGTAGATCGTATGAATCTGGATTCATCTAAATGGGTTGTAGGCGAGGATTATGACGAAGCGCCTACCTGCGCGACATGTCATATGTCTGCCACAGATACCTTACCGATTACTCATGATGTGGGCGACCGTATTTCCTGGACTTTGCGTCCGGCTATTTCTGAAAAAATCGATGCGAAAGCGTTGAAACAGGGCAAGAAAGTGAAAAGCTGGGAAGATCGTCGTAAGGATATGGAAGCGGTATGTCAGGCGTGCCATAGCAGCTCTATGGTTGAAAGCTTTTACATGCAGTTCGATAGCTTGGTTGAGCTTTACAACAATAAGTTTGCCAAACCTGGCAAACTGATGATGGATACGTTGAAAGCGCAGGGCTTGATGACGGATATCGCCTTTGATGAAAAAATTGAATGGACCTGGTTCTACTTGTGGCATCACGAAGGTCGTCGTGCGCGTCATGGTGCGGCGATGATGGCTCCGGATTATGTTCAGTGGCATGGTTTGTATGAAGTGGCTGAACGCTTCTACATGGAACTCATTCCTGAATATAACGAGTACATCGAGAAAGCTGAGCACAATGGTAAAACCAAAGAAGCCGAAACCTTGAAGAAAGTACTTGCGGGAATATTGGAAAGCCCAGAGCATCAGTGGTTTAGCGGGAAGGAGCCGGCAGAAGTAAAAGCCGCGCGGAAAAAAGCGCAAGCTGAGTTCCAAAAACGTTATGCCAATGAATCTAAGTAAACCTGCCATTAGGCTAAAGAGGCTGTTTATCCAGCCTCTAAGCCCCTGACAAAGAGGCTTCATATGGAAAAAGAAAAAACGTTCTGGCGAAAGCTGTGGCTTCCAAGCAAAAAGAAATGGTTGTTTGGTATTCCTTTAGGTGGCTTTTTGGCTGTTGGTGTCGGTGTTTTGGCGTTAGGCGGTTTTCAAGTCAGCATGCATGCGACGAATGCCAACGAGTTTTGTTACAGCTGTCATGTTGGTATGGACACTATTGTCGAAGAGTATCAGCAGTCAATTCACTTCAGTAATGCAACGGGTGTTCAGGCCGATTGTGCAGACTGCCATGTGCCAAAAGAATTTTTGCCAAAAATGTGGACCAAAATTCGCGCTACAAAAGATGTTTATCACATGCTTATGGGTAAAGTGAATCTGGAAAACTTTGAGGAGTTACGAGTACATCAGGCTGAGGTAACGCACGAAATCATGAAAGCGCGCGATTCGCAGGAGTGTAAGAATTGCCATAACCCAGAGGGGTGGGATACCGAGCGTCAAAGCGCCAGAGCGCGAAATCATCATGACCCTGAACAATGGAAAAAAGACGATGAAACCTGTGTCGATTGCCATATGGGGGTCGCACACAAAAAACCAGCTATTCGCTAGCGGTTACTCTCTTCTATTTTTATACACCAAAAAGCCACCTGAATAACAGGTGGCTTTTTTCTTATCTATATCTGATTTTTAAGTTTCAAGTTTGTCATTGTTGGTTCGAAGGGGAACTCTATCTAGAGTAGAACGTATGCCATTTTCGATAGGCTGATAGATTAGTAGGTCGTGAACATGCTTTCTTTGTTTATAAAGTAAGTACAATTTTTTTATCTGCTTTTTCAGCGGCTTTTCTATAACGATATAGGTTAAGACCGAAAAAACGGTAAGTAATGAGAGATATATGCTTAATCTGTAGCTGCTTAATGCTGGCCATTTTGCACAGATATATGTGCAGATGATTAAAATGGTGATCTGATTTAAGTATACAGAATATGATATTTTCCCGAGAAAATTTAATGGTTTCAGCATGGCGGAAAATAAACCACCTTCCAGCGAGAAGATAAGAATAGATAAAGCAAATATATAAGGTGAAAAGAAATCCGCCTCGTTGAGTTTGTCTTCACGATAAAAAATTACCAAAAATATTAACCCCAGACAGATTAGCTCTAATAGCGTTATCCAGAGCTTACTTTGTAGAAACCCCATTTCTTTATGTGCGCGATATATTAATATCCCAAGTAAAAACGATGCCAGGCAGCGGATAACTCCAGAATTGACGAAGGCATAAAAATTCTGTGCGTGTATGTCAAGGTGCTTGGTATGGTTATATATAACAATTAATAAAAATAGAGAGGCAAAAAAGAGATGACTGCTTTTGGTGCTCTTTTTTACGAGGATAAAAAATAATATTCCTGTCCAAAATTCAACGGAGATGGACCAGCTTGGATAATTCCAGGTTAAACCACTGGGATTGAAACCAATATTTTGAGTTAATGTGGCTTGCTGGAATAGTGTGAATAAATGGTCCTTGCCGTAAGATGGCCAGCTATCTTGAGTGATATAAATTGCCAACGCAAAAGTTATTGTCGTGAAAATATGCAATGGATACAGGCGAGCAACACGATTTACGATAAAGCCAAAAATACTATTGTCGTGACGAGTTTGATGTAAATAACTATGAGTTAAGATAAAACCACTTAACACAAAGAAGAAATCCACTGCCAGATAGCCGGCCCAGTTGGAGTTGTAATGAAAGTAGGCAACAGCAACTGCCGCAATGCCTCTGAGAGAATCAAGAACAACAAACTGAGCGCTATCTAAAGATAATTTAGAAGGCGTATTGGTATTCATTTTCGTTATTTTTATAATTAAGTTTGTCGCTATATTATTTATTTCTAATATAAAAAGCAAGCTATCAATTTATTAACGGGTAGCTTGAGGTGACAATTCCATTTTTTTTGCCAACTCGAACAAAAAGCTTATTCAATCTGTTGGGTTGTCTGGTGTATCTAATATGTGATTTATACACTCTACTAATTGGGATGGCATCTATGAGGTTGATTTGTCATATCATTTCCGTGAAATCTTCACCTATGCTTGTTGAAATTGATCTATATCCTGTTCTGGTGAGGGGCTGTATTGGCACGTTTGAGAATGTCACTGTGACCATTCTCAAAGGTCGATTAAAACGGTATTCTGTTTGAGATATTCAGCTAGGGTGTAACAGCATGCATTTTCACAGCATAAATAAGTGGCAACACAGCCATAATTTTTCTCTGTTAAATAAAGAAGGCGAAAAACGTACCTTTTGGGTGTTGTGTCTGACCGCGGTCACTATGGTTGCAGAAATTGTCGCGGGCACTGTATACGGCTCTATGGCGTTGTTGGCAGATGGCTGGCATATGGGAACCCACGTAGCGGCTTTTCTGATTGCCCTGTTTGCTTATCGCTATGCGAGAAACCATGCCAATGACCCCATGTACACCTTTGGTACCGGTAAAGTGAATATGCTGGGTGGATTTGCCAGTGCTGTGGCCTTATCCATTGTGGCGTTGATGATGTTGGTCGAGTCTATACAGCGACTGCTTTCACCGCAGGATATTCAGTTTGATCAAGCGATTGTGGTTGCGGTCGTCGGGTTAGTGATCAATCTGGTCAGCGCACTATTACTAAAAGACAGCGATCATCATGATCACGACCACGGTGACAATCATCATCACGACCATAATCTTAAAGCAGCCTACATACATGTTTTGGCCGATGCTTTGACATCCGTTCTGGCCATCGCCGCTTTGATCGTAGGGAAAATGCTGGGGTGGTTGTGGTTTGATGCGGTGATGGGGATTGTTGGTGGTTTAATTATTATCCGTTGGTCCGTCACGTTGGTGAAGCAAACCAGCCCAGTTTTACTGGATGCCAGTATCGAAAAAGAGTATGAGGCGAATATCATTAAAACGATTGAGTCTGATGAAGACAATAAAATCAGTGATATTCATGTATGGAAAGTGGGGGCGGATGATTATGCTGCCATCATCGCCGTGGTAACCCATCATCCTCATACTGCAGACCACTACAAAATGTTGCTGAGAAATTTCGCCAAGCTCTCTCATATTACAGTGGAAGTCAATGTCTGTAGCGAGCCTTAGGGAAGCTCCAGATGCAACGGGGTGTGAAAGCCGTTTTATTTTTTTTGTTTATCTGGGCTTTGCTTTCATGCTCCACTTTTTCCCCGGAATACAAAAAAAAATCTTCTCGCTATGGTTTTACTGAGCACGATGTAAATGGGGCTCAATTCGAGCACCGTATCTATCGTAATCACGTGCCAGTGGATAACTGGTTGAACGTGTATATTGAAGGTGACGGGCAACCCATCCTTCAGAAAAAATACATCGCTCATGACCCCACATCCAGAACCCTGCTGATGATGGATATGATGGCTCTGGACAAATCTGCAGCCCTATATCTTGGCCGCCCTTGTTACATGGGAAAGGCCTACGCCGAGGAATGCACCAACCAATACTGGACGATCCATCGTTACTCTCCCGCAGTCGTTGATTCAATGGTCGCTGCTGTTCGACAATTTACTACTCCCGGCTTAAAACTGAGGCTAATTGGCCATAGCGGAGGTGGTGTGCTGGCGGTGCTAATGGCTGAACAGCTTCCTGAAGTACAAGCAGTGGTGACCATTGCCGCGCCACTGGATATCGCTGCCTGGACCAGGCTCCATCACTATACGCCTCTAGTCGGTTCACTAAACCCTAGCTTACGTGAGCCATTATTATCTTCTATCACACAACTGCATTTGTCCGGCGGTATGGATAAAAATGTTCCCGCCTGGATTGTGGACTCCTTCACTCGTCGGCAAAAGAATGCGGTTCATAATTCCTACCCTGACAATAGCCACATTTGCTGCTGGGCGTCTGTTTGGCTGCAAATTCTGGATAATCTGCCACAATAACGGCACTATTACGCCAAATATCGAGAGATTAAAGGAAAGAATCTAAGCCCGAGATTAGACGAGGGGTTTATATTCTCTGGAAGGTTGCATGAGTGAACATGATAACGACGGACTAACCCGCGTACAGTCCAAGCCTATGGCCACTGATCCTGGTGAAGAGCCCACACGAATTGCGGGGCATGAGCCGAGTGTCAATGCATCGCAGGTTGAAACCTTGATGAACCCGGAGATGGCAGTAGAAACCCAGCTTTCGGTCAATGCGTTGGTTAACGAGGCGGGGCAACCTCTAGTGGTAACCGGAGAAGGCTATCAGATACTTAACCGGCGCTTTATTCTGGAGAAGCTTCTCGGCTCCGGCGGCATGGGGGAAGTCTACGCGGCCAAAGACATGCGTCGTGTTGAGATGCGGGATGAAGATGCATACATTGCCATTAAACTTCTGCGCGAAGAGTTCCGTCATCAAGAACGCTTTATGGTGGCCTTACAGCGCGAATCCAAAAAAGTGCAGCAACTTTCCCATCCGAACATTGTTACCGTTTATGACTTTGACCGGGACGGGGATTCAGCATACATCAGCATGGAGTTCCTGAAAGGGGATTCTTTAGACCGGCGTATTTTCCCCAATAGTTTTTCTGTGGAGGAAGCCACCCGCATCATCGATCGTATGGCCAGAGGTTTGGCCTACGCGCATCAGGAAGGATATGTTCACGCAGACTTCAAACCGGCAAACGTTTTTTTAACCGAAGAAAATCAGGTAAAGATTCTGGACTTTGGTATCGCGCAAGCGGTGATCAAAGATAAGCAAGGTTACCGAAATGCCGCGCATATGGATGCGCACGATCCCAACCTATATGCCTTAACACCCAACTATGCCAGCCTGGAAATGTTGCGCGGTGAAAACCCATTGCCGAGTGATGATGTTTTTTCCCTGTGCTGTGTTGCTTACGAACTGTTCACCGGTAAGCACCCTTTCCTTGATAACGATGGTAATAAAATTACTGCCGAGGAAGCATTTAATGCGGGCATGACCGTCGAACGTATTGATGGTATTCCCAAGCCGATGGAGCGGGCTATTCGGCGGGGTCTTTCTTTTGAACGGGCACAAAGGTTTGATAATGCCGGTGCTTTTATCGATGCAACCAAGCCACTCATTACCCGCAAGCAGGTTTTCCTGATCACCTTCTTCAGTTTGCTTTCGGTGTTTTCCTATTTCGCCTTCGATCAATGGCAGGCAAACAAGGTTCCTATGCTCAGCAGCTTGTCGGAATCACTGGCGCCGTCTAAATCCATGATTTTAGAGGCAGATGAACTTTTTCAAGCAGAAGATATTGATCTGGCTCACCGCTTGTATGCCCAGGCATGGGATGTGGCCAGTGACCGGAAAGATGATTCTCTCGATTTGAAAAATCTGCGACGAATCATTGATCATCGAATGAACCAAATTGCAGAGAAGCTAATCGAAGAAACCAAGGCGGATGATATTGATGAGTTTCGTATGCAGCAAATACTGATCGCGTTGGAATTTATGAAGAACGATGAGTTAGGCAGTATGGATAAAAAAATAGAATCGGTTTTAGCTGAACATAAAAAACAACAACAGCAATAAAATATCTGGAGAACGCAATAATGGAAAAGAAAATACAACTCACCTTCGCTTTGTTTGCTTTTCTGGTGTTGGCATGTTCAACAACAACTGTTGTTGCCAAAGAGAAAAAACAAAAGCTAAAAAAGGCGGAAGACCTTTATATCGTTGATTGTCTGCTGCCAGCCAAGGTACGCAAACTTGGCAAAATGACCTATTTGGGCCCCAAGCGTCCCATTAAAACCACTGCGTCTGACTGTTCTATTCGTGGTGGTGACTATGTTGCCTATGACCGTGCGGACTATCGTACAGCCTTAAATGTCTGGTTGGCCCAGGCAAAAGAGGGCGACGCGGAAGCACAGAACTACGTTGGTGAGATTTTCGAAAAAGGCTTGGGAACGGAGCCCGACTATCAGGCGGCAGTAACCTGGTATCAAAAAGCGGCGGATCAGGGGTTGGATCGGGCAATGATCAACCTGGGTTATCTTTACGAGAAAGGTTTGGGGGTAGAAAAAGATGTGGTGGTTGCACTGAATCTCTATCGCAAAGCTTCCGGTTTGGAAAGCGACTCCCTGGTGTTGGACTCACAGGCAAAAGAAGAGTTGGCGGTTGTTGAAAAACAGTTAAATAAGCAGATAAAAGCGGCGAATGTTCAGCTTAAGTTCCTTAACGCACAGCTATCAGAGCTGGAGCAAAATAAAGTAACTTTGGAAAAGACCGGCGATCAAACGGCTGAACTGGAAGAAGCGGTTCAGGAGATTGCCGCCCTACAGGATTTATACAACAAGGCGCAATTAGAGAAAAAAGAACTGTCAGAACGTTTATCGGGTGTGGACTTGGCGTATCGCAGTGTTCAGGAATCGCCATTGTTATCGCCGGAAGGCATGCAGGATATCGACGAGCGTATATATGAAGATGTTAATTTCGGTCGTTATTTTGCATTAATTATCGGCAACCAGGATTACCAATATCTGGATGACCTGCGTTCACCACTGCGCGATGCACAAAATATTAAGCAAGTGCTGGAAAACAAATATGGTTTCAGTACCTTGGTTATCCCCAATGCCGATGAAAAGATTATCTTAAACACCTTAAATGATTTAAATGAGCAGCTTACCGAAAACGATAATCTACTTGTGTACTACGCCGGTCACGGCAATATTGCAGAAAGCAATGAAAGTAGTCGTGAGCGGGGATATTGGTTGCCGGTAGACGCGAAATTAGAAAGCATCAGCCACTGGATTAATAACGCGGTAATCAGTGACCATTTGGATCGATTAAAAGCCCGTTCGGTATTGGTTGTGGCGGATTCATGTTACGCAGGGCAACTCGGTGCAGAAGCCAGCTCGTTCCTTTTTGGTAGTGGTTCAAAACCCAGTAAAAAATCCCTGGAAACAGGGTTGTCCCGTCGCTCCCGTATCGTAATTTCTTCCGGTGGTGAAAAACCTGTACTGGATGGTACAAACGAAGATAATTCTGTTTTTGCCAAATCCTTGGTTGAGGTGTTGGAATCAAACGATCAAATTTTACGGGACAGTGTAGTGTTTTCTCACTTAGCCGTGAATGTCAAAAAACGTAATGAGATGATTCGTGTTGCCTCTGTGCCCGAAATGAAACCGATTCGTTCCGCGGGACACGAAGGCGGCGTATTTTATTTTGTTCCCAAAAAATAAATAGTCGGGTTATATCATACCGTGTAGATAGTCTAGCGTTTCAGCTAGACTATCTCGTCCTTGATATTTCTTCTTCATGGTTTGACATTGGTTTGCAATCTTTTCTGAGCTAATTACCTGATGAAGCCTTTCCTGCATTTTTTCTACCGAGTCATACGGGTTTATCCCGTAGCCTAAATAGTTGTCAATGAGCTTTTGTGCAGTAAAAAACTGTTCTTGATGCATTGGCACGGCAATACAGGGAACTCCCTGGGTTATGGCATGCACAATTGTACTGTGCCCACCATTACTGATAAATAATGAAGCATTAGCCATCTCCTTTTCCAGTTGCAGAGGGTGATGGTAGATATGTAACGCGTGGTAAGCTGCAATATGGGATGTCAGGTGCTCACCACGATAAAGATAAATATGCACATCCGCCTTCATTTCATTTAGTGCTTCTAGGATGTTTTCAATATTGGGTTGGCTGCCATCGAGATAAGCAAGAATTTTATGTTTGCTCTCAGGTTTCCAGGTAATATCGACACAGAAGGGGGATGCTGGGGTTGGGATTCGTCCAAAGTAATCCGTATTTCCGCGTGAGTGTTGATAAATGTCCAGTTCTTCTATGGTCAATAAAAGGTTATTTGATTTACTGAATATTTCGCTTACGCCACTTATTTCCGGGTAACCTGCGTTGTATAAAGAACTGTTTAGCTGGGTGGTTAACGCGTGTTCTGATTGTGACAGTACCTCAAGGGTAATCTGATTCTGGTTTGGGAATGCCGGTAGAGGAGAATAAGGGGGCGGGGCAAAAAAACCATCGCCCATATTTACTGTGGCAATGCCTGCCTGTGTAGTAATCAGTTGAGTGATCGGCGCTGCATCGCATACAACCAAATCTGGAAAAAGTGTTCGGCAAAGGTTCTGTGTGTCCGAAATCTGCAATGCCAAATTTGCACTATCGACTACACCCGAAAGTAATAAAAGTTCAGAAAAGTTTGCAGGCTTTCTGGGAAAATGTTTAGGTTTTAAATCTCGTTGGGACAGAAGTTGAGTTTTATACGGGAGAGTAAACTGTTGCTGAATATGTTGCAGTGCGTACTTGTGTGGTGTGGCAATTGTGACGTTGTGGCCCAGTTGATTGAGTGCGCTGGCGAGTGTGTGCAGGCGCAAAATGTGACCGAGTTTTCCGCCCATTTCCCAGACAAATAAAACTTTAGCCATATGTGCGAGCCCTGAATTCCCGGCAAAGCAATGGCTTTGCCGGGAGATGGGTTAGAACTGCCAACGAGCACCGAGGGTGTAGTTATTGGAGCTCAAATCGTCTCGTGAAATAAACGTGTCATAAGTAATAAAGGCAGAAAATCCGTTGGGCAACGCTGCGGTGAGGCCCAGTTGACCACTGTAGTAACTGGAATCAATTTTTTGTCCGCTAAACTCGAATTCGCCCGGTGTACTGCCACCAATGAAATTACCGTTTACATCAATAGGGTCATTTTCAAACTGGTGTTCTGCTGCAATGGAAAATTGTGGAATAAATACGCCTACATCAGTATTAATATTCCAGGAAAAATCCAGGCCGATGGTTGCGATTAATGATTTCAAATCAATATCATTCACTTCAGCCGCAGAAGCGTTTCCGGTTGTGGTCTCGGTATATTTGTCGACGCCGGAATCCATGTATAAAACAGAACCCACCAAACCAATGTCCAGGCTGCTAACATTGAAGGTATAACCGCCGCCAAGCGAAACGCCTAATTCATCACCTTCGGTTTCTGCCTTGGCATTATCCTGTACAACCGTTCGACTCAAGTCATAATCACTGAGGGCGTAGGTCAGGATTAAATCCACATAATATTTGTCTTCACCGTAGTAGCTTAAGAAGCCTGAAAAACCGTTACGGGAAAACTCTGTTTCCGCATCTTTACTGCCTGACTCTGCATCTAGTTGTGTCTGACTGAAGGCTGCACCCAAAACCAGATTATTATTTACCTGATAATCGATGCCGGCGATAAGCATGGAAGCGTCATAGTCGATGTTGGATGCGTTTTTATTTTTACGCTCACCAATATCGATAGATCCACTTAAGAAAAAGCCCCATTTACCTAAATCATTCACGGCCTCGTCACCTGCTGCTCCGCCGTTCATTTGTTCTTTACCTTCCATGAGCATGGCTTGCCATGCCGCTTTGGGGATGGCTTCTCCGTTAACGCTGATTTCCAGGTCGTCAGAACGGAAACCAGTAAGGCCTTTGCGCGCTTTACGTAATTCTTTACCCAGGTTTCTATTGCGTCTGTCTGCGGTGTGTAAGGTCAAACGAGTGAAACTGTTAACTTGTGTTTCAATGGATTTCTGTTCTGTTGGCACGGTTTTGTCGACGGTTGTGGGTGGTTCTACTGGTGGCTCAACCGGCGGTTCTACTGGTGGTTCATTGAAGGTATCTAATATTGTGATGGTTGCACCATAGACAGATGCATCAAAGAAATTCACATCCTGAGTTGCATCAACCTCACCACCACATAAGGCTGAAACATTGGTTGCCCGAATGGTCACGATTTCATTTTCTTCGACTTCGTAATCTTCCAGCACCTCAAGTGAAATGGCTTGCTGAACGGGGTCGAAGGAGGACGTTTCTCCAGTTATAACTGGCGTCGTGGTCAAGCTAAAAGCTTGCTCACCAACAATGCGGTAGTCTGTACCTTCTGTCGCTGTTTGACTTTCAACCAATAGCGTTCCGGTAACCGTACAGGAGCTAAACCAGGCTTCACCTGAGGACGTCAGTATTGCACCGATATCGATTGTGCTTGGGGATGCTGGTGGTTCGCTTACTTGAGTAACCCGGTTTGCTGTTGGAGCAAGTGTTAGGGTTGCTGCGTTTGCCTGAGGAGCCAAAGCGCCAGCAAGGGTTAGCATTGCTGCCAAAGGTAAAGTGCCGGTACGTGAAAGCTTTCGGGTATGTTCAATGATACTTGATGACAGTTTGTGCTTCGCGTTTGCCGAACTTGAGGTGGATCTCCGCATGGTAACTCTCCTTAATCGTGTTTCCTGTGTATTTTTATAAAATTTGGCGCATTCTAACATAACCCATAAGCTCAACTGTGACGGAGGTTTCAGTCTATCTATCAGGCAAAATAACTCGTACCTTGGTATGGGTTAAACCGATAGGAACGAGGGTTTTAACCCTGTTTATGAAGGCTCAAAGCCATAATCCTTGTGTTTACGGATGCAGCATAAATGGCATTATTTTTTTGTCCCTGAACAACGACTGGCCGGGATTCAGTTGACTTTGTTGCAAAACACGCTAAGGTGCTCGTCGCTTGATCGAACAAGGAGCCAAAGGCTCTTTCTGGGAAGATTGGTGAAAGTCCAACGCTGCCCCCGCAACGGTAAGTAGAATCTCTACCAGCCCGATACCAGACTTCAAGCGCAATCGTTGATGGAGCGGAGGGCTACCATCCTGGATTTCCTCTACACGCGGCACTTTGTCCGTGTCTATGTTTTCCGAGAGATGCCTCCCTCAATTGCTGATATTTTGCTTTTGGGGTTTTTAATGAAAAAATCATTTATATCTATTGCACTCATCAGTGCATGTTCACCTGTTTCAATTTGTGCCGAAGAAATACTGGAAGAAGTGTTTGTGACATCTTCCAGAACTGCGATGCCTCTTCGTCAAGTCGGCACATCTGTGACTGTTATAGACGCAGAAAAAATCGCGTTACGTGGGGCTCCCCAACTAGCGGAAATCTTGCGCGCTGAGCCGGGAATCAGTGTTTCAAATTCTGGCGGTCCAGGAAAAAACACATCGTTAAGTATTCGCGGTGAAGAAGGATATCGCACCTTATTATTAATTGATGGCGTAGATGTGTCTGATCCATCTGCACCACAAGTTTCACCGCGCATTGAGCATATGACGGCTGGTGGCGAAATTGAGCGAGTGGAAATTTTACGTGGACCACAAGGTTTTGCTTACGGTGCAGATGCCGGTGGTGTGATCAACATTATTACCCGGACGGGTAAGCAAGAAGAAGCGGGTGGTTTGTTTCTTGAAAAAGGCAGCTATGGTACAACCGAGCTATCCGGTTATGCCGCTTTAGGTAATGATGAATCGGATATGTTTATTTCTGTATCCGATTTTGATACCAAAGGATTTAATGCTACGAAGAACGATCTTACGGATGAGGAAGATGGTTATGCCAATACCACGATTCATTCCCGTTTTGGTTGGCGTCTGACAGAAAATACTCGTCTGCAACTTGTTGCGCGTGATACTGAGACAAACAGTGAATACGATAATTGTGGTTCACCGACTCAGGATTGCACTTCCGATTTTGAACAAACTGTTGCCAAAGTGAGTGTGGACTATCAAGTTGAACAATATTGGTTAAGCTCGGGTTATTCCTACAGTGAGGTTGATCGTGTTATTCAAACCGATGGCAACGAAACCTATGCAACCGGTGGCAGCATTGAAAAAGCCGAGGTGCTTGGTGGTGTGAGTCTGGCAAAAAACTGGGATGTAATTTTGGGGGGAGACTATGAAACAGAAACTGTCACGCCCAATGGTTCGCCAGAGCGGGATCGCAATCAACTGGGTATTTTTTCCGAGTTGCAGACAGAAGCCGCGGAAGACTTTTTTGTCACGGCGGGCGCGCGGTTTGATGATAATGATGATTTTGGTCAGCATGTCAGCTTTCGTTTAAGCAGTGCGTATATTTTTGATGTGTCTGCTCAGTCGCAATTAAAACTCCGTGCCAGTTATGGTACAGGTTTCAGAGCGCCAAGCTTGTCGGAAATTTCATACAATGAAAGCGAAGGCTTGAATAGCAACCTGTCGGAAGAGCAGAGTGCCGGTTATGACCTAGGGGTCGATTTTACTCACAGCAGCGGAACCGAAATTAGCCTTGGCTATTTTAATCAGGAAATTACCGACGCAATCGAATACGACTTTACACTGGGCGGAAATTCGGGTTGGGGTGGCTACGGCCAATCTGAAGGGGAATCCACTTCGGAAGGGTTCGAAATGACGATAACCTATCCGATTCTGCAACAGCTTGCTGCTTCACTAAACTATACCTATAACGATGCGTTGGATGCAGATGGCAATCAGCGGATGAGAAAGCCCAGACATATGGCGAATATGGAAATAAACTGGTCGCTTGAAAAGCTCACCTTAAGTGCAAATTATCGTGTGACCAAAGACCGGGAAGATCGTGGTGGCGTGGAACTTGAAGATTATTCTGTATTGAACCTGAGTGCGCGATACCAAGTGAATGAGGCCTTGAGTCTCGTGGCGCGAGGGGAAAACATTCTGGATGAGTCCTATCAGGAAGTGCCCGGCTACAATACGCTCGAAGCTTCGGTGTACTTGGGTGTTCGCTACCAATTTTAATGGCTGAGAATCGAATTCATGACGGAAGACGAAAAGCGTAATCAAAAACATAAAGCGGCAATGGAAAAACAAAAAGCCAAAGTCGACAGTAACATTGCCAGCGCCTCTCAGGAGAGAGGCGTTGCTATTTTATTGACTGGCAACGGCAAGGGAAAATCCAGTTCCGCGTTTGGTATGGTGATGCGTGCTTTGGGTTACGGCCACAAAGTTGGTGTCGTGCAATTTATTAAAGGGCAACAGCTTTCCGGCGAGGAAATCTATTTGCGGGATAAATGCCCAGAGGTGGATTTTTATCAAATGGGCACCGGCTTTACCTGGAATACGCAAGATCGCAGCGGGGATATCGATGCAGCTGAAACAACTTGGCAAAAAGCGTTGCCAATGCTGCAAAGTGATGAATATCAGCTTGTGGTGTTGGACGAGCTCACTTACATGCTGGCCTACGATTATCTCGATCAAAACAATGTTATTCATGCTATTCAACAGCGTCCTGTGGAGCAGAGTGTCATTGTTACCGGGCGAGGCGGTGGCAGTGAGTTACGCGAAATTATGGATACGGTATCGGAAGTGAAAGACATTAAGCATGCTTTTAAAGCCGGGATAAAAGCACGTAAAGGGGTGGATTACTAAACATGAGCCCATTGTTTTTCGGGAGCGTTCGCGATAAGTGAAGACCTTTAACTTGATGGTTCAGGGAACAACCAGTGACGCAGGAAAAAGCGTGTTGGTCGCAGGCATCTGTCGGGTGCTCAGTAACCGTGGAAACAAGGTCGCACCATTTAAACCGCAGAATATGGCGTTGAACAGTGCTGTCACCGAAGGCGCAGGGGAAATTGGGCGCGCGCAATACGTGCAGGCACAGGCTTGTCGTGTTGAGGCGCATACCGATATGAACCCGGTATTAATTAAACCCTCCAGCGATGTAGGTGCGCAAATCATTATTCATGGCCGCGCATTAAAAAATATGGATGCAGTGGGCTTTCATCACTATAAAACCACGGCAATGGAAGCGGTAATGGCTTCCTATACACGATTAACGAAGCAGTTTTCCTCAGTCATTATTGAGGGAGCGGGCAGCCCGGCGGAAATTAATTTGCGTCAGGGCGATATCGCCAATATGGGGTTTGCCGAAAAAGCGGATTGCCCCGTTATTATTGTTGCCGATATTGATAAGGGTGGTGTTTTTGCTCATTTAATGGGGACATTATCGTTACTGTCTTCATCAGAGCAAAACCGTGTTCTGGGATTTGTGATCAATAAATTTCGCGGCGATATTGCTTTATTAGAACCGGGGTTAAAGTGGTTGGAAGAACGCACGGGCAAACCGGTGTTTGGCGTTCTGCCCTATCTAAAAGATTTTTATCTCGAAGCCGAAGATTCGATTGATAGTGCGCAGCATCTGGATGAAAGTAAAGCAACGATAAATGTTGTGGTGCCGGTGCTTTCCCGCATTAGTAACCACACGGATTTTGATGTACTGCGTTTACACCCTCAAGTATCCCTTACCTACATTAGCCCTAAGGCCCCACTGCAGGATTGCGATTTGGTTATTTTGCCGGGCTCGAAAAATGTTCGACAGGATTTCGAAGAATTACAGGCACATAACTGGCAGGCAAAACTTGCCCGGCACTTACGTTACGGCGGTAAGTTATTAGGGATTTGTGGTGGCTACCAAATGTTGGGTGAGGTAATGCACGACCCCCATGGTATTGAAGGTAATGTTGGCAGTACTCATGGTTTTGGCTGGTTGCCAGTAGAGAGTGAACTTGCCACAGAAAAAACCTTAACTCGTGTGCAAGGTAAGTTAACATTGGGCGAAAAAAGTGTTGTGGTCAAAGGTTATGAAATTCACAACGGAAAAAGTCAGCTTGTTTCTGCCAAAAAAAATACACAACCCGTACAGCTCGACAATGGCCAGTTGGATGGTTGTATCAGCGAAGATAATCAGGTTGTTGGAACCTATCTACACGGATTATTTGACTCACCGGAAGCTTGCGAACACCTTTTAACATGGGCTGGTTTATCCCGCCCTCAGTCAATGGATATTCATGCCTTGCGTGACGAACAAATTGAGCGTTTAGCTGTAACGATTGAACAAAATTTGGATTTGGAAGCGTTGTTTAACGCGGCATGTCAATTTTGCCAAAACAGGGAAGCGATAAATATATGAGGCTATGGCATATCGCCCCCCACTGGAATTGGTTACGCCTGGTTGTTTTACTCGGTGTGGTTCTGGTGATTCTGGTTTCGCTTTTTTTTGGTGCGGTGCCGATACGTTTAAGTGATTTGTTCTACGATCAAAGTCAGGCAAGAGTTATTATCGAAAGTTTACGTTTGCCCCGCGCAATATTGGCCGCGTTAGTGGGAGCTGTACTTGCCAGTTCTGGTGCAGTAACTCAAGGGCTTTTTCGCAACCCACTTGCCGACCCTTCTTTAATCGGTGTCACGGCGGGCGCTTCGGCAGGTGCTGGGGCTGTAATAGTACTGCTAAATTATATGGAATGGAGTTTTGCCGGTTTATCTCTGGTGACACTCGGTGCGTTTGCCGGTGGTATGGTCGCGGTATTTTTAGTGTATAAAATCGCAACCCGAACAACGGGCACTTCTGTTTCAACCATGCTGTTAGCTGGCATTGCAATTACATTTATTGCCGGCAGTATTTCCAATATTTTTGAATTTGTTGCGGACAATGAAATGCTGCGACGAATAACCCTATGGCGTATGGGCGGGCTGGATGCTGCCGATTATTCCAAGGTGACGATTACTGCAATGGTGGCGATCGCTATCTGGTGTGTTTTGCCCCGTTATTATTCCGCGTTGAATGCATTGCTGCTGGGGGAATCCGAAGCTAGGCATTTGGGGATTGATGTCGATCGAATGAAAAAGATTGTTATTGTCTGTGTTGCAGCGGGTGTCGGAACCGCTGTCGCCATGGCGGGTACGATTTCATTTATTGGTTTGGTCGTACCTCATGTAGTACGCATGATGATTGGGCCGAATCATCGCTTTTTAATTCCGTTAAGTGGTTTTTTGGGGGCAATACTGTTGGTCTGTGCCGATGCGTTTGCTCGCACAATTATTGCGCCTTCGGAAATTCCAGTCGGTTTGGTTACGTCAATAATTGGTGCACCGATATTTATATCTTTGCTGCGTAAACGCCATCACTATGGGATGCAGCCATGAGCAATGGGTTGAGTTTAAAACAGCTTTCGGTTGCCATACGCGGTGTGGATTTATTACACGATATTACTGCCGATGTGGGGCAAGGAGAAATTCTGGCGGTGGTTGGCCCCAACGGTGCAGGTAAAACGACCTTGTTTCGTGCTATCTCCGGGGATCTTCACGTTGGTGTCACACGTGGTGACATTGTTGTGGGTTCGGAGCCGTTGTTGCGCAAGCCACTATTATGGCGGGCTAAAAATATCGCAGTATTACCCCAACTGAGTTTGCTGAATTTTCCTTATTTAGTGGAAGAAGTTGTCGCTTTAGGGCGAACCCCACACAGCACCGGTATTGATCTCGACAAAGAAATTGTTGAGCAGGCCATGGCGGCAATGGATATTACCTATTTAACCGGCCGTGCCTATACCGAATTATCTGGAGGAGAAAAACAGCGTACACAGATTGCGCGAGTGATGACCCAGATATGGCGGGCTGAGGATTCAGATTGTCGTGTTTTATTATTGGACGAGCCGACAACCGCATTGGATCTCGGTCATCAACAACAGTTAATGAAAGCGATCAGCGATTTTGCTGCACAGGGGGTGGCGGTGTTGATGATCGTGCACGATATAAATCTGGCAACGAAATACGCCGATAAGATTCTGGCGTTACGTTGTGGGCGTTCGCTTGCACAGGGGGCGATTACTGATGTGGTTGATGAACAATTGTTGGAGCAATTATTTCACGCCAAAGTACAGTTGATCCGCGACCCCGAAACACAAAAAATTTCTGTGATTTCCTAGACGGTTGATCTTAATGAAGCAATTAATTCTAGGTGGTGCGCGCAGTGGTAAAAGCCGGTTTGGTGAAAGCCAGGCAACTGCGAGTGGCAAACAAAAAATATATCTGGCAACAGGCCAGGCTCGTGATGCTGAAATGAATCAACGTATTCAACAGCATCAAGCTCGTCGCGATGGCAGTTGGATATTGGTTGAAGAACCGCTCGAACTGGCGTCGACCATACTGAATCACAACCTGGATACACACTGCATTCTGGTTGATTGCTTAACTCTATGGTTAAGTAATTGTTTACATGTTGGTTGTTATCAACAACAAAAAGACAAATTACTCTCGGTACTGCCGACGCTTAGTTGTGATGTCATTTTTATTGGTAACGAAGTTGGTGCGGGTGTTGTACCACTTGGTGAACTCACTCGTGAGTTTGTTGACCAAAACGGCTGGCTACACCAGTCGTTAGCAACAGAATGTGATGCCGTTTATTTTGTAACGGCAGGTCTTCCCATGCAATTAAAGTAGAAGTAAAGCTATGTTAAGTCACTCCCTTGATTGGTTAAAACAACCTGTTCAACCTTTAAATACACAGGCAAAGGAAGCTGCAATAGCAAGGCAAAATATTTTGACCAAACCGCGCGGTTCGCTGGGCCTGCTAGAGGAGGTGGCCACCCAGTTTGCTGCCTGGCAGGGGCAGGAGTGTCCACAATTGGATCGTATTATTGTTCGAGTATTTGCCGGAGACCACGGTGTCTGCCAGCAGGGAGTTTCGGCCTTCCCTCAGATAGTGACAGTGCAGATGATCGAAAATTTTGTTCAGGGCGGTGCAGCGATCAGTGTACTGAGCCGTGATGCCAAAGCGGACTTTGCTGTGGTGAATATGGGTGTGGCCAATCCATTGCTCAATGATGCCGGTGTCATTAATACGCCGGTTGGGGATGGTACCCATGATTTTTCAGAGCAGCCAGCGATGTCGCAGGAGCAATGTGCTCAGGCAATTAATTTAGGTCGAGAGTCGTTGGGCTCGCTGGAAGGTATTACACTGTATGTGGCGGGCGAGATGGGCATTGGTAATACCACATCCGCATCGGCTATTTATGCCGCGTTACTCGGGTTGTCTGCTGAAGAGGTCAGTGGACCTGGCACGGGGGTGGACCTGCAAGGAATACAACGTAAAATCAAGGCTATTAAAACCGCATTGGATTTACACAGAGAGCAATTAACCGAACCTCTGGATATACTTCGTTGCGTGGGCGGTTTTGAAATTGCTGCTATGGTTGGCAGTTATATCGCTTGTGCTCAACAGGGCGTGCCTTCCGTGGTGGATGGCTTTATTTCTACTGCAGCGGCATTACTTGCGGTAAAAATTAACCCTGGCGTGTCGGACTGGTTACTCTTTTCGCACCAGTCGGCCGAGCCGGCTCATGTCAAAGCCCTAGAATATATGCAGGCCAAAGCACTGTTAAATTTGGGCATGCGCCTTGGGGAAGGCAGCGGCGCGGCAACAGCCATTCCACTGTTACGTACAGCATTACTACTTCATAATCAAATGGCAACGTTTGATCAGGCCGGTGTGAACAGTCCCTAATAGGGGGCACAATAAATAAAGGAAAGATGATGAACGAATTTGATTTACACACGCAAATTGATCTACTTCGCCACGGTGAATGTGAAGGCGGGCAGATTTTTCGGGGTAAAACTGATGTTCGTTTATCCGAGGTCGGCCAGGCCAAAATGCAAAAAGTGTGTTTTTCAATTGATCCGGGTTGGGATGTCATTGTGTCGTCGCCACTTAAACGTTGCGCGTTATTTGCCGAGCAAATCAGTCAGGACCTGGGTATTCCCTGTGAAGTAGATGAACGTCTGCAGGAAATTTCGTTCGGTGACTGGGACGGCCAGGAAATTGAACGAGTCATGGATCGATATCAGGAGGAATTGACCACCTGGCGTCATGATCCCACTTCGTATACACCGCCTAATGGCGAACCGATCAGGCAATTTGCATTACGTATCAGTGAAGTTTATGACCACCTACTCACGAGCCATCAAGGAAAAAAAATATTATTGATTGCTCACGGTGGAGTGATTCGAATGCTGATCTCCCAGGTGTTAGCTATGCCACTATCGACAGTCAATCGTATTGATATGCCCTATGCCGGGGTGTCGAGAGTGGCCGTTTATCACCTGGAACATGAAGACGTGACCAAACTGCTTGCACATAACTTTTTCCCGCATAGCTAATACAAAAATTAATCATGCCGAGAACTGCACCACATCAGCATTGGAATGGGTTTCTCAGCGCCATTGGCCTGTTAACCATTTTGCCAGTGCCCGCGTCTTTCTTTACTCGTGACTATGATGTTAAAACGCAATCCTTAGCGACTTTGTATTACCCGGTAGTCGGCGCAATTATTGGTGCAATTTTATTTTCTGTAGTTTGGTTAAGCTCAGATGTATTTCCTATTGCTGTGCAGGCGGCACTCGTGCTTTTTTTGTGGTCGCTATTAACCGGAGGTTTACATTTAGATGGCTTGGCGGATTCTATTGATGCTTTTTCTGCCGGGCATAAAGATAAAAGTCGCATACTCACTATTTTTAAAGACCCTCAATCCGGCCCTATGGCGGTAACCGGTTTGATTTTGGTTTTATTAATAAAGTTTACGGCGATTCAGACTTTATTACAGGGTAAACACTTTGTTTTTGTCATAGTTTTTATTCCGACTTTGGCCCGTATTCTGGCATCGTACTATATGGCTTCAACCGCCTATGTTCGAAAACAAGGAATTGCCAGTGGTATTAATAGCGAAGCGTATAAGGCCAATTTTCTTATCGCGTTAAGTCTTTGCTTTTGCGTCTGGACGATACATTTTTCCTTTGTTCATGCACTTGTATCTGCTTTTGTTTTATCTGCTGTTTATTACGCGTGGCGTCAGGTCTGGTTAACACGTATTGGTGGGTATACCGGGGACTGTGTTGGTGGCCTGATAGAAATTATTGAAGTAATAACCTGCCTGGCACTGGTAACGGTTCATTAAATGTTTGTGTTGTCGTTACTATTAGGTGTGTTATTCGATTGGTTACTCGGTGAACCCAAAAAATTTCACCCACTTGTGGGTTTTGGTCATTGGGTGAAACGTGTGGAGCGTTTTTTTGTTAAAAAACTTCCAGACTCCTCAACTAAACACATTCTGTTAGGTGGTATGGCATGGGCGATGTTAGTCATTCCTCCGGTTACCTTGGTGAGTTGCTTGGTGTGGTATATGCCGCAACAGCAGTGGTTACTGGACGCGGTGGTCGTGTACTTTGGCATTGCCTACCGCAGTTTAGCTGATCATGTTAAGCCTATTTATTCTCAACTGTGCCGGGGCAATTTAGCAAAGGCAAGAGATCTGGTGGCACGTATTGTCAGTCGAGATATGGACAATGCCGATGAACAGGGCGTAAGAAATGCAGCGATAGAATCCTGTTTGGAAAATGGTTCTGATGCGATATTTGCGCCTATCTTCTGGTTTCTTTGTCTAGGTGCTCCTGGAGTAGTTCTTTATCGGTTGGCCAATACTCTGGATGCAATGTGGGGGTACAAGCATGGCCATTATCTGTATTTTGGTCGGGTCGCGGCAAGAATTGATGATGTTCTGAATTATGTGCCTGCACGGCTTACCGCTATGAGCTATGCGCTATTAGGCAGTACTTATAACGCACTTCGTTGTTGGCGTACACAAACAAAACGTTGTGCCAGCCCTAATGCTGGGCCGGTTATGTGCAGTGGTGCTGGTGCACTTAACGTTATTCTGGGCGGCCGGGTTTGTTATCACGGAAAAGAATACGATAAACCGGTTATGGGTGCGGGGCGTCAGGCAGAGGATAACGACATTCTCCGCGCTTTGTCCCTGGTCTGGCATACACTGATTCTCTGGCTTTTTTCTGCGGCATTAATTGGATGGACGTATGTCTTTTGACTGGACGCAATTACCCGAACACGGTGGTGATACCCGTTGGGCCAGCAATTTTTTTTCGATTCCTGAAAAGGATTTATTGGATTTGTCCACGGGCATCAGTCCATGGCCCTGGCCAATACCGGATATCCCCCAAACACTTTTTACCAAGCTGTCGCGACCGGATGGACCATTACTCCTTGCTGCCGCAGCGTATTACGGTTGCAACGAAGAACAACTTATTGCGATGCCGGGGTCGCAGTATGCAATAGAAGAGTTGCCGAAATATTTTTCAGTGGGGCGAGTTGCCATTCCCAAGGTGGGCTATAGCGAGCACAAGCGGGCGTGGCTTTCTTATCGTCATGCAATCATCGAGTATGAGCGTCTTTCTGAGCTGGAATCTTTAGTGCTTGGCAATGATGTCGATTATGCCGTGGTGATAAACCCCAATAATCCAACTACAGAGCATATAAACGAACATAAATTAAATGGCTTAGTAGAGCAAAGTTCATGCGTGTTTATTGTGGATGAAGCTTTTATGGATGCCACGCCGGAGAATTCAATTATTCGTCGGGATATGCCTAGCAATATAATTGTGCTGCGTTCAATGGGAAAATTTTTTGGTCTACCCGGTTTACGTGTGGGGTTTGTTATCGCCAATGTTGAGCGATTAAAACAATTCAAAGGGTTGCGGCGATTATGGTCTCTATCGCCGGTCAGCATCTGGTTGGCAGAACAGGCCTTGGCCGATAAAAACTGGATCAATCAGCATGTTGAAAAACTAAATTATCAAAGCACCGCCTTCGCTAAATTGTTGCAAGAAAACCTGGCGCATTTTGAATTTTATTACAGTGCTTTTTTTGCCACGACTTTTGACAGTAAGCAAAATATCTTCGCACTTTTTCAGATGTTGGGCAAACAGGGGCTTTATACCCGAATTGGTTTGAGTGAACCGGATGTCGCCTGGTTGAGAATTGGGCTGCCGCACGATCTCCCAATATTTTCTGCGAGATTAATACAAAGTGAGTGAACTATGAAAAAACTATTCCTGGGCTGGCTCGTTGCCCTATGTTGCATGAATGTCTTTGCAGAAATATCCGTTACAGATTTTTCTGGTCGGGAGGTGACATTAGCCAAACCCGCACACCGGATTATTGCTTTAGCACCACATATTGTTGAAAACCTGTATTCGGCAGGTGTTGGCGACCGTATTGTCGGTGCGGTGGATTATTGCGATTACCCTGAGGCGGCAAAAGATATTCCACGAGTGGGTGCAATCAGTTCTTTTAGCCTTGAAGCAATATTGGCTTTGAAGCCGGATCTGGTTGTGGTTTGGCGATCAGGCCGTGGCGGCAAGATCATGGAAAAGCTCATTCGTATGGGGATAAATGTTTATGCCAGTGACCCGCGAAGCTTAAGTGATATCCCAAAATCTATTCGAGATTATGGCGTATTAACGGGGAATCAGTCTGTTGCAGAAGAGGCGGCAAAACAGTTTGAAGCTCAATACACCGAATTAAAACATCAATACGCTGAAAAATCTCAGGTGACCGTGTTTTATCAGGTGTGGAATGACCCGATACAAACGTTAAATGGCAAGCACATTATTAGTGATGTGATTACTCTATGCGGCGGAAAAAATGTCTTTTCTGATGAGCCCGCGTTAGCGCCGAAAGTGAGTGTTGAGTCAATTTTACAAACCGATCCCAAAGCAATTATTGCCAGCGGCATGGGCGAGGAAAGACCTGAATGGCTGGATATGTGGAAAAAATGGAAACAGTTGCAAAGCGTTCAGTGCGATAATTTATTTTATGTCCACCCGGATTTAATTCAACGCCACACTATGCGAATTTTACAGGGAGCGGAAACCATTTGCAGAAGTTTGGATATCGCGAGAAAGAGAACTGATTGTCTGTAGCAGTACACCTCAGTCAACTTTCGCCGGATTTAAAAACCCTCAATTCAAGGATGAATTGAGGAAGTTATAAACAAGTATGCATGCGTTTTTTTATGTTTGGCTCGGATCTCTACCCCACCAATCACTCAAAATAATTTGGTTCTAGAGTATTACTTCTTTAAGGGCGGCTGACTAAAATTGTCCGATTTTGCACGTAATAAATGTGCCAGCCGTTCATTGTGATTAAACGCCAGAGTGAGCTCACTCGCATCTTGTAGTGAAAACCAGCCAAGGTCATCCACTTCGTCTGGCTCGCAGTTTTGGTTCGAAAGCTCCGGTAAGGCATCTCCATCCCAGGAGAAAAACAACGCATAATGAAAACTGATGTTTTGCTTGGTGGAGCGGGGAATATCCGCGATATGCCAGGGTTGCTCGTCCTCCACCGAGTGCTCAAAGAACGCTGGGTTGTCTGAATGAACAAAATTATCATGGGTTGCCAGGTGTGGCAGATAGACACCGCATTCCTCCCATACTTCGCGCAACATGGCTTTTGCTAAGGTCTCATCCCAATCCAGATATCCGCAGGGGAAACACCAATGCCCCTGGAAGTCCGGCACGCCGCTGCCGCGTTTGCCTAATAATACATACCACGTCTGGTTCGACTGGCGGTATAGACACACTTGAGCAACGACCGCGCAGGCACGAGAAAGCCAGACCCGTCGTCCATCCTGAGTCTCAACGCACTCGTTCTGTCTATTTGCAAAAGTGATGGTCATGGATGAGTTTCCTATCGTTTGGTGGCACAAAAATGCTGCTTATGTGTTCGATCGATGGGGTAAGCGGCCTTGGATGAATAGTGGGGCATTCTATCACTGCTAACCTCCAAGGTGAGAGAATTCGCTTGTCTGGAGCATACAGGAGCCTAGTATCTGACGTTTACGGATACGTTTTTTTTATCACCCGGCCTAGATATGAGCTGCAATTTTGCCCGGAGGCCAGAAGGGGTTTTTGATCAAAAAAATTTATTGAAACTACAAAAAATCGTCATTGTACAAGGAAAACAGGCCTTACCATAATCCCAAAATTGAATATAGGTAAGTTCAATTAGGTATTTGAATCAATGACAGCAAAAGATTTTGACCAGAATGGCCGCCACTTTTGGGGAGGAAGCTACTTCCCTTACGGATTATCTCGCAGTGGCGAATTTACTTTTGAGCAAGTTCGGTTGTTGGAAAATCACTTTTACGCTTATGAAGCTTTAGCCAAAGGCGAAAGAAGTCCGGAAACCCCGGTGGAATCTGATTTCGTCAGCTTCTGTAAAGGTAATAAAGATGCCGAATCAAATCACGAGAAGGCCTGGAAGCTATTTTGCGAAAAAACTTCCAGAAGTCAGATGTCGTTTACTCTGGGGGCCCCTGCGGTGTCTTCGGACGATTCGGATGATGATTCCAGCCTTGACGATGTGAGTGACGATATAGAAGTGGACTCCAGAAAAGCGAGTTAACCGGTTAATCCGGGTACTTTTTCTGGTGATACCTTCTTTTCAATACTCTCCAGTACATACGCATTTGCGAAGTCCCTCGGAAAATTATTTTCCGAGGCGAGTTCTGTAGAATGCCCGAATCTTAAAACATCTTCACTGTTTCATTCAAAGGCACATCCTCAATGTAGATAGTTTCGTTTTGTATCCGTTCGATTCTATTCTTACATGCGCATTTTTATAGCAAAAATAAATATCCCTTGTTCTACGTCTTTGGCGCAGCATATTTTGTGCATAATATACGACACGCTATTTTTTTATGAAAAATTATATTTAAGTGTCATAGTCAATATCCTCCCGCCAAATCAGCGATTTCTTTCATTCCCTTTTAGGCCATTCCAAGAAAGATGAATTAATATGAAATGGTTTTGTCTTGTTTGATTTTCCTATATCAGGAGATCGCGATTTGACCATGCCTATGACGTACTCCCGTGAAAGTGGCCATTTAGATCAAATACATACACAGTTATTGGGTAAAGGGTATCGAGTTCTCGGTATGTTGTCGTTCGGAATTGAATGTTGTGTATATGAGGCATTGGATATTGATTCAGGAAATAAAGTCGCTATTAAAGTATGGCCCTCTGAAAAATCAATTGTTGACATCTCTTGTCCGGTTTTTCGGAGCGAGTGTGAAAAAGAGTTTGAGATAGTAAAGTCTCTAAATCATTCTAATATTGTTCGTGTGTTGCAGTCTGATATAAATGATGGAGAGTTTCGATATCTGGTATTTGAATATGTTTCTGGTGCTTCGTTAAAAGATTGGCTGTTTGAACACGGTGCGTTCTCACTTGCGGAGACTGTCCATGTTATGACTAAAGTGCTGGAAGTGCTGGTGTATCTGGAAAAAAATAATGTAATTCATAATGATTTAAAACCTGCAAATATACTGGTGTATAACAATAATAATTCATTGGGGGTTAAGTTGATTGATTTCGGTAACGCAGTAGTCGAACGTTGTCAGCAATATAATGAACAACGAAAATGCTCTCCAGCATACTGTGCACCGGAAGTGTTAAGAGGTGAAATGCCCACGATAAAATCAGATATCTATGCATGGGGTTTGATATTCATAGAATGCCTTATTGGCCGAGCTGTTGTATATGGTGAAAGTTACTCGATGATGGTGAATAGGCAGCTTGATAGTTTTTTTGTTGCGATGCCTGAATGCATAAAAAAATCTGGGTTGGATTTTATTTTGTCGAAAGCGGTGCAAAAGGAACAAGAAATGCGTTGGCAAGATGCCTTGTCTATATACCGTGAGTTACGTTGCTGGAGTAGTGTATTAGGAGAATCTGTGGTTGAATGATGAGGTATGTGATGTGTTATTCGAAAAAATAAGATCAATTCATTTTCTTTTCGCGGTAAATTTTTCGATTAAAAAACAGTTTTATCGTGGTGTTTGATATGGCTACTATTCGTCGAGAGTTGGATGGACAACAAAGATTGCTAAGGCCTTATCATTCTTTTGGTCGCAGTGTAGATACAAACCATACTCTGATAGAGGGCGTCGGGTGCTCTCGTAATCATGCTATTGTTGCCTGGGATGGTGAACACTGGAAGATAAAAGATCTCAGTACCAACGGAACTTGGCTGAATAAAAAGAAACTTGTGCCTGGTGTTTTTTCTCTATTGACCGGTGGAGATAGAATTCAATTTGGCGAAAATGGTAATCAAGAAACATGGAGAATGGTTGATCTGGATGCGCCTGTTTCCTGTCTGATGCCCGTGGTTGAAGGTTTGCCAACGATTTCACTTTTTGATGTCGAGGTACTTCCCATACAAAGCCACTCTATTGTGGTTTATTTGTCTGATAATGGGGAGTGGATGTGTGAGTCGGATGACGAAATACGGGCTCTGCGAACTGGGGATCAGGTTGGTGTTCATGATACCTTATGGGAGTTTGTCGAGGGATGCCCAAGTTCAGCGACTATCGACATGAAAACTATTCATTCAAGTAAAAACATACAATGTATTTTTGATGTTAACCGGAATGAAGAACATGTCTCTCTAACATTAATTGTTAATGGAAAACAGTTTGATATGGGAGAGCGAGCCCACCATTATCTGTTACTGCTATTGGCGCGACAGAGGCTCGATGATCGGCGTAGAGGTTTGTGTGAGTTAGATCAGGGCTGGATGAAAAAGGATATATTGATACAAAGCTTGAGAATGAAAGAGCAACATATCAATATTCATATCTATCGATTCAGAAAACAGGTTGCAGAGAAACTGCCGAAAGAAGCTTCGCTTCGTCCTCTTATTGAGCGTCGGCCTGGAGAAATACGTTTAGCGTACTCTGAACTTGTTATTCAGGGAGGATTTTCCTTTCATCAGGTTCCAGCGTAATAAATGTGAATTAAGTAATAAATTAGGTTTACGCTCTGTTCTTAATTCTGATGGTGTTGTTGTACAGATTCCATTTTGCGTTGAATATAAAGTCAAACATGAGCAACAACCTGGATCTGAATTTCGGAATAGACTGATATTCTTTTTTCGCAATTTTGCTGAGTTTGGGTAAGCGATTCCAGGGGATACCCGGGAAATCATGATGTTCGGCATGTAGACCGAAGTTGCATTCAAATAGTTTACTTAACCCGGTGTAGTTGTTCGTTTCCTGGTCTTCCTGTACGACAAAGTGTTCCTGTACCACTCGTGTACCCAGAGGATGGAGGCCAAAAGACCAGGTAATACAAAGAAACAGATAGATGAAACTCCATATTCCAAGAAAATAAATAACCGCCGCGTTAGCCAGTGTTTGAGTAAAAATATTCACTAGCATCCACTTGTCTATGCCGGATTTGGCCAGCGGATGCTTGGCTGTTCTTCGCCATTGAAATAAAGGAAAAAATGCAAGCCAAATAATTTTTCGTAAAGGATTGTTACCTACCCATTTGGCTTCCTGATGTGTCGGAACACCAACATCCTTTCTGTAGTCGTTAAAGCTCAGGTGATGTGATTTATGGAATTTAAAAAAAGGCATAGCGCCAACGGTTACCAGTGGTAAGTTGGCTAGTAGGGCGGTTATTTTGTTCGCTGTTGCTCGTTTGAAAACCAGTTTATGGCTTGCTTCGTGAATAAGGGCGTAGAGTGCAGCAGAAATGTATGCACCTATCACGTATGAAACAATAAGAATAATCAATAGAGATTGATTCTTTAACTGCCACGCGATAGTAAACTGTAATACGACTAGAAAGAAAATGAGTAAAGAGGAATAAGGGTTTGGACCAATTAATTGTTTTATTTCCGGGTATCGTTTTCTTATTGCTCTTCTACGTGCAATATGTGGGTCCTGTGCCTGGGTTAAATAAAATTCGTCTCTAATCATTGCTTTACCTACGCTAAGGCGTGTTCATTTTTTGTTTCACGATACAGAAAATGCGTTATGCTCTCGGTCAGTTTAATATCTTTTATCGCGTCTTCTGGCGGGTTTAAGCACTGTGATATTGAATGCATATCATTTTGTCGCTCGAGGCAGGACTCAACGAAAACAGCTGCCTGGCCATCAAATGCGTTGATGGCATGATCAAATGACTCCTCTCTGGAGTCCCCTTGTCCTTGATGGATGATTAATGATCCTTCGTCCAGATCACCTGGGTGAATTTCTATAATTCCCTTTGTACCAACTACGTCTAAGTGCCAACGTTTAGCCGGGAGGGCACTGACAAAACCTGCGGTCAGTGAAGCCAGTAACTCGCCGGGGAATTTTAGTTGCGTAATGCATAGGTTTTCCTTTAGCGAATCATTTCCGTAGTCTTCCAAGGCATTGGCTTGTGTAGATATATGTACACCATGACCAAATAGCCAGCGTAAGGGGTTTATGAATGCATAAGTCATGTGGGTAACTGGCATGCCGCCGCTGGTGGTTTGTTGGGTGTACCAACTATTGGGTGGTGGTTGCCAAAGGGCAATTGCGTTGACCGTTAACGGGAGGCCAATCTCTTTATCCCTGAGGTACTGTTTGACTTTTTGCCAGCAGGCTTTGTATCTCGCTTCATAACCACATTCCACAATGGAGTGGTATTTGTTCGCTAAATGAATAATTTGTTTGCCCACTGCCGAAGATGTTGCCAAACAGCCGCCGATAAGCAGGTGACATTTCTGTTGCAATGTCCAGATTGCAGCTTCGTCCTGAATTTGATGAGGTACTTCCAATAAAAAGGCGTCTGGTTTGGTATTGCTGAGTTCTTTGTAGTTATCTGTGGCAAAGGGGATGGAAAAATCCCGAGCAAATTTTTCTGCAGAAGTTTGTCGATGTGCGGCAACGCCACACAGTTCAATCTGCCCGGTTTTTAGTAGTGCCCGCGCCCGAATCCGGGCAATATTTCCTGCTCCAATAATAGCGAGTTTAAGCATTTTTATTCTTATCCTTGCGCAGGGGCATACTGATATTGCTGAAAATAAAAATGAGTACGGCAATTGTCAAAGACAGTTCTGCCCAAATGAAATTTTCTGTCGGGTAGTTGATGATTGTCATTAAGGTGGAGGCGGCCCATATTCCAGCGAGCATAATCGCATATATATTCGATTTGAACATGCGACTTAAGTAGATGACTTTTATCGGAATAAAATGGAGGGTTGATATGATAACAATAACAATACTGTTCCAAAATGAAGATAATTCCGTTATGAATAAATAAAACGCGATCAGATTCCAGAATGCAGGAAAGCCAACAAAGTATTGGTCTTTATAAACGGCTTTTAGATTGGCGTAGTGATAGCAGGATGCTAGAAAAATAAGGCAGATTAGGCCGTTTTTGTACTGCTCAGGCAAATCAATGGCAGAATAGATGAAAAACGCTGGCAGAAAGACAAAGTTAACAAAGTCGATAACGTAATCGAGCATTTTGCCGTCGATATTTGGGATACGATCTTTTACCCGAAATAGTCGAGCAAATGTTCCGTCTACGGCATCAATTATCAGGGCGAGCAATAACCAGAATAAGCTGGTCATCCATTGCGCTTGTGCAATCGCAACGCAGGCTTGAAAGCCGCACAGTATGCCCAATGCGGAAAAGAGATGAACGAACCATGCTGCAAGGTATAAACTTTTTTCTTTTATTTTTGTGCTGTTCATTTAACGTTGTGCGGCGGTGAGTTCAACAGATTGTTCAATCCATTGGCGTTTATGTTGAGGCCAAAATTCCTTGGGAGCATAACATCCGTTATTGCCATCAAAAATCCAGTTGTGGGCTTCAATTTGTTTATTTTGATTAAAATAAAAAATTGCTTCGTTTGGATCACCCGGAAAGTTTTGGACAAAAAGTTTTTTGCATTCTACCAAGTCCTGCTCTTTCGGCCAGTGATGTATTGTGGGATGTTGAATTATGGTATGTGCATTCTGCCATAATCCCCGCGCAATTTCGGCGTCACACTCTCTGTCGATATAAGACAGCTTTACCGTATTGAGTTTGATATCCAGAGCAGTGACGGCAGCATTAAAAGGTAGTTCGTCACCGATATCATTGGGCCAATATATATAGGCATCGTTTTTTAATGCATTCATGCCCCAGTTATCAATTAGGTGAATCCAGGTTTCCAGCCAACCAATGCAACTCACATCGGCCATAACCGTGCCGGTGTTATATTTAATCCAAAAATCCTGCTCAGGTTCTCTGACAGAAACCAGAGGTGCCTGCCAGTGATCCGGTATGGGTTGGACGATACGGCATTCGATATCAACAAATAGAACCGTTCCAAAGTCTTCTACGCCCTGGCGAATAATTTTAGGGTGATTGCACCAGGCTGCCGCCAGGTTGGGGAATTCTTTGTCCAGTTCATATATATGGTATGGATACCCCCACTTCTCACAATCACTGGTCAAACCTTCAGCCAGTTTCTTGTATTCGCTGGTGCACCAAGCAATGACGGTAAAAGCATTTTTGTTCATGGTTATACGGGCTCAGCTATTCGTTTTTGTCTTACGGTGTTTAAATGGTGGGCCACTATTTTATTAATGGACTCTTCTAAAGTTACCTTTGGCGACCAACCTAGGCATTGTTCAATTTCACTGACGTCGGGAATACGTTGTTGAACATCCTGATAGCCGTTGCCGTAAAACTCTTTTTCTGTGACCGCTTTAACTTGGGCTTGTTCTGCCAGTTTTGCAAAATCCGGATAGTGTTTTAGTGATTGGATAATGATGTCGGCAATTTCGCGTATGGCGTAATTATTGGTTTTGTTGCCGATATTAAAAATCTTACCGTGGGCTTTTCCGTCCTTATTTTCGATGATTTTCATCAATGCATCGATTCCGTCTTCAATGTCGGTAAAGGAGCGGCGTTGTTCTCCTCCTCCCACCAGATAAATGGGTTCGGAGCGCAGTATGTTGCCAATAAACTGAGGTAATACCCGGACATTGCCTGCCGTCTGAAAGTCAACACTGTCCTGGCTGGCGCCGATCCAGTTAAATGGACGGAAGAGCGTAAATGGTAAACCTTTATGTCCGTATGCCCAGATCACACGATCCAGTAACTGTTTTGAGCAGGAGTATATCCAGCGTTCTTTTTCTATAGGGCCGAGCACGCAATTGCTTTCCGTTTCCTTGAACTCGTCATCTGTGCACATGCCGTAGACTTCAGAGGTTGAGGGAAAAATTAAACGTTTTTTCAGTCTGGCACATTCTTTTATCAGCCAGATATTGGTTTCAAATACGCTTTGGTATACGCCGAGCGGATTTTCAACATAGCTTTTCGGTGTGGCAATTGCAGCAAGGGGAATGATGATGTCCGCTTCGGATATTTTTTGATAAACCCAGTTCTTTTCCTGGTTTATGTCGCCGAGTTTAAAGGTAAAGTTTGTGTGTTTCAGCAGCGACTCAATTTTATTTTGGTGAATATCAATGCCGCATACCCGCCAGTCTGTTGTATTGAGAATTCTGTCTGTAAGTTCGTTGCCGATAAACCCGTTAATGCCCAGTATAAATATATTCATGCTGTATACCATTTATAAAGTTGTTGCTAATCACTATTCCGCAATGTTTTTCAGTGCATTGATCACGGTGTCCTGCTCGTCTAAAGTCATGGTCGGGAATAGCGGTAGGGAAATTAAACTCGACCCGAGTTGGGTCGCATTCGGTAAGTCTTTTTCGGTATATTGATATTTTTCTCGATAGAAACGTAATAAGTGCACGGATTCAAAATGCACACCGACGCCAACGTTTTGTTTTTTTAGGGCATCGATTAGTTGATTACGAGTCAAACCAATACGTTCGATATCAATTTTTACCGGATATATATGCCAGGCATGTCTTTGATTTTCGTTATCTGCCTTTAATGGCGTGATGTAGTTAATATCAGCGAGCTTCTGGTGGTAGCGCTCAGCCAGGAGTGTCCGTTTTGATATAAACTCGGTAATTTTGGTCAGCTGATGTATACCTAATGCGGCCTGAATATCCAGCATATTAAATTTGTATCCAGGCTCATGCAGTTCGTAATGTGCTTCTTTTTGATTGATTCTTTCCCAGGCGGTTTTTCCTATCCCGTTTAAGCTTAGAGTTCTGGCCCGGTTTAATCGGTCCTGATCTTTACAAATGAGTGCGCCGCCTTCACCCGTGGTGATATTTTTGGTTGGGTGAAAGCTGAATATGGCGGCATCAGACTGACTGCCAATAAGTTGGCCTTTGTCAGTTGTACCAAGAGCGTGGGCACAGTCTTCGGCGATTAATATATTTCTGTTGCCAATAATGGTTTTGTAGCTGTCTATATCTGCTGCTGCTCCGGCATAGTGCACGGGAAGAATGGCTTTGGTGTTTGGTGTTAATAGCCGTTCAACCTCTTCAGCAAGCATGATTGCCGTGTCTGGGTCAACATCTGCAAAAACGGGTTTTGCGCCAAGTAATTCCACAACGTTTGCCATGGATGGCCAGGTGATAGAAGGAATAATGACTTCGTCTCCCGGGCCAATATCGTAGCAGTGCGCAAGCACTTGCCATGCTGCCGTACCGGAGTTGACGGTGAGACATTGCTCGACGTTAAAGTATTGACATAATTGATGTTCGAATTGCGCTACTTTCGGGCCGGTCGTGATCCAGCCAGATTTCAGAGAATCGATTACTTCGTTTATTTCTTCTTGATTTATCGTGGGGCGTGATAAGGGAATAAAGGAGTTGGTCCGCATCAAGTCTAGGGTCCTGTGTAATTATTATTGACTACTAGATGCTGCCTAGGAACGTGTTCCATTCATAGGCAGCGTAAACTTGATGTTAGCTGCAACCGTTAGGTGCCCACTTTAATTCGCCGTTACAGTTGGCGATATCGTATTTCAATTCACTTTGAATCCATGAACCATCCGCCTTTTGGCATTCAGCAGAAAGGATCAGTTCGGTTGAACCTGGCGTGCCAGTAAATTTGATATTGCGAGAAGTTTGTTCGTAAGACCCTGGAGGTATATCGGCCATGTGCTCTCTCCTATTGAGAAGGAATGTATAGGTTGTATTTTTATGTGGCCTTGTCTTGAAACTTGATTTGCAAGGCACCCAATCAGCGTAGGAGAGCTTTTATTAAATAAATATTACATATTATTACACGGCTGTTTTATCGGTATTAATGGAGATTTAGGTGTGATGATGGAATGATTGACGTCATATTTTACAGAGGTTCAGTTTGTCCTGAATGTTTCGAAATATTTTATTGAGTTATTTTTAGTGATAAGTAATCCGGTTTCTTATCTTCTATTATTCTTTCCCGTTTTATATTAAAAAATTATTTGTAATAGTACGTACATGCATTCGCCTCCATTAAATGGTTTTTTAAGAGCTCGGTTTTCTATAAATAGTTTGGTTTCATAGCTGTATGTGTTAAGCACTGTTAACCGTCTTTGGCGCCTATATATTCCTGTTGTTTTTCTGGGCTATACCTTTTTTAAGGTGTTGTGTTGGAGGCTCCGGGAATGCGGTTTTATTCTAGAATAGGTTTTCTCTCTCTTTGGTTGCTGGTTTTGCTTTCCCCTTTTGTGGTTGCCCAAACGGATAAGGCGCGAGCTGCAGTTAATGTGTGGACGCCACAGGCAATACGAGAAGCAGTCCCCCGTGACTATCTGATTGGTGATAATCATAAGGGGTATATACGTGATACTAATGGTCAACTATTTTTATTGGGCAGTAAGCCCCAAACGCTGAAAGCGGTTCCTTTAAATGCTATAAAAAAACCTTTGGCCAAGCCAATAATTTTCAGTGATTCTGAACCGCCAATTGTTAGTAACCATGATCCATCAGAAAGTATGGTAATTGGTAATAATTATATTTTTTCGGCTCAAGTAACCGATACCTCCGGTGTAAAATCGGTTGTTTTTCATATTCGTTATCCGGACAGTGTGACAGAACAAAGCTTTACCGCATCGTATATCGGCGATGATCGCTGGGCGGTAAGTTTGCAAGGGTTTTATGATGGTGACTGGCAGTGGTGGGTAATCGCAAAAGACGGGAGCGGTCGGGGAGGGAACACCACTGACGTACCTGAAGTGATTAATTTCTCTGTTGCGGTGGGCAATGTGGTCATTCCTCCTGTGACGTCAGAGGATACTGTGGTTAACGATGAATGGGATAAAGGTGGAGTGAGCCAATCTGTTCTTGGTCGCATTTATTTTCAAATGCCGAGCAATAGTAAACGCAAAGGCCCTTGGTCTGGATATGTGTGTTCCGGAAGCGTGGTAAGCGATAGCGTAACTGGCCGTTCACTGATTCTAACTGCTGCGCATTGTATCTATGATGATGTTAACAAGGCGTTTGCGCGCAATGTGTTGTTTATTCCAAACCAATCTGCAACCACCGCAAGCGGCACGGATCTGGATTGCGACAATGATCCGGTTGGCTGTTGGGTACCGGATTTTGGAGTAGTAGATCGACAATGGACATTGCGTACCTTTCCTGACAATGTTGCCTGGGACTATGGTTTTTATGTAGTCGGTGATATCGGTGCTCACATAGGGAGTACGGCCTCTTCTGAATCCTTGGATATGGCTGTTGGATCCTTGGCAATGTCTTTTCTCACTCCGTCATATGACGATGGGGATCCGGGGAAAGCCAGCCTGGATTTCACCTATGCGTTGGGTTACTCCTACGCCTATGACCCCAAATTGATGTATTGCGCTGAAGACCTGACACAAAACACCGGAGTTAATTGGTGGATCCCCTCATGCGAATTGTCTGGTGGTGCATCTGGCGGCGCATGGTTGCAACCTCTGGATGAAAACAGCGGTGGTGGAACGATTATTTCCCTTAACTCGTGGGGCTATACCTCTGCTCCGGGGATGGCAGGGCCAAGGCTTGATGTGTCTTCAGCAGCCTGCTTGTTCAGCGTTGCTCAATATACGTTCTTCAATGCAGTCAGTAATCTCGATGGTGATCAGGGGGTTGTGCAAAGCTGCCCTTAGCCTGATTTTGTTCAGTGGTTCGGTGCTCGTGCCGAACCATATTTCTCTTAACGACATTTTTTCCTGCCAATTCTTTGTCTATGGATTCGTGCCGAAACGGATTTTCTATCAGCTTAAAACCTTTATAAATGTCTGGATAAGTTGGCGAAATATCGGGCATGATCGTTAGAACTGAGTCCTGTTGCTGGCTCAAGCATAAAAAATGATATAAATTGACATAGATAGATAAAGAAAAGGTCTAATTTACTGTTTGCTACGTAACAAGGCCATGTCATTAGGAAAGAAGCATATGTTAGCCAATATCCAAAGTTCGCAACAGCAGCGTAGTGCGGTACAAAGTACGAAAGCAATCATTGAGATTACAAATTTACGGTTGCGTACTTTTATTGGCTTTAACCCGGAAGAACGTGAAAAGCAGCAGGATATTATTATTAATGCTGAAATTCATTACCAATTGTCTCCCCTATGTTTGGAAGATCAAGTAGATCAAGCCCTGAATTATAAGACGATTGCCAAATCAATTATTAAACTGGTTGAGGAAGGGCGATTTTTACTATTGGAAAAACTGGTTGCTGAAGTGTTGGATATTTGCAGTCGCGATGAAAGTGTCTTTTATGCCAAGGTTAAAATAGATAAACCTCATGCATTGCGTTTTGCAGATTCCGTTTCGTTAACGTTGGAATACGGCAACAAATAAATTTACCTCAGTATTTTAAGTATTCTTTTTAAAAGGTTTCAGTGAATGTCAAGTAAAGCGGCAGCGCTCAGTGTTGCAAGGAATAGTCATACCATTAAGCAAAATTGGTCTCAAGAGGCCCAGTTGGTTCATGAAGCACTTATTGCTCACGGCGTAGAAACACCAATAACGGAAAACGGTTTAGACGCACAGACACGTTACGACAAAATAAAGCATCACATGACGGAAATTGTGAAGTGTCTGGGGTTGGATTTGAATGACGATAGCCTGGAAGAGACTCCACATAGAATTGCCAAGATGTATGTCAAAGAAATATTCTCCGGATTGGATTACGAAAATTTTCCAAAAATTACCGTGATTGAGAATAAGATGCGTGTGGATGAAATGGTAAAGGTTCGGGATATTAGCCTTACCAGTACCTGTGAGCACCACTTTGTCACGATCGATGGTTCGGCTAAGGTTGCTTATATTCCAAAAGAGAAAATTATTGGTTTATCCAAAATAAATCGTATCGTACGTTTTTTCTCTCAACGTCCCCAGGTTCAGGAGAGATTAACACAGCAGGTTTTAGTTGCTTTGCAAACCCTATTGGAAACAAAAGATGTGGCGGTATCCATTGATGCAGTCCACTACTGTGTTAAATCCAGAGGAGTAATGGATGCCACTTCGGAAACATCGACGACATCTTTGGGCGGCGTGTTTAAGCAGGATCCTACGGCGCGGGCGGCTTTTTTTTCATGAAAAAGTTGAAGAATTGACGTCTCTTGTCAGTCAATTTTTTGTCAATCGTAATATTTTTCCCATATGTGTTTTAGGCGACATTATCTAATCTATATGCCGCCTTATGTATATCCTGCAAGGTTATGATATTTAAGTTATTTTTGCTTCCTACCATCTGCTGACGCGCACTTATATTCAGGTATTAGCCTGTTAATACCTTATTTAATGCTTTGTTACCAGGCCCTAAAAAAGTTTGTGGATGAATCCACTATTTGACAGGCGGAAGGATAATTTCCTGGCCATATCTTTTTTCAGTTTTTATACTTTAGTCTAAGTTTTTCTGTTTCTTTACAAGTTTGTGATATCTGTTTCATATAATTATTTATGCGCCACTCTTTTCGCCAGTATAGTCAGTGACATAAGGTTTAAACATTTACGCCATATATTAGCCGGATTTTTTTGTGGGTTGTAACAGCCTTAACAGAATCAGTACGGACTTTTTATTCATACGAAGTTACTCAAAACACCGGGTATTTGTGACGAAAGAAAAAATATTCATGTTATTAAAGCTTATCTATCCGTTCCTCCTAATCCTTCTAGCTTGTAGTCAGTGTTTTGGTGGAACCTTAAGATTTCAGCATATCAAGATAGAGGAAAGCTATGGTTTCGGGCCTTTTAATGGTTCTGGAATTGGTGCAACGCGCTCGATTGCCCAGGATAAAGAAGGATTTCTTTGGTTTGGTGGTGAAAATGGACTGGCAAAGTATGATGGGAGAAAATTTAAGATCTTCACTCATGATCCTGGTTCTCTTCGCAGTTTAAGTAACAACTACATCAGCGATCTTCATGTTGACTCAGATGGTGATATGTGGATCGCCACTCACTCTGGTATTAATCTGTACAACCCGGTTTTGGATGAATTTATCCGTTTTCCCGATGACCATGCTCTGGGTGTATTGAATTCCGTAAGCATTATCTGCTTCGTTGAAGATAAACAAGGGAAGCTTTTTATTGCTTCCAACGAAGGCATTAGTATTTATGACCCCGACCGGGAACTGTTAACCCATTTCTCTCCTTCCGATGAAATTGAAGAAGCGTTAAAAAATAATGGTGTCTTCACTATCTTTATTGATAGCAAGGATAATCTCTGGGTTGGTACTCAGGGGTGGGGGTTGCTGAAGTTTAATCTGCAAACCAATGAAATCGTTAAGTATGTACACCAGCCGGATGATATTACTTCCATCAGTAGTAATACGGTGACCGCGATAGAAGAGGATAGATCTGGTGCGTTATGGTTTGGCACCCAGGGCGGTGGGCTTAATCGTTTTGATCCGAAAGCCGAGTTATTTAAGCGCTATTATGGTAAATGGGATGCAAGCCTTGGGAGTTCGGGTTTATCTATTCCAAATATTTATGTCGATAGTCATGATCTTCTCTGGATTTCTATTGTCGGTGTCGGCGTAGCCTATTACAACTCGGAAACCGATGAGTTTTCTATCCAGAAGTATTCTAAGTTCGACCCTTATAGTATCGGTGGTTTTACTGTCTTAGGCATATATGAAGATGGAAACTCCGATATGTGGTTTGGTACGTTTCCCTCTGGGGTAGAGTACTGGGATCGTTCCTCTAGCCACATAGATGCTTATTATTGGAAGGCAAATAAAGATAATTGGTTAAATAACAGCGCTATTTTGGCATTTTATGATGCTGAGCCCAATAAGATCTGGGTTGGAACTGAGCAGGGGTTAAATCTATTTGATATAAAGTTGAAAAAATTCGACAACTCTCACCCGATTTTCAGTAAAGGGGATCGACTTAATCATGATCCTGTTTTAACGCTTGAAGAAGATGACCGGAATAATCTATGGATTGGTACCTGGGCTGATGGTTTATATAAATATAATAAAACATCAGGTGAGCTTTCTCATTATCACCCTGATCCGAAAGCCCCCGATAGTTTGAATAGCGAATACATCTGGAAAATATTATTTGATTCACAAAAACGTCTATGGGTGGCAACCGAGACTGGTGGATTAAGTCTCTACGATTACGATAATGACAGTTTTGTTCGTGTAAAAACCGTTGCTTCCAATAATCTAAAAAACCGGGCGGAGTTTGCCTGGCCTATTTTTGAGGATCGACATGGACGTATCTGGTTAAGCAGTGAAAGAAAAATTGAATACTTGGATAAGGACGCGACGGATTTTAAATCCTTTACGCGATTTGAAGTTGAATTGGGTGTTGATACGCGTGTTCTTAAGATATATGAAGACAGTCATGGCAATTTGTGGTTTGGTACCCATGACAATGGCATCATAGTTTTGGATGGCCTGTCCCGCAGACTTATTCAGTTGACTATGGATAATGGCCTTCCCAGTAATAGTGTTGCCAGTATTATTGAGGCGAATAATGGAAGTATCTGGGCAACAACATCCAATGGGTTTGCTCAAATTGACCATAGAAATTTCTCCATTCGATCCTATGGTAAAGATGACGGTTTTGTCGGTTCTCAATCTATAAGAGATGCGGCCTACAAAGATAGTAGCGGTCGTTTATATTTGGGAACAACAGAAGGTTTTAATGTTTTCTATCCAGACACCCTAAAATATAACTCATTTGTTCCACCCGTCGTTTTCACGGATTTTAAAATATTTAACCGATCTGTTGATATCGGTGTGAATGGCTCGCCGCTGAAAGCACATATTAATCATGTAAACAAAGTTGTTTTGAGCGATCAGCAATCCTCGTTTTCTATCGATTTTTCTGCTTTGAGTTACACTTATCCGCTTCTGAATCAGTACGCTTATATGCTTGAGGGGTTTGATAATGATTGGATCTTTACTCAAGGTGAATCTTCCGTTACCTATACCAATCTGGATCCAGGTACGTATACTTTTTATTTGAAAGGTTCCAATAATGACAGTGTTTGGAACGAAAAAATTAAGAAGTTAAAAATCGAGATCAGGCCACCCCTATGGTCTACCTGGTGGGCTTATTTAATATATTTTATCGTTATTGGCGGTTTCCTTTATGCCATACTTAATGCTCGCACAAGACGTATCGAGCTGGAACAACAGAAAAAAATTAATAATGAATTAATTCATTTTGACCAGGTTAAAGCGGATTTTATTGCCAATGCTTCCCATGAACTGAGAACCCCATTGAACGGTATTATTGGTTTAACCGAAGCTTTAACTCATGAAAATGTCAACCCTCATGCGAGTCGTGAAAAGCTGTTGTCCATATCCAAGAGTGGTAAGCGGCTGTCGAATCTTATATCCGAATTGATCGATTTTTCTGTGCTGACCATGGAAAATTCAGAACTTAATCGTGCTGCACTGGATTTGAATGATGTGATTCAAAACGTTGTGGACTCAATGCAGTTCTTGGTGGAGGGTAAGTCCGTTGTCTTGGAAAGTCGTCTGACAAAGCCTCTGCCACCGGTATACGCCGATAAAGAGCGTGTTGCAAAACTGCTCACCAGCTTAGTTGATAATTCGATAAAGTTTTCTGATCGCGGTGTTGTGACGGTTTCCTCTACCTTTGATGATGATCATGTGTCCGTTACTGTGTCGGATGATGGTCGGGGAATTTCTCGTCAACAACAAAAGACCTTATACGATCTGTTTTATCACTCTGACAACGTAAGCTTTCGTCATGAACAGGGTATAGGAATTGGTCTGGCATTGGCGGTCAAGATTGTTAAGTTACATAAGGGTGAGCTTCTTGTTGTGCCGAGAGATTCTGGCGGTACCGAGTTTACCTTTACGTTACCCGTATATAAAAATGTGAAACATGATAGCGTGAAACCTGAAACACCGAAGAAAGAAAAGAAATCGAATATTAATGCCGGGGAAGACTGTGGTGATACTCACAAGATTTTAATTGTCGATGACGATCCGGTAAATCGAATGGTTTTACGTGGATTGTTAGAAATTCGTGGCTATCTGGTGGTTGAGGCGGAAGATGGTTTTTCTGCGTTGGATGCTTTAACTAATGAAGAAGGTATCGAATTAATCATTCTCGATATTATGATGCCACAAATGAGTGGTTATGAAGTGGCCGTGCGTATTCGAGATCAGTACTCCAAAGAAGAACTGCCTATTATCTTTTTATCTGCTTTGGATCAGTCCCGCGATATTGAAGAGGGAATGAACTCCGGCGGAAATGCTTATCTCACAAAACCGTTATCAAAAGTGGAACTGTTTTCCTGCGTCGATGAGTATTTGAATGTGTAAAGCATTAAGCGAGCATGAATGTCCACAATGGCCTGGCGAGTTATCCATTTTTCTCGATAGGGCTGCGGCATAATTTTATTCTTTTTTAGCTTCTCCTCACTTTCTGGTCAGACTTGTGTCTGGCAATTTATATTGCCTTTTCGACAGTCGAGTCCATTCTCCCTGGGTAAATAGGAAGGCCTGATACTCTGTAATCAGAAGTTCTGATGAGTCCCCTTGTTCGCCAACCTGGAGTGCTTAGGGAGATATCGTTTCTATATCGTTTGATTTCGTTGGTTAGGGGAGATGACTCTGACAGGAGCATTGCCTGCGGCAATCTGCTGTACCAGTCTTATATAACGATCACAGTCTTAGCAGAGTAGCGATTTGTCTGCTTGTGTGTCGGTTTCTCTACCTCCGGCCGCAACCTGCGGTGGCCTGAGCGATATTCTGTGCCAAGTTTATAGAAATCAATGGCAATTCTACGTATAAGTTGATCGAGCCTCGCTGCCGGTTCGACGAAAGCGGCTACACTAGAGCCTGTTCTTACTCATTGAATTCTCTCTGCTGGAGGTTATCCGGCAAGGCAGAGCAGGTCGTGAGTGTCGGACATACATGAGTAGGATAGAAAGGTACGGGGCAAAAGCTCAGGCCCTGCGGGTTGTGGCATAAAATACACGATTTATCCTAACTTGCCGTTTATTTGGTTCATCAAGCTACCTAAACTAGAGCTATCTCTGTTTGAACGGTGACAGTTAAATGAGTGTAGGCCCTAATCGTATTTTGTCGGGGGGACAGTGTAATGCAGCATAAAATTGTTTTTCTGGATAGGGCCACCGTTGCCAAAGAAGTTACCTTTAATTCCCTCTCTTTTCCCCATTCCTGGCTTGAATATGCTTCTACCTCCCCTGAGCAAACCCTGGATCGCTTGTGGGGGGCAACCATATGCATCACTAATAAGGTGGTGATCGATCAACGGCTTATTGATCAGTTGCCTGATCTGCGATTGATTGTGGTCGCGGCAACCGGGACTAATGCTGTCGATTTGGAAGCCTGTAAACAAAGGGGGATAAGCGTTTGTAATGTCCGCGGTTACGCTAAAACAACGGTGTGTGAGCATGTTTTTGCCATGATTCTGGGGTTGCGAAAACAGCTAGCACTCTACCGTGATGAGCTAAATCGAGGGCGTTGGCAGGAAGAAAACCAGTTTTGCTATTTTAATCAGCCAATACATGAGTTGGCGGGAAATCAGCTTGGAATAATCGGTTCCGGTACCATTGCCCAGTCCGTTGCTCAGGTTGCAAAAGTATTTGGTATGAATGTCTGTTACCACAGTTTGAGCGGTAGAGATCAGTTGCCTTTTGCCCGGTCAGTACCTCTGGATGCCTTGCTTGCTCAGTCAGATATTGTCAGTTTGCATTGCCCGCTAACCGAGCAAACCCAGCATCTTATTCATCTCGATAATTTAAAACAAATGAAAAAAAACGCGTTATTAATTAATACCGCCCGTGGTGGTGTCGTTGATCTTGAAGCGTTAAAACAGGCTTTAGATGAGCAGTGGATAGCCGGTGCGGGGCTGGATGTGGTACCACAGGAACCACCGGAGAAAAATAGTACGGCTATGGCATTAGCGGCATATCCCAACGTCATTCTTACTCCTCACGTTGCCTGGGCAAGTCAGGAAGCAATGCAGGTTCTGGCTGATCAGGTTATGAATAATATTGAACAATTTGTTCACAATAAACCAACCAACCTTGTGGTTTAGCATGGCCATACAAAACTTTATTTCTCAACACAAATTGCCTTCGGTATTTGAGTCTGTTGCCGTACAGTTTTATTCCCGTCTGGGAGAATGGATTCGACAAAAAAAAGGTGAAGGGCCGATTGTAATAGGGGTTAACGGTGCACAGGGTTCGGGTAAATCAACACTGGCTGATTATTTAAAGCATTATTTACAGGAAAACTATCAGTGGAATACAGCAATTTTATCAATTGATGATTTATACCTTACTCAGCATGAGCGAAAAATAAAGTCGGAAAGTGTTCATCCTCTTTTTGCTACTCGAGGTGTGCCGGGAACACATGATGTTAAGCTTGGTTTGGATGTTCTTCACCGATTAAAAAAACTTGATGCTGATGAGGTGGTGGCCGTACCCAAGTTTAGCAAATTGATTGATGATCGATTGCCGGATTCGAAATGGGAAAGAGTTAAAGGTCCGGTAGACCTCATTTTGTTTGAAGGCTGGTGTGTTGGCAGTGTGCCGCAGTATCAAAGTGAATTAACTGAACCAATAAATGATTTGGAAAAAGAGAAAGATATCGATGGGCGTTGGCGGCAGACAGTAAATGATTATTTGACAGCGGAATATGCCGAGTTATTTGAGTTGCTGGATATGCTTGTTTTTATCCAGGTGCCTTGTATTCAGTCTGTATATAAATGGCGTCTTGAGCAAGAAATTAAAACGATATCAAAAGAAAAAAAACAACTGGATAAAACTGCGTATTTCTCTGCGAAAGAAAAGATTAATAATTTTGTCCCATATTTTGAACGTATTACCCAACATAATTTATCTGTTATGCCACTTCTGTGTGATGTGTATATACAGTTGGATTTAGACCATACCGTTACACAGCTTATTATCAAGGATGATAGCGGTTAATATTTTTACACAAAAATAAGCTTATATACGTTAGAAAATGTGTGCTAAATTTTTAGCATGTATATGTGTCTGTGTTTGACATCGAGATTGAATATATGAATTTTCTCGCTGTTTTTTTGCTAAAAATCAAAGGTAATAAAACCTGCACTATACATACAATATTTGTATTACATATTTATTACAGAGTAGAAAATTCTTTTTTTAATATTTGTGCAAAAAAACTGCAAAAAAGCTGTACAAGCTCGATAATTTTTCTATACTGCCCGTCGTCTGAAATTGGGAGATAATTTTCATGGCTATAATCAATCCTCTGGAGAATTTGTTCGGAAAATCTCCAATTAAACCTATGCAGGAGCACATGGTTGTTGCTACTCAGGCTGCAGCCAAACTCACGGCTTTTTTTGAAGCCACCTGTGCGAATGATTGGGACAAGGCAGAAGCCATTCAGCAGGAAATCTCAGAGCTAGAACATCAGGCAGATGTACTTAAGAAGCAATTGCGTTTGGACTTGCCCAAAAGCTTGTTTCTGCCTGTGCCTCGCACAGACCTACTTCAGCTATTGGCTGTTCAGGACAAAATTGCAAACAGAGCGAAAGATATCGCTGGCATTATGCTGGGGCGGAAGATGGTCTTCCCGGAAGTCTTGCGCGCTCCAATGAAAGAATATGTTGCCTCTGCTGTAGATACCTCTACGCACGCGCTGAAAGCGATTGAAGAATTGGATGAGCTGCTTGAAACCGGTTTCAGTGGCAAAGAACTGGATATCGTAGGTCGGCTTATTCATGAGTTGGATCTTGTTGAGCATAAAACTGACGAATTACAGATTGCTATTCGCTCAACGCTATTTGGGTTGGAGGATGAGCTTCCTCCAGTGGGTGTTATGTTTATGTACCGCGTTATTGAGTGGGTAGGTGATCTGGCCGATCGAGCTCAGCAGGTAGGTAGTCGTTTACAATTGTTGCTCGCAAAATAATGAGCTGATCTGTCATTACTAGGGTTTAACTATCATGTCTCTTATCGCAGAGAATTATCAAATCTTTCTTATACTCGCCTGTATATTTGGCGTTTTTATGGCTTGGGGGATTGGTGCTAATGACGTAGCGAACGCTATGGGCACCTCAGTAGGATCAAAAGCGCTCACTATTCGACAAGCGATCATTGTCGCCATGCTTTTTGAATTTGCCGGCGCATACCTGGCTGGTGGTGAAGTGACCTCAACAATCCGTAAAGGGATTATCGATCCCTCGTTGCTGGTTGATGCTCCTGAATATCTCATCTACGGTATGCTTTCCGCTCTGCTCGCGGCAGGTACCTGGCTGCTTATCGCCAGTATTATGGGGTGGCCGGTATCGACCACACACTCCATTGTTGGTGCGATTGTTGGTTTTGCTGCTGTTGGTATCTCCGTGGAAGCGGTGGCCTGGGCTAAAGTGGGCAAAATCGTGGCCAGTTGGGTTGTTTCCCCGCTGCTCGCCGGGTCGATATCATTCCTGCTGTTCCGTAGCGTGCAAGTCCTTATTCTTGATACCGAAAACCCCTTCCAGAGAGCGAAGCGTTATATCCCTATCTACATGTTTGCTGTCGGTTTCCTGATTACGATGGTGACTCTGATTAAGGGTCTAAAACATGTCTTTAAAGATATTGGTATTAGTTTCAGCTTTATAGAACAGGCAGGCATCGCCGTTGTTATCGGCTTATTAGTCTCAGGTATTGGTATTTTCTTCCTGGCAAAAATCAAAGAAGAATCCTTGCCGGTTAAAGAGGGTGGCCACGGTAGTCGTTTCGCCAATGTGGAAAAGGTGTTTGCCGTTCTTATGGTGTTTACCGCTTGTGCTATGGCCTTTGCTCATGGTTCGAACGATGTGGCCAATGCGGTGGGTCCATTGGCCGCGATCTACGGCGTTCTAAAAACAGAAACCATTGCTGCTAAAACAGCCATGCCAGGTTGGATTCTGCTGGTTGGTGGTGTGGGTATCATCCTTGGTCTGGCAACATACGGTTGGAAGGTGATTGCCACTATCGGTAAAAAAATCACAGAGCTTACCCCAAGCCGTGGTTTTGCCGCTGAGTTAGGTGCTGCAGGTACAGTGGTATTGGCTTCTGGCTTTGGTTTGCCGGTATCGACCACTCATACATTGGTTGGTGCGGTACTCGGAGTTGGCCTGGCTCGTGGTATTGGTGCACTTAACCTGCGTGTGATTGGAACCATTTTCCTGTCCTGGATCGTAACTCTTCCGGCAGGTGCAGGTTTGGCAATTCTGTTCTTCTTTTTCTTTAAAGGCTTATTCTCTTAAGTCCATTTAAAGTCTATATGTTTCTATGGCGGGTAAGGTAACCCGCCTTTTTTTTGCCCTGCAAAAAATATAAGCACGAAAATTCACACGTGCCTTTCTCCTATAGGCTAGCTTAATTGCCATACCCATTGAGACCATCCCTCTGGAGGTTTGGCATGAATACACGGTTAGTCACTTATTACAACAACGGCTCACAATCTCTCGATCAGGCGATATCTCTCCCATACACCGATGTGATACTCGCATTCATATTTTCTCGGCCGGAAGCACCATTAAACTGGCAGCTTGGTGGTGGGATCGCAGCCACATCGACCTCGCTTACCTCGACTACCCGGCAGGCGATACAAGAGTTACATGAAGCGGGAAAGAAAGTGTTGATTTCGTTTGGCGGCGGCGAAATGTCTTCTGCGGCATATCAGGCTCTGGTCGGGCATGAAGACGAGTTGGCCAAATCGATTGCCGACTTTGTGCAAGAGAATCAGTTGGACGGCGTTGATATCGATTGGGAGGATACCGGGGCATTCACTGGTGTCGCAGGTTACAGTGGTGTGAATTTTCTGATCAGTCTGACCAAGAATCTTCGAGAATCCCTTCCTGCCGAAAAGTTTGTGATCAGTCATGCGCCGCAGCCACCCTATTTACAGCAGGGCAGTGGTATGGATGGGTACATACAAGTGATGGCCGAAGTTGGCTTGCTGATTGATTGGTTGAATGTGCAGTTTTATAACAACCACCCTTGGAGTAGTAACCCTGAACAAATTATTGCCGCTTGTAAGGCTTTCTCGGCCTTGCCAGGTATCACCGCTGAGAAAATACTGGTTGGCTTACCAGTAACCGAGCATGATGCCGGTTCCGGGTATTTGCCCATTGCAACTATTGTGGAGCAGGTAATAACACCGCTGAAAGCTCAGGGGGATTTTGGCGGTATGATGAACTGGCAGTTTTCCAGTGATCAGCAATATTTCTGGGCCAGAGAAGTTGGTAGAGCTCTGGGGCTGAAATAACACGTCTTTACACCACTGTTTAGATTGGGCGGTGGGGCATGGCGTTGCGGGGTATACCACCCTTTGGCGCCATTCTCTTTGCGTTATTTGATCTAACAAAATGGTTTTTGCCAAGCGGTTAACTAAACTTCTAGTACTGGGATCTACTTCAAAACGAGAGGCTCAAGTCCATTTGGACGCTATGTGCCCCAAACATCGCCGAAACTGGCTCTAACAGGCGTCTGCTCGCGCGTTTTGCTACAGCAGGTGTGCTGTCTCGTCTTGAATCCGACCCCGTGAATCACGCGTCGTGGATATATCTTCGAGGTTATTGGATGAGCTATGCGCAAGTTTCGGACTTGAGAAAGTTTGTATCGCCAGAAATCGTATTCGGTGTGGGTGCGAGAAGGTCAGTCGCGAATTTTGCACGCAACTTTGGTGCCCGGCGGGTTTTTGTTGTTTCGGATCCTGGGGTTCAGGCTGCAGGTTGGCTGGAGGATGTCACGGAAAGCCTGGCTGAGGCCGGGTTGGAATGGGTCGAATTTACCGGTGTTTCGTCTAATCCACGCACCCACGAGGTGATGGCAGGCGCAGAGCTATATCGAGAATCCCAGTGCGATGTCATCGTTGCCGTTGGCGGGGGTAGCCCGATGGACTGCGCGAAGGGCATTGGCATCGTGTCCGCCAATAACAAACCCATTATCGATTTTAAAGGTGTCGATACTATTCCTGTCGCCATTCCTCCGTTGGTTTTTATTCCCACTACCGCAGGTTCATCTGCTGACGTCTCTCAGTTTGCCATTATTTCCAATCCGGAAGAACGAACCAAGTTTGCCATCATCAGCAAAACCGTGGTGCCTGATGTGGCACTCATTGACCCGGAAACGGCCACCACTATGCCCTCGTTTTTGACCGCGTGTACCGGGGTTGATGCATTAGTGCACGCCATTGAAGCCTTTGTTTCCACGGGTGCCGGGCCGTTAACTGATATGAACGCGCTGGATGCGATAAAACTGATTAATAATAGTTTGCCCAGACTCATTCAAACGCCGGACGATCTCAAGCTGCGTGAAGATATTATGCTCGGCTCATTGAAAGCGGGCTTAGCGTTTTCCAATGCTATTCTGGGTGCGGTACATGCGATGTCCCATAGCCTCGGTGGCTACTTGGATTTACCTCATGGTTTGTGTAATGCCATGTTGTTAGAGCATGTGGTTGCCTACAATTATGAGCGGGCACAAGAGCGCTTTAAAGTGATTGCCGAAACAATGGGTATTGATACCAGAGGATTAACTGCAAACGAAATCAAACCTCGCTTGCTACAACAGCTTGTGCAATTGAAAGCCGAGGTGGGAATATGCCAAACGTTATCTGTAAGCGGTGTGCATAAAGCTGATATACCTTTCCTGTCTGCGAATGCCATTTTGGACCCATGCTTAATCACGAACCCAAGGCCGTCTAACCGACGGGATATTGCAACGGTTTATGAAGAAGCACTCTAAAGACAATCAGGACGAGCTGACAAAGCTGATCGGGCTGGGCACCCTGTCCGCACGCAAGACCTATTACCCCCAGCTTATTAAAAAACTGGATGAGCTTGAAGTTGAAAAAAATCGCTACAAGTGGCTATTCGAAAATGCACTACATGGCATAGTGCACGCCGAGTTAGATGGCAAGCTGCTACAGGTAAACCCTGCATTTGCCCGCATATGTGGTTATGCTGACAAAAGTGCTGCGCTTAGCAAAGTAAAAAACATCACCACGCAACTTTTCTATTTTCCCCATGAGTACCAGGAATTCAAACAACGGCTACTCAAAGAAAAAAGAATAGAAGATTTTCAGGCCTGTTTACGTAAATTTCCCAAAGAACCCATTGTGGTGTCCATCAATGCGTTATTGAAACCCTTGGAAGGAAAAGGCTTTACCTTCGAAGCATTTTTGCAAGATATAACGCTACAAAAACGATACGAAGAAGAAGTACATCGGCTTGCTTATTTTGATTCTCTCACTGGATTACCCAATCGACGAACGCTCATAAAAAAAATCGATATCGCCATTAAGCAGGCAAAGGAAAGCGAGCTTATGGGAGCTCTGCTCTTTATTGACCTGGATAATTTTAAAAATCTGAATGATACGCGGGGGCATACAATTGGTGATGCCATGTTGAAGGAGGTGGCAAATCGATTAAGTGGTTCTGTTTTGGATTGTCAATCGGTTTATCGCATCGGTGGTGACGACTTTATAGTTATGTTGGAAGGTTTGGGAAACAATAAAAAACAGGTGCTTGATAAGGCCACCGTTGTGGCAAAAAAAATACAGTCTGCATTTGAGAAAACCTTCTCTATATGTGAAGTGAATTTTCGCTCGTCCTGTAGTATCGGTATCACACCCTTTGATGGAAATGACTTGAGTGATGATGTAATGACCCGCTCTGATATGGCAATGTATCAAGCGAAATGGTCTGGTAAAAATACGTTTAAATTCTTTGACTCTGGTGAACTTGCGCCACAGTTTAATATGGCAGAGTTGGAAGTTGAGCTGAGAAACGCGTTAACGCAGAATCAATTTCAACTTTATTATCAAGCACAGTACTGTTCTGGAAAACTGTGTGGTGCCGAAGTCCTGTTACGCTGGATGCACCCGGAACGAGGTGTTATCTCACCAATGCAGTTTATTCCCTTGGCGGAGGAAACCGGTTTAATGGCATCTATCGGACACTGGGTCATTGAGCAAGCCTGCCATCAGTTAGGGAAATGGGCGGCTGACGAAAACACTGCTGGGTTAAAGCTGGCGGTTAATGTCAGTGCGCGACAGTTCAGTGAGGTGGATTTTGTCAGTAATATTCAACATGTGTTGGATATGGAAAACGTGCCCCCCAATAAACTCAAGTTGGAAATCACGGAAAGCCTGCTATTGGTGGATATCGAATCCGCGATAGAAAAAATTGAACAGCTGCACACAATGGGAGTGCGTTTTTCCCTGGATGACTTTGGTACAGGTTACTCTTCATTAGTGAATTTAAAGCGATTACCTCTGGATCAAATAAAAATCGATCGAGCATTCGTTAAAGATATTATCAGTGACAAGAGCAACAGCAAAATTGTTCAAACTATTATTGCTCTGGCGAATAACCTCGGTCTGAATGTGATTGCAGAAGGCGTCGAAAATGAACCTCAAAGAGAGATATTGACGTCTCTGGGCTGCTCCGACTTCCAGGGTTTTTTGTTTGGTAAACCTGTGTGTTTGGATCAATTTGAACTGGAACATGTAAACAGGCAATAAGTAGCGGTTTTCTCCAGCCTCGCACAGTTTAGTGCTGGATCTTCTATCATTCCCAATTTTTATGGGCTATGCCTTTTGTGCCGGCTATCCGGTATATAAAGACATGTACCTGTAGGTATTGAATATTATAAAAAATACGTAGCGGTATTGTCGTGTTCGGTAAAGTGTGTGCGAGGTGGCGTCAATAACAGAATTTATGTTTTTGATGACGTTTTTTGGCAAAAAAAAGTTTATTTTTTATTAATCAAACAAGGTCGAAAAGCATTCTGTTTTTCCCCACTATAGCGCCTCTAAACTGATCTACCGTGATACTTTATTACAAGGATGTCGTTATGATTCGTCTACCGATCTTTATACTTATTCTTTTTGTAAGTATTGGCATTTCTGCCAACACTTATGACTTGTCTACACCAATTAATAAATCCGAACTCACTTTGGATAAAGTGCTTTACATTCTGCCGAAAGAAAGCAACGCGCATAAACGTGATTGTGTTGATCAGTCCTCCTACCACACAGGTCAACTTACTCTGGATAATACCAATGAAATTGATCAGTACCGGTGTGTTCGTTGGGTTCAATCTTCGGGACGAAATATCGGTCACTATAAATTCCGCGCGATAGATAATCGTTTCTTTCAGGTGTCTGTGCCCTATCTGACTTGGGTGTCGGGGGATTTTCATGTTATCGGGGAAGACCCATTGGATGAAGTGTATTTTCCCCGGCTTTCCTGGGTTGGTGGTGATGTGATTCTGGATATGCGTAATAACCTGGAATATGTTGATACGCCATACCTTAAAAAAGCCAAAAAGCTCAAAGTGCATTTTCGAACCAATAATGTGGATTTGAATGGGCAGAATGCATTAACTGAACTGACAACGCTAGAGTTGCAAAATGAAACTCAGGATAACAATATTTTATTAAATGGCCTGGCGAACTTGAGCTTGTTGCAAAACTACCATATCTACGGTGGTAGCGTGCAAAATACCGAATCCAATACAGATCCCTCCGATGGCGGCTTTCTGGAAAAGCTCCTAACTGTAAGTGGTAACCTGTTTATTTCTGCTTACTATATGCCAAGGTTGTATGGTTTGGGCAGTATTTCAGAAGTGGTGGGGAACTTGACTATCACTAATACCACAGCAATCAGTAGCGGATTAAATGATCTTAACGGGTTGGAAAAAATCGAACGTGTCGGTGGCGTTTTTTCGTTAAATAAGTTGGATGACTTACAAAATACATCTGGCGTGGGTAAGCCTCAGGTTGGAGGTTTAACGATTGAAGATAACCCAATGCTCACCAGTTTGCAGGGCTTGTACGATGTCTACATTGTTGGTGCTGGAAGCTTAAAAATACACAATAATGACCAGTTAAGTTGTAATGAAATAACCAGCTTTGTGCAACACATGCAGAGCAAAAACCCCAATATTGTCGTTTCTATATCCGGTTGCTAAAGGAGAAGCAAACATGAAAAAGGTATTCATACTTCTGAGTTTACTCTGTTCTATAACAACCGGTGCTTCTGCTTATAGTGAGATTGTTCAGCTAAATCCGCAGGTTATCCTGTTTCCAATACTGGACCTGGATTACCTCAAGGAATGTAATGTTCGTAGAAGCGTGCACAATGCTGTTCACACAGGTAACCTTACTTTAAATACCGCGGCGGACGTTGAAAAGTATCGATGCGTTAAAGAGGTAACGGGTAATTTGACAATTGACCTGGATAATAAAATTACGATTTTCTATTTACCCTGGTTGGAAAAAGTAGGTGGAAAACTATCATTAGAAGCCGGTGCGTATTTTAATGTCGGTAAGTTTTCCAAGTTGCATACGGTATCCGGCTCAATTGTTATCAACAATCGTCCACGTTCTGCGCATTGGTGGTTTCCTGCCCTAAAAAAACATAACGGCACTCTTGAGGTAGTCGCTGGCGTGCTGAATGATTTAACCGGTTTTGAATCGTTAGAGTACCTCGGCAAGCTGTATTTAAGAACTCATCCGAATGATATCTGGGGGCCGTTTAAATTTTTCGGCCTGGATGTGTTAACAAAAATGGGGCGCCTGGAATACAGTTTAAGGGAGGGCGAGGTAAGTGGTAGTTTTCTCAGCCAGCTCGTTCAAGTTGAAAGTAATGTCGACATTCAGTTACGGAACTCTTCCTTGTTTGGTCTGGGTAGTATTCAATCTATTGGTGGTCGTCTGAAAATAACGCAATCAGACTGGGTTTATAATCTTAATAATCTCGCAAGTTTGCAGGAAATTGGCAGCCTTTATCTGGATGATAACCCAAGCTTGAATAATGTGAATGCGTTAAATAACGTTGACTTCCCTGCGAACGGGTATCTCAAAATTACCAATAATGGTTCGCTTGCTAATTGTGATGCTAAAACACTGGTGCGTAATTTAAGGCAAAGCCCGAACTGGAATAGTTTTAACGGTAGCAATACCTATGTTTATGGTAATGGTTATCCCGACTGTAATTAGTGCCATCGGTTATCACCACCTCTAACTGAGGTGGTGATGGCAATATAAACTACACATCATCGACACGAATATATTCGTACTTCCATGTTTCGCCTGTCCATTTAACAAAAATTAAAATGGCCTGATTCACAAATGGGCCGGGAAACGTAAACTGCGGGACTAAGTCAATGAGAAATACCCGAGTGGCTGGCATAAATGGATAGTGCTTTAAAGAAATGTTCGTTGTATATGCTCGGTCCCCCTGGGTAGTGATCTCACAGATGTCATCCACCGGTGTGGCATCAGGATGCATAATCACTTCTCGTAACTTGATCTCTTTTATTCGATCTACTCCAGTTAAATAAGGTAGGAGATTCGGATGTGCCTCATTGGCAGGCTTGTCTTCAAACGATGTAATCGGAGTAGTGCCAAGTGAACAGAAATTTCGTTGATATACCCCTTGAATTTGGAAAATAATTTTATCCTTCTTGTTGTAGAGTGCTTTAATACTGTCGAATTCTTTGAGGGAGTGAATATGATCTTCTCTGCCGATGGTGGCGGTGATTTTATCTGGAACCAGATTTACGGTAGGTTCTATTGCGACTAAGTCCTCTCCAGATACCGGTTGCGAAATAGCATGAGCAGAAAAACAAAATAATATAGACGTAAATAATGTGAGTATTTTTTTGTTCATTGTCGGTTCCTTTCTTGTAGATGGTAGGTTGGCCAAGTTGATAGACAAAAGGAGTCCGCTAAACCATTTTGTGATTTAGTGTTTGTCTAAAAATAATTGGCTGAGTGCTTAACGACGTTGAATAAAAAATCTTTAAAATAAAATGACGTGGAAATCTAACTGTTTTCGTCAAAATAAAAAAATGATTAAAATCATCTAAAAATAAATATATTGGGCAAAAATGGTGCTAACAGAATTGTTCGTGTGAGTAGATCAGAACTAATCGCACACTTAGTGTGCGATAATTCTTTAAGGTTCCCAGTAGGGGGCGTCTGAAAAATACTGAGCAAGAAAATCAATAAATAAACGCACTTTGGCGGATAAGTATTGCCGATGAGCATATACGGCATACAGGTTGAGTTGCTTTGGTGAATAGTCGGTCAGTACTGCTTTTAGCTTTCCAGCTTGAATGTCTTTTCCCACAATAAATGTGGGTTGTAATATCAAGCCTCCACCGGCAACGGCGGCATGCCTCAAGGCGTCACCGTTATTTGCATTAAAATGTCCATTTACTTTGACCGTAAAGTCTTTTCCGTCTTTGGTAAACGACCACGTATTTTTCTCTTCTTGATAGGTGTAATGCAGGCAGCGATGATCCGCCAGTTCTTCTGGGCTTTGGGGCACGCCAAATTGTTCAAGGTACATGGGAGAGGCACACACCAATAAGCGAATAGGGCACAGTTTTTTGGCGACCAGATTGGAATCTTTTAATTGGGATATACGTAACGCCAGGTCGTAACCCTCAGCAACAATATCCACTTCGCGGTCATTTAAGGTTAAGTCCACGGTAATGCCCGGTTGAGCATACTGAAAGGCGGCAATCGCCGGAGTCAGGTGGGTGATGCCGAAGGACATAGGGGCATTGATTTTTAATCTCCCTTTGGCCTGTTGTGTGGCGTGACTCATGGCCGCTTCCATATCGTCAATATCCCACAAAATCTGTTGGCAGCGGTTGAAATAGGCTGCGCCGGCCTCGGTCAGGCTCAGGTTTCGTGTTGTCCGTGTGAGCAGGCGGGTATCCAGCCGTGCTTCAAGATGGGCCACATATTTACTGATCAGTTGGGGGGATTTGCCAAGTTGATCGGCGGCCAGGCTGAAAGAGCCTTGGTTTACGACGGTCACAAAAGCGCGCATGTTGTCTAACGTATCCATATTATCAACATAGCATGGATATAAATTAAATAAAAACGGTATTTAACAACATTGAGTTGATAGATAGTCTATAGCGACTGAATGATTTCACTGAGAAACAGGAGAAAGAGATGAATAAGTTCTATCAACCGGATTTAGCGGCTTTGTTGTTACGTGTGGGCTTGGGCGTTATGGCGTTGGCACATGGTTTATTAAAAGTGTTGGTCTTTACCCCGGAAGGCACCGTGGGCTTTTTTGCGTCGATGGGGTTGCCCGCGATACTGGCTTATCTCACCATTTTTATTGAGGTCGTAGGCGGTATTGCGCTGATTATTGGTGCTTGCTCCCGCTGGGTTTCTGCCAGTATGGTTCCGATTTTATTGGGTGCGACCTTCCTCGCTCACTGGCAAGCTGGCTGGCTTTTTTCCAATCAAGGTGGCGGTTGGGAATTTCCAATGTTCTGGACCCTGGCATTGGTTGTGCAGTTTTTCCTGGGCAATGGCCGGTATGCAGCTCCACTTCCCGGAAATAAATAAGGCGATGCCCATGATGAATAAGACAGCGAAGACAATGCCAGCCCTGTTTATTTCTCATGGGGCGCCGAACTTACCCACAGAGGACATCCCAGCAAAACACTTTTTGGCTGAGCTTGGTTCTACTTTGAATTCCCCTCGGGCGGTGTTGGTTGTTTCCGCCCATTTTCACTCTGAAAGAGTCTGTGTGCTGAGTTCTGAACAACCTGACACCGTGCATGATTTTTATGGTTTTGCCCCGGAATTACATGCTATGCAGTATCCGGCGCCGGGTGATAAATCGCTTGCTCTGGAAATTTATTCCCTGCTTCAGCAGGCGGGCATGGATGTGGTTTTGAATGAACGCCGGGGGCTGGATCACGGTGCCTGGGTTCCGTTATCCATCATCTACCCCAAGGCAGATATTCCTGTGGTTCAGGTATCCATCAATACGCATCTTACTCCAGAGCATCACTACCGGCTGGGGCAAATACTGAAACCCTTAAGGCAATCCGGTGTGCTTATTATCGGATCGGGTGGAGCGAGCCATAATCTGAGTGAATTGGATTTACACAGCAATACGCCACCAGTGTGGGCGCGCGAATTTATAGATTGGTTACATCACGCTATATTGGCAAAGAATATTGATGCGTTATTGGATTACCGACGGCTTGCACCGCATGCCGTTCGTAACCATCCGACAGAAGAGCATTTGTTGCCGCTATTTGCTGTGTTGGGTGCGATGGAGTTGGATGAACAGGTTGAACGCATTCATCATAGCTATATCTATGGCGCATTAAATATGGATGCGTACCGGATTAGCGCCTAATTTGATACGCAGTGCGGGAAAGCACTGCCATGCGCGAAGGTTTATGCGAACCCTTAAGATTCAGGGGGCTTACACAGCCCCGCTAAATTGGTTTTTCTACTTATTTTTCTTTGCTTCAAAAGCCTTCATTTGCTCTTCGGTCGCAGGTAGCTGATATTTATCTTTCCATTCGCTGTATGGCATACCGTAAATACGTTGCCGTGCGTCTTCATAATCCAGTTCTATTCCCCGTTCTTCCGCTGCCGCTTTGTACCATTTACCCAGACAGTTACGACAAAAGTTGGCAAGAATCATCAAGTCGATGTTTTGTACATCCTTATTCTCGTCCAGGTGTTTAAGTAGGCGGCGAAAGGTCGCGGCTTCAATTTCCGTTTGTTGTGTTTTATCCAGTTCTTGTAGTTGGCTCATTTTTTTCTCGAAATATTTTTTTGTGTTAGATAGAAAATTCGATTCTGGGTTTGGCTTTTTTGCTGCGATCAATTTCCGGTGAGCAAAGTAACAATCGACCACTGCTGATTTCGCTATTACTTAGTATGTATTGCTTAAATTTTTCCTGTCTTTGTTGGGCAAGTGTTAATACTGCACTTAAGTGTTGTTCGTCGTTCAGATCCGTTTTTTCCACTTCCGACGCAATACCCAAACCACAGACTTTAAGTTGTAGCTTGGGTTTGTCTTGCATGAGCTGAATAAATTGTTTGGCGAATATCTGCTGGGCTTCGGTTTGAATCTCTGTTTCACCCGGTGCATAGTTGAGGTCTTCCACTCTGACCTTAAGCGCATATTCGCCAGCCATTTGCACAACCGACACCACATTGGCATAGGGCACAAAGGTTTTCATTAAATAAGATTTAGAGGTAGAAAGTACTGCTTTCCTTACTGCAAGTTGGACAAAACTTCGAACCCCAAAGCTCGGGTCATCCACACTACCGGTCATGGGTACGGAAAGCTTAATATTGCCATGCTTATCTTTTAACATACCCAATGCAACGTTCAGCGGAATGGTGGTTTGGTCTTTCAAGGACGATTTCTCATACTCGTCTGCGCCACTGAAGTCTGCCCCTCTCAGGTTAAAAACCATGTTGCCTTTTATCTGGTTTTTTTCGATTTTACTGTTTACATCAATGTCCAGTTGGCCGGCCTTGATATCGATACCAAGTTGGTTGGTCATGTAAGGCGAATAAATGGGCAGCGACACCTCTTGCGTTTTCAGGTTAATGTTGCCATTTTTTTGTTCCGCAAAAAGCGTGAATTCAGATTTGCTGACCAGTTTGGTGTATTGATCTACATGGATACTGAGGTCCAGTTTGGTCAGCATATCAGTATCGCGACTGTTGACATCGTTAATGGTCAAACGGTCAATTTTGTATTGCTGTTTGAATCTGGGTTTAACGCTTCGATCTTCAACATCAAGGAAGCTATTTCCGGTAATGCGAATTTCCTTAATATGGAAGGTGGTAGCGGGCGTTTTTTCCTCATCACTATCTGTTGTGGTTTCACTGGTTTCTGATGGTTCCTTTTCCTCTCCTGTGGGGGAGTCAAAAGAAAGGTCGACCAGGTTAGCCAGTTGTTTTTGCTGGTTGATGAATAACGCATTCTCCAGAGAATCAATAACAATTGCATCGGCGGTCAGGTGGTTTTCCTGTAGCTGAACTTTTTCCAAGGCCAGGTTTTTAATTTTGGCGAGTGGTGAACCTGAGGTTTTTGTTTCACCTTCAACCAGTTTGGAAAATTGGAAGTCTGTCAGCTCTGCAGTATCAATCGATACGGCGGTGTCTTTCCAGTTGACCTGACTTTGGGGTAATTTAAGTCCCGCGAATGCAAGCACCGTATTACCCGTTGCTTTCTCCTCTATATTCAATTTTTCCAGCTGAGTCGTTATGCTGAGATTCTGGTTCGCGTTATCCAGAATAAGTTGCTCAATGGTGATTTCATCCAGAGCTAAATGGCGTTGTTTCTCGGACGCTTTTTCCCCAATTTCCAACCCTTGAATCACACTGGCGAGTGTCAGTTGTTGTTTACCTATGTCGTATGCTAACTGGTTGAGTTTAATTTCGTTTATATTCAGAAGCGGTTTGTAGCCGGTTGCTTCTTCTAAATGTAACTGGTTCAGTTGACTGGTTAAATGGATTTGCTGGTTTATGCCATCGACATGCAAGTCATTCACATCCAGCTTTTTCAATGCAAATTGTAAATTACGCTCGTCCAGTGTTTGGATCTCAAGTTCACGTAATAGGAAATCCAGGGTAAAGCTTTGGTTGCTGATATCCAGTGTGGTTTTGCTCAGGTCAAAGCGATTGAGTTTGGTTTGAACTTTTTGCCCGTCAATATTGAGTTCAACCAAACTGTTTGTGGCAACAAAATATGGAAGGCGTAGCGGGCGCATATCCCTCGGTTGATCGGAGACAGCTGGTTGCGGTTCGCTCTCTGGTAACTCAATTCCAGTTAGGGAAAACTTGCCCTGGTTAATCTCGCCATTGACATAGATGCCGTCGAGTTCAATTTTATCCACCACCAAGGTATTGCCAAAAATTGAGCGTAAGCTGAAATCCACCACAATATTTTTGGCCGCCAGTATTGGCTCTTGTTCTTCCGTCAATAATGTTACGTTTTTTAACTCGAGCTTGGCTCGGAAGGGGTTTAGCCTCAAATAGGGTTTCTCTGCAAAGGTTAGGCGGTATTGCTCAAGAATCGGCTCGGCCAGTATCGGTGCCAGGTTGGGTGATTGCCACCAGACAACAAAAGGAAAGGCGATGAGTATGGCTGCCAGAACAGCAAATAAAATTGAGAGTGCTTTCTTCATGTAACTTCTATCCAGAAATTGGACTGATGACAAATTAACCAATGTGTGGGTGCAGAATGCTGCTTTAAGCTCAGCGTGTTAAACCATGTTAGTTCGTCACGGTGTCAGTTTGCAGACATGCCTGAATACAGCCCGACAGTATATTGAATGGGGCATCGTTTGACTAACCGCAGCTTGGTGAGTCACAGAATTAAACAGTTTGTGTCCGCCTGGCCGACTGTTTATTGCATGCTGATTTTTACGAATAAATGACGTTTTAACTGACTTGTCGTGACACTTTTTTGAATGTTGTATTCATAGACAAATGGATAAAGTTCCCGCTGTTTAATTTTGAAAAGTGATTTGTCGTCATTGGGGGACGTGTATGGATATGCTTTTTGCATGGAAAAAACTGGTGTTTGTCACACTAATGACCGGGGCTTTGGCGGCCTGTGGTGGTGGAGGCGGTGGTGCCGGAGGGGGCGATCCAATGGGTTCTTCTTCATCGTCATCATCGAGCAGCTCCAGCTCTTCTGGTGGTGACTCAAACTCATCCAGCTCAAGCTCTTCCAGTAGTTCAAGTAGCAGTTCCAGTTCATCAGGAGGCGGAATTCCAGGTTCTTCAAGCTCATCCAGCTCGAGTTCTTCAAGTAGTTCCACTTCGTCCAGCAGCAGTTCCAGTTCCTCTGGTGGTGACTCTAATTCGTCCAGTTCAAGCAGCAGCTCCAGCTCATCGAGTTCAAGTTCTTCCAGCAGTTCAAGCAGCAGCTCTAGCTCGTCGAGTTCGAGTTCGTCCAGCAGTTCAAGCAGCAGCTCCAGCTCGTCGAGTTCGAGTTCGTCCAGCAGTTCAAGCAGCAGCTCCAGCTCGTCGAGTTCAAGTTCATCCAGCAGTTCAAGTAGCAGCTCCAGCTCGTCGAGTTCAAGTTCTTCCAGCAGTTCAAGTAGTAGCTCCAGTTCGTCTGGTGGCGCGGCTTTTGCGGTGGATGCCGGGGAAAACCAGCAGTACTTCGTGAATGAAAAAGTAAGTCTTTACTGCGGTCTTAACCCTAGTGATCATGCTGGTGTAACCTATGTGTGGGAGCAGACAGCAGGTGCTGAAACTGCTAGTTTGTCTGAGACCAGCACAAATAGCTGTACTTTTACGCCTCGCTTGACCGGCAATGCCGCCAGCTACACCTTTAAGGTCACAGCCACCGATGGCGTGGACACCGCCTCAGATACGGTTACCGTAACGGCGGCGGAATACGCCGGGTCAACGGTAGACGCTGCAATCGGCTCGTTCGGTAGCGCGCTGTCATTGGCGACTGTGGCGGAAGGCTATGTGATTTACGATTACATTCTCGATGGCGATCGAGCCTACGTCTTCCAGACCATGGACAGTACTGAAGAGCCTTCCATCATTCGTGGTGGCATTGTGACCTATGACGTGAGCGACCTGAGCAACCCGGTGGAGACCGGCCGGGTCTGGTTTAGCCACTTTAACCCGGCGAATAGTTCACAGTACGGTAAGTCCGTTAAGAAATATGGCAATACGCTCTATGCCGACACGGATTACTATCTGTTTGTTGTGGATGTGAGCACTGACCAACCTTCTGTGACTCATGGTATAAGCCTTAGTCGTTGGGTGGACTATGAGGTCGTGGGAACCTACATGATTGGTTACGGCTACGAAAGTGCTGCTGATCAAGCGGCGGGTATTGTGTCTGCAAGGGTCGCTAACCTGGACCCAAGTAACCTCTCCGGTACGGCTGACACTTACATGCGCAGCTTTTTAACCAGTTATACCTTTGATATCCAATTTCTAAGTGCCCCCTATGGTGTGACCAGCATGGCCATCGATGGCGACTACGTTTACTTCGGCGGTTGGAGTGGCACTAACCCCAGATTTGAAGTCTTTAAAGGTGTGACCAGTTCCCCGGAAGCGCTGCTATCCCGCGGCGCCAAAACATTGCTCGGATTCTCCACGGCAGATTACACGGTATCGCTTTTTGCCCGTAACGATTATGTCTATACCGTCAGTAGTGCAAAACGCAAAGCCTATTCATTGTGGCAAGCCAACACCAACTGGCCAACCGTTGAGGAACTTACCGGGCCGTTAAACTATATTGGTGACTTTATTGGCAGCGAAGGCGACGCGCTTTACGCCGTGCGTGGGCAAACCCTGCAAAAACTGGATTTGACCAACCCCCTGCTGCCACAGGTGTCGATGATGAATATCTGGCTGGAGGGGAACAACCTGTTACAGAAGTGCCGAGTGAACTTATCGCGCTTGTCCTGTGTTGTGGATAGTGGCCAGCGTGCGATTGTGGTGCCCAGCTTGTCATTTTCATCACCGGTGGCGGAAAGAGCATACGAGCCTGCAGTTGAAGGGCGGGCACCTATGTACGATTTCCACTTTTACACCAACGGAGCGACAGAGGTTCTTGCGGTTCTGGGTGACGTAGGGATCGAGTTTGTTAACTGGGCGGATACCAGTGAAGTTTACTACGACGGTTTTGGCGGCAGCAGAAGCAGCTATGTGTCTATGCTGGTGGACCCGGTAGATGAACTATTGTATGTCAGCAAAAGCCAGACTGGCCCAAGCGTCTTACCCAAACTTCGCCGCTATGACCTGTCCCGCAGTTTGACCGGTGGAGCAACCGATGCAACGGTCAGGGAGTTAACCGACGATTTCTATGATCTGGCCAGGGCACATTCTTCTACACCACTCAGCCACCTCTATGGCAAAGGGTTCAGCAGCACGGAATACGCTATTTTGGACACTGACCTGGCCACCTTTGGCGATGAAACCCTGATTACTGAACCGGGGTGGTCACGGGGCATGGGCGGTGTGCAAAACGAGAACCGTTTGTATCAGGCAAGAACAACCGGCCCCGGCGAATATGCTCTGTATGTACTGGATATCACCTCCCCGGAAGCGCCGCTCACCCTGAGCAGCAGCACCGTCATTCCGAGAGTGGTGGACATCAATATCGCCAATGACCGCCAGGACACCGACTATCTGGCATTGGCTGCGGCAGATGAAGGGGTGAGTATACGTACCGCTGCGGATGGCTCTGGTTACCAGCAGATCTGGCAAAATCAGGGTATAAACAGTTTTGCGGCTAAAGTGTATACCGCAGGTACCCGCCTGTATGTGGTCGATACCTATCACGGGGTTAAAGTGTTTGACACGTCCGACCCCCAGGCGACCTATTTGATTCAGTCCTATGCCACACCGGATTTCCCAAAAAGCGTGGCGTTTAACAATGGCGATGTGTACGTGAATGGCAAATTTGCCATTGAGCGTTTACCGGCAATGGAAGTCATGAGCGATCAGCAGTATGCGTCTGTGGTGAGTGGGACTGTGCTGACCTACGACCTGACCTGGGTGGGCGTGGACGCTGCTCAAGCCAAGTGTTTTGTGTCTCAGGGATCCTGCTCGGTCACCTTTAACCTGGCCAGCCAATCTGCTCAGGTTCAGTGGAACACTACCGGGTTATCGACGGCGGCGGAGATTCAGGTCATGGTGGGCAACAGTGCAGACTTTGCGGTATTCCGCGATCGTATCCACAGCTTCTAATTCAGTTCGAGCCCATTTGTATAAATGGGCTCTCTTTTCCTTTCTGTAGCCACAGAATCTAAGCAGGGATGCTTTTTTTAAGTGTTTCCGTTTTGTTTTGCCATTCATTTTTTCCATCTGGATTTTTGTCTACGTTCTATCTTTAACTGTTTAAAAATAAACAACGAAAACGTTTGATTCTACAACCGCTGAGATAAATTCAAGCAAGACGAAAACGCTGAGTTGGATAATGGAGAGCGTTTAATGGATAGAACTGAGGATAAGTTATTTTATCAATGACATCGCCCGACAACCAATGTTGCCGGGTGAGTAAAATGGGGTTACCAGTTATATGGTTTCTCTTCTATAAAATGCAGTTCAACATTTTTTACGGTTCCTTTAAAGCTATCCCTGCTATTACATTCTATGGAAAGCCAAGAAACTTTATCTGCACGGGTAAACTCAATAATTTTTTGGTCTGTTTGGTATCTTGGGCTGTGGTATCTCGTACCATAATGTGGGTTATATAGGCTTCCTCCATCAGAAGGTTCCTGTACAGAAAGGGTCGTCGGATTTATTGAGCAATCAAATTGTTCATTTGCGACATCTGGTTCGTAAGCGATAACCACTTTGTATAAATACTGAGACAAAATAGCGGGAAAGCGGCAATTGAACCGGCCATAGAGGTCGTAATTTACGCTAACATCCGCTTTGCTTTTTTGGTCGGCGCTGAAATACGAACAATAGGTTCCTGGTGGGTAAGACAATATGTCAGCAAGTGCTGAGTTTGAGGCGAAAAGAAGAAAAATAGAAGCTACAATAAATTTTTTCATATCGTTTCCTTTTGAATTAAAAAATATGGCGCATATTTCATTCTCAATATTAAAAAAAGAGAAGAAAAATGCGCGGAAACAATATCAACATCAATGGATATTGAGTTACGCAAAAACGTGGTGGAGTAGGACGGTTAAATCGTTACCTATTTTCAAATCCATAGGGTTAAATTTGCGTTGAACATGTTTCGTTTAATGTGGGGGGGTAGAGATGATCCAGTTTGGTTTATTTATACGGATTCTTTGCTGGTTTTCAGTCCTCAATTTTTTAAAAGCAAAAACGAAAACACCAGGTTAGATAAACGCTGACTTTTTAATGGGAAAGAATGACGGTGTGTTTTTGCTACAGCGGCTAGGCTGTAAGCGCATGGTGAGTGGGGTTTTTGCCCCGCTAGGCAAGGGCAGGCTTATTGTGTATCGTAGCCGGCTCTGAATACTCCAACTTCACCGGACTACTATGCTTTCCCTCGCGTTTGATAACAGCTATTGGCAAGAGCTAACGGGCTTCTATTCTGAGTGCTCGCCCGAACAGGTTCCTGATGCTCAATTGGTGTATTTCAACCATACCCTCGCCGAGGAGATCGGCGTGGACGCTGCGGACAGTGATCCCGCTGAGCTGGCGAGTATTTTTTCCGGTAATCATCTGCCCGACGGTGCGCAACCCATTGCACAGGTATACGCGGGCCATCAATTTGGCAGTTTTAACCCGCAACTGGGGGATGGTCGTGCCCACCTGTTAGGTGAAGTGCTTTCACCAACGGGCGAGCGTTGGGATATCGCGTTAAAAGGCTCAGGCAAAACCCCTTATTCCAGAGGTGGAGATGGCAAGGCGGCCATTGGCCCCATGCTGCGTGAAGTGCTTATTAGTGAGGCTATGCATTCCCTTGGTATTCCCACAACCCGTTCCCTGGCTGTGGTATTAACGGGTGAGGCCGTATATCGCGAAACCGCATTACCCGGTGCCGTATTAACTCGGGTTGCGGCCAGTCATTTACGCATTGGCACTTTTCAGTTTTACGCATCGCGCGGTCAGCAGGAGGCAGTGAAAAAACTGGCGGATTACACCATTACTCGCCATTACCCGGAAGCCAAAAATGCCACTAACCCCTATTTAGCAATGTTAAATGGCGTTGTTGAACAACAAGCGAATTTGATTGCGCAGTGGATGGGGGGGGGGTTTATTCATGGTGTGATGAATACCGACAACATGAGTCTGGCAGGAGAAACCATCGACTATGGCCCTTGTGCGTTTATGGACGCCTACTACCCCCACACGGTATTCAGCTCCATCGATCATCACGGCCGTTATGCTTATCGCAATCAACCGGCAATTGCCCAGTGGAATCTCGCGCGTTTTGCCGAAGCGCTGATTTCATTAATTGATGACGACACCGATAAAGCGATTGAATTGGCGACCGAGTCCGTGCTGCGTTTTGATACGCTTTATCAAAATAGCTGGCAGCGTGTCATGGCGACCAAGTTGGGTTTCTCGGAATCGCTGTTAACGGAGCAGCAATCGCTTATTGATGACTGGCTGGCATTGCTGAAAAATACACAAACCGATTTTACCCTGGCACATTATTATTTAATTTTTGCCGCTCAAGGTGATTCGACCCGTTTAATGGAACTGATCGGTGACCCGCAACAACTTGATGTTTGGTTGGCACAATGGCAACAGCTTCGGCAAGAAAACAATGTGGATACAACCGCAATAATTGAACGGATGCAAAAACAGAATCCGCGAATTATTCCACGTAATCACCATGTCGAATATGTGTTAAAAGAAGCCAGCGAAAATGGCAACTACCAACCCTTTAAACAATTTTTAACGGCGTTACATAACCCCTACAGTCAGGATGTTCTATTTGACGAGTGGCAACATCCTGCCGACCCGGAATTTACCCGCGACTATCAAACTTTTTGTGGTACGTGATACACCCTATATCTTTTTTCTCCCACAATGAAGCGTTAACTACATTGTGGGGTTTATTAACAACCTGCATGCGCGTGCGTGCAGGTTTTTTGAGTAATGAGTTATGTTGAGCTACCAACACCAATACCACGCAGGCAATCATGGTGATGTACTAAAACACTGGTTATTGATTGAAACCATTCTGTACATGCAGAAAAAAGAAAAACCTTTCGACTATATTGATACCCATGCCGGCGCGGGTTTTTATGCGTTGCACTCACACTTCTCACGTAAAACCGGCGAGGCGGAACAGGGCGTCTTAAAATTGGATTGGACACAGCTTCCTGGTTTAAAAAACTACTACCAACAAATACAGGTCGACCTGGGAGCTTGGAATTATCCTGGCTCGCCAGCGTTGGTGAATCAAATGTTGCGCAGGGACGATCGTTCCTGGTTGTTTGAAATGCATCCGCAAACCTTTGATGATTTGAAAAAACATTGCCAAAAACGTAAACGTACTTTTATCGAACAGCAAGATGGTTTTCAGGGCGTGATTCGTTTATTGCCTACGACATCACGTCGGGCTCTGGTATTAATGGACCCGTCCTACGAAGTGAAAACCGATTATCAAACAGTATTGGATGTGATCAATAAAGCCAGTAAAAAAATGCCGCAGACGGTTTTTTTACTGTGGTATCCGGTTGTCGATCGCAGCACCATTGATCAGATGGAAAAAAAAATCATCAATAAAACCGAACTGAGTAATGTGCATTTGTTTGAAATGGGCATTGATGACGATGAAAAACCGGGTATGACCGCTTCCGGTATCATCGCGGTGAATCCACCCTGGACACTAAAAGATACTTTCGCTGCCCAGATCGAAAACCTGTCGGCTCAGCTTGCTGTTGACGGTAAAAGTCGCTGGCGTTACCAATGCCTGGTGGAAGAAAAATAATGAACCTTACGCTGGTATGAGGGAGGAATACTTCCATTCGTATGATGCTGGTATTTTTCCGGCATCAAATGTGGTTCTTCTCTGCGTAAAGCGTCTATTGTTGTTCGCATTAAAAAAAGTATTGAGGTTTTGTTGAGGGTCTTCGTCCTTAGGAATAGCCCGGCGTGGAGGTGTGTCGCTGGAGTGCTATCTAACAATAACGAGGATCTTCAACGTGAAAAGCTCAACTCCATTACAAACCCTGAAACGGTTTGGCTTGGCCGCAGCCATTGCGGCGGTAACATGGCAGGCAAACACAGCATATTCCAGTGATGAGGTACAGGTACTGCGTAACGCTGAGTTAACAGCGCGTGCATTGACTGAAGCCACCCCGGCGGCCACAAGTGAAATTCGTTTAATCGGCCAATCAACCTATCAAATTCGTTTTGGTGAAGAAGAATTTTCCCGCGCTTTACCGCAACGCCACGAAATTAAATTGCGCCAGCAACGCTTTGATCCTTTAGAGGAAAACCTGAGCCGCAGCGAGAGCCGGTACAGTCATTTACTTAAAGCAGATAGCCAGGACAATTTGCATATTGTGCAATTGCATACCCAAGCCTTTGCTGAATACCAACAAGCAATTCGTGATGCCGGGGGCGAGATTGTTGGCCACCTTGCAGACCACGCGCTGATTGTGCGCATGTCCGAGCAAGAAAAAAACACCATCGAAAAACAACACTATGTGCGTTGGGTAGGGGTGTACCAACCGCTGTATAAAATGGCGGACTCTGTGGTTGCACAAACTGAATCCCGGTCAGCCAATACAGAAAAATATTCCGTGTTGGTCTTCCAGCCCGGCATGCAACATACCCTTGCTGAAAAATTAAAAGACTGGGGTGTGGAAATTAATTACCTTGGTGAAAGCACGCGCTTGGAAGTGTCATTAACACCAGAGCAATTAACGCAATTGGCGCAACAAAATGAAGTGTCTTTTATTGACTCCTGGACCGATTCACAAACCTACGATGATATTGCAGAGCAAAGCAGCGGCTCGGCGCATTTACAACAGGTAGCCAATTACTATGGCCAGGGTGTTCGTGGTCAGGTAATGGATGACGGAATCTATACCGCCCATGGCGATTTTCAAAAACGTCCGCCGTTGTACCAAGGTGTGTATGGTTCCGCCAGCCCGGAACGACACGGTACCGGAACCTACGGCATTGTTTTTGGTGATGGCACTGGCGACCCGAAAGCACGTTCACCGCTTTCCGAAGGCCAGGGTATTTTCGCTTCCTATCGCAGTTTGGAAGTGGCCGATCGTATGAGCCTCGCCAAAGATTTGGTTGACCCACAAAAAGGCTATCGAGGTGTATTTCAATCCAATAGCTGGGGTAAAGGCGTTATCGATACCGCGGACTACGATAGTTATGCCGCAGAATTGGATAACATTGCATTTGAAACCGGATTATTAATTTTAAATGCGGCAGGTAACCACGGTAATTTTGGCCCGGAAGGAAAAATGGAACGTTTAGCCTTTGCCAAAAATATTATTTCCGTAGGTGGCGTGCATCACTTTAATACCTTAACCCGTGCAGATGATAAATGGGCCGACGGTAATATATATCCGAGCGGTCGTTTTGCGGCAGACGGTCGTATCAAGCCGGATCTGCTCCACTTCTTCGATGAAATTAATGCACCCCATAATTCCGGCCCAGATAAATACAATAGTTTTGGTGGCACCAGTGGTGCAACACCGTTAACTGCTGGCCATGCCGGGTTGGTTTTCCAAATGTGGGCCGATGGTGTATTTGATGGCGGCCCCGGTAAAGGCCGTGATGTGTTTGATAGCCGCCCTAAAATGGCGACGGTTAAAGCGCTAATGATTAATACAGCCAACCAATATGACTTCAGTGGTTTGGATGCCGACCTGCGTCGCAGCCATCAGGGTTGGGGTATGGTGGATGTGAAAAGCTTGTACGAAGAAGCGAAAAAGAATAGCTGGTCATTACCGATTCTGGTGAACGAAACAGAAATTCTGAAACCGCTGCAAGTGCATCGCTATACTTTGCAAAGCTCCGGTACTTCGCCAATTAAAGCCACTTTAGTGTATACCGACCCAGCGGGCTTACCCAGTTCGGCGCAACACCGCATTAACGACCTTACCCTTAAAGTCACCAGTCCCAACGGCACGGTTTACTGGGGGAATAATGGCTTAAAAGAAAATATGTGGTCGGTGCCCGGTGGTAGCCCCAACATTGTCGACACAGTGGAAAATGTGTTTGTACAAAACCCACAAGCCGGTGTGTGGACATTGGAAGTGCGTGGCGATGAAATTGTGCAGGACTCCCATTTGGAAACCGCAGAATTGGATGCCGACTATGCGCTCGTCGTGAGTGCGGGCAGTGCCGGTGGTTCGTCTACCTCTTCAAGCTCCAGCTCAAGCTCAAGCAGCAGTAGCTCCTCGTCGTCTTCCAGTTCATCGTCGAGCAGCTCTTCTTCGTCCAGTTCAAGCAGCAGCTCAAGTAGCTCGTCGTCATCCAGTAGTTCGAGCAGCTCGTCCTCTTCATCCAGCTCCAGCAGCTCATCCGGTGGCAATGTGTGTACTTCACCGCAGTATGTGGCGGGTACCAGTTATAGCCAGGGTGCAAAAGTGCAAAACCTTGGGCAAGAGTTCAACTGTAAAGTAGCGGGATGGTGTTCGTCTGCGGCAGCCTGGGCTTATGAACCCGGTAAAGGTTTGTATTGGACATCTGCCTGGGACAGCGCTGGCCAGTGTGGCGGGTCGTCAAGCAGCTCATCGTCATCCAGTTCCAGCAGCAGTTCTTCTTCCAGTTCATCGTCGAGCAGTTCTTCCAGTAGTTCCAGTTCAAGCAGCAGTAGTTCGTCTTCGTCCAGTTCGTCATCCAGTAGCTCCAGCTCTTCCTCGAGCAGTAGTTCATCGGGTGGTGCGGCGTGTAATGGCATTCCTGTATGGGATACCGGCGCAACCTACGTTGGCGGTGATCAAGTGCAGTACAACAATAATAAATACGAAGCACGTTGGTGGACGCAAGGTGCCAACCCTGAGTCCAACTCCAGTGAGTGGGCTGTTTGGAAACCTCTGGGAGGTTGTTAATCTTTTTAATTCCTTAAGTCTTTCCTTCTTTGAACCCCGTTGGTGAAAATCAATGGGGTTTTTATTTCTCTCTTGAGTCTGCTAAACCCTATCTTTCCGAATTAGATATTTAAAGAGGGGTCAAGCAACCTATATGTTGTTATCAGTAAATCAAACACTACGCGCTCGACATGCCGTAAATCCATCCACGGAGGCTCGTCGACAGCCTCCATGCTGTCGACGGTCGCGCGCATAGAATCTGATTTACCTCCTCGTGTCTACAAGGGGAAAGGTTTACCGGTTCTAACTGATAGTTAATCACGACTAATTCTGTTCGATATAAATGGTCGACTTGGATGCTTTCTTTCTGTCAACATAACTTTGTTATTTCATCGCGATAATATCTAATTACAAGAAATACACTATCGTGTCATACAATATGCATATATTCAGTCATGCTTGACGGAGAACACATGGAAATAAAACATCTGGAATCTTTTACGTTAAAAGGGTTAAAAGCGAGAACACAAAATAGCAAGGAGATGGACGCCACAACGGCTAAAATTGGTGACCTATGGGCACTTTTTTATCAGGATTTAGGGCCGAAGCTGGAAGATGGTGCGAATATTTATGGTGTTTATACCAATTATCAATCTGATATGAATGGTGAATACGACATTATCGCCTGCACAAATGGATTGCCAAATTATGAATCTGCCGAACTGGTAGAAATAAAAGTCGAAACAGGAAAATATTTATTATTCAAAGGTAAAGGCGAAATGCCGGAGGCGGTCATCAGTCTGTGGGGCGAAATATGGCATTATTTTTCTTCAGAGCATTGTGTTCATACGCGAACATACACTACCGACTTTGAATACTATAAAAGCGATTCAGAAATCGAGATATATATTGCGATTCAATAGTCGCAAATCAATCTCACTCGGGCATTGCTTGGGTGAGTACTAACATCCGTAAAACGGAATTCACTGAATAGGAGAAGTAATAAATGGACGTAATCCAATACCCTGATGGAACAAAACTCATTCCGGATTTTTTATCTGCACAAGAATGTCACGCACTAATTCTTCGTGGCGAAGAAATGGGCTACGAAGAAGCGGCGATTAACACTGGTTACGGTCAGGAAATATTCAAAGATATTCGAAATAACGACAGAGTCTTTTTTGATGATGTTGATTTAGCTGAAAGGCTATTCGGTAAAATAAAACCCTACGTGCCAAAAGGTTTTAATGGGTGGAAAGTGCATGGACTTAATGAGCGTTTCCGGTTTTATCGTTATCAACCAGGCCAATACTTTAAATGGCACCGGGATGGTTCTTACCAAAGGAACTTCCGTGAAGAAAGCAAAATCACATTTATGGTGTATTTAAACGACGACTATGTTGGCGGAAAAACTGAATTTCGGCATTATCAGGTTTCCCCGAAAACTGGCGCTGCATTGGTTTTCCCTCATCCGTTAATGCATCAGGGAGCCCCGATTGAACAGGGAGAAAAATACATATTGCGCACAGATGTAATGTATCGGATTGTTTTTTGATCAGCAGGGGTATGTCGGCAAAAATTTTCTGATACAGTTCCAGTAAAAAATAAGAACAGATATTCAGGCATAGCATATGAAAAACCTAATAATATGTGTCCTACTTATTGCCGCTGGATGGTATTGGTATACAGGAAAACTACCGGGGCTACCCGGTGCCGGTGCTTATGACGAGGCCGGGAACCCAACAGTATTAATTTTTACTATTGACGATTGCAATGGCTACTGCGAGAAAGGTGTATCTGAACTGCGTAGTCGTCAGGTTCCTTTTGAGGAGCTGCGAATCAACCCGAATAACCTGGACGATAAAAATGTGAAATTGTGGCGGAAACTCGGGCGAGGCAATTTCCCTTTTTTCGCCTCGGGGGAAGACACCGTTATCGGCTATGAAAAATGGCAAATCGCCGCGATGCTGGGTAAAAATTTTGGTGATGCTTATTTAACCTCCACAGAAAAAAACTATTTTGCCAAACATTTTTATGATGATGGTACGCCACGCATTGTTATGTACGGTGCGGATTGGTGCCCTTACTGCCGTAAACTACGAAATGAAATGAATGAAGACAATGTCGATTTTCTGGAGATTGACGTTGAAAAACGTGGCGATAAACAACAGATTATCGACACCTTAGGCGTTTATGGTTATCCGGTTGTATGGGTCGGCCACAAACGCGTAAGAAAAGCCGAACTGAGCAGTATTTATGAAACCATAAGGCAATATTGACAAACAGTGCAGCCAAACAGGTTTGTTTCTAGTGTTTATTCAAAAAAACTATGACTTATTTTTGAGGAAAGAGCCCGGTTCGTATTCTTCTAGATTTCTGGTCTAGTGAAGTTGAACCGGGTATATGAAGCTAGCTACATTAGTGCAAAATACTCAATACAGGGATAAGCCAGGAAACTATGCACGATTGATCTTGTTCTCCATCTGGAAATGGATTGCTTTCACAAGGGCGGTATGGATAACTACTGGGGATTACTGGTTTCAATCCATAGCGATAAGGAACTTGAATCGCGGCAACATTCGGACCAATAAATATTCTGTTAAATACATTCTTTCTGGCTAGGTCATCTTGATACAAGCGGAACCCTTTTCCTTGTTCAAGTCTGGGCGAGTAACTCAGATTGCCCAGATGCATCGGGTCTTTTCCATCCTTTCTAATATGACGTGGTGGTTCCTCCAACCATTGGTGATCGCCATCTAACGTTCTTACACTGCCGAAGAGAATATTAAAAGGATCTGCGATTCTCTCGTTATCATTGTATGCTGCAGGATCGTAATATTCAGAGATGAAATTTAGTCCATCGCTAACCCATGAATCTTCATCATATATTTCATATGCATCAGCAATAAACTGAAGGAGTTTATCGAGATTCTTTTCATCTTTATGGATCTGATTTACGGGGCTTTGCAAATAAGCTTTGTATGCAGAATCATCAAATAGGGTCGAGCCGTATTTGCCAGAATGTCCACCGGCTATTGAGACAAGACGGTTTAATTCACTAGCATCTAAAAGAGATAGTTTAGCTAGAACTATAGCGTTATATGCAGGGGCGAATTTATTTTTATCAAAATAGCCATTTTGAACATGCATCTCCTGAATCATTCGATTGGAAAACGGATCAGTAATTTGATTAAAAGTTAAATAATTATTTTGTTGCAGGGTCGTAGAAAATTGATCGTCCATGTCAATGGTGCCATCATAGAGAGAGACTAAAACTTTAAACTCTTCGATCTCTTTGAGTTGCTGTATTGCGAAATCTTTCGCCGCGTCCTTCATTACAGTATCGATTTTGGTTTTGGTTATAACCATGTCCTCTGGAATGCCTATTGACGTTGAAAATTCCGTAGCAAATTGATCGATTTCTTCAGTCCATTTATGAATCCCTTTTTGAATATTGTCGATATTGATTTTTCCTGCACACAATAGTTCGGATGTGAATGGGGTAACCCCGGCCATTTTAACGCCTTCACATATTAGCCATTCTTCCAATATATCTGTCGCATCTTTAACCTTTCCTCCTTCCAAAAGTGCGTCTACGATTTTTCTTTGCGTTTCTACATACGCTGGTATAGCTTGATTTACTCCTCGCTGCCAATCTAATACAGCATCATATATCCATTCGGCAGCAAACCCGTCCCAGTCTTCTGTGAAATAGGCGTATAGGAACGCGACGACATAGGGGCCGCTCTCTACCGCTCCCACATTCCCAGTTTGCATAATTTCGTCTATATTTTTGCACCTGTTTGCATTGATTTTGTCTATCTCATTCATAAAATCAATGATTAGATCTCTAGAGATATTTTGATTAGCTTTGGCTCTGGCGACGATGCTATGTCCAGATACAAGCATTTGGTTAAAACTTATGGTTACGTCAATTTGGAATGCCCCCGCAATTCTGTGAACTTCAGTTGCGGCTTGTATTAAGCTTTGTTTTAGTTTAAGTAACTCAGAATCTATGTTTTGTTTTATATTTAGTAAATCCCGTTCTAAACTGGATACTTCATTTCTTAAACTGCTAACAAGCGAGTCAATCAACCTGTTGGCTCTTTTACATCCTGGATCTTCGTTACCAAAGATATCCTCAGGGCATCTGATTTTCTTTCTAAGTTCTCTTTCGATATCAAAAAATTTATTGTCAATGCTTTGTTTTGTTGAAAGCATTTGATTTTCTAGCGAATGCAACTTGTCTAAACTGGATTTGGCTACTTCAAATCCCATATTTTCGTATTTTATCGCATAGGCGTCTAAAGATGAGTTTGTGGCATTCAGGCCGTTGTCAACTCTTGTTGATGCTTGATCAATTTCGTGTGTGATATTAATTATCTGCTGGTCTAGCTTTTCTACTTCCTCTTTGTTTACGCTGATTGTTTCTGCTTGACAGCTTTCTCTTACAATATCCTTTTCCGCGTTGTGAAGTTCTTCTCGTTCGTCGTGAACACTTTGGACTAAATCGCCAAGCGCTGCTTGGTTCTGTGACCGGAACGTTTTTACTGCGGCAATGATTAAGGGTAAACCTTCTCGAAGGTAACTCGCTAATGCAAGGTGAGGGGCAACTAATGTGTACTTGTCTCTAACTCGGGGAGTATAGATGAGTTCTTCAGCTATAAAATCATACATGTTCTGAATCGAGCCTTGATGATAGGCTTTGATATCTACATAAGGCGTATGGTCACCGATGAAATCTTCTACTAGAAAGTGTCGGTATTCGCCCTCTTGTCCGTCACCGTCAAATATGTTGTAGATCGATCCTGAATAGGTGTTGACATAACTATGAGACCAAAAGTCAGAAGCCCCGTGAGCAAGGAACCCCATTGTGAAAGCGAGAGCTTCGTCGTCCATATACTTTCGTTTTCGTATAAGGTGCGCAAACCACTGATCTGAGTTCCATCCGGATGAAAGCTTTCCTTCTTGGTGTTCCGTTTTCCCCGGATGGGTTGTTAATTGGCCTGCAAGTATGTCGGGGAAAAAATCCGGGCCAACGTTTCCGTATAAGTATGCCTGTGGATTATTTTTTATTGCGCTCAGTATGTCCTGATTAACCGAAAATTCGCCAAAAGGCTCAATAGTGACTTTATCATCATATAAGTCTTCCAGAACTTCAGAGCCAACCCATACATGAGTATTGATTTTAAATGCTAATACTTTGGCAGGAATTAGGAGTGCAAGAAATAGGAATAATATTGCTCTGTACATATAAGTGTTTCCCTGTTAAAAACTTTTTTTCCAAAATACTTAAAGATCAGAAAGTTTTCTTTTTGTAATGAAGAAATGCTATATCTGGGACGTTGTACGTATTTGTAACAACTATTTTCGAACAAAGAGACAAAACCATTGTGCTGACTTGAATGGATCGAGGGAGTGTAATTTGAGAGCAGTCCCTTGTATTGAAATCTTTCTCCTGGCACAACATCCGCGTTTGAGCTCTGAATATATCTTTACTCTGGATAAAATGTCAACAGCGATAGTATGTGTGTGGTGGTCAGATTCGCTATGATTTCTTTTGGTTTGATATGAATTAAAATCCAAGGGGTTTTGATTATTCTTTCCATGCTCCTCTCGAAAGTGGGTTAGAGGGGGGGGTAAATATGAGAAAACCATTATCAACTAGGTGCTCACTGCATACACTGTAAGCCCTGGCTATTTCTCTGCCACTTCGGCCCCTTATCCCCTATAATGCGCGGTTTTGATCCAGACCATCCAACCGGGGTTGTTACCATGGCTTTTACTCGCATCATTGCTCACCAGATCCAGCGCTTATTGCCCGAGCAGGAGGCAACGCTCAAGTTGCGGCCGGAAGAGTGCGAGTTGGATGGCCGCCTGGAAGAGTGCGCACGGGAACTCAAGCTCACCTTTATCAAAAAGCAGGGCAAGATGTATGGCCGGTTTTCCAGCGATATTGCCGAACACCCCATTTCCGCTTGCCTCAAGCAATACCGTGAAGAGCGTATAAGCTTTACCACGTTCACCCACACCGCCATGAAACACTTCAAGGCCGACCTCGATAAAGTGGCTGTACCCGTTGAAGCGTATGTGTTTTTTGTTGAGGAGAAGCTGGAAAACACCGAGGTTCTATCCATTTACCTCGTGTACCACAACTCGGCGCAATACTTGAACGGTGAGTTGAAACTGGAAGACTCACTGTATTTGGATACCTCAGGCATAAAACTGGCGGCGCGGATCAACCTTACCGAATGGCAAAGCGACGATGCCATGTTGAACTACCTCAGCGTATTGCCCTGGCGAGGGGAGAAAGAACTGACGGATGTCTTCGTTCACTTTAGTGGTATTACCGACAAGCTGGATATCAAAGCCGAAACCGAAACGTTTCTGGAAATCGTCACCGACTACGCCCAAACCCAGCCGGAAGAAACCGCACGGGAAATCAAAAATACCGTGGTGGATTACTGCCTGGAACAGCACAAACAGGGTCGCCCCGTATTAATCAAAGAGCTTTCCCCGCAAATCAGCGAGGAAACCCAGGACAAGTTCGAAAAGTTCGCGCAGCAAAAACAACCCCAGTTGCGCCCGGAACTGATTCCCGACCAGAGCCAGCTTCGTCAATATATCCGCATTAGTGGCCGGGACGAGCGATTAAGCATGAGTTTTTCCGCCGAGTGCCTGGGTGAATCCATCGTCTACAATGAGGACGACGACAGCCTGGTGATAAACAATATTCCGTCTTCATTAAAAAGCCGGTTGGTTAAACACCTGAAAGGCTAGGGGCTAACCTAGAAAAATCAACGGGTTGCACGCCCGGAAATACGATTTGAAGAAAATTTAGAAAAATACCCAAGTAAACCCAGCCCCCTGTCGTCTAACCTGAAAAACACCCAAACAGGCGCCTATGGAAGAGACAGAATTAATTAAGCTCGCTCAGCACGGGGACGCCAAGGCCTTTGAGCAGCTTATTGATAATCGATACGACACCATTTATCGCTTTGCCTATAAATGGTGTGGCAATGATGTGGACGCGCAGGATATTGCGCAACAAGCCTGCGTCAAACTAGCCCGCAACCTGAAACAATTTCGTTTTGAATCGGCCTTTTCCAGTTGGTTGTATCGGCTGGTAATTAACTGCGCAAAAGATTGGCAGAAAACGCACAACAGATATCAGACACAAACCGACCACCTGCCCGAACAAGCTTCCTCCTCCAGCACACACGAGTCAGCAATTTACCTGCAACAAATTTTGGAAAAAGTCTCCCGCTTGGGTGAAGGTTTTCGCGAAACCTTATTATTGGTGATGGCCGAAGGTTTTACCCATAAAGAGGTGGCACATATTCTCGGTACGCAGGAAGGCACGGTGTCCTGGCGAATGCACGAAATTCGAAAAAGTCTCAACCTCTTGCACGAAAAGGGGGTGGAATAACATGAACGAAAATGAATTGAAGCAATTATTGAATCAAGTGGAAGATATTCAAATCGATCCGAAAGCCAAGGCCAAAGCAATGGCATTGGCCATGCAGGAGTTTGATAAAGTTCAGGAGCAAACCCAAGAAAAAAATTCCCAAGGAATAGCGCACTTTTTCCGTCTCACTTGTAACTCAGTAAAAACAAGTGGGAGAACGATAATGGAGCTACTTAATCAAAAATGGTTTCTTGGTGCGACTGCCTCCGTATGCACCGTATTTCTCGGCGTCATACTATTTATTCAGCCAAAAGACAGCATTCAGGTGGATTCGTCCAAAGTGGCTCCTTTACCTGAACTTGCTAGCCAGGCAGCACCAGAGCCTGAAAAGCTTGTGCGCTCAAAATCCGCCAAAAAAGAATTGAATACCAATGCTGCTCCAGATGTGCAGATGATGATTGAGGAAGAGGTGGTTGTTTCGGGAATTCGTGAGCAAATAATTCCGGCCGGAAAAGCTTTCTCCAGCCCGCAACCAAAACGCATGATTTCACCGGCTGCTCGCGTTGCGGCAGATTTTGCTCAGGGGTATATGCCGCAGGAAGTAAATAATAATGAGTTCGAATCCTTTGAACCGCAGGGTGTAAAATCCGTAGCGATAGAACCTGTCTCCACATTTTCTATTGATGTGGATACCACCTCATACAGCTTTGTTCGTCGACAGCTCAATATGGGTAACATGCCCGAGCGCGATGCTATTCGCCTGGAAGAAATGGTAAATTATTTTGATTACCAGTATCCAATGCCAACGAATAAAAATACTCCTTTCAAGCCCAGTATTACGGTTGTGGATTCGCCCTGGAATTCCGGCAATAAATTGGTTCACATTGGCATTAAAGGGTATGACATTCCCCTGCGTGTTCAACCCAAAGTCAATCTGGTTTTCTTGTTGGATGTCTCCGGCTCCATGAATGCACCAGACAAACTGCCACTGGTAAAAAAATCGATGGAGTTGTTACTTAGCCAGCTTTCACCAGAAGACACAGTCGCTATCGCCGTCTATGCCGGTGCGGCGGGCACAGTGCTTGAGCCAACACAGGTAAAAGAAAAACACAAAATATTGTCCGCCATGAATGGCTTGAGTGCGGGTGGTTCCACTGCCGGTGCTCTGGGAATTGAGTTGGCGTATCAGTTGGCGCAACAAAATTTTGATAAAAACGCAGTCAACCGAATAATTTTGGCAACCGATGGTGATTTTAATGTGGGTATCAGTAACCCAGAGCAATTAAAACACTACGTTGAAGAGAAACGTAAAACCGGTGTGTTTTTATCGGTGCTGGGGTTTGGTGATGGCAACTATAAAGACAGCTTGACGCAGGCTCTGGCGCAAAATGGTAACGGCGTTGCAGCGTATATTGATACCTTAAATGAAGCTCAAAAAGTATTGGTGAAAGAGGCGCGTTCATCGCTGTTCCCGATTGCGAAGGATGTCAAAATCCAAGTGGAATTTAATCCGAGTCAGGTAGCAGAATACCGATTGCTAGGTTATGAAACCCGTGCTTTGGCTAAAGAGGATTTTAATAACGATAAAGTGGATGCCGGTGAAATTGGTTCGGGCCATACGGTGACTGCGATTTATGAAATTACACCGGTTAATAGTCATTCGGCGTTGGTGGATGCTCCTCGTTACGCTAAAAATAAACCGAATGCACCAGGGCTGGATAATTCTTCTTCAGACAATATGGAATATGGTTTTATTAAAATTCGCTACAAGCTGCCATATGAAGATGTGTCGACAAAAATTGAAGCACCGATTTTGGTTAATAATCAACAGGATTCTAATTTAACAGAGGTAAATTTTTCTGTCGCCGTAGCGGGTTTTGCGGAGTTGTTGAAAGGGGGTAAATACACTCGCGATTGGACTTATGATGATGCGTTGAATCTCGCACAGAAGAATAAAGGCGAGGATTTATATGGTTACAGAGCGGAGTTGGTTCAGTTAATTCGTAACGCAAAAATTGCACACTAACCCAAATTGAAGAGCGCAGCTTTTTAGCTGCGCTCGTTTTTTATAGTATGGCGCAAAGATTAAAGAGTTGGGGTATCTGATGGAGAGGTGGTCGAATGAGCGAATGTTACCACCCATCATATACGTCTTTTAAGCGATCAATGGCTTCATCAAATTCCTCATGAGTCAACCCCTCAGTATTGTTTGGGTAATTCGAGTCAACGATACGCGACTGGAGGCCTTCTCCCATCAAGTAAATGCCTGGGTAAGCATGCTCTATTAGCGCAAGTGTATTTGATATATCAAGACTTCCCAGTTTGAATTTCTTTATAATCGTGACTAGGGCTTTAGATGGCTTTACTCCTTCGTTAATCATTTTAGAAAAAGCTTCCCTGGTCTCAATAGGAATCTTTTTTACGGGATCACTATAGTAAACTGTTAGGTGGTCTTTACCTGCCACTTAGAGCATCCTTCTTATCTTTAAAGCCAATGTACATTCACACTATTCCAAGTACTTTTTGGAAAGCCTTTGTAGTGGCATAGTGAAGCGAACCCTTTTTGATTATCCTGCTTTAATATCGCCAGCTTCTTCTGGATAAATGATTTTTTGTCCATGTCGTCCTCACAATCAGGTTTAAAGCGATTATATTTCTGGGTGGGACGGCGGGGCGCAATAGGATAGTAGTAGTGTGATATGTATCTACAAAGACGGCGCGTAAAAGCAGTCATCTTTCCGCTCCATCCAATGTTTTATAACTTTCTAAGCTGCCTGTTTGGCAGTGAACGATGGTGTTGAGCGGCTCACCGTCTTTGATTGCTTCACCGTGTTAATTTGAAAATACGAGAGAAGTTTTTTGAATTATATATTCAATCCGGCAATGCATTAAAGACACGCCGTAAACCCGTCCCTGGGGGCTCGATCGCCGCATCCCTGCGGCTCACGGTCTTTGATTGCATCACCGAATTAAATAACCAAGCTGCCTATTTTGCACATGGATGTGCTTATGCCGTGAAGGGCATGGATGCCCGAGAACGGCCCGGCAGTGAACCGCTTTTAGTTCTACTTTTCTTAACTTCATGCTTTCTAAGCTGCCTATTCGGCAGTGAACTAATTTAAATGCGTTTGGGAAGAGGTTCGACATTTCTAAGCTGCCTGCTCGGCAGTGAACTAGAGCTTTGCAGACAAGCCCTTGAGCATACCTTTCTAAGCTGCCTATTCGGCAGTGAACTAATTTAAATGCGTTTGGGAAGAGGTTCGACATTTCTAAGCTGCCTGCTCGGCAGTGAACTAGAGCTTTGCAGACAAGCCCTTGAGCATACCTTTCTAAGCTGCCTGCTTGGCAGTGAACTTCTGACCACTGAGTAAGCTCGCCCGGCTTTATTTCTAAGCTGCCTGCTCGGCAGTGAACCACCAACAGTCTGTTGGTCAGCGACAGTTTCATTTCTAAGCTGCCTATTCGGCAGTGAACGAACTTCTGCGGCACCAAAACAACTTTCAACATTTCTAAGCTGCCTATTCGGCAGTGAACTATAAGGACAATAAGAGCAATCATTTTCGAGATTTCTAAGCTGCCTATTCGGCAGTGAACCGCAGTCACAACAGCGAATGCAGCGCAGGCTCTTTCTAAGCTGCCTATTCGGCAGTGAACCAGCCAACAAGGTCACATACTTAAACCCAGACTTTCTAAGCTGCCTATTCGGCAGTGAACTTTCACTACCGATCATCCAGTACTTTACTGTTTTTCTAAGCTGCCTATTCGGCAGTGAACCCAAAACCATTAAGTGGAACTTTTTCTAGCACTTTCTAAGCTGCCTATTCGGCAGTGAACAATAACTATAAACGAAAATTCTGTTTGGTTTCAGTGTGTTGGGGTTTTTTACTGAAAAATACCAAACATTTTTTGACCAATGCTAACGCATTGAAATATATACGAATTTTTAAAGAGCAAGTAATAAAGGGTATTTGGGGCAATCGTCGGGGGTAATAATAAGTAAATTAAACGCGAAACGTGTTGTTTAAGGCGACACTTGTGCTCGAATTGTTTGGGGGGTTGCTGATGTCGTGTGAAGCGTTGTTGATGAATTTATACAAATAGGTGAGGTATTGATAACCCCGTCCAGTGAAGGGTGTGAAGGTTGTCCCACTTAGATTGTGTGGGTTTTTGAGGGTCCGCTAATGGCGGACTATACTCTTGTCTTTGACCTGTATTTTTTATTGCTCCAACGTCTTATAACAACGGAAACATAACAACAATATTGAACAGGGGTCCATCATGCGTTTCTTTCCCGTTTTTATCTTGGCCATTTTCTGTTTGACCGCTTGCAGTGAGAAGCAAGCGCCTGAGAAGAGTATTCCCGAAGTCTTTGTCGTCACCGTTCAGGAACAGCCGTATCGCCCATCGCGCGGTTTTAATGGGCGTATTCGTTCCAGCAGTGATGTGGATGTGATGGCTCAGGTTTCTGGTGAGCTGATTGCAATTCATTTTAAAGAGGGGGATCGGATTACGGCGGGTACACCGTTATTTGATATTGACCCCGCGCCCTATAAAGCACAGCTTTCCCAGGCAAATGCGGAGTTGTCCCGTGCGTTGGCCAATGAAGCGAATGCGCGTAAAAACTTTGAGAGGGGTAAAAAGCTGGTTGCTGACGGTTTTATTTCCCAATCGGAATTCGACACGTTGGAATCCCGCGCGTTGGAAGCCTTAGCGTCTATTAAAGCGGCCGAAGCGGCGGTGGAAAGTGCGCAGGTGAATTTAAATTTCACCACGATTAAAGCGTCTCAGGATGGTCGCGTGGGCCGCAGCGCACCTGCGGTGGGCGATGTGGTTGGGCCGCAGTCGGGGGTGTTGACCACGCTGGTAGGTGAAGGTGGTAAGGATGTGGTTTTCCAATTACCGGAAAAATTGTTGTTGGGGTTACGAAAAAAAGATCGATTAATTACCACGGACGATGTGTTGGTTGCGTTGGAATTACCGGACGGCAGTGAGTATTCCGAAACCGGACGCATTACTTATTTATCTAACCGCGTTGATGCAACCACCGGTACGGTGGAGACCATGGCCAGTATGCCGGACCCGGACGATATTTTACGTCCGGGAATGTTTGTTAAAGCCACGTTAAAACTGGAGCAACCATTAATGGGGTTGATGATTCCCCAGGCGTCGTTGCAGGTGGATCAGCAAGGCACTTACGTTTTAGCGGTAGACGAAAACAATATGGTGACGCGCAAAAATTTAATTGCCGGAGAGCGCGTGGGTGAAAACACCTTGGTGAATTCCGGTTTGGATGCGGGCACTCGGATTATTGTTCGTGGTGTGCAAAAAGCGCGGGTTGGCGATCAGGTCAAAGCCATTCCGTTTGAACCTGCTACTCAAGCTGCCGAAGGTGATGCCCGTGATCAGTAAAACATTTATTGAACGGCCTAAATTCGCCATCGTAGTTGCCTTGATTATCACCCTGGCGGGGTTGGTCGCCGTGCGGCTTTTGCCTGTGTCTGAATACCCGGAAATTGCACCGCCAAAAGTTTCCATCAAAGCGCGTTGGCCGGGAGCTTCTGCTGCGGTGATGGAAGAGAGTGTCGGCCAGGTGATTGAAGATGTTGTCAACGGTGTGGAAGGCATGGAATACATGAGTTCCAACTCGGGCAATGATGGCAGCTACACACTGACCGTTACCTTCGCCATTGGTGAAGATCCAGACACGGTATTAGTTCGCACCCAGAACCGAGTTTCTTTGGCGGAGCCGTCGTTGCCGTCGGAGGTGCGCTCTCAGGGCTTAACGGTCGATAAAATTTCGCCGGATATTTTATTTACGGTAAACCTTTATTCGCCGGATGGCAGTCTCGACGAATTGTTTATTGCCAACTACGGCATGATCAATATTCAAAACCGGCTTAAACGTGTACCCGGTGTTTCCGATGCTCAGGTTTTCAGCAGTGCGGATTATTCCATGCGCTTGTGGTTGAATCCCTCGCAAATGACGGCTCTGGGTATTACTCAAGATGATATTTTCAGCGCACTGCGCGAACAAAACGTGCAGGCGCCAGCAGGTAAAATTGGTGCGCCGCCGTATACCGGGCAATTAAGTACCGAGTACACCTTGCAGTTAAAAGGGCGTTTGCAAAGCGTTGAGGAATTTAAAAATATTATTCTGCGAGTAAACGACCAGGGCGCAATGGTGCGCTTATCGGATGTGGCACAAGTTGAACTTGGCCAGCTGGACTATAAAGTTTCCGGTAATTATAAAAATCGCCCGGCGACGGTGTTGGCGATTTATACTCAGCCAGGCGCGAATGCGTTGTTGACTGGTAACGCAGTTAAAGCGGAATTGGCGAAGATGCACGAAAATTTTCCGCAAGGTCTGGAATATGATGTGGGTTACGACACCACCCGCTATGTGGAAGTCTCGATTTCTCAAGTAACACAATCACTGTTAATGGCTGTTGGTTTGGTGGTGTTAATCACGTTTATTTTTCTCGGTGATTGGCGTCCGACATTGATTCCCACCGTGGCCATTCCTGTTTCGCTTATCGGTACGTTCGCCATTATGCTGGCTACCGGCATGACAATTAATAGTGTCACGTTATTCGGTTTAATTCTCGCCATTGGTATTGTGGTTGACGATGCAATCTTGGTAGTGGAAAACACAGACCGACATTTACGTACCGACGCGACCATCACACCCAAGCAAGCAGTCACCAAAACCATGGAAGAAGTGAGTGGCCCCATTGTCGCCACAACGTTGGTACTGCTCGCGGTATTTGCTCCGGTGGCGATGTTGCCGGGTATTACCGGTGTGATGTACAACCAATTCGCCGTCACCATTTGTGTTGCGGTAGTGCTTTCTTCTGTGTGCGCGTTGTCGCTTAGCCCGGCGATAGCCAGTTTGGTTTTACGACGCAGTGAAAAAGAAGCTGCATGGTTTAGCAAATTCAACCAGGTTTTTTCCTCCGTGACGCAGCGTTACAGCAGTCTGGTGGGTTTTTTACTTGCACGACGTGCGGTGGTCGCCATGATGTTTGCCGGTTTAATGGCGGTATTGTTGGTGGCGACAAAAACCATTCCAACCAGTTTTGTTCCTGTGGAAGATAAGGGCGTATTAATTCTCAATGTGCAATTGCCGGATGCTGCTTCTATTACCCGTACCCAAGCGGTATTGGCAAAACTGCAAGAGATGATCGAAGATGACCCGGCGGTAGAAAGCCTAACCATGATCGCTGGTTTTTCCGTGTTAACCGGCGCAGCCCAAAGTAATGGTGGTACTGGGTTTATTGTGCTTAAACACTGGGATGACCGACCAGACTTTCGTGACATTTCGTTTGCCGTTGCTCAGCGAATAAATGCCCAGGCGTATCGACAAATTCCAGAAGCGCTTGTGCAAACATTTCCACCTCCAGCCCTGCCAGGAATGGGCGCTGTCGGTGGTTTGGAACTCGTGGTGGAAGATACTCAAGGGCGTGCCCACGGTGAGCTTGCCGGAGCGATAAAAACCCTGGCAGCAGCAGCCAACCAGTCGCCACTTATCGCCGATGCCTACACAACGTTCAGGGCAAATGTGCCGCAATATTTAGTGAACGTGGATCGTGAAAAAGCGAAAACCCTGCATGTTCCACTCACGAATATTTTCTCCACTTTGCAAACCCAATTGGGTTCGGCCTACATCAACGATTTTTCACTTTTCGGCCAAACCTATCGGGTCATGATGCAGGCGCAACCCAGTTACCGTTCAAGCTTGCAGGATATTTCCCAACTTTATGCGCGGGCGACTACCGGCGAAATGGTACCACTCTCCACACTGGTGACTGTCGACCCGATACTCGGTGCGGATGTGGCAACACGTTACAACTTATATCGCGCTGCTATTCTGCGAGCGAGTACTGCCCCAGGTGTCGCCAGTGGGACGGCAATGGCAGAACTGGAACGTCTGGCTCGGGAAAATTTACCCAACGGTTACCAAGTAGAATGGACAGGAATGAGCTATCAGGAAGCCAAAGCAGGCAACCAGGCCATCATCGCGTTTGCCTTGGCGATGGTCTTCATTTATTTATTTTTGGTTGCCCAATATGAAAGCTGGTCCATGCCGGTGGCCATTATATTAGTAGTGCCCATTGCCGTTACCGGTTCAATACTCGGTTTATTACTGGTAAAACAAATTGGTATTCCGCAGCTGGGGGCGCTGGATTTATTTGCCCAGGTGGGGCTGGTGTTGCTTATTGGTTTGGCTGCGAAAAATGCCATTCTCATCGTTGAATTTGCCAGCGAACGACGAAGAGAAGGGCTCTCTATATTGGATGCCGCAGCCGAAGCTGCGCGAATGCGTTTTCGTGCAGTATGCATGACAGCATTATCTTTTGTGCTGGGCATTCTGCCGTTGGTATTTGCATCCGGTGCGGGCATGTTTAGCCAAATGTCATTGGGTCATACCGTTATGTGGGGAATGCTTGCGGCACTATTGGTAGGCACGCCATTTATTCCAGTATTTTTCTCCATGCTCCAAGCGTTGCGAGAAAAAATAAAAGGGCAGACATCGCAAACCGGGTAAACCTTATCAAAATATCGCATTTCAATTTGCATTTCGGCGTCTAAAGACGCCGTTTTTTTAACTGTGTTTAACGTAGGTAACGCCGTTTTACAAACACGATGCCCACCCATATTTAATTAGTGACACGTAAATCAACACGACTATACCCATAAAGTTTCTTTTCAGGTAACGTCGATTAATTAAATGAATGCGATAAATAATATCGCCACAATAAAAACTACAGGACATAGTATTGGACTCTGAGACACCGGATAACAAAATACGATTTATTGAACTGGTTGGGCTGTGGGAAGGAAAAATAAATGCTTCTCAACTACAACAACACTTTAAAATGAGTCGCCCACCATCTGCAAAAATCCTGCAAAAATACACCGCCAGGCACCCGGAGAATTTTGCCTACAACAGTTCCAAAAAAGGCTTGGTGCCAACAAAAAAATTTCAGCCGCATTATTGCAAAGGCACAATGGAAGAATATTTTGCTTTATTTGCTAAAGGTAAAAAAAGTAAAGGAAGCGATGACCTACCCTTTAGCTATATTGAAGCGCCGCTACGTAATATTTCACCGGAGTTAGTGCGGCCCATTCTGCGAGCAATACGGGAAAAACGAAGAATTTACGTGGGTTACGCTTCGGTATCCAGCCCAAACTACGAAGAACGAATAATCTCCCCCCACAGTTTAGTGTTCAATGGTGTCCGTTGGCACACCCGCGCCTACTGCGAAAAAAATCAGAATTTTCGTGATTTTGTTCTTTCCCGGTTTAATGGCATTTTTAATGATGAAGGTAAAGCCACACAATTAATTGAGCAGGACGAAAAGTGGAATACCTGGGTGGATTTAATTATTGAACCTGACCCCAGATTAAGTCCAGCCCAAAAAAACATCATCGAAATGGACTACCAAATGCAATCCGGGCAGCGAATATTAAACACCCGTGCGGCGCTACTGCTATACCTCATGCAAAAACTCCATATCGATCAATACAAGCCCTCTGCCGAAGCACAACAAATAATTGTCAATAGTCAGTGCTGGCAAAACATAAAACAATACCTGCCAACATAATTAGCATGTATGTACAGACAGTAATTGAATAACGTATTAAATGGATTTTAAATAATCGAAAAACATTAACGGAAACTGCATATGGAACAATTTTCGCCATCAGACTTAAAAGCTATTTTGCATTCCAAGCGGGCTAACCTGTACTACCTGGAACATTGCCGCGTAATGCAAAAAGATGGCAGAGTGCTGTACCTAACGGAAGAGAAAAAAGAAAACCAATATTGGAACATACCCATTGCCAATACCACGGTAATATTGCTGGGCACCGGCACCTCCATTACCCAGGCGGCTATGCGTATGCTCACCCAGGCGGGTGTGTTGGTTGGCTTTTGCGGCGGCGGCAGCACACCATTGTATGCAGGCACCGAAGTCGAATGGTTATGCCCACAAGGGGAATACCGCCCCACTCAATATTTACAAGGCTGGATGTGCTTTTGGTTTAACGATGAAAAACGCTTGCAAGCTGCGAAGCAATTCCAATTTGCCAGGTTGGGCTTTTTGGAAAACACCTGGGCCAAAAACCGCGATTTAAAAGCCGAAGGCTTCTGTATCGAAGACGATGAACTACAAGCGGCTATACGCCACTGCTATTCCCGTACGGATGCGGCAAAAAACACCTCTGAACTGTTGCTTAGCGAAGCCCAGCTCACCAAACAGCTCTACAAATACGCTGCCAACGCTACCCAGCAGGAAGACTTTGTACGTGAACACCAATCCACAGACAAAGCCAACGACTTCCTGAACCACGGCAACTACTTAGCCTACGGCTTGGCCGCAACAACCCTGTGGGTGCTCGGCATACCCCACGGCTTTGCCGTAATGCATGGCAAAACCCGCCGGGGAGCGCTGGTGTTTGACGTGGCGGATTTAATCAAAGACGCCATCGTATTGCCCTGGGCCTTTATTTGCGCCAAAGAAAAAGCCACAGAGCAGGAGTTTAGGCAGCAAGTACTGCAAGTGTTTACCGATGTAAAAGCCCTGGACTTTATGTTTAACCAAGTGAAAGACGTGGCGTTGCAGGGGGAGAAAGACATGGAAGGTGACGAACTATGATGGTCACCTTTGTCAGCCAGTGCGAAAAAAATGCACTGAAGAAAACCCGCCGCGTACTGGATGCCTTCGCGAATAGGATAGGGGATAACACCTGGCAAACGGTCATTACGGAAGATGGTTTGTTCACGGTTAAAAAAATGTTGCGTAAAACCGCGAGCAAAAGCACCGCCGTAAGTTGCCATTGGATTCGCAGTCGGTCACGCAGCCAGTTTTTATGGTGTGTGGGGAATAAAAGCAAATTTAATAGTGAAGGCGTGGTGCCGGTAAATAGCACTGAAAAGAATTTGCTTAACTCGGAATATGAAAACAACTGGTTAACGGCAGAGGATATAACGTTACTCGCCGGTATTGCTGCTCTGTTTCACGATTTTGGTAAAGCTAACGCGCTATTTCAAAAAAAGATCGATCCTTCGCAAAAGTCAAAACTAAGTGAACCGTACCGGCATGAGTGGGTGTCTCTTGTTATGTTTATTGCTTTTGTTAACGGGGAAGATGATCAGGCATGGTTGACCAAGTTGAGTGGCATTGCTCCAGCAGAGGACAAAAAACTACAGGAAAGCATTAAAAAAATAGTGTCCGAAAACCCAACTCTTGTTCCCTATCGTTATTTAATGACTCCGGTCGCACGAGCGGTTGCATGGTTGATATTAACCCATCACAAATTACCATTTTATAAAACCACCAAAGGCACGGGTATAAGTTTTAGTGAAACGCAGAATCATATAGATAAAAAGTTAGTTGCTGTATGGAATTCACCTCAGGTAGAAAGGGATGATTGGAGCAAAAGCGACTTAAAATCTGTATGGGAATTTAAGCGAGGAACCCCCTTTGTTAGTCTGCGCTGGTGTAATAAAGCGCGGGATATCGCCGAACGGGCGCTGGCAAGAAAACACTTTTTTCAATCAGATTCACAATGGTTGGACGATAAGTTTAGCCTGCATATTGCCCGGCTAACGTTGATGCTGGCGGACCACCATTACTCTTCTTTACCAGCAAATACAAAATATCAAGATAAGAGCTACCTGGCTTTTGCTAATAGCGACCGAAAAACAAAACTGCTTAAACAAAAACTGGATGAGCATCTAATTGGCGTATACCAGCACAGCGTAAAGCTCATGCGCCATTTGCCGAGTTTAAAACAATCCTTACCTGCGGTTGCCAACCTTCGGGTATTAGAAAAGCCGACGAAAGCAAAACGCTTTCTCTGGCAAAACCGGGCATACAGCTTGGCTAAAAGTGTGGGGGAACAAACGGAAAAAACCGGCTTTTTTGGTGTGAATATGGCTTCCACCGGGCATGGTAAAACCTTGGGCAATGCGCGCATTATGTATGGTTTATCAAACCCGAAAGAGGGGTGTCGTTTTAGTGTTGCTTTGGGGTTACGCACATTAACCCTGCAAACCGGGCAGGCGCTGGGTAGTAGGTTAGAGTTACCAGAAGAGGATTTAGCTGTATTAATTGGTTCGCAAGCAGTGAAAATGCTTCACGATCTGGAGCAAGATAAGCAGACTGTTGTTGAGACTGATATAGATGCATTAAAAACCGGCTCAGAATCAGAAAATGAGTTAATGGACCAAAACCAGAGCGTGAGTTATAGCGGTGCGCTTAGTGATAGTGCATTAAAAGACTGGTTAGCAAAGCAACCCAAACTCAATAAACTAGTGAATGCACCTGTATTGGTGAGTACTGTTGACCATTTGATGCCCGCAACCGAAGGCAGCCGGGGCGGGAAACAAATTGCCCCTATGTTGCGCCTGTTAACTTCTGATTTGGTTTTGGATGAACCGGACGATTTTGATATTGCTGACCTGCCAGCGTTAATACGCTTGGTAAACTGGGCTGGATTACTGGGTTCCAGAGTATTACTTTCCTCTGCAACTTTGCCGCCTGCCGCATTGGAAGCATTATTTGCCGCGTATAAAGAGGGGCGAGAACATTTTAATCGAAGCCAAAACCTGGCGCAGTACAATAAGGTTACTTGTGCATGGTTTGATGAATGCAGCGAAAAAACAGAACAGCTTGCTGATTTGCATCAGTTTGAACAGTGCCATAGCCAGTTTGTAAAGAGCAGAACTTTGGCGCTCGCGAAAAAACAGCAACTACATAAAGCGATTATTAGTGAACCCATTCGGTCGAGTATTCAACCAAGTGATATTATTGGGGCAATGGCTGAGGTCGTTCGTGTAAACCTGTACGAATTGCACCAGCGCCATAACCAAACATCCTCTGAGGGTAAAAAAATAAGTGTTGGTTTAGTGCGTATGGCCAATATTAACCCCTTAGTTGCTGTGGCCCAGCAATTGGCTTGCCAGCCGGTTGCAGAAAATACGCATATACATATTTGTGTTTACCACAGCCAATTTCCATTGGTACAACGTTCCAATATTGAAAACACATTAGATGCTGTACTGGACCGCAGTGAGTCAGAAACTATATGGCAGCAGCCAGCGATTATTAACGGTTTACATCAGTCAAAAGCAGAAAATCATATCTTCATTATCTTGGCCACCAGCGTGGCCGAAGTGGGGCGAGATTGGGACTTAGACTGGGCCATTGCTGAGCCAAGCTCCATGCGCAGCATTATTCAATTGGCTGGCCGAATTCAGCGGCACCGGCAAACAGAATCGCCCCATCATAATTTGGTTATTCTCAGCACCAATTACCGAGCATTGAAAACCCCTGGTGAGCCAGCTTTTTGTAAACCGGGTTTTGAAACAAAAGAATTTTTATTGAGCAAACATGAATTGACGGAAGTATTAACGCCCGAACAATATAAGATCATTACTGCTATTCCACGTATTCAGCTCAGAGAAGAAAAGGATTGGCGTAATAACCTGGTTGATTTGGAGCACCACCATTTGCATCAGGCCATGTTTAACAAGGCTGCCAAAGTTGGCGCTTGGAATTGGTGGGAGCAGCCCTGCCACCTTACCTATCAGTTGCAAAGCGCAACACCCTTTCGAGCTTCGTCTCCCGGGGTGGACTACTACATGAGCATACAAGAAGGTGGTGATGCGAGTGATGCACAAATCAAACGTATGTTTGATTTTAGGGGGCAAAACCAGAGTGAGGCCAAAACCGCAAAATCAGAATTTAACCAATGCCGGGAGCCGTTGGGGCAGGGGGTTAGCCTTTGGGCGAATACGTCATACCCACCGTTAGTAGCCCGCCTTGCCAGCCAGCTAGGCTGGGGCTTGGAGGAAGCTTGCATGGTATTTGGCGCGGTAAACCTAAGAGACAGCAATAAACCGTGGAGCTATTCGGATGAGTTTGGGTTCTGTCAGGCCTTGGAGTAACGGGGGGGAGAAAAGCGCCAGAAGCGCAGTGCTTCTGACGGTAAGCCGCCTGTATGGCGGTAAAAGGTTGAGATAGAACTTAAGTTAAGTACCTAATTTTCTAAGCTGCATAATTTGCAGTTAATACGCTTATCAAAGATTGGCGACTCAACGAAGATATTATTACACAGTTTACTGATTTTATCTAAGTTAAGTTAAGTAACTAATGGTTGATGTTTTAGAGGGCTGCGTCTATTATCTGGTCACTGGCAAAGTGAGGGTGGCAGATATGAAACGTCCTTGGGTAAAAAGTGAGGTTGGTCTTGAGGTGTCAATTAAGACTGAAAGCACTGAAAGTGGAAGTGTCAAGAAGTTTAGTTTCAAGTTCGTCGGCGTGGGTTTAGTGCTTTTGTTGATAGCTACGCCTAATTTTGAATCATTGAAAAGTTGGTTGATGGGGACTTTCTAGCAACGGAGATAAAACATTGGAAGAAGAACATACACTCACCGCAAAAATTCTGGCATATATCGCGGGCCGGGGGGCGGATAAGATAGATGCACTGGAAAAAAGCATCGCTAAGCTGGGAGCTTCGGCAAGTGATGCCGACCAGAAAAAGCTCGAAGCGTTACAGCAAGATTTACGAGATACCAAAGAAAAATTTGAACCGCGAAACTGGTTAACGGATGCCGCCATTCGGGCAAAGCAACTGCAGTTTGTGACCCATGCGGTTAAGTATCTGCATGGTGATGCTAAAGGTTCCAATATTTATGACCAGCAGTCAGCGGCGCCTATTGACGGAATTGTTTCAACGCAATCCATTAATAACCCTGTGTTGGATATCTGCGGCAATGCAGCGGCACTTGATGTAGGTAAGCTGCTGGCGCAAATTGAGCATGAAGGTAAAACTTTAATTGATTATGTGTTGGCTGGTGATATTGAGCCGCTTTTGCTCATTGCCCAAAATGAACAGCAAGCCCGTGAGTGGCTAACTGGCTTTGCACAAGTGTTTGAAAATAAAGAGCTGGCAAGCCACAAGTTAGCCAAGCAAGTGTATTGGCCGCTTGCTTATGGTGACAATGAAGAGGGCGAGTACCATTTATTAAGTCCATTATTTGCCAGTTCCCTGGCCCATGAAGTATTTGCAACACGGCGAACACAGCGCGAGCGGCAATACAGTAAAGAGGCGGATATTAAAGCGGATGTGGCTGAAAACGGCTACCAATTTATACCTAATTTTGCGGTGCAAACTTTTGGTGGAACCAAGCCGCAAAATATCTCTCAGCTAAATTCACAACGCGGCGGGAAAAATTATCTGTTGGATAACCGCCCGCCGATATGGCAACAACAGGACAAGCCACCTCTTAATATTCAATCGGTTTTTGATTCCCTGCTGCCCAGCAAAGTGTACCGTAAAGCCAAAGCGGCTCACCGCTTAAAGCGCTACCTTGAAAAAGTATTCAACAAAGAATCCACCTTTGATATTCGAGAGGCAAGAGCAAGGGGGATGGATGAAATAGTGGATATATTTTTGCTGTTTGCGGCCAGTATTCATAACCATCCAGCGGGTTGGTCAATGAGTGAAGATTGTCACCTTCCCTTAAATGAGCAGCTTTGGTTAGACCCTGGCCGAGTGCAAATAGACGATACGTTCCGAGAGGCCATGGACAAAAAAGACTGGCAAGAGGATATCGCCAGCAAATTTGCCTCTTGGTTAAATCGCACCTTGCAAAGCAGTACCCTGCATTTAGGAGATGTAGAGCACCGGGAATGGAAAAGCCTGGTCGCCCAGGAACTTAGATTAACCGAGCGTGCCCGCAAGGAGTTCTACTCATGAATGCTTTTTTATTATTACGCAATATTACGGTTGAAAATGCCAATGCGATTGCGGGGCAAACCTGGGGTTTTCCTGCTATTACCCATTTCTTAGGGTTTGGCCATGCTCTGCAACGAAAGTTGGCCGAGCAAGGGCAGGAAGAGTTTAAGCTTCAATTTTCTGGTTGCGCAGTGATCTGCCACCAACTGGATGTGCAGAGCCAACAGGCGAACGCTTACTCGGAGCATGTGTTTTCACTCACTCGCAACCCGCTAACAAAAGAGGAAAAATCGCCCTCTTTTGTGGAAGAAGGGCGAGCACGAATGAAAGTTAGTGTATTGCTGACCATTGAAAAACTCGATATCTACGAAGACGACATGGAAAGGTTAGAAGCATTAATTCTGAATTTGGCGCAAACCCAGCGCTTGGCGGGTGGGTTAATTACTCATATCCAAAAAGCCAGAGTTGTTGAATTGAACGATGGAACGAATGACCAGCAAGAGCAGGTGAATTTTTGGATGCGGACGTTATTGCCGGGGTATTTGTTGGTGGCTCGCCCACAATTGCTTCGTGAGCAGAGCGAACACTTTGATGGGCAAGCAAACCCGGTATTCAGTGCCTGGTTGGATAATTCCACCTTGCAACGCAATGCAGATAAAACCATTCAAGCCAAAAATTACCCCGGTTGGGTTCGCCCTATAGTGACGGGTTATCGCGCTATCTCACCTTTGTATGATCCTGGTGAAGTAGCAAAAAGTCGTGATGCAGAAACGCCAGTTCGCTTTGTTGAATATGCCTACACGCTAGGCGAATGGCTAAGCCCCCATAGAATCAACCGATTAGAGCAAGTGTTGTGGCACTACGACCACGAGCCTGGTAGCGATTGGTATGTATGTAAAAACCACTACGAACAATTTCTTACAGAATAAACCATACGTAAAATATTATTGAAGGATTAACAACATGGCTAAATTAAAAACAGCATCGGTATTGGCGTTTGAGCGTAAACTATCTAACTCGGATGCGATTATGTTTGCCGGTAATTGGGATGAGCGTGACAAAAGTGAAGCATGGCCCGGTATTGAAGTACAAGAAAAGTCTGTGCGTGGCACTATTTCCAATCGTCAAAAGAATGCGATTCAAAGCGACCCGGCAAAGCTCGACCAGGAGGTACAAAAAGCCAATTTACAAACGGTGGATAGCGCTTCCTTACCTTACGATAAGAACACACTAAAGCTGCAATTTAGTTTGCGAGTATTGGGCAATGTGCAACAGCCTTCAGTATGTAATGACCAGGAATATCAGCAAGTACTAGAAAGCACTATTCAAGGTTACATTGCCGAACATCAATTTTCTGAATTGTCTATGCGTTATGCCATGAATATTGCCAGTGGTCGTTTTTTATGGCGCAACCGAGTAGGGGCAGAAGCGGTTGAAGTTCGGGTGTCAGAACCGAGTACGGAAAAAAACTGGAAGTTTGATGGGTACTCTTTTTCATTAAATAGTTTTACGTTATCCGATGTGCAGAAAATGCAGTTGACTGAGTTGGCCGAGGTAATTGAGCAAGGGCTAAAAGGGAATGATTTCGCCTTTTTGAGCGTTGTGGCTTTTGTAAAACTCGGTGAAGGGCAAGAGGTATTCCCCTCTCAAGAATTATTGTTGGACAGCGCCAGTTCTGCAAAAGGCAGAAAAAGCAAAACGCTCTACCAAGTTGAGCAAAAAGCCGCAATGCACTCACAAAAAATTGGAAATGCATTGCGCACCGTTGACACTTGGTATCCTAATACTGAAAAAATTGTTCCAATATCTGTAGAACCATTTGGCTCTGTAACCAGCCGTGGTAAAGCCTACCGCCAGCCAAAAGAAAAAATGGATTTTTATACACTGTTGGATAATTGGGTTTTAAAAGGCGAGCAGCCACCAGTAGAGCAACAGCATTATGTAATCGCTAACCTTATTCGCGGCGGCGTATACGGTGAAAAAGCGGAGTAATGGTTATGAACTATTACCAAGATATTCGCTTGTTGCCAGATGCAGAAACTAATTTGGGCTTTCTCTGGCATAAAGTATTCCAACAAATACATATTGCGCTAGTTGAGTATAAAATTGGGGAGAATCAATCTGCCATTGGACTATCCATTCCGGGGTATAAATTGCCAGAAAAGGGAGAAAAAGAATTTCCACTGGGAGATATTATTCGGCTTTTTGCCAATACTGAAGCGGAACTGGAAACCTTAGGTTTAACCCAATGGTTAATACGATTGGAAGACTATGCCCAGATAAAAACCATTAAGCCCATACCTGAAGTGACGCAATACGCCTGTTTTACTCGCAGGCACATAAAAAGCCAAAAACAAATCGCGGCTAAAACCAAAAAAATGGCGGAATACCAAGCCATAGAAACTGGTGAGCCAATAGAAACCTGTCTGGAAAAGTTAAGCGAAAGTGCGCCCTGCGGTATTTGCAACTTACCGTTTATCCATGCAAAAAGTTTGTCTGGCAACGCAGAAACAAGCGATGGCTTCCGGTTGTTTATTGAGCAAAAACTTTTAGATGAGCCTAAATCTGGCTACTTTACTTGCTACGGCTTAAGCGACAAAAGTGAGGAAAAACAAGCAACCGTACCTTGGTTCTAATTTTCTGTCGGTTTTTTATGATGATGCACCCCAAGCCTGCTTGGGGTTTTGCCGTTATGTTTAGTTTTTATTAGACGGTATTGGTCTTTTTACCTAAAAATACCAATATTTTTTGCTCTTTAAAAATATGTAATTAAATCAATAAGTTACATCTGGTTAAAAAATGATAGGTATTTTTGCCTAAAATTGGCTAACCTCTTGATGTAGCTTATTTTTTGCGTTTATAGTTATTGTTCACTGCGACACACGCAGCTTAGAAATTTTTACTTAAAGAAGACAGGTCGTCTGGTAAGTTCACTGCGACACACGCAGCTTAGAAAAACGCCTTTGCTTTTCCTGAGTTGCTCCTTGAGTTCACTGCGACACACGCAGCTTAGAAAACTTACTCTCGTTGGTGGTGAGCTTGCAAATCGTTCACTGCGACACACGCAGCTTAGAAAGGCATTACAGTGCAAATAATTATGCTTTGGAGGTTCACTGCGACACACGCAGCTTAGAAACGCTATCCAAAACACAGTAAACCCCCACGGGAGTTCACTGCGACACACGCAGCTTAGAAAGCATATGGATTTTAAAACCAAAGTCGCCGGGGGGTCACTGCGACACACGCAGCTTAGAAACTTAAGCGATCAAACGACTGCTGCACTTCTTCGTTCACTGCGACACACGCAGCTTAGAAATTTCGTTGATAGTCAGGATTGCATCGTATGCGGTTCACTGCGACACACGCAGCTTAGAAATGGGGCGAATATTTGGCGAATGGTTATGCAACGTTCACTGCGACACACGCAGCTTAGAAACCGATGCTTATGATTGAAAACTCTCAAATGCAGTTCACTGCGACACACGCAGCTTAGAAAAAACGCATTATTCAACGACTGGAGAGCCCCGCGTTCACTGCGACACACGCAGCTTAGAAACACAAATGACGAAGAAGAACCTATGTACGTCATGTTCACTGCGACACACGCAGCTTAGAAAAATTGCTTCTGTTTGCTCGCGATGAGCATTTAGTTCACTGCGACACACGCAGCTTAGAAACGATGTGAATGGTGACGGTTGTTTAGATATGTGTTCACTGCGACACACGCAGCTTAGAAAGCCAGAAATACCCGGCCAGTGCGAAAGACGCTGTTCACTGCGACACACGCAGCTTAGAAATGCATTGCGGTAACGTTGCTGGCCAGCCCTTCGTTCACTGCGACACACGCAGCTTAGAAACTTATCTCTCCGACAATTACCCGGTCTGGCCGGTTCACTGCGACACACGCAGCTTAGAAACTTATCTCTCCGACAATTACCCGGTCTGGCCGGTTCACTGCGACACACGCAGCTTAGAAAAGAGAGTAGCAAATCTTCCTGCAAAGCTTCTAGTTCACTGCGACACACGCAGCTTAGAAATTCAGATCTAATTTCAAATACATGAAATTCTAGTTCACTGCGACACACGCAGCTTAGAAACTGAAAACGAGGATGGTCGCATGACAACCCCAGTTCACTGCGACACACGCAGCTTAGAAATGCAAATGTTTTTGCAGATCTTCTAGAGAGCCGTTCACTGCGACACACGCAGCTTAGAAATCCTACAACTGGGGCTTTTGAAGTAGTTAGCAGTTCACTGCGACACACGCAGCTTAGAAACCATCGAGAAGTTTTTTAGGCGCAACGGAAAAGTTCACTGCGACACACGCAGCTTAGAAAGTGAGAAGAATACCAACGGAAATGATCACGCCGTTCACTGCGACACACGCAGCTTAGAAAATAGGAGGTACCCGCAATCCCCCGGACCCGCGGTTCACTGCGACACACGCAGCTTAGAAAGGACAGATCCCGCGCCTTCCTCGTCTATCGTCGTTCACTGCGACACACGCAGCTTAGAAATTATTCCTACGCATAAATGCACCGCCCATCAAGTTCACTGCGACACACGCAGCTTAGAAATGTAAGCCAAGCTCCACCGGATAAGTAACGCCGTTCACTGCGACACACGCAGCTTAGAAATTGGGTTGATGCGTTTCACAAAATGGGGCGTCGTTCACTGCGACACACGCAGCTTAGAAAAAAGGCCTGTCGCGTTCCTGGCTTTTTCGAAGGTTCACTGCGACACACGCAGCTTAGAAAATTTAAGCATTCAGGCTTTTTTAAGCTTACATCGTTCACTGCGACACACGCAGCTTAGAAATTAGAGTACGGTGTACCAGCAACAGGACGAACGTTCACTGCGACACACGCAGCTTAGAAATAACTCATAAACTCCAAGCATAGAGCTGTTATGTTCACTGCGACACACGCAGCTTAGAAACCCAATTCTCCGCGCTTCTCTTGTGCGAACAGGTTCACTGCGACACACGCAGCTTAGAAAGTCTGTAACTTCCAGGAGAATAGGAGTATTCAGTTCACTGCGACACACGCAGCTTAGAAAAATCGGAGCTGGAAAACGCGCGGGCGCGGTTTGTTCACTGCGACACACGCAGCTTAGAAAATGTGCCCGGCGATGAGGCCGCGGCTAAAGCCGTTCACTGCGACACACGCAGCTTAGAAAACTATCTAACTGACACTAACGGATGGTTCATCGTTCACTGCGACACACGCAGCTTAGAAATGTTTCGATTACTGCTGGTGGAAATAATGTATGTTCACTGCGACACACGCAGCTTAGAAAGCAGATTTTTTTGCTGTAAGCAAGCACACTGTTCACTGCCGCACAGGCAGCTTAGAAAGATACACAGACATAAAACAAGGCATCAGAAAAGTTCACTGCCGCACAGGCAGCTTGGTTATTTAAATCGTGCTAATCTCGGAGGCGCCGCTCTCGGGCGTCCTGCCCTTCACGGCGTAAGCACTTCCGTGTGCAAAACTGCCGCACAGGCGGCTTAGAAAAGCGGGACATTGATAATTTTGATTATTCAAATGTTCACTGCCGGGCCGTTCTCGGGCATCCATGCCCTTCACGGCATAAGCACATCCATGTGCAAAACAGGCAGCTTAGTAATTTAAATCACGCTAACCTGAAGCTCACCGATCTGGGCGTGCGGCCCTTCTCGGTGTATGTACTTCTGTGTGCAAAATAACCGAATAGAGCGTTGTGAATTTTATAAAACGCAAAGTTTATACGAGAATTGTTTGTCGATGTGCCGCTTATTAAAGACGATCGACTTTTTTTGTAGATTTGGCTATATCAGTGCTTATCTGATATTCGAAACAAGTAAAGCTTTGGTCGCTAATATCTTGATATCTTGTCTATGCTAAAGGGTACGGTTGGCTATGGATAAAAATGTCGTCAATTATATTAATTCAGCACAATTATATAAAAGCAGGATAAATCAGGAGAACGTTTTATGTGCCCAGGTCCAGTACCGCAAAAAGAAACAAAATTAAACCCTAAAGCAAAAGCCTTTGTCCCTCGTAGTCGACAACAGGCATCTACCAGTAGCTCAACGGCCCCGTCCCCGGCCACTATACAGCCTACTCCTATGCCAACTCAGAATCAGGTGGTACGCAGTAATTGTGGTCCATCTCCGAGTATGTCTATTCCGGTGCCTGTTTCTACTTCTCCAAGTGCAGCGTCTGGCCCCACGATTACTGTTGCAATGGGCATGAGAACAGGTGACCCAGGGTATGCGCGTATCTGGACTGTGGAGAATATGGTCTTGGTGTTAGCTGGGATCTATGGCAGTGGGATCAATATTAGGATTGTAGGTAGTGTGCACCAGAATTTTGGTGATGTTTCCGGCCCGCATTTTACCTATGAAATCAACGGTATTCGGTATCATTATTACGTTAACTCTGGAATGATTAGCTGATACTATGGCTGATATTTTTATTTTTTAATATTCGCATGATGTGATTAGGTGTTAGAGAAAATATGCTGTGTTATTGTGGTTCTAAACGTGAATATGAGGAATGTTGTAAGTCTTTTGTGATGGGTGAAAAACAGGCGGAGACGCCTGAACAGCTTATGCGTTCGCGGTTTACGGCTTATTGTATTCAGGATGCTGACTATTTAGTGGATACGCAACACGAGTCTACTCGACATCCAAGTTTAAAACACAGTATTGAGGCTTCTTTTTCTTCTACAGAATGGCTTTCACTTTCTGTTGTGCATAGTGAGCAGGTTGGTGACAACGGAATTGTTGAGTTTATTGCTTTTTTTCAAGATGCCTTGTCTCAAACTGATGCCCCAAAACAGCTGCACGAGAAATCCAGTTTTGTATTTGAAAATAATCGTTGGTTTTATGTCGGTGGGGAATTCTTGCCGGATATTAAACTCGGAAGAAATGATACTTGTTGGTGTGGTAGTGGTAAAAAGCTAAAGAAGTGTCATGGATAGGCATAGAGCCCCTTCTTACTTGACGATAAATATGAAAATGTCATTCATAGTATACGTCTTTTGCGTGACTATTCTTTGTTCGTGCTCTCCATCAAAATACAATATGCATCCTTCTAAGCTAGCTGCAGATAGAAATCTAATTTGCAACGAAGTGTGGGGGAATGTTTGTTTAAACGGCATAGATTCAAATTCTAGAGACTTGATTGAAAGCATTCAAAGTTACTACCTGAATAAAATCGATAGGGTTAGAGCTCTTGGTTTTCCTCCGCTAATTATGATTGAGAAGCGTAACCGTGACACTTTTTTAATTGTTGGTGGATTTTATAACTACAATTTTAGCACTCAATATGGACATGCTCTTGAGCTTGAGATAACACTTAAAGAATCAGGTGATGGATTTATATTAGTTAATCTTGATGAGGTATATTTAAGTGATTAATGTCATGCCGAAACACTGCTCTTGAATGGTGTGTGCGTTTATGTTGCAGAGATAGTGCACTCATTTGCTTACAAACTGCATGCAGCGCTAGCTTCTAGAGGTGTAAATGTTACGGTCAAAGGGCCGAGAACATATTTATCGATGTATGCGACGAGGAGGAACGTGCTGGGAGTAAATGGGGAGGCGAAATATTACGATAAACTTATAGAGGGAACTGCTGAGTACTACAATGTCGTTAAAGTTGGTAAGGACGAGTATGTGAGGGTTAAAGATGATTGGGCGACTATAAAATGAATTTCAAAACACTCACCGTAATGTGGATATTATTTTCCCCTCTTGGTACTTACGGAGTAGGATTGATGAAAGAACTGTCATCATTGCCTATCGAAAATTTAATTGAGCGTGCTAAGGCGGGTGATGGTCAAGCTGCATTTGAACTCTACGGATACTATTTTAAAAACGGAGAAGGCGAAGAGGCGAACTACTGGTTAAAAGAGTCAGCGGAAAAATCCGGGTATGTGGGCTCCTATATTCAGTATGCCCTGGTTTTTCGAGAAATGTATCCAGAGATGTCTTCAAAACTGCTGATAGAATTTATAAGGCATGAGAGGAATTCAAGGGATGTTGGATTGGCATACTATCTTCTTTCTAATATCCCGAATGGTGAATCAAGCAAGCTATGCTTTCGAGGGAATTGCAAGTTTGAGTCGGTATTGATGGGCTATTCACCTGCGATAAATGGGTTATTACTGAGTATAGATAGTAAAGATTTCATGGCTCTATATTTAATGTCTACTATTTCTTCGACATTGACGAAGGAGGGAACAATACTGGACAACAGAGTACGAGAGAAGCAGAAAAAGTCTGGGGAGGAGCTGCCACCTGAGGTTCGTCTCGTATTAGATCAAACAGCTGAAGAGATTCAAGGGCTAATCCAGAAAAAAGTTGATATTTCAACTTCTATAGATATCTTGAAAGATGCTTTGAAGTAGCTAGAGAAATGTTCAGGGAAAAAGATGACATCAGTTTTTTTTAGAACAAAGGGAAGGCCCTTTAGTCTGTGAGAGTTAAGAAATAATCAATAAATAGGACATCCACTTTTAGCCCTAGCTACTACTAGGGCTTTTTAGTTTTTACAGTTAGGGTCGGGATCGTTGATGAGCTATGATTACAATAGAGATTAGTTTCAATTCAAGATGATCTGAGATTGTTTTTTGAAGGAGTTCTATAAGCATGAGTTTAATGAAATTAATTCAATCTGCTTTAATTTTTAGTTTGTCTAGTCTCTCTTCTTCAGCGGAACAGGGAGAGAAATATGGTGTTCAAACTGCTATTTAATTACCTGAATACAATGTTTAAAGCCTACATGTCATCTTCAGGAAAAAGCGAATATAGGTGACTTTATAAAAGTATATTTTATGCTTGATCTCACTGAATACTCCAAGTTTTTTATTAGTCTGTTCGCCATTGTGGACCCACTCAGCGCGATCCCCATTTTTATTACGCTTACTCGACAGCAGACGAAGGCGCAGCAGTTAAAAACGGCTAGGTTAACGGCGGTTGAGGGCTACTTCCACGACTGAACAGGATTTAAATTTCGGCAGTCGGGAGATTGTTCTGTATAAAAATCTGTTGGCAGAAACGCAATGGGTTCAAGTGACTACGAAACCGACTGGAATCAGGTACAGAGAGGTTTCTTCAGGTAGTTGGTACCGTTATTATCGCAGTTGCCAGTTGCCAGTTGCCAGTTGCCAGTTGCCAGTTGCCAGTTGCCAGTTGCCAGTTGCCAGTTGCCAGTTGCCAGTTGCCAGTTGGTACTGTGCTGGAACACGTATCGGTCCTCTATATACGGCTTTCTTTATGGGGATGGCTGCTGCAGTATGTGCCGCCATTAATGGCGCGAACTCGCAAGGTATTCTCAAGGCCGCCGTAATTGGTGCTGCAACGGCCTATTTAGGCGCGGTAACTGAGGGGCTTACACGCGTGGCGGTGATGGCGGTCGCAGGTGGAATCACATCCGTGATAAACGGCGGTGAATTTGGGCACGGTTTCTTATCTGCAGGGATAGGTGCGCTCGCAGGGGGGTACATGCCCGAAGGGGCGAATTACGCGCCGCTACGGGTTGGGGTTTCTGCCATGATCGGTGGTACCAGCTCCGCTGCAAGTGGTGGCAAATTTGAAAATGGTGCGGCAAGTGCTGCGTTGAGTGCGGCTTTGACAGAAGGTCTCGCTCATAGTAAGGCTTACAGTTAGCCGGAAGTATAAAGATGAGTCATATGGGGCTCCAGTGGTTGACGTTGTTATTGAAGCCGACTATTTAATCGATCTTGGGGTAGAAGTTCCAGAGCCTAGACTGATTTATGGTCGAAAAAAGAGTCCAGCCATAAAGCAGCGACAAAAGACGGTCGATAATCTATCTAAAGATATTTCGAATACTCCCGGATTACCCGATGACGTATATGAAGTCATGGATACTTACACCATTAATCATGAAGATACATCAAACTTTTCTGGAGTTTGGGAGGGCGACGAAAGCTATATTGGTATAGGAAATGGACAGCCAGGGGGGAAACTAAATTGGAGTGCTGACGGAACCGTCAATGGGGAAGAGATAGTTGATAGTATGTTTCATGAAATTCAACACGGACGAGATCCTGCGTCAGCTCAAGTGGATCACAGAACTCCAGAAGAAAAAAGAGAGTTTCAAGATGAGGTGGATAGGATGAAGGATACGTTTTATGATCGCTGGGGAGATAAGTGGCGTTAGGAGTTTTATGTCTTACTCAAGAAGAGGTTGACAATAAGTGCCAGTTTTGTATCCCAATGAATGAAAAGTGAGGAGGTTGTTTTGTGTTTAATAAACATGTGTGTATCGCTAGCTTTTTAGCTTTAGCATTTTCTGAAAATGGATTCTCTATAGAAGAAGTACAACCTGAAGGTCTTTATTCGAATGTAAAAGTGTGTTCAGTTGCTCCCACCGTTGGATATTTGTCCGATATTGATCTAGATAAAGATGATATAGAGAAAACTGTTTCCAGGGATGAAGCATTACTTGAGATAATGATTAGAGATATTGATTATCGGAGAAAAATGTATAATCAAATAAGAAAGAATAGCTTGGAAAAAGATAAGAATTTAACATTGTCTGAAAGTGTTAAGAAATATAACGGAGGGAAATGGGATGAAATAGCTAATTGTTTATCTGAGGAGTATAAAGATGGTGATAAAATATTTTTTTTTAATAAGAAGTCAATATCTCCAGATGTTTTGGCCGGGTTTGTTGTTGTGCGAAATGGAAAGGTGGTTGTGCAGGTGGTTTTAAAAAATATATATTATGATTGATAAAAATGGATATCTGTTTGCGGCGTGAATTTGTAGCCAACTTTCGATAGTGTCTTGGTTAAAGGTCATAATTTGAAAGTTTTATCTGATTTTTCAGGGTGGGGGATATCTGATAAGTTGTTTTGTAAGAGAGCGCTCTGCTTTTTTGGAAATTGTAAAAAAGATTGCTTACATTATTCGCTAAATAACGTAAGCCTGACCGACTTTATAGTGATGTATAAGTTATGTCTATGTTATAAGTTTTTAAACTACACTTAAAGCAACCCCCTGCTTTAAATGTCTTCTATGCTTGATCTCACAGAATACTCCAAGTTTTTTATCAGTCTGTTTGCGATTGTGGACCCGCTCAGCGCGATACCCATTTTTATTACGCTTACTCGGCAGCAGACGAGGGAGCAGCAGTTAAAAACGGCTAGGTTAACGGCGGTGGGGGTGTTTGCTGCGTTGCTAGTGGCGTTGTTGTTGGGGGAGTGGATTCTGTGGGGCTTGGGGATCAGTATTGATGCTTTTCGTTGCGCCGGCGGCATTGTGTTGCTGTTAATGGGCTTAGAGATGTTGACGACGCCTGGTTATAGCCCAAAGGAATTACAGGCCGCACAGGATGAGTCGGTGGCGTTGGTTCCGTTAACTATGCCGTTGTTGGCAGGGCCTGGGGCAATGAGTGCGGTGATTGTGTATGCCCATCAGTCCAACGCCTATTGGCATTATTTGGCGATTATTGTTTGCTTTTTACTGTTGAGTTTTTCGTTGTGGTTATGCTTTCGTTTTTTGCCTTGGTTTCGGCAGCATTTGAGTGAGCGTACTATTTTAATGTCGACTCGGGTAATGGGTTTGTTGTTAGTAGCCATCGCCGTGGAGTTTATTGCTTCAGGTGTGAAAGGGTTATTTTCGTTGTAATCATACTATTCAAAATATTGATCTACCAATGCCATAAGTTGGTTTTCGTTTGTACTGCGTTGATCTTTAAAGCGTATTACTTGAGTGTGAATACTCGACGAATGAATAAGTCGATTTAATTCTTTTTCCAGTTGATTGCTCTTCTTTACCCATATGGCCAGGTTTTTGGCTTCTAAACGTGCGGCGTGGTCAAACTGATCGTAATCCTGTGGAATCACAAGGCTGGGAATGCCGTGTTGTAAGCAGTAATACATAATGCCTGCACCGCCGTGGTGTATCGCATACTGGTAGTGGTGTATGTGTTCCTCATAATTAATATAGGAATAGTTTATACAGCGCTTATGGCTGGTGTGTATTTGCTTCTTGTGTGCATTACCGCAGGAAAAGTGAAACACATAATTGGGAAAGTGTTCTGCGAGTTGTTCCACTTCTTTATACAAGCTGGCCTTTCGCCAATTCAAGTGTGTACCGAGTGTCACCAGTATGTATTTTTTTCCTGCTTCAAATTTTGGCGGTGGTGTATTTAATTTTGGGCTGTAGAGCATGGGGCCGACAAATTTTGCGGCTTTGGGCCAGGGGCGATCAAATTCTAAGTGTTTGTTTCCGAGGCACAAAATGGTATCTGGCGAATAAATTTGTTCGCTACCATCTTCCCTGTGCAAGCGTGTGATACCCAGTTTGTTTATGGCGCGTTTAAAGCTTAAGAATATAAGTTGCTTAAACATGCGGGTTAATTTACGGCCTAGCCAGTTCCTTACTGAATAGAAAGTATTATTTCCTGTTTTCCAACCGCCAAGGTAGGCCGGGGCACCACCATCGCATTCGATGACGCAGGGTGACGGCATACTGGTCCACCAGGGTATGTGGTATTTTTCTGCGATGGGCCCAATTACGGCTAAGGTGAAATCGGCTATCAGTAAATCTGGTGTGTTGCTTTGGTATATGGTGTCGAGTTCGTGGTGCAGTTGCTGAAAAAAGCGAAAGACCTGTTTGAATTGTTGGGCTAATTTTATTGGGGAGCTGCCGATGGATTGGTCTGGGTTGACGCTGGCAAAGAGCGCCTGGTCGTCAATGCTCTCGAATATTACAGGAGTTAACCCCGCTGCGTGAATATCGGTTTTGGCTGCGGCTGAGGAGAGCACTCGTATCTCATATTCCTGTTGCAGAATTTTTCCGATGGCCAATATCGGGTGCAGGTGGCCTTTAAAAGGCGGCGCCAGCAGGTCTATTTTTTTTCTTGGCATCATGGTTTCGTGTGAAGCAGTTGATGGGTTTGCTGTTTTACATAGTCAATGAAGTCTTCGCATTCCAGATAATCCATATGGCCGCAGGGTACGTGTAAGTCTACCTGTTTAAAGAATATTTTTGAGATCCAGTCTCGCGTGCCTTGAATTAATTGTGTTTTGGTTGCTCCGGTTTTATGGGCAACCGGGCCATAAGCAATTATGTGTATTTTATCGAGCAGTGTTTGTGGTAACGTCAAATGGTTAAATATATGCAAGCCGCAACTGCCAGCAAGAATCAGGTATTTGTGGTGGTCTTGCAGTTGTGCAATAAGCTTGTCGCTGTGTTGTTGAGTAAAACGTTTGTTGTAACAGCTCAAAAATTGTTGTGCATTGTTGATGCTGGCTTGCACGATGTTCGCGAGTTTAAAGTCGGAGAGCTGTTGGTTGTAGGGGAAGTTTAGCTCGCTAATACTTGCCCCTTGTTGCTGAATGATGTTTGCCACTTTACTCTGTGCCGGGCTGAGCCCGCAGGATTGCCTGTGACTTTGGCCGGTGAGGAAAAGTGCTTTGACTTTTTTAACTGTCATTGCACATTCCTGAAATCACGATTGGAATGCACATGGTAATACCGGCTGCGCCAGCGGATTTTTTTGCTGATTAACGCATGTGTCATATGCAGGCTTTGTATTAACTCGGATACTAATGAAATAACACCATTAGTTTTGTTGCTGGCGTTCAGCAGAATATGGCGCAAGCTCAGTGTGCATAGGAGCGGAATGGTTGTGAATATGCTCGGTGCAACAAACCCGTTGGCGATAACAAAGAGCAACAACAAAGGCGGCAGGGCATATAACAGTAGAATCAGGGTTTGGTTTTTTATTGATTGTTTAAAAAACAGTATATTGGCAAATAAATACCACCGGTGCATTTGTTGTAAATATTCTTTTTTACCGGAAAGCGATGTGGCGATAATTTGGTTATAGGGGGTTTGGCGTATCTTGCCGTTATTGGCCAGTACCTGTTCGGCCACCGCCAGGTCGTCGGTCAGGCAGGGTAATAACGGCTCGAATCCGCCGATGGATTTAAACCATTCGCGTTCAAATGCATAACACATACCGTTGATGGTAATGGGAGGCATAAACGGCAATAAGGATAAATACGTGGTGGTGGAGTTGTTATTGACAAACGCCGCAAGCAACTTGGTGGCAAAGTTCTCGCCAGTTTGGTATCGCGGTAAACCGGTGGTCAGCTGGTAGTGTGTCAATTCCTGTATTAATACATTCAGGCTTTCTTCCGGCAGAATGGTGTCGTCATCAAGTACAACACAGTAGTCTGACTGGCAAGCCGAAAATGCTTGGGACACTTTAAACAATTTAGGATTAATGCCTTCCGGTGGTTCGGGGAAACACATTGTTATAATATTGGCGGTTGGGTGTTGTGCGATCAACGCATCGACAATATTTTGTGCTTCGTTATCTTTTTCATCCACTAACCAATAAAAGGTTGCACCATGTAACGGTGTGAGGTTGGCGGCCAGTGTTTGAGGCAATTGTGGATCACCACTGAGTATCGGTTGAAAAATACTGATTTTTTTTCGGTCGCAGTGCGCAGTATTTTTAGGAAAATTTTCTCGGTAATGCCGGGCACTTAATACTTTAAAGCCGACTATGGCGATGTAGACTAAGCTGACGATAATGCTAAGCATGGTTTTGTTGCCATTGTATAAACTGGGTTATGCCCTCTTCTATGGAAACCGAGGGCGGGCCAAAATCTCGCAGCATTTTGCTGACATCAAATGTTTTGGAGTGGGCAAGTACGCTGACACCATAGCGGGTTAATGGTGGTTCGCCGGATAATCGGAACAGGCGATAAGCCGCTTCAATAACTGTGGCAATACCCATGGCGGTTTCTATACGTAAGGTTTTTTTCGGTTTGGGTAACCCTAGCCGTTCTAATACACTCAACAGTAAGGGTTGCATGGCAATGGGTTCGGCATTGGTGAGGTTGTACTCACCTTCAATGTGTTCGTTTAATGCGGCATGTAACATGTAGTCGGTTAAGCAATCGATATAAATTAAATCCCCGATAACCGGTTCGGGTGTTTTAAATAGTGGCAGGCGTTTTTTCTGTGCCGCTTCCAATATGCGGGGAAATAATACGGTATCCCCCGGCCCAAATATTGCTCTGGGTCGAAGAATAACGTGGCGACCAGAAAACCCTTTGACTATTTGTTCCCCTGCGTATTTGGTGGCCGCGTAGTCGTTAATAAAATCCGGGCCTATGCTGGTGCTTTCCTGAATATTGAGTTGTGCTTCGTCCCGGTAGTACACAGAACTGGAAGAAAGGTAGATCAGTTTGCTTACCTGTTTTTCTTCACAAAAGTTCACGACATTTTGCGTGGCGGCAATATTTTTTGCGTGATATTGCTGTTTGCTGCCCCAGGGGGAAACATGGGCGGCGGCGTGGATCACAACATCCGGCTTAAAGTCCAGTTTGATCGTTTGGCATAAATCGATTTGGCGATAATTGGGTTGCGGTATCGGGCGTCGAGCCACGCCGAGAATGTCCAGGTCGGAGCGAGACGAGAAGCGTTGTAAGAAGTTGCCGCCAACAAAACCGGATGCGCCTGTGATCAGAATTTTCATTGTGTTGCCGCCTCTGTAAAAGGTTTTTGCTTGCAGGATATTCGGCGTCGTTTTTGTGTGATGGTGTGGGTTACGCCGTGACTAAAGTGTATGTCTGGTGCGTGTAAATGCAAGCTGGAAAAAAGCGCGGTTAAATTTGTGTGAATTTGTTGTGGTATCTTTTCTGGTTGTTGCCCATCATAGTGAATATGCAACAGGGTATTTTCCTGAGTTATGGTGTAGTCATCTATGGGGTGCTCACCGAGGTACATGGCACGCCGTATTAAATCGGGAAAAACGGATTTTAGTTTGCCTGTGTTTATACAGGTTAACCACAACATGTCATCGGTTCTGCCTTCAATTTTTTTCAGGCGAGTAAATGAGGAACCACAGACACAGGGGCGTGGGTCTTCAATTAATACATCGTCCAGGCGGTAGCGAATTATTGGCAATGTGCGTCTGTTTAAATCGGTAATGATAGGAATAAAACGACCACTTTCACGGCAAAGCCATTCTTTTTCTACGATCACGATATCTTCATTCAGGTGCAGGCTGCCATGTGTACAAGTAGAAGCCAAGTAGCCTTCGGTCGCTTGATAAATTTCGTGAACCGGTTGTTGAAAGGTGTGTTCCACCTGTTTCCGTGTGGCATCCTCCAGTACTTCGGCAACAGAAATAATTTTTATAGGGTGAATGCCGGGTTTATGTTGGGCAATCATGCCAAGAACATGGGCCGGGGCAATAAGTATATCTGGCGAGAATGCTTCCAGTTCGCTCATTAATGTTTCAAATTGAAGTGTGAGGTCAAAAAAACGGAATTGGATGAGTTTGCCATTGGACGCTTCGTAGAGATTGCTATTTGCCCGTAGGAACAAGGTGACTTTGGTTTGTTTGAAGGTAAATGGAATATTCTTGGCAATAATGTAGCCTGCCCATTGGGCTTGTTCTTCCTGAGACACCATAAAAACGCCCCGCCTTTGGCTGGTGCCGGAAGATAAACCAACGGATATGCCTTTTAGTTGGGGCGTAAAGTCTCTGCTGTGTTCTGCTGTCAATGCGTGGGTTTCGCATTGTTGGAGTGATAGGCCTAAACGGTTTATTGTTGAAAAATGATGTAGAAACTGTTTTTTATCTATTATTGGGTAGGTGTTTAACTCTTGCCCGGTGTAAGAATGATAATACGGTATCGTGTGGCTTACCCTTGCCAGCAGTTTGTTTAATTTTTTCTGTTGATAACGTTTTACTTTCGAACGGTTCGCTTTGGCGAAACGTTTCGCTGTCCAAAACCCACGTAAAAAATACACGATGCGTTCAATCAGCATGGCGAATAAATGCCTCATAGCTGTGGGTGCAGTGGGAGGGAATAATTTGAATATTCTGGTTGCCACTGTGTAGCTGAGTTAAGTTTTGCTGCGTCGCGTAATACTCGCTTGAGTTGTCCAAAATAAGCTTGCTGATGGGGTGGGGTGTATTGCCTCCTTGTAAGGTGTTTATTGACCAGCAGGCGTCACCAATTAAAAAGCAGGAGCTGTTTGGCTGATGGATAAGCAACCCATAGTGGCCGCTGGCATGACCGGGTAACGCAATGGCCAGTAAGCTGCCGTCTTGAAAAAGGTCTTTGCCGGTGGCAAAGGGTGTGAGTGTTTTGCTCAGCGAAACATTTGGACTGTCTTCAATAAATTGTGCGCGTTGCACAAAGTTATTCGGCAATAAAGCGGGCAGATGGCCATGAAGTAAATTGCCAATTCTGGAACGTTTTTGCATGTCGATGAGCGCTTGTCGGGAGCAGAAAAAACGCGCATTGGAGAAATCTTTTAACCCAGCAATGTGGTCGGCATGGAAATGGGAGATAAAAATGTAACGTACATCTCCCAGTGCAATGTTGCGTTGCGCCAGTTGATGGTGCAGGTGTTGCTGTTCGCTGAGATGCATTGGCGTGACCCAACGGTAAAGACGCTCGGGAAAAGGCTGTGTAGCGTCAGTAAAATGTGGTGCATAGCCGGTATCAAACAAAATAACACCCTGAGTGGGGTGTTGGAGCACTCCAACCACGGCGGGAAATTGCACCGGTTTCCAACTGCCACCCCGAACGGCTATCGCTTCCGGGTGGCAACAATAACCCACTTTAAGCAGTGTTAATTTCATAGCTGTAAAATGACTCCGCCCAGGCTTAAACCTGCGGATGTGCCGATGAGTAATATTTTATCTCCGGTGCGGGCTTGCTGGCTGTGCAGTAATTCATGTAAGCCGGAAGGCAGTGACACCGCAATTTGGTTGCCCCGGTCTTTGAGTAAATGAATAATTTTTTTACGATCAATGGCGAGTTTATTGATTAAATGCTCCAGAGCTAAGCCACTCGCCTGATGAGGAACAATCCAATCGATGTCTTCCAATGTTAAGTTAGCTTGTTTAAAAAGCTCGACGCAAAAACTGTCAATAACTTTACTGGTTGCTTTGAAGAGTTTTTTCCCCTGCATTTCAAAAAAACCGTAGGGCGTGTAATCGCCCTGAATTTTGCTCGGGTGGTGCAGGCTGCCGCCGCCTCGAATTTGGCAGAGGTCTTGCGTGTGGTTGTAGGTTTTAAATTGGGCAGCCAGTATTTTACTGTGCTGCTCCGCATGCGCTTGCCCCAGAATAATCGCCGCTGCGCCATCACCAAATAGTCCGGCGGTTTCCGGTTGTTGCCAGTTTAACCCTGGCGACGCAATGTCGCTGGACACGATGATGATATGTTTATGCTGGCCAGTGTGTAACATGCTGGCGGCGAGGTCCATTGCCACCAGAGCACTTAAACAGGTGGCGTTGATATCGAATGCAGTGATGGGGGTATCGCAGTCAAGTTGCGCAAGAATGTTGGCCGCATTGCAGGGAATGGCCTGCTCCATGGTGCCGGATGCAGCGATGATGCAGTCGATATCGGTAAGTTGCAGTTGCGCTTTGTGTAAGGCCTGTTGAATGGCCTTGGCCGCAAGCTCTGATGCACTTTCTTCCTGGGCATAATGACGATAGTGTACCCCGGTTTTGCTGGCCACGGTGCCATCGGGGAAACCATGTTGTTGGTCGAGTTCCGAAGACGACACTTTGTGTGGTGGCAGAAAAACGCCACTGCCGAGTATATTGAGTTTGCGGATCACTGCAGGCTCCTATGGCTGAACCTGCTGATTCTACTGGATAAAAAAAGTTTAATAAAACTCCGCTGACAGGGCCGGGGTACCCGGCCTGTCGCGATGATATTGAAGGGGGCGAATTAATTACCGTGAAAAGGGGATCAGGCGATTTTATTTTCACCCGCATTAATTGTCAGGTTATGGCTGCGTGCGCTTTGTATGGCGTAGTTTTCTGAAGCGATGGTATCGACAAATAACCATTCTGCCTGACTTTGTTGTTCGGTAAAGGTGACTAGCATCAGACCCCGGTCATACAGGTTGCTGTAGTGCAGGTCGTCAATCAGGATGTTTAAGCCTTGTTCCAGCCCCATTGCGCTTTGCGCGTCCAGCGATAGGTATTTTTCCATACCGGGGGAAGTGACTCCCGGCGTGGCCAGTTCCACTCCCACGGCATCACCATTGGCAAGGGTTAAATTATTGGCCCAGGCATTGTGGGTATCACCGGCCAGTACAATCAGGTTTTTCATTAATTGTTGGGCGTAGTTAAAAATCACTTCACGCTCGTATTGGTAACCATCCCAGGCATCCAGGTTGTAGGGCGCTGCGGTCAATACGCGGGCTTTTTCTGCGTCGGTGACAGTTGGGTCTCCGGCCAGCATTCGGCCTTTGATGGTAACCAGTTCGCTTAAGGCATTGGCCACGGCGCTTGGGTTTTGCCCCAAGGCAAGTAACACTTCCAGGGGGAGGTTCATGCGCCCCATTAATACTTGTTGGCCGAGTACCTGCCACGTGGCAGAAGAATTACTTAGTTCGGATGTTAACCAGTTAAGCTGTTGTGCGCCGAGTAGACTGTTTTGATCGGAAGTGATGGCCGCCATAAACGCTTGCGCATTAAAGCTTTGATCCGGGTTATAAAATTGCGGGTCGGTTAATGAAAGCTGTTTGGTTCTGCCGATTAAACGGGTATCCAACATTAACAGGTTAACCAGGTTGCCCCATTTAAAACTGCGATAAAGGGTTTCGTTATCACCTTGCGCTGCCGGGCGAATAGGGAGCCATTCAAAATAGGCTTGCAGGGCATTGGCTTTACGTGTGGCAAAGTCGCCTTCTTTGGCAGGGTCGTGGTTTTCTGCTCCATCTATATAGGTATCGTTGGCCACTTCGTGGTCATCGGGTACGACGATGAAGGGCACTTTTTGATGCAGTGCTTGTAATCCACGATCAGTTCGATAGAGTGCGTAGCGTTTGCGATAGTCGTCCAGTTCGATCAGTTCAACATCGTTGTCGTCGGGTAAGGCTCGACCGATTTCTGCCGCGTTTTCGGTGGCGTATTCACCCATTTTATATTCGTAGATGTAATCGCCTAAATGCAGTACTGCATCCAGATCATTTAATTTTTCCGCTTCGGTGTAGGCGTTGAAATATCCTGTGGGGTAATTGGAGCAGGAGAATACGGCAAACTTAACCTGGTTGAGAGACGCTGAGTCGCTGGGTAATGTTTTGGTTTGACCGATGGCGGATGTTTTACCGTTGGAGGTAAAGCGGTAAAAATAGTCTGTTCCGGCAGCCAGGTTTTGCACATCTATTTTTAAGATAAAATCCGTTTGCTGATTTACGGTGTGAGTTCCGTTGTTCACAATATTGCTGAAGTTTTCATCGGTGGCGACTTCGAAGCTGATTTCCAGTTCGGTGTGCGTTGTTGTGTCTTCGGGCAGGGCGCGTGTCCAGATGATTACGCTGTCGGTTAATGGGTCGCCACTGGCAATGCCATGTGTAAAGGACATTGGAATGGGCTCGGGTTGTGGTTCTGGTTGACTATTATCGTCGTCATCGCAGCCGGTGAGACCGGTTGATACCACTATGGTTCCTAACCCTAAAGCCGAGTATTTTAATAAGTTACGTCGAGTGATGTATGACACCTTGCCCCCTGAAAACTCTTTTTGGCGAAATCGGGGCATATTAATGAAAGGTTGTTACTTTTTTTTACCAGTTTTATGTCGTTTGTGTGTCATTTAGTTATTGGTGAATATGTACCCAGTTTGGGTTTGGTTTTTATCTTATGTTTAAAAAGTCAATGATGAAACTCTAATAAATTCGAAGTTTAAAAATCACTGAGTATTTAAGTTGTATTGAATTAGGAGATACAAAGAGCATTAAACACCTAATGACTGGTAATGACTGGTAATGACTGGTAATGACTGGTAATGACTGGTAATGACTGGTAATGACTGGTAATGACTGGTAATGACTGGTAATGACTGGTAATGACTGGTAATGACTGGTAATGACTGGTAATGAATGTTTTATATAGGAAAAAGATGTTTTATCACAACGTAATGTATTAATAGATATCGCAGTGAGAAGCCTGATTGGTTTTGTTTTATTCTCTCTAGAGAGGGGGAATACTGGTTTTCGCTATCAATATTTTGAGATAAACTCGAATAATCATTGTAATAATTTGAATCTTGGAGGATTAAGCTATGGATATATTCTGGATTGTTGCTGCGGTAGTGATTGTAAGCATTTACCTTTGGTATGTATCAATCGTTACTAAAAAGAATCGAGCATTGGAGGCACTTTCCGGTATTGATGTTCAGTTAAAACAGCGTAGTAACCTTATTCCTAATATTTTAACAATAGCCCAGAAGTTTATGGATCACGAGAAAGCTCTTTTGAGTGAAGTGACTCGCCTAAGAACCGCAGCGATATCTGATTACGATGTAAATGATTCTAGTTCTCTTATGGGACACCTTCAGGCTGCTGGGCAGTTAGACTCAGCTATGGGTAAGCTTATGGTGGCTGTTGAGGCCTATCCAGATCTTAAGTCCGATAGTACTATGCTTCATGCTCAGCAGACTTATAACGAGGTGGAAGCAAATATTGCTGCAGCACGTCGGTTCTACAATACCTCCGTTACTGAGTTAAATAATTCCATTCAAATTTTTCCTGGAAACTTGATTGCAGGTCTGGCTAAGGCCAGCACTATGCCATTTTATGAAGTGGATGAGGTGTCGAAAGCACCAGTTTCTGCGGGCGATTTTTTGAAGTAATTACTATGGAATTACTTCAGCTTTTGTTGAGACGAGATCGCAGAGCCTCACCTGCAACCGGTGTGTTTGAAGAGCAAGCTCCTTATGAAAAAGGGTTTGCTAACCATTATGAAACGCACATCAAACCCCTGGCAATGGAATACGAAGAGAAACGCCGAGCGGCTATTGATAAAGCTAATGTTCGTTTGAAGGTTACATTAGCAGTACTTGTTGGAGTAACTACGTTAGTTCATACCTTGCAGGAAGAAGGAAACTGGCCGATAGCAATCATTTTCTCACTGATTTTTACTTATGGTGTAATGAATCCATGGGTAGTGAGGCCTCTAAAAGAGTATAAAACATCCATTAAGGATCAAGTGTTCCCCAAGATTCTGTCTTTTCTTGGGGAATTTGAATATCGCTCTAGCTGTTCTGATACAGTAATGCAATGGTCAAATACTGGTTTAATACCGAGTTATAATAGAGAAATCAATGAGGACGCCATATATGGGTTATATAAAGGTGTGATGCTAAATCTGTTTGAATCTCATCTCAAAAATGAACGTGGCTCAGGTAAGGATCGTCGAGAAGTAACTGTTTTCAAGGGAATAGTCATAGATATTGATATGAACAAACCCTTTCAAGGAAAGACGATTTTACGAAAAGACAGAGGAAAGGTACGTAATTGGCTTAAGCGAACATTTGATAGGATGGACCGAGTCGTTTTAGAAGACCCCAAGTTTGAGTCAATATTTGAAGTCTATTCGACCGATCAAATTGAAGCCAGGTATTTATTAACGCCTGCTTTTATGGAAAGGATAAACTCCTTGGTTGAACGCATGGAGGGAGAAGGGATTCAGTGCTGTTTCTTAAGCGAAAAGCTTTTCATGATGATTCCACTAACCAAAAATATGTTTGAGCCAGGTTCCGTTTTTGAGTCAGAAGATTTTGTAGATGATGCAAAGAGTTTACTTGCTGATATGAACGATATATTTTCTATAGTCGAGATACTGAAACTCAACCAAAGCACTAGACTATAGCTATCGGACAGACTGGCATTAACCTCTTTGAGAGGTGGAAGTATTCACAGCGTGTCTGCAAAGGCGGAATGATCCGTGAGTCGGTAATGTATCTGCTATTTAAATAGGCCAAATGCAAACCAGAAGTCATTTCTCGACACGCCGTAAATCCATCCGTGGAGGCTCGTCGCCAGCTTCCTTGCTGTCGACGGTCGAGTTTAATGCTTCTGGTTTACGTTCTACTGGTCTGCGGCTTTTTTTCGGATAATAATATCGAATGGATTGAAATCTACCCTTAAATTACAGAAAGCTTTCCAGTTGCTCATTGGGTTCGTCTTCCTCTATTGCGTTTCCCAAAATCGCCATTTGTTGCTTAAAAAACTGTTTCCAGGATTGCGTGTCTTGCGTATGTAATATCACTTCTCCGTTTAAGTGCGTATTCAATAGAGTGGATAAGTACATAAATGTCGGGTGGTTTTCGTTGTGGTAGTGGTGGTTTACCACCTGAAACGTGTCTTCAAAGGCTTTTAATACATTTTTCAGTTGATTGTTTGATTGATACAGCAAGTCTGGCGTGGCTTGCAGTAGGTTGGCTGCAATATAGGAAAATGCCCGACGAGTTTGGGTAATTTTATTCGACGAGGAGTATACCAGAGAGGTAAAGATCTTCTTTTTCAGTATCAATGCTTTCGTATCTGTAATGTCTATATTAGAGAACTTACAAAGCATGTTTTTTACGTAGTCTGTCGAGAGCAAGTATTCCAGGCTATGAATAAATAGCGTGTCGGTAATGGCTTCAATAGGTAGCCCTCGGTAGTTGCTTTTTACCAAATGCCAGGGAAGCACTTCTTTCTTTTCCGGCTTGGATTTGTTGTACAGAATGATTGCATCAGCAATATATTTATTCTTGGTAATGTCGTAGTTGCGACGAGCATTTAGTCGTAAGGTATCACTGCGTTCGAAAAGAGAATAGAACGCGTAGTTTGCACACCACAGATGCTCCAACTCATGTATGTTGAGAAATATTTTTTTGCCCTGGTAGTCCATGCCCGACTTTCCGTTAGGGCTGGAATCCCAGATAATTTCCGGGCTTGAATAACAGGGGTAACGCATTTTTTTGATTAAAAAATTTGGCAAGGATTGGTGGACAAGTTTTTTAATCCTTGCTTGTAGTCGAAATATTGGTGCTGCCATGTGTTCTGCTCCAGAATGAATGTGTGTCAGCTATCCATTTGTTGTTGCCGTGTTATATTTTTTTAATTGATTTCTCAACAATCATTGGTATGGTTTCTGCAAGAATTCTTACGGCTTCTACGGGAGATATTTGAACAGCCGAGGCAAATTCCTGAATTTTTTCTTGTTCTACTAGCAGGAGTACTTCCGCTTCTGTCAGCTTATTATTAGCGCCGTGTGATACCCAGGAGCCCAGTGTGGGAATTAGGTTTTTATGTTGTCGAAAGCGGTTGATAACACTATGCAATAATGAGTCGTTGGGTGATGCGAGTAATAGCTCAGATAGTGCTTGCTTTACTGTGATGAGCGATAAGCTCAGCTGTAAGCGTGTAATCACAAAACTCGCACAGAGTGTCAACGTATCCATGATTCCTCCTTGAATGACTTAAGTATTTCTTCTCTGTTGGTACAGGTTTTTGATCTAGCTGGACCATTGGTTTAGCTCTGGCCCAGCTAGATTCTTTAAGCGGTTGTTATGCCGCTTGTTTGTCGAGATGAACGTCCATTTGCGGGAACGGAATTTCAATACCTTTCTTGTCGAAATTTGTTTTAACCGCTTCGTTAAGATAGAAATATACTGCCCAGTAATCTGGTGTATTTACCCACACGCGGAAAACAAAGTTGACTGAGGAATCGGCCAGTTCCGAAACGCCAATGGTCCAGTCTTTGTCTTTGAGTATGCGGTCATCACTTTGAGCGATGGCTTCAAGTTCAGACTTAACTAGTGCCAGGTCTGAGCTATAGCTAACGCCCACTACCAAGTCAACACGACGTGTTTTCTCCGTTGAGTAGTTGATGATGTTGCCACCCATTACGGCCGAGTTGGATGAGATAACGGTTTTATTATCTGGTGTAAGTAATATGGTAGAAAAAATGGAAATTTCTTTTACCGTACCAGATGTACCCGCTACTTCAACGTAGTCGCCAACCTTGATCGGACGAAATAGTATGAGTAACACACCCGACGCAAAGTTTGCCAACGAGCCTTGTAGTGCAAAACCAACGGCTAAACCTGCAGCACCGATGATGGCAACGAAGGAAGCTGTTTGTACGCCAAGTTGACCCAGTGCTGCAATCACAACCATGGTGTACAAGCTGTAGTAAACAATGTTTTTGGTGAACTGATTAATGGTTGGATCAATTTTTTTCAGTTCCATTGCTTTAAGGCATAGCTTGGATACCCACTTTGCAATTTTTTGTCCGATAATGAATACCGCCAAGGCGAGCAAGATCTTTACACCGTAGGTGACGCTTAGCTCTGTGACGGTTTCAATCAGATTTTGTGTATCTATATCTATGTTCATTGTTTCTCCTTATTGCGCTTTATTCTTGAACTATTATTTTTGTTGCCTTAACTACCGCATCAACGCGACGGTTTTTGGCGCGTCCTTCTGCTGTATCGTTGCTGGCAATTGGATTGGCTTCACCGTAGCCGATGGCTTGAATACGATCTGCGTTAATACCGTATTGCGTGGTTAAAATTTCAGCCACTTTGTTTGCTCGGCGTTGAGAAAGTGATTTGTTGTAGCTTTCTGCACCCATGCTGTCGGTGTAGCCATTAATCACCACATTGGTTTTCGGGTAGGTTTTCATAAATGCAGCGACGGCAGAGATTTGGTTGTTTGAACCTGCACGTACCGCATCGGAATTGTTTTCGAACGTAATGTTCAGTGAAATGCTGACGTCTTTTTCAAGCGTGGCGTAGCAGCCGTTGTCCGTCACCTTGGCGCCAGCTTTGGTGTCAGGGCAAGCATCTTGATTATTTGGAACGCCATCGTTGTCGAGGTCATTGTTAACCGCACAACCGTATTGATTAACTTGTGTTCCTGCTGGTGTACCAGGGCATTGATCTTTGCTGTCAACGACACCGTCTTTATCGCTATCTGTTTCTTTTTGCTTTGCGGGTGCTGCACTTTTCGTTGTGCTCTTGGCACCGAAAAGATAGCTGATTCCGAAATTTAGACCAATGTCTGTCGCATCCGCTTCGGTGAATTTAAATACTCGAACGTCGCTGCGCAGCGCAAGTGCATTGTTTAGCGCGTATTTAATACCAATACCGACATTTGCGAAGGTGTCGTTGTTTTCGTACCAGTTGTGGTCGACTTTTCCATCGCCAATACCAAAAATGCCGTAAGGAGTTAATTTACCGGATGACGTAAAGTCGTATAGTGCATCCAAACGGTACTGTGTATAGTCGGTAGTATTGGAAGAACCTTCGTTGTCCAGCTCTGAGGTGAGATAAGATAACTCCAAACTCCATGGGTTACTGAATTGATAACCTAAGCCTAACGTTGCTGAAATATCATCATCCAGTTGACGATCGCTGTCTGGGAAAATGCCACCAATGGATGGTGCAATGTAAAAACCAGAATTTCTTTCCTGATCTGCCCAAAGTGAAGTTGAAGCCCCTAATAGTGATCCTGCTGCCAAGCATGCAATTGTGCGTTGTAGTAAAGGTTTTTTGTTCATCCTAATTACCCTTTTGTTTTGTTCATAGCATCTAAAAATTGTCGCCGTCAGTGGTGTTCTGTCGGCATGTGAAGACGTTGTAATAGACAGTCTGCCTAAGTGTAGATTTGCTGGCTGAATTTGGCGCTAGTATCGGGTAATTTTGTAAAATTGTTTGTAAAACCCTGTAAAATCTGGGCGATTTTGTGGGGGAAAGAATGGGTAAAAATGGTTATTACGATGGGCTTGTCGCGTTACTCTTCGTCGATTGCGCCTTCGTCCATTGCGTAGAGTGGAACGGTGAAAGTGAAGGTACTTCCCGCAGAGCTTGTGTTGGTTATAGATACTTGGCCTTTGTGTTTTTCTGCGACGGTTTTGACAAAATACAGGCCAAGGCCGGCGCCATTTTGCCCCATATTATGCTTGCCACGACGAAAGCGTTGAAAGAGTTCTGTTCGGTCACTTTGGCTAATACCTTCTCCTTGATCTGTAACGTGTATCGTTGCCTGCTGGTTGTTGTTCTCCAGTTGAATCGTGACTTCGGTGTGCTCACGGCTGTATTTGATGGCATTGGAAAACAAATTTACCAGCGCTCGTTCTAATAAATCGCCGTTACCCCATACCCAGCAATCGGCGTCTTCCCGTTGTGTGTTGAAGTGAATGTGCTTTGCTTCGGCTAAGACCTGTACTTGCAGTAATGCGGCATCAAGTATCGCGTGTAGATCGCACATTTGAAATTCGGCTTCGCTGGTATTTTCCGCGCGTCCGATTTGTAACAAGCTCTCGGCGTAGTTGAGGTTAGTCTTCACATAGTTTTCGATGCTGCCCAGCATGGTGGCGAGTGCTTCTGGGTTATCTTTGCTTGTGTTGTTATGGTTTTCCAATAGCGCGAGTATTGACACCATCGGCGAACGTAAATCGTGTGAAATAAAGTTTAATGTTTCCAGTCGTGAGCGTTCGGCGTCTTTCAGGCTGGTAACATCGGTAATGGTGAAAATTAAATAGTCATTCTGTGCTTGGTGTTGATTGTTTTGAGAGAAGCCAAGGTGCTGACCTTGAACGAAGAGATCTTTATTGCCATCAATATGCGCTATTTGTACTTCAAAGCTAATAGTTCTTTTTTGAGCCAGTAGTGCTTCTATCCGTTCGTTCCAGCTTGGACCATTGTTTATGTTAATAAATTTTTCCAGTGCCATTAGGTCAGTGTGGTCGGTTTCTCCTTCCTGAGCGGAAAATTCAGGAAACAACTGATCTGCCAGCGCATTTTTTAATAGCATCTCGCCATCAAGTGAAAAAACCAAAACCGCTTCCTGTAGTTGGGATAGGCTTTGAATAACTAATTGTCGGTTTTTTTCTGCGGCCTGGTTGGCGTCTTGTATTTGGTTGATGGTACGGCTGATGATATCGCTTTGATAGCGGCTATAAGCAAGGAGTTGTTGTTCCTTCGGATTCCAGTTGGTTGGCGTTTTGGTATGAGAAGGATTATTTTGGGGGGATAAACCGGCCAAAGGCGCATTGTGTTGAATACTTTCCAGAGAGCGTTCCAGAAACTCTAATGCTAGTTCCAGTCGTAACCAACTCCAGAGTGGATAAAAACAAATGATGGCCAGTATTTCTGCCGCCGGAGGATGCCAGGTTTTAAAAAATGCCAGAAGTACATGAGCCAATGTCAGTATCGCGATGGTGGCAGCTATTGAGCTTAGAATGAGGCGCGTTGGCGATAATGATGTCAGGTAGTACAGAAAAGTAAAAGTAAAGATAACTGCCAACAGGGCTGAAAGCGCAACGCTTGCAGGTGTAATTAGTGCGTCAGAGCGCAAAGCATTGTAGATGATTGCGTTGACTTCCACCCCCGCCATGGGGCCTTTGGGCGTAGCCAAAAAGTCGTTCATACCCGCACTGGTTGCACCGACAAAAACGGTTTTATTTTTGAGTAAGCTCAGGGGAATACGCTGCTTAATGATATCGGAATAGGAAACCGTTTGTAGCTTGTCTGCCGAATAGGAGAAAGGAATCAGCTTGTTGTCTTCCCGCAGAATCATCATTGATGAAAGGTGTTTGTCGGTTTTATCTTGACTATGAGGCAAGCTTTTCCCGGATTGTTGTTGCAGTAGAGCTAGTGATAAATGTGGCCAATATGCCGAACCGATACCTTCCCACAGAAATACTGAGCGACAGATGCCGTCAATATCACATTGAATGTGAACATGCCCGGCTCCATTAGCGGCCGAAAACAATGGTTGGAAGGGGGTGATTTCAATAATCTGCCCTTTGTTGCGGATTTCTTCGAAATGAATTGGGAGGATGACATTACCGTTGGTTTGAACCGATTCGATAAAGCGTTGATCGCCTTCTGGATCACTGAAGTTTTGTTCGGCGAAGATGACATCGAAGACAACCGATCTGACTTGCGCTTCGGTTAAACGGTCGATGAGTTGTGCGTGGGTTTCTCGCGGCCAGGGCCAGCGCCCCAAGTCTGTCAGGCTTTGTTCATCAATGGCAATTAAAACAATATCGCTGGAATCATTCTCGGCGTAATTATTCAGGATATTGTCGTAGATAAGAAAATTCAGGGATTGAAACCAGCCGAATAAGTGACTGGTGCCAACGATAAGGGCGAAGACAAGTGGAAGAAAGTAATGTAGATATCGATTAATCACAATTTCGTTCCTGAGCTTCGCCGAGAGTATGGGCTACAACACGAGAATCCACAATACTATGGACAAGCCGACCAGGGGTCGCCACTCAAATCGTGAGCCCTGCCAGCGAACAGTATTACTGGCGGTGTTTTCCGTATTGTATTCGCCAATAGCGATTACTCGAAAGTAGAGTTTCTTTTTCGTTTCCGGGAAGTAGGAATATTCGGTACTTGTGGTTTCTTCCGTTGCCACAATGTCGTTGAAGCTTTTATTTCGGGAAATTTCGATGCGGTAGCGTTTAGCATTATCGACTGGCGACCAGCTAATGAGTAGGTTGTTGTTGTCCTGTTTGATGTCTTCCGACAATACAGGAGAGCCGATTGGGTTTGCCACGCAGGTTTTGGTTTCCTGAGCTAAGCCCTGCAAACCGTGTTGATCGTAGGGGCTTACGCGAAAACGGTAACAGCCATTGGCCAGTTCGGAGATGGTAACCTGCTTTTGCTCTGTGAATAGGGAGTCCACCTGCATATCGTATTCGGCGTCCTGCAAGACTTCGATGCGATATTTTTCCGCGCCTTTTACTTTTTCCCATTGCAGTTCGATTGGCAGTAGTTGTGTTGCGGGAGTTGGTTGTAGCTGAGGTGCGGGGAGTAGCGGTAACGGCTGGGAAATCTCCTTATCTTTATCTGCGCGCAAGCCAAAGCCTTTGTTGACCTTGACTTCGTTTGTATTTTGCTCGGCCCCAACGCCCACAGCACCGTCATAGACTTCGCTCAAGGTGTAGGGGGTTCCGTTGTTATTGGCACTGATTACGCGGAAATCGGTACCGCGCACTGCGGCGATGGCAGATGGCGTGGATATACGGAGTTTGGTTGGGGGTGTTTTCTTCGGTACTCTGGTTTTTGCCGCGCCTTGAAGAAGGTTTAGGCGGGTATCCACCATACCGGAGTTACCGTACCTTGATAACAAATCCAGGGTAAGGACACTATTTTCTTCCAGTGTGAGCACGCTGCCATCTGCGAACTGAATTGTGGTTGAGCTTTCGATACCGGTTTCGATTCGGCTATTAATACCCAGTAAGTCACCTTTTTGTGCCGCTCGGGAGGCTTCTTCCATTGCAATCTGTACGTCACCCAACGCAAATATTATCTCAGCTTTTGCCGGAGCGTTTTTTAACCAGTCAGCAGGAAACGCAATACGGGTGCCTGGTGCCAGTGTTTTGGGGTATTTAACTTGGTTGTAGGGGCCGATTTTTAACCAACAGTCTTTCTTTAGTGTGTATTCCAGGCATAGGTCCCACAGAGTATCCCCCTGGCGAACGGTGTACACCCAATCGTTTGCCAGAGAGAACTGGGCATGCAGTAAGAATGGCAAAACCAAAAGCAGGCGTGTGCGATAGGACATGGATGTGTTTCCTGGTTTAGACTTTTTCGAGTCGGTATCCGTGTAGATAAATCGTTTTGATCAGATATCCCATTTCGGGTGATATCTTCAGGCTTCGCCTTACTCTACTGACGTGGACATCAACTGTCCGGGTGTCGAGTTCAGTGTCTAACCCCCAAACCTGCTTGAGAAGATACTCTCGCGACAGTACTTTACCAAAGTTTGTGATCAGGCATTTGGCGACTAGAAAGTCTTTTCTGGTGAGTTTTACCGGCTCGCCGTCCAGATAAATACGTTCGTGCTCGATATCCAACTGGATTGGGCCAAGTTCAATCAATGCGCGTGAGTTTTCGATCCCCGCCCGGCGACCAAGCGCCATTAACCGGGCTAAAAGCTCGGCTTGCCTCAGGGGTTTTGTAAGAAAGTCATCGGCACCATATTTAAGCGCGTTAACGATGTCTGTTTCGGTGTTTCGTTGCGTGCAAAAAATAATAGGTACTTTGCTGTCGTACTGGGTTTTTAAGGTTTTCAATACCTCAAGCCCAGTACTGTCTGGCAATTGCCAGTCAAGAATCAAAAGATCGGGGGACTCCTTGCTGTAGAGTGTAATAAATTTGTCACAACGCTCAGCATGAACAACCGTGTGACCTTCGTCTTCTAACCAGACTTTTACTAACTCAGCTTGTGCCGGATCATCTTCCAGAATTGCGATCTTCAACGTTATCCCCCGTGGATCAAATTACATAGTGAAAACTAGAGTAAGCGCAGTGCGAGAATCTGTGTGACGCTTGTCGTCTGGCGCTTTAGAGTTGTAGTTCACTGTGTAACTGGCTTTCATTGCGAAGGATTTATTGATGTTGGCAACCAACGCTGTTTCTGAAATCACTTTCGAGTTTCTATCGGATTCGGCTGCGATATCGGTGCGCACGTCCTGAGTAAACTTGGCTGAGTCAGAGATTTGGTATAGATACGATGCCGATGCGTGTAGAACTCCGGTCGTGTACTCTTCCGATTCCTCAACTACAGCGCCAGTATCATCGTATACAATGCTGGTTTTAGTGAAAGACACACCAGGACCGACGCTGTAATCTAGGTTGGAGTTTTCGGTTTCGAATAGACGGTCTGAATAACCGGCAGCGATGGTGCTTTGGTAATCAAAGCCGCTGAAACGATCGTCTTCATAAGAAGCAAAAACGAACAGGCTGCGATGTTCACTATCGAGTTTGTAGTCGGACTGAACAGAGGCAAATGTTGAGTGTGCTGTGGTTTGTTCTTCTTTGATTTTTTCGCCAGCCACTTCAACTTCGACTTTGTCTTTTTTGTACAAGCTTCTAAGGATGTACTCGTTTTTCCAGTTTTCCAAATCCTGATTGACTTTGAGTTTGCCGTAAATGGATTCTGATTCCGTATTCCCGTTGGTGATAAGCAGGCCCAGTTCGGCTTCCGCTTTCAGCGGATCAACCGCCGTATCGTTGGCAAAAGCACAAATAGAGCTAAGAGATAGTAGGGAAGCTACTACGGTTTTCATTGTTTATCCTTATATTTGTTAGTGATTAGGCGTCTGTATGACGCTTTTGTCATTCAGGCCCGGTACGCAAGTGGAGTTTTTTTGACGCGAGTAGAACCTGAATATTTTAGGTGCATTATTGCACTTGGCGGATTTCACGTGATGTAAAATTGTGTAAAACATTATACGTTGAATTTGTGTTTATACCCATTGGTATCTACTGCAAATGAGAATTGAGCTGGCGCTATATTATTACATTCGATGTGTTAATCCGTGGACGTTGAAGACGCGATTTACCGCAATCGTTGCTGAAATATAGCTGAATTTATGCTTGGCATGTACAAAAAGTAAACTGTTTTGACACGTGAGCTTCTAGCTTGGTCGTTATTTGGCGTTGGAACAGCGTTACACGGTGCCTTCCTCCGGTTGACTTGCATGTTGTTAGTCTTGTAACTGCGGTCGTAGCGATACCGTAAATCGACTATTTGATCATGGGCTTGTGTGCGTGCCGCAGTGCAAAAATCCAGGTTTTTTTGGCGGGGTTTAGGTGGTCGATATTCAACTGGAAAGCGTTAAATACAGGGTACCTACCTCTATACTCGTAGGAATATTTTTTGGCGAAAACAATGAAAAAACAGATAACAGAAAAAATATCCATTGAGTATATTGAGGAAAAGCATGCTCAAATACTGTTTGATTTAACCGACTCAAATCGTGTCTATTTGCGTAAGTGGCTTCCGTGGGTGGATAGAGTCAACACCGTTGAAGATACTGCGACATTTATTGCGGAGGCAAAAAACAAACAGGGAAAAGAAAGTGCTGCCAGCTTCGCACTTTTCTTTAATGATTCTCTTTGTGGTGTTGTGGGATTTCACGAAATTAACACAATCACGCAAACGGGAATGATAGGCTATTGGCTGGCTGAAGCGTTTACTGGAAAGGGCATTATGACAACCGCAGTTAAAGCCGTTTCTATTATGGGCTTTAAGCAGTACGATTTGCATAAAATTATTATTCGCTGTGCGGATAAAAATAATAAAAGCCGGGCGATCCCGGAACGGCTTGGTTTTTTATGTGAAGCGGTTCTGCAAAAAAGACATCAGCTTTACGATCAGGATATTGATGTTGCAGTTTATAGTTTACAACGCGAAAAATGTGCGTGGCTGACTGAATAAGTCTTCGGTTACGGCGTTTGTTTTCTCTTCTCTGCGTTTCCTTTTTTTTAAAAATTCTGAAACATTCGTAGCCTTCAGGCAGGTCAGTCTCAGTCTGGCTTGCGCGCGCGTATGTTAAAAGACAGTCATATCTGTAGTCTTGGGTGACATTGACGTCATACTTCTAACGTTTTTGAACAACAGACGAATTTTTTATTCAAATGAGTGCATGCTGGTAGTCGCAAAAAGCTTTCATGTTCATTGCATCTGTGTGTAGTATTGGGTTGGTTTTTTTAAGCACAAGAATAAATGTTATAAGAAAGGTGCATGCTTTATGGCTAAGCCAAATAAATCAAAATTTCAAACAGAAATAAACGAAATCCCATTACTTGATCGCATAGTGTTTTATTTCACTGTATCCATTACGGGTGCAGCTGTGATGATGATTGAGCTGATGGGGACACGTATTATCGGCCCGTTTTTCGGAGTCAGCCTCGTGGTTTGGTCGTCGTTATTGTCTGTTGCGCTTTTGGCGCTCGCACTGGGTTATTTTTGGGGTGGACGGTTTGCCGATAGAATTGCGTGGTTGCGATTGTCTCATATTATTTTGGCAGCGGCGGTGTGGATTGGGGCTATTCCCTGGTTAAGTGAGCCGGTGCAATTAATGATGAATTCATTAGGTTTGCGTCTGGGTGCTCTGGGCAGCGCGTTTGTCTTATTTACTTTCCCATTGTTTATGCTGGGTATGGTCGGGCCTTACGTCATCAAAATTGCCACGCGTCGGCTGGACGTGATCGGTTCTACCGTTGGCAATGTGTATGCGATGAGTACCTTGGGAAGCGTTGTAGGAACTTTGTTGTTAGGGTTTTATTTATTACCTTTAGCCGGTGTGGAATTAATTGTTCTTTCTCTCAGTGGGACATTGATCGGATTATCTTTGCTGTTATTTCTATATGAATCAAAATACTTACCTCAGATTGAAAGTATTCCGCTAAAAGCTTCGGTGGCGTTTTTTGTCCTTGCTTTAGCTACATTATTTGCTTCTGTTTTGAAACCGGAAAAGAAATATTTGGGTTATGAGGTTCTTTTTGATAAAGAAGGTCGCTATGGCTGGGTTCGCGTAGTCGATAAAAAAGATGAAAATCTGCGTTATTTGCTTGCGGATGCCTCGACTATTGGTGCTGAAAGCCTGATAACTCGCCAGCCAATGCTGAGCTACCAGGAGATTGTGAAGTTGGTTACCGCGTTTAACCGAGAGGGGAAAGATTTGTTGTTGGTTGGCCTGGGAAGTGGCCACCTGGTCACAAGCTTGGCAGAGGAAGGTATTCGCAGCGATGCTATAGAAATCGACCCGCTGGTTGTGGAGGCCGCAGAAAATTTTTTTAATTATCAGCCCACGGGCGACACCATAGTGGGTGACGCTCGCTACCAAATAAAAAAAATTAAAAAGAAATACGATTTTATTGTTCACGATTGTTTTACCGGTGGTGCGGAACCCGTCCACTTGCTTTCACGGGAGATGATTTCTGAGCTGAAGGGTATGTTAAAGCCAGGTGGTATTCTGGCGATAAATTTTGTGGGGTTTAACAAAAAACAAAAAGATAATCCGGTTCAGTCAGTAGCCTACACAATCGATCAAGAGTTTAAACACCGTAAATCGTATGTTTCGGTACCCAATGCAGAATGGAATGATTTTATCTTCTTTGCATCTGATACTGCTTTGGAGCTCAGCCATAGCACCAAACAGGATGCTATGGCTCAGACGACGCTTCGCAAACACGAAATATACATTAATGGTTATGGTGGCAGACTGATTACTGACGACTACAATCCAATGGAAACCATGCAAATTGCTAAAGCGGAATACTACCGGGAAATATTGGTCGACCGTCTTGGGCAGGATATTCTGTTTCGTTAACGAGTAAAGCGTGTGAAATGCTTTCGAATCTGGATATAAACCTGATTAATATTGGCTATTAAATGAATTGGTTTTTTTAATGCTGGGTGTAGTATTAAACTGATAATAATATACGGTCAAAAAAATAATAATAAAAATACCGACCAGGGATTGGTTTAAGTGTTCGTTAAAAGTAAACATAGTGTATTCACAAATTCACTCGATTTTGTTATCTGCAAAGTTGAGGGGATCCCTGCCAACATAGACTCCCAGTCTGTTGTCGTTGGTATTTTTAAATACGTAGTAGATGTAATAAGTAAAAATAATTAATCCACAATTAAATGTAGGATATAACTATGAAGAATCTATGCAATACTCGATCGAGCCTGCCGAAAGGCTTGGCTTGGGTCGCCGTTCTCGGCAGCCTTTTTCTTTCTCAATTAGCGCTGGCACATGGCTATGTAAATTCTCCCGGTTCGCGGGCTTATTTATGTAGTACTGGAGCCAATACCAACTGTGGTCAGGTGCAATATGAACCTCAGAGTGTGGAAGGACCCGATGGTTTCCCCAGTGCCGGACCAATCGATGGTGAAATTGCTTCTGGTGGTGGAGCGTTTCCTCCTCTTGATGTCCAGTCCTCATCACGTTGGACTAAAAACAATATCAGCGCCGGCTCCAATGCTTTCACTTGGACCTTTACCGCAGCGCACGTTACTGCTGACTGGCGTTACTACATCACTAAATCCGGTTGGGATCAAAATTCGCCGCTTTCGCGTGCGTCCTTCGATTTAAATCCGTTCTGTGTTGTGCAAGGTAACGGTCAACCACCGTCACCCATGACGCATAACTGTAACGTACCCAGCCGCAGTGGTTACCACGTAATTCTAGCCGTTTGGGATGTGGCGGATACAGCAAACACGTTCTATAACGCTATCGATGTGAATTTTGGTGGTGGTTCCAGTTCGTCATCGTCAAGTTCAAGCAGCAGTTCTTCCAGCTCAAGCAGTAGTAGCAGTAGCTCATCGTCCAGTAGTTCTTCCAGTTCTGGTGGTGGTGGAGATTGTCCTCAATATGTATCTGGTAATACCTACAGCACTGGTGATTTGGTTTCTAATGTAGGTAATAACTATGAGTGTGCGGTAAGTGGTTGGTGTTCTGCCGGCGGATCATACGAACCAGGTGTAGGCTGGGCTTGGGAATATGCATGGAATGGCGCAGCCGCAGGTGCTTGTGGTGGATCTTCGACGTCCTCTAGTAGCTCGTCTTCTTCCAGCAGCTCATCCAGTAGTTCGTCCAGTTCATCATCAAGCAGCTCATCCAGTAGTTCATCTAGCGGCGGTGCGACTTGTAGCGGCCTGGCGGTTTGGGATAGCGCATCTGTATACACAGGTGGAAACACCGTTCAGTACAACGGTGTGCAGTACACCGCAAATTGGTGGAACCAGGGGGCAAACCCAGAGCAAAACTCAGGGCCTTGGCAAGTATGGACAAATAACGGCGCCTGTAATTAATTTACCGTTTCGTTAATTGTGTTGACTGTCTATAAGAACCACCTCTTCGGAGGTGGTTTCTTTTTTTAAACTGCACTCGCTATACAGTCGTTCTCTCTATTTTGATTGAACTGATTCCGTCAGGTTACATACTCTTACTGGAGTGCTGACAGTTAAAGTGTTATCAGCCAATTATTTCAGCTATCGCAAAAAGTTCGTACCAGAGGGCATGGCGTGACTGTTTGATAAGTCAGTGATGCCTGTTTGCTATTAGCCAAGCAGAATTTTTATTCCGATCAATATCAGAATGATGCCACCCAGTATTTCGGCTTTAGACTCCAGCCAGGTGCCGCTTTTTACACCGATAAACACTCCTAAAACGCTAAATAAAAATGTGGTGATACCGATTATTCCGCAGGCAAGTAGTGGGCTGACATCAAGCACCGTTAAAGCAAAGCCTGCAGCCAGCGCGTCGATGCTGGTTGCAATGGCCAGAGTAAGTAGCAGTCGGTGGGTTATGTTGGCGATGTCTTCTTCAATTCCCTCTGAAAATGCCTCATAAATCATTTTTCCGCCGATTAGCAGCAGCAGGAAGAAAGCCAACCAGGGGGCATAGGATTCAACCCATCCAAGCATTCCCTTGCCTCCGAGAAAACCGATGAGAGGCATCATGGCCTGGAATACACCAAAATAGACTCCAGCGATTAATCCTAGCGCCAGCGGACTTTTTTGTCGTTTTGAACCCAGACCAATGGATACGGCGAAGGCGTCCATACTGAGGGCGACAGCCAATAGTAATGCTTCTAACACGAATTTTGCCTTGTCTTACAAAAACTGGAAAAACGCGCATTATACCGTTGTGAACGCTTAATGGGAGTGTTTCAATTATTTTGTTCTTGTTTGAGAATAAGAATATTTATTGATCATTCGTGCAAAGCCTGCTTGGGTTTACATCGAGTACTCGTCTCGTGTGTAGATTGAATATTTTTTTCTGAAATCGTCAGGGGCAAGACCGTTCCACCGTTTAAAGGCTCTGCGAAAGTTCGCTGTATCGCTATATTCCAGACGGTATGCAATTTCCTTAACAGAAAAATGCGTATATTTTAAATATGACTGAGCCAGGAATTCTCTGATTTCATCCAGGCATTCTTTAAACGTTATATTGTGTTGAAGTAAATCCCGGCGCAGGGTTGATTCAGATTTGTACAGGTTTTTCGATACCGAAGTCATGTTTGAATGGACGCTGTTGGGTGGCTTGTCCGTTAACAGAATATCAAACATATAGTGATAGACTTTTTGAATGACTGAACTTTTTTCATGGCGCCCCTTTGCCAAACTATTAAAGTGCTGACAAATTTTTTTTGCTTTTATATGTTGTGTTTTATCTTTTTGTATGTTTTCTCGTTCCAGATATTGGATTGGAATGGAAAAGCCCATATTTTTCTGATCGTATTTGACCTTGCCTATATTTGTGTTTTCGTATAGATGTTTGTTTTCCGGTTTTGAATGTGTGACTGAAAAACACAAAGCTTTTTTGGAATCTACCCCTAATTGTTGAAAAATAGATGACCATTTTTTTACGAAAATACTCTCTGCTGTTTTAAGACAGTCGTTTGATTCATGCATCTTGAATGGGAAATATAATAAAAACTCGCCATTTTGCTCAGACGTTTTCATCGAAAATGGCATGTATTCAATATGTATTGCAACATCTAAGAAGCAACGTATCGCCTTTCGTATAGTGGGCGCTGAGCGAATATAGTCACCGAAAAAACCGAGTTTGGATAAATCAGTATTTCCCCAAATGGATCCCATTTCTATCGCGTCTAACCCGGCATTAGTCGCATTCATACGTATTTTTTTTATATTTAGCAAACTAATTAAGCCATATTGATCGTCTAGATCACTATCGATTAAATCAGTTGTTTGAAGTAACTGGTGACGAGAAATGATTGGATGGGCATGTTCAATACTTTTGATAAAGTTTGATACGGGTAATATTGATCGATAGTGGCGAGCAAGGAAATACTGAATTGGATTCTGCATCATTTGAAAATATTTTTTAATTATAAACAAACCTCGAACAGGATAGATCGAAAAGAATTTCATTACTATTGATTTTGAAATACTCAATGAACATGGCCTGACCAATAGAGGTAAGTAATTTGAATTGTGATCTATTTGTCGCTAAATGCATTAATTAGTCTTTTATTTTTGCATTTATATGAAAAACGAACAGAAAACTGCAACATTAACCTTATTTTTACGTGGGATTGAGAGAAAATGGATTTTGTGAGCGCAAATGACTCCCCATGCTTTAGCTAACTAACGTTAGTATTGCTTCGCTCCTTTTTTCGGGAGAGGGTCTGAATTATTAAAAAGATGGAGTGGTTTTTTCAATTAAGATGAATTATTTCAGGCAAAAATAACTTTTAATTCAGAAATGAAATATATTTATTTTGGGTGACTTAAATGAAAAAAATGATATTAAAGGCAGTACTCAGTGTTTCCATTCTTGCAGCTGTTGCACCCTCAAGTTTTGCTGACAGCGTTGATGATTGTGTTAGTAATTACTGTGCTTCTGTTAATGGCGGCTCAGCGTGTCACTCTAGCCCTGCAGTACGAAAGTATATTTGTGGCGGTTAATAAGCAATAACCATTAATAGTAAATACTATTCTCCGAAGTTTTGATTCGCTACTTGAAGCGGATATTAGTAGTATGGATGGATTCCGTATTAACTGATATTCGCTCTTTTTATTTCTAAGCGTGTGTCTTTTCTAATCCTGAGAAAAGTTAGGGAACAACAGTCCTTTTTTTCAAATATTCTCCTTTCCTTATTTGTCTTTAATCGAATATTAATTATTACCGGCCTCTCAAAAGCCTTTCTATCGGTGTGTTTATTTGGTGGCTTGCTTTTGTCAGATTTATTCTACATAGGGCGTTTGGAGGAGAGGGTGGCCCATTCCCGTGAGAATGAGAATGATTGACATTAAGATTCGTGTAATATACCTTGTGCATCCTGACGAAAACGGTGATTAGACACACACTATTGATGCATTAGGACCACATAATGAAGGCTCTTGGGGTAAACACAATTTCAATTTGCACACGCACACTTAGCCGGGGAGCAGTGTGTTTGACTTCTTTTTTCGCGATTCATGCCTATGCGGAAAGCGGTATCCAACCGCCAATGATTGAGGAGGTTCACATTTATGGTGAACCAGGCCAAACGCAAACGGCGACCAAACTTAATCTATCCATATATGAAACGCCACAAACTATTTCGGTTATTTCGCCAGCCCAGATTGAGGATTTTGCGTTAAATGATATTAATACCTTGCTGGACTATGCGCCCGGTGTGACCGTTGAGGATACGGAAACTGACCGTGTGTATTACACCGCGAGAGGGTTTGATATTGTTAATTTCCAGTATGACGGCGTGGGTGTGCCTTTCACTTTTGGTTTGGCGCACGGACATCAGGATACTGCGGTATTTGAACAGGTTGAAGTGGTAAAAGGTGCAGCAGGTTTGATCACAGGGTTGGCAAACCCTTCTGCCACAATTAATTATATTCGTAAGCGTCCCAAAGACGAGCTGCATTTATCTGCCGGTTTGAGTGTTGGTGAATGGAATCAACGGCGTATTGAGGGGGATGTTTCCACGCCTGTTGCCGAGAATTTGCGAACACGTTTTGTGGTGGCCAAGGACGATGGTGATTCCTACATCGATCGTCATGGAAAAGACAATAGCCTGGCGTACGGTATTATTGAAGCCGATTTGACGTCAAGCACGGTATTTACTTTGGGGTATAGCTGGAATGAAAGCTATACCGATGGTAGTTTCTCCGGTGCTTTGCCATTGCATTACACGGATGGCTCTGCAACCGATTACGATGTTTCCACCAGCACCGCCCCGGAATGGGCGTATCGAGAAGTTGATCGGTCACAATTATTTGCCGAGTTAAAACAAAGCTTGTCAGATAACTGGTCGCTTAATGCGGTTTACACCCAAAATAATGTTGAGCAGGACGCTGAACAAATGTACGTGTACGGCGTACCGGATAAAGAAACCGAGTTGGGATTAAACGGTTGGGCCAGTAGTTATAAAGCGGATGAAGAGCAGCGCATTGGTGATATTTACCTGGACGGGGTATTTTCGTTTGCCGGGCGTCAACATCAACTGGTTGTTGGTGTGAATTACGCGGATATTGGCACAGAAGCAGGTTCCTACTTTGATTCGGTAAATGGTTATCCGGTTCTTGGCAGCGACTGGGCAGCGGGAACAACACCTCGGCCTGATTTTTCTACTCACAACCCGGATACGGACAGTGCCGATATTGATCAGATTCAGCAGTCCGTTTATTTTGCCAGCCGTTTACATTTACTTGATCCGTTTTCCATATTGGTTGGTGCGCGACATATGAGCGTGACCCAGCATGGAATGAGTTACGGTGAAAATTCCGATACTGATGCGGATAAACTTGTCCCCTATTTGGGCTTCACCTACGAGATCGTAAATTCGCTTGCGCTCTATGGTAGCTACAGTGAAGTATTTGTTCCGCAAACCTGGGTTGACGAAAACTTTGCGCCATTTAAGCCAACGGAAGGAAACAACGCCGAACTGGGTCTTAAGCTGGAGTTGAATGATGGTTTAGCAAATGCCTCGTTTGCGCTATTTGAATCCAACCTTGAAAACCTTGGGGAATACGTTGGCCGAATTAATGGTGTTAATGTCTATGACGGTAAAGACTACAGCACTCAAGGCTTTGAACTGGATGCCACTGGTGCCGTCTCCGATAGTTTAAATGTGAGTGTTGGTTACACCTATTTAGACATTGAAAACCAGCAAGGTGATTCGGTACGCACATTTATCCCGCGTAATTTATTAAAAGTGGCTGCGGGTTATAACGTACCGGGTGTCGATGGTTTGAAACTGGGAACCAGCGTTAAATGGCAAAGTGATATTTATACCACGCCGGCAGCTGATGTCCGTGTTACTCAGGATAGTTTTGTGGTTGCCGATGTGTTTATTCACTACCAGTTTGCATCGCAGTTTTCGCTTGCACTGAATATCGACAACATAACCGATGAAAAGTATTACACCAGTTTATATTGGACGCAGAGTTACTATGCGCCCTCACGTAATGCTCAGCTTTCTTTAGGTTGGCAGTTTTAGTTAAGGTAGAGCTTTTTGCCCGGATGTATCCGGGTTTTTTTGTTTAACAGGAGTCAGGCATGCGGCACTTTTTTACTTTAGCCCATCGTTATATGGGGTTGACCACCGCGTTGTTTCTCATTATTACCGGGTTAACTGGCGCGGTAATATCCTGGGATCATGAACTGGACGAATGGCTAAATCCCCATTTGACGAAAGTCAGTAGCCAGGGGGTAAACAAAAATTTTATTGCTTTGGCGGAAAAGGTTGAACAGACATTTCCCGAAATAGAAGTCATATACTTTGAGTTGGTGGTTGAAAAAGGGCACTCGTTATCTTTTTGGGTGGAGCCGAGAGTCAATCCTGATACGGAACAGTTATTCAAGCCTGGGTTTAATCAAGTATTTATCGACCCTGTTTCAGGGGAAATTTTAGGCACGCGAGAGTGGGGGGCTATTTGGCCCATCTCAAAAGAAACATTTGTTTCCTTCCTCTATAAGTTGCATTTTTCATTACACATTCCAGAAATAAATGGCAATGACCACTGGGGGATTTGGTTGTTGGGGGTCATTGCTCTTATCTGGATTCTGGACTGTTTCATCAGTTTTTGTTTGACTTTGCCTCGGCGTCAACGACGTGTAAATAAAAAAGCGGTACCACCGGTTAAACGTGCAACGCATTATTTGCAACGCTGGAAGCCTGCATGGCTTATTCGTTGGTTCGGTGGACCGACAAAATTAAATTTCGATTTGCACCGTGCATTTGGTTTGTGGACTTGGGCGATTTTATTAACCATTGCATTTACTGCCTTTTCTCTCAATTTATATCGGGAAATATTTTATCCGGTGATGTCTCTGGTATCGGATGTGACACCTACGCCGTTGGATGAACGTCAACCTAATGATCACCATGACCCCATTACTCCGGCATTGAGTTTTGCTGATGTTCTTGGCCTGGCCGAAATTGAAGCACAAAATAAAAATTGGCAAAAACCCGTTGGTAGCCTGTGGTATGCCCGCGAGTGGGGAATCTATCGTGTGGAGTTCTTTTCAGCGGAGGAGGGGCACGGTAGCGGTGGTGTCGGACACAACGCCATTTTCTTTGATGGTCATGACGGACGTGTTCTTGGTGATTGGGTTCCTTGGCGTGGCACAGCGGCTGATCTGTTTGTTCAGGCACAGTTTCCCCTGCATTCCGGCCGAATATTGGGCTTACCTGGTCGAATTCTCATTTCCATAATGGGGGTGGTGATTGCCATGCTGAGTATCACCGGTGTGATTATTTGGTGGAAAAAATACCGAGCCAGAACCCGTGTAGAAACGCGCAAAATTATTACCGCTAATGAAGACGATGACGATAATCTTCAGGCTTCACCGGTGTAAAAAACTATACCGGTGTAAAAAACTATTTAGCAACAGACAAAAACCTTCCGGCTATGCGGAGGTTTTTGTCTGTCTTTTTCTGAGCCGCTATTCAATTCCATTCCCAGTTATTTTCTCTCTCGTTTTAGCTCGCTGCTTTTTTACGTGATGGTTTATCGTTATCAGCAAGCTAATCATGTTCTTTCATTATATTTATTGCCTCAAAACCATTTTCTATCACGGTAGTGATTGCTTGCTATGTAATTTACTTTGTTTAAACGCTCTATAAAGCGTTAACTCAAATACGACCAAGTGTTTAATTTTGCGTGTGACTAAAAATAAGGAACCGTTTTTTTGGGTAAACGCCTGTTATGTCGACGTACTTTTACTATTGGATAAGTGGGGAGGTTAACCGGGTGGGGTTGAAATAAAAATATCGCGAATAAAAAACGCCTTACACCTCACATTGGCGCAAATGGTCTCTAGCATATATTGATCCGATACTGATAATATAAATGATAATCGTTTACATTATTATTTATATTGAGTTGGATCAACACTTTCTGGGGGCAACATTGAATAACCAACCTGTTTTCGACCTTGTCGCTGTGGGTCTCGGCCCATTTAACCTGAGTTTGGCGTGTCTTGCATCACCTTTAAATCAACTACGTTGTCTTTTTCTGGATAAAAAGCCGGAATTTAACTGGCATCCAGGAATGTTGGTTGAGGGCGCTACATTACAAAACCCGTTTCTTGCTGACCTTGTGTCTATGGTCGACCCGACCAATCGCTTTAGTTATCTGAATTACTGTAAGCAACAGGGGAACTTGTACCAGTTTTACATCAGAGAAAACTATTACCTCAATCGTCAGGAATATGACCGGTATTGTCGATGGGCGGCAAATGAGCTGGATAACGTTTGCTTTGGCCATGATGTGCAATCCATTGAGTATGACGATAAAGAAGCGCTATATTGTGTTAAAGGCATGGATCTACAATCCCAATCTCCGTTTTGTTTTTTCGCTAAACATATTGTACTGGGCGTGGGCAGTGTACCGCGTTTTCCCAAGTGCTTTAAGGCCGGGAAGCAGGGAGAAAGGGTACATACTGCTCACTACTTGGAAGAAAAAGAACGTTTACAAAAAAGTCAAAATATTACCATTGTTGGTAGTGGCCAGAGTGGTGCAGAAGTCTTTTACGACCTGTTAAAGGAATCGGATAAATATCAGTATCAATTAAATTGGGTTACGCGATCACCACGCTTTTTCCAAATGGAGACCGCCAAATTAACCCTTGAATTAATTACCGCGGATTACGGTAAATACTTTTACTCTTTAAATCACGACATTAAATCGAAAATTATTACGGATCAAAAATCAATATATAACGGAATAAACCAAAGCCTGATCAATCAGATTTACCATACCCTTGATGATTTACGTCATACCTCCGCGCCCAAGCCTCAACTACTGACTAACCTGGCGTTAACCAATGGGTACTTCGATTCCGGCAGCAGTGAATACGAATTAACGTTTAAGCATCGGGAAACACAAAAACACTATCGTTATTCGACTGATGCCTTGGTTATGGCAACCGGGTATCAAGTGGTTTTACCGGATTTTATTGAGAGTATTGCTGATCGAATTCAGTGGGATAGTCAAGGTCGTTATCGTGTTAATGAAAACTGGTCTGTTGATTTCGGACAAAATGAAATTTTTGTTCAAAATCCCGGTTTTGACAGTCATGGCATTGTTAACCCGGACCTTGGTCTCGCGTGTTATCGAAATAGTCGAATATTGCACACCATTACCGGTCGAGATATCTATCCGGTGGAAGCGCGGACTGCACTACAGGATTTTTTCCCTGCAGAAAATAGCGGGTTTTATGCGTTAGATGCAAAGGAAGCAGTATGAGTTTAAGACTAGCGATTTTAATTATGTCGGCTTTAGGTGTGATCAGCGACTCCATACTCATCGCATTTTATCCGCAGTTCTTTGCAGAACGATATGGCATTACCAGTGCTGTGCATGTTGGGGCCTATATTGCAGCAATATCCATTGCGGTTATGTGTGCCTTACCGTTATGGGCAAGGTTAACCCGGCGGATTGAAACACTTCACTTACTTTGGATCACTCAGGGTATTGCCGGCACTCTGGCGGTCGCCAGTGCCTGGGCGCCAACCATTGAAGTGTATTGGTTGTTTACTATGGCCATGTTTGTCACCAAAGCCAGCTACCTATTACTTTTTCCCTATTTAATGCGTTTAGAAAAACCGGAAGACCACGGTCTGGTTATTGGTTTGCTATCGGTTGTTATTCACATCGGAGGAATCTTTGGTGCTTCGGTCGGAGGGCTGGTATTGGAGTCACTTGGTCCCAAAATGTGTATGTGGTTAGTGGGCGCCGGTGATTTCAGTCAAATGGCAATGAGTCTGTTTTTGATTTTCTCCGGGAGTATGGTGCCGGTACTTAAGCGCAATGAAACCGGTGAGGTGAAACCCATTGCCAAGCGCAGCGCAACGGCTTGGGCTGCGCTGCTGAAGTTGAGTGCGCTTATGTTGTTGTTTGATTTAAGTGCTTACCTGGTCAGGCCTTTTTTCTCCGTGTATTGGGAGCGGTTAACCGATTCCAGTCAGGCGATAACCGGATTGGTTTTTGCTATCCCCGGTGTAATTGCACTAATTGCATTGGCAATAAATAAATCAAACATAAAAGATACCTTTAAAAATCTGGATCATACACTTGGTAACTTGTTAGTGGGGGCCGTTGGTTTAGTTCTACAAGCATCATCTGCACCTGAATTGATTATTTTAGGTCGCTGTTTATTTGGTTGGAGCCTGTTTCAGGTTATCGTCAAAATGGAAGTTACGCTGTTCAGAATCAGTCAACCTGAACGTTATGATCGAGATTTTGCCGTGACGAATTTCTTCCAGAATCTCGGTGTGCTTTTATCTTCCTTTGCCGCAGGTTATATCGTCAGTTGGGTGGGTATTCCGTTGACATTTGCTTTGGCAGCGGGCGGCTTTTTGATTACAGCATTTATCGATCGACTTACTTTTAACGTAGATAGTCATCATCAGACAACGGAGGAACTCAGTCATGCTCACTGAAGCCGTGTTGAACCTTGCAAAAGAGACTGACCCATTAAACAAAAAAATACAAATACGGCCATTAAATATTGATCTGGATGTGCCCGTTATTCATCCGTGGTATCAAATGGACTATGCGTCTTTTTGGAATATGCAGCATCTTAACCTGGAGCAAACCAAACGCTTTTATGCAGAGGGTAAAAAAAGCAAAACGCTGTTTGCTTGTATTGGACTGTATGAAGGTAAACCTGCTTTCGTTATGGAGTATTACCCTCCGCAACATGAAGAGGTAGGAAAACATTATCCCGTTCAATCGGGAGACATTGGCATGCATTTTTTTGTTGGTCCCGCAGAAAAACATATTCCTAACTTCACGAGAGATGTCATCCGCAGTGTTATGGCCTACTTGTTTTTTACCCGACATGCTAAGCGTGTGGTGGTTGAGCCGGATGTAAAAAATAAAAAAGTGCATAAGTTGAACCTTAAGGTCGGGTTCAAATACGACCGAATTATTCAATTGGCAGAAAAAGAAGCCTACTTGGCTTTCTGTTCTGTACACGATTTTTTAAATACCCTTGACGGAAGGAGTACTCTGTGAACTATTCATTACCAGAAACACCCGAGAGTGTTGTCAGCCATTTGTCGCCCGAATTATGGGGAAAAGTCAATCGGCATCTTGTGCGTAAAGCGATTGCGGAGTTATCCCATGAGCAAGTATTTACCCCTGAGTTATTGAAACCGGAAGGCCAAGCCGGTTGGAATCAATATCTGATTAAGACGGATACCGATCAGTGTTATTACACCTTCAATGCCAAAACGATGTCATTGCGTCATTGGTGTATTGATCCAAATAGTATAGAACGTTATGTGGATGGCGAAACCTCGTCAATTGATGCCCTGGTCTTTTTTAATGATGTAAAAAAAATACTCGCAATTCCAGAAGAAAAACTGCCTGTATATTTGGATGAGATAAGCAGCACTTTATATGGTGCTGCCTACAAACATGAGCATGCGCGTCTGACAAGCAGTGAGCTGGTGGATGCAGATTACCAAACATTCGAGAGCGCAATGACGGAAGGTCACCCGTTATTTGTTGCAAATAATGGTCGAATAGGTTTTACCGCTCAAGATTATCATCAATATGCGCCGGAAACGGGAAGCGAGTTTTGTTTGTATTGGGTTGCCGTGCATAAGTCTTTAGCCGATTTTAGCTGCACGCCAGAATTGGAATATGAACGCTTTCTTCGAGACGAAATAGGTGATCAACAATTTCAGGCGTTTAAAAATAAGCTGACCGACAAAGAACTTGAGTATTCTCAGTATTGGTTTATGCCTGTCCATCCGTGGCAATGGCATACCAAGTTGAGCATGGCGTTTTCGGCCGATATTGCGAATAACAACATTGTTCCTCTCGGGATTGGGGAGGATAAATACTTGGCACAACAGTCCATCCGAACCTACTTTAATGCCAGTCAACATAATAAGTGTTATGTAAAAACCTCCCTGTCAATTTTAAATATGGGGTTTATGCGCGGTTTGTCTCCCTATTATATGGATGGTACGCCCGCCATTAATGACTATTTGTATGAGCTTATCAACAACGATTCGGTATTAAGTGAAATGGGGTTCTCCATTTTACGTGAGGTGGCCAGTATTGGTTTTCGTAATCGGTACTACGAAGCGGCCTTAACAAAAGACAGCCCTTACAAAAAAATGTTGTCGGCATTATGGCGAGAAAGTCCAATGCCAAGATTGAAGAAAAATGAACGCTTAATGACCATGGCGGCGTTGTTGCATGTTGATAAACATGGGAAACCACTTATATCGGAGCTTATTCGTCAATCCGGGTATACCGCTAAAGCTTGGTTGGCTCAATATCTTCGAGCCTATTTACACCCATTGTTGCATTGCTTTTATGCCTATGAGTTAGTGTTTATGCCCCACTGCGAAAATTTGATTCTGGTGTTGGATAACTATCTCCCAGTGCGATCCATCATGAAAGATATTGCCGAGGAATCTGCCATATTGGATAAGGACGTTGTGTTGCCGGAAAAAGTTGCGCGTTTGGCGGTAGAAGTACCGGAGGAATATAAAATACTGGGGATCTTTATTGACGTGTTTGATGGTGTTTTCCGGTATATGGCTGATTTTCTCGAAGCAGACAATGTCATTAGCGAGAGAGGGTTCTGGCAAATGGTGGCAAAGAGTGTTCGGGAATATCAAGCAGAGCATAGTGATTTGTCCGAAAAATTCGAACGCTACGATATTTTTGCACCGGACTTTTTACATTCCTGTTTGAACAGATTGCAACTGAAAAATAATCTGCAAATGGTGGATTTATCCGATACTGCGTCCAGTTTGATAATGATCGACCCGTTACCTAACCCTATCGCAGCTTACGCGAATGAGGATTCTGTCCAGTTTGATTCAACCCAGGCTGAAGAAATGGTGAGCTAATTTAACGTTTTGGGGCAGTCGAGATATTGTCTGCCTGTTTTAATTCTTACTAATGACTATGTGGATCCAGTTGATTACGCAAATAAGATAGGTATAACAACAAATGTATAATCCGAATCGATTCGCCGCCAGCTATAACGATATCTGGCGAGTGCCGGAAGCACAGCTGGCTCTGCCTATTGAATCCTACTGTTCAGAGGATATCTTTCGGCAGGAGCAAGAAAAAATTTTTCCCAACAGTGCTATTTATCTCGGTCACGAAGCTATGGTGCCAAATCCAGGGGATTGGTACGCATTACCGTTTGAAGAAAATGGACGTGTTCTGGTGAGAAATCAGGAGAGTGTGGAATTGGTTTCTAACGTATGTCGTCATCGTCAGGCCATTATGCTTGGGCATGACAGTACCGGGGAACAACCTATTCAGAGAGGTAACTTATCGACCACCGGCAATCGCATTCTATGTCCTGTTCACGCGTGGAATTATGATGATAAAGGCACGTTATTAAGCGCACCAAAATTTAATAAAAAACCGTGCATGAACTTACCGAGATACGCATTAAAAAACGCCGCTGGCTTTTTATTCGAAGGTAAACGTAACCCCATGGTCGATATGCAAGAGTTGTTTAATCGGCCCGAATTTGATTTTACCGACTACGCACTCGACCATGTTGAACTACACGACTGTGCCTGTAATTGGAAAACATTTATAGAAATATATAACGATGACTATCACATAGCGCCGTTTCATCCCGGCCTGCGCCGTTACGTGAATAACGATGGTCTTTATTGGGAGTATGGTGATTGGTTTAGTGTGCAATGGATTGGCGCTAATCCAGGTTTGAGGCGGGCCGGTACTGAGGCCTATAAAGCCTGGCATAGTGAATTGCTCTCATACAATCAAGGCCTGACACCGGAGTTCGGTGCAGTGTGGGCGACTTACTACCCCACTCACATGATTGAAGTTTTCCCCCATGCGTTGGTGCTTTCCACTTTGTATCCTCGCGGTGTACATGACACCTTAAACGTTGTCGAATTTTATTATCCGCAGGAACTTATCAATAATCATCGTGATTTGGTTGAGTCTCATCGACATGCGTACATGGAAACGGCCATGGAGGATGATGAGATTGCTGAACGGATCGATGCCGGTCGACGTGTCTTATATCAAAAAGGTGTGAGCGAAGTTGGTCCCTATCAAACCCCCATGGAAGACGGAATGCGTCATTTTCACGGATGGTATCGTGCCCAGATGGGATAACAAAAATATACCGTTACATCAGCCTGAATAATAAAGCGGAGTGGCTATGCGTTTACAATTTCCCATAATAATTATCGATGAGTATTTCCGTTCCGACTGTAACAGTGGCTTGGGAATTCGTTTGTTGGCCAGTGCCATTGAGCATGCCGGAGCAGATGTGGTTCGTTTAACCGGTTTGCATGATTTTGCCGAACATATACAGCAAACAACACGAACCTCCGCGTTTATTGTGTCATTAAATGACAAACAGTTCGCCGATGAGCATGTGGAACAGACTTTTTCCGCGCTTCGTGCATTTGTCCAAAGTATTCGTTCCCGAGATGCCAATGTGCCGATCTTCCTGAAAACGGAGACGCAAACGAGTGACCATGTGCCGAATGATATTCTCTGTGAGTTACACGGTTTTTTACATAAATATGAAGATACATCGGAGTTCATGGCCCGTTACGTAGTAAGGGAAGCCAAAAATTATATGGCTCAATTGGCTCCACCTTTTTTTAAAGCACTGACCCAACACACTAAAGACAGTTCCTACTCATGGCATTGTCCAGGGCATTCCGGTGGGGTCGCTTTTTTAAAAACGCCTGTTGGCCATTTGTTTCATGAGTTTTTTGGCGAAAATATGTTGCGGGCAGATGTGTGCAATGCTGTGGATGACTTGGGGCAATTACTGGATCATACGGGGCCAGTCGAAGCCAGTGAGCAAAGCGCAGCAAAAACGTTTTCGGCCGATCACTTGTTTTTCGTGACCAACGGGACTTCATCCTCCAATAAAATCGTCTGGCATTCAGTTGTGTCTCCTGGCGATGTAGTGGTGGTTGATCGAAACTGTCACAAATCGATATTGCATGCAATTATCATGACTGGCGCCATCCCAGTTTTTATTAAGCCAGTACGTAATTGCCTGGGCATTATTGGGCCTATTCCAGAAGCGCTGTTTGATAAACAAATTATCCAGGGAAAAATACGAAATCACCCTCTAATAAAAAATAAAAACGCATTTCCACGAGTGTTGGTGTTGACGCAATGTACATACGATGGCGTGTTATATAACGTTGAAAAGATAAAAAACAAATTGGATGGCTATGTGCATGGCTTGCATTTTGATGAGGCCTGGTCTCCTCATGCGGCATTTCATGAGTTTTATGAAAAGTACCATGCAATTGGTAAAGGTCGGGTTCGATGTCAGGATTCAATGGTTTTTGCAACCCAATCAACCCATAAAATGTTGGCTGGTTTATCCCAGGCGTCACAAATTCTTGTGCAGAATTCAGTAAATAAACAACTGGATACGCATCAATTTAATGAAGCGTATCTCATGCATTCTTCCACCAGTCCGCATTACCCCATTATTGCCTCCTGTGATATTACAGCAGCAATGATGGGGCAGCCAGGTGGCAGAGCCTTAGTCGATGAAGCCTTGTCAGAAGCCGTTGCGTTTCGCAATGCCATGCAAAAATATAAGCGCGCAAGCGAAGACTGGTGGTTTTCGATTTGGCAACCTGAAACAAGAGAACCCAATACTCAGGCTAAAACGGATGATTGGTTATTGCAACCAAACGAAATGTGGCACGGGTTTAATACTAATTCCTCCGCGGAATTTAATATGCTCGACCCGACCCGTGCGACATTGTTGACACCGGGGCTGAATGTACACGGTGAGTTTTCAGCCTGGGGCATACCCGCCGCCGTGCTGGCAAAATATCTCGCCGAACATGGTATTGTGGTTGAGAAAGTCAGCCTGTATTCGTTACTTATTATGTTTACCATTGGCATTACCAAAGGGCGTTGGAACACCCTGGTGACCGAACTCAAACGATTTAAGAAATTATTTGATAAAAATGAAACTGTACAGCAAATCATGCCCAAATTTTCTCAAGAGCACCCCGGGTATGCTCGAATAGGCATTCGGGATTTGTGCCAACAAATTCATCACTATTATCAGCGGCATAATATTGGTCAATTGATCATGGCTATGTATGAGCAAGAGCCCGAACCAGTGTTAACTCCCGCGGAAGCTTATAGCCAAATGACTCACGGAAAAACAACACGGGTGCCGTTACAACACTTAGTCGGAAAGACAACCGCTATGCTGGTGACGCCTTATCCGCCAGGTATTCCATTATTGGTACCTGGAGAAAAATTCACACAAACCATTGTTGATTATTTGCTGTTTGCACAGCAGTTCAACTCAGTATTTCCGGGTTTTGAAACCAGTATTCATGGTTTGGTGAGTGAGAAAGTCAATGGTGAGACTCAATATTTTATTGATTGTGTAGTTCACCTATCTCAATATGAGAGTTTATCGAATAGGCATGAAAAAGTGTGTTCAATTGAAGCTGTGAACTAATTCCATATTGTTGAATCCAAGTTATTTCGACTGCTTGGTGGCACATAAACTATTCGGAATATGTACTTTGTTTTGTCGGAATATTGATGTACTCTTGAGGCTAGCTAGGTTCAAGAGTGGTGCCTAAATTCGATTTCTGTACCTGCAGGGATATTTGGCATTCATACTAAGCCAAAATTTGTACAAGGAGCGTTAATATATGGATACAGGGTTAAATTCGCTTGTCGTCTCGGCTCGTTTTCACCAGCTACCCACCGAACCCGAACAGCTTTCCCATGAGTTTGGTCAAACAGCGTTAACCCTGATTATCGATCTGTTCTTTGTGTTTATTTTCTTCGCTGTAATGTGGTACTACAGTCAACGTTTAACTGGATTGTACTTGGCAGCATTACGTGTTGTTGTCCGTTTTTATTACTCCCCATATTGCGCCACAAGCTGGATGAAAAATTCAAGCATGGTGCGGCAAATACCGCTTTTTTAACCGATTCCATTATCGGCGCCAAAATTTGGGTAATGTGGCCAGTCAGGTGGCAGAGTTAATTAATAGGAGCAGTAAGTTGTATCTTTTGGATTTGTAAGTTAAGGAGAAAGATGTGATTATATTTTTATTATTCTTTATTCATAATTTCTTTAAAAGGTTATTTGTTAATTCTCTGGTGGTTAAAGTGCTGGTATTGGGGATGATTCTATTGACTACCTTAAATGGTAGTGCCCAAAATCTCGATTCTGACGAATCTTCCGTAAAGAACGGTTTATCCCTTACGAAGACGAAAGAAAAGGTGAATTATGTGATGTCGAAAGATCTAGGTCCATCTAGGAACTTAATGGACAACTTTTGCCAAAAACTACTAGATAGTTTTAATAGTTTTAAAGATGAACCGCCAATGGTATGTGATATGAAGTTCAACGCCGATATGGGCTTTACTGAGCCTGATTGGCAGCCTATAAAAACGGATGATATTGACTGGGAAATGATTAAGCAAATATTTTATTTACGATATGAGCGCTATAGAAGACCGGAGCAGTTGGATACGGAGTGGCTACAAGAAGAGCTAAGAGTTCGAGAAATGGCCAATAAGGAAGCAATTTTATGGCAGGCGAATATCGATATCGACAATAGTGGAGAAAGCGAGCAGGTGCTTTGGTACAAAGGGCGTAAATGCGATAGAGAACGGCATTATTTTGGCCCTGCGGGTGCAGGTTCTCTGCATGTTCTGGATAATAAAGGAAGGTTAGATATAGAAAAATACAAGCTTCTAAATAGAGGAAATAGCTTTGTGGCTTTTTACTATGAGAATGACTTACTTTTGTCTTATTGGAACGGTTCAGGAGCTAACTTCAATAAAGGTGGATATATCTATATAGGTAAGGGGGGCGCTAGAAGATTCTTTTTTACGGGAAGAGAAATTTGCGTTTTTAAACATATCCCATAAATAAAAAATAGGAAAATATATTATGCTTACGAATTTACAATTGCTTAATGCCAACGAGTATTCCGAATTTGTATATCAGCTTTTGTTGACAGTTGAATAAGGAAATCGCCCTTATTCCGGGAATGGCTGTCACCACGGAAGTGAATATTGGTCAACGACGAATAATTGAATTTGTTCTTACGCCACTAATTCGGGCGAGAAAAGAAGGATTGAGGGAGCGTTAAATAAGTGGCGTACAATCTCACGTCCGAATTAATGTGCTTTCAACTTCCTGTCTATCACGGTAAGTATATGTTTCTATTAAACAAAAAGAGATAACAATATTGGCACCGATGTCGGATGTAAGTCTACCGCTTGAGAATAAAGAGGCGTACAAAAGTTTGTTGGCATATTAGCTAATTCTCAAGCGAAGGGAGGCGACCAATATTCAAGATTTTAGCCTGCCACCGTTTCACAGTTATGTATAAATATTAAGTTATTAAGAATAAAGTAGGAGAAAAAGTCTTGAGAAGAGCTATTTTATCCATTTTCACAGTATTAATATTGATCGCCTGTGGAGCATGGTTGTATGTTCTTGATCAAGGTGCATCACAACAGTTTATGGATACATGGACCGCGTTCGGCGTCCAGCCCTATAAATTAACTTTGTTGTTGTTCGAGTATATTGAATATTGGCTATTTCTGATGTGGGTGATTGCTTTAATAAGTATTGCTCCATTGTTTTCTTCTGGTCGAGTGCAGTATTTAAGTGTTGTACTATCCAGTATGTTTCTTATTGTTCTTCTGGGGACTGTATACGTAAATATGGTGGTCGTATAATGTAATAAATCGGAGTTATCCTGCATTTTTACTTGGGTAGAATTATAGGGAAAGGATAGATCTATGGGTGTTAAAAAGTATAAGTGGTGGGTCGTTATTGCTGTGTACCTGGCTTTGTTTGGTGATCGACATATCGCATCGGCAATTTTTTACTATCAGTGTCAGAAAGGCGAACCTGTTCAAGTATTTGAAACGATTCTTCTGGAGGATGAGTTTGTTGTTCTTGTCTCAAAGGACGAAAAAGAAAAGTTTGGTTTTGATGGTCGTTTTGTGTTGGATGAAAATAGTGTAATTAATAAATCTTACTTTGAAAGTTTATACGAATTCCGGTATCGAGATGACTATAAAATATCTGATTTTGGTCCGGTTGGAATGATGGTCTCATCTATCATTCGGAAAGAAGATGGAAAAGTTATGTCAAAAGCTGAAACTATATATAAAAAATATGGATGGCTATCAAACAAAGTTTCAACTATTTTTCCTTGAAACTCTACTTCATGCCCTTCAGGAAGAGATATAGATAACTTTCCGATGGCATGGAAGCAACATTTTTATTTAATATCGAATACTTTTGTTAAGGATGAGTAATTGTCAATATGGAAGATGTTTTTCTGAACTCTTTATTAGCTTGCGCAGACAATCTATTGCCTGGTGGTTCAAGGTCTGCGCTTGAAAGTGTATTGCTTGATCCTGTAGATGGGCGTAATGAATTATCAATAACTCAAGCGGAGCTAGTGGCTAGAAATTATCGTGTAGTGAAATGGTAAGAAATCTTGAGTAAGGATCATTTTACAGTTTTGTTCTTGTGGTTGGAAAGGTGTGATAGTCGATCTGAATTTATGGTTTCTAAATGTTTGGTATGTATTGTTTATATTTTATGGATAGGATATTTCATCTTGGTTTCTGTGGTGCAGTAAAAAATTTAAGGTGAATAATAATGAAGTACGAACTTAGGAGTATTGAACCGGAAGGTGTAGATAAAATTATTTCTGATATCCCTGATAGCTCGATGCTTAAAAAACTTGGTGTGGTTCGGAGAGTACAGCGGATTTCCTAGATATTGGGCCGCGAATGAGGATAAAAGCATATTTTTAACAAGCTGGCCCAAGGTCGTTCGATCTGATGAATTGGATCGTCCGTATTTCCTATTTATGAGATGGGCGGTCTATGAGTTTTCCAGTGTTGGCGATGTTGGGGATATGTTCTGTTTCTAGAGCTGCTGATGATGTGAACAATAATACGTTATATCTTTTAGATGCTGAATTGGATGCCAAAGGTGAAGCAACTATTCTGATGCGGTGATAATGGTTTTATTGTATATGGTTGTTCGATATGGCCATCATATAGAATTAAATAAAAATTGCGTTGAATTTTGGATTTGGATGGACAAATGGAATGAAATGTGAATTAAAATAAACTACGATGTTGCTGTTGCTAAAAATAATACAGGATTCTCCTAGCCGACTAGAGTATTCAAAAATTTGCCTCTGGTTAATAGCAGCGAAGCATATTCATATTTTGGGATTATTAATTCGGATGGCTCGAGTTACTTGGTATGTATGCCGTCCCCAGCGGTATTGGAAATATTATTCCTCAAACCACTAAGGACGAGATTCAACCCGTTTTGGCCGCATCGTGGCAATAATCAGATGTTTTATTTTTAAACGTAAAAAAGATGGGAGATTTCCTCCCTGGTTTTGTTCTAAGGAGTTACGAATGAAAAAAGTATTTATTGGATTGTTTTTAAGCATTTGTTCCCTGTCATCTGTGGCAGCTGAGAAGAAAATTGACCCAGCGGTGTTGGAGTTTGCTCAGCTTTCAGGCATAGAGGGCATTCTGCAATCGACTATGACGCAAACCCGAGACTCTCTGCAGGCGACTATGATCGATATGTCAGCTGGTTTGAAAGCACAATACCCAAATCTGACAGCAGAACAGGAAAAAATGTTGGATGATATTATGGGGCAGTATGTATCATCTATCATCAATTCCATTGATGTAAAAACCGCTACCTATATTTATTCTGAAGTGGTTGCCAATGGTATGAGTAAATCCGAAGTCTCTCAGATGAATGATTTCTATAAGTCACCTGAAGGTAAGAATATGCAGAGGGTGGTTGGTGAGGCATCTCAAGAGTTAAATGAGTATATTCTGAATACGATGAGTGCATCGGTGAAAGTGGCTCAGGCGAAATTGGTTCAGGATTTGAATACGTTTAAAGCCAGCGTAACTACAGGGCAGCAATAGCCTGTATGTATCGTTATTGAGTTTTTACATCTTGTTTGATGGGTAGTGTAACTGTGAAGGTGGAACCTTCCCCTAGGGTGCTTTCGCAGGTTACGCTACCATTATGCAGCTTACTTAACTCCATCACTAATGCTAGCCCCAGCCCAGTACCATGCCCCTTGATGTTTTTACTTTTTTCGTCAAACTGGCGAAACCGGGTAAAGAGTTTCGGTATGTCGGTGGCGTGAATACCTATCCCCTGGTCAGTAATCGCAATTGCAAGCATCTCTAAACCGTTCTGCTCTGTCAACGAACAATCAATAGTGATGCATCCATCGCTTGAGTATTTAATCGCGTTACTGAGTAAATTCAGGATAATTTCTGTTAAGCGGACGGGGTCCGCATCGAAGGTTTCTAAAGGGTATTTGTCCGGTTTCTTGATGTAGATACCTTTCTCATCCGCCAGTATTGAAACGCTGTTAACGGCTTTACTGATTTGGCTTTCCAAGTCACACGGGCATATATTTAGTTCCATCTGCCCGGATTCAATTTTTTCTATATCCAATAAATCGTTCACCATTTCTAATAAATGGTGGCCACTGTTGTTGATGGCCCGAAGTGCACGATTATGTTTGTCTTCCAAGTCTGGCCCCAGGATTTTGATCAACCGGCTGGAATAGCCAATAATAGAATTTAACGGTGTTCGTAGTTCGTGGGACATGCTCGCCAAAAAGTTATTTTTAACACTGTTGGCTTTAATCAGTTCTTGTGTTTTATGTTCGATCACCTTTTTTAATTTGTAGTTAATTAAAAAGAACAGTGCGGTAAGTATGGCTATAAGGGTCAAACCCAATAAAATAATGAGCTTCAGGCGGGATTCTTGCTCGCTAGCATAGTAATGCATGTAGTGCAGTTTACTAATATTGCCATCACCGTAAACCAGACCTTTTTCTTGATAGATTTCTGCCAGTCGCTGAAAGCGGGACTCATTCATATCACCTATATGGTGTAAGCGAGGCTTTATCATGCGTCGGATGGTGAGTACTTCATAATCAAATTGCTCTCTCGATGTATAAGCGTCAGGCGCATATTTTTCGGTTAACCAGTCATACACCTCATCCGGGTGTTCTAATGCGTATTCCCAACCTTTTAACGTGGCCTCACGAAACTTCAAGGTGATATTGGGATGTTTACGAATATACGCTTCACTGGTAAACAGGTTGTCTCCGTAGAAATCAATTCCGTAGTTGGAAGGTGAGATAATATTGACTGCGATACCTTTCTTTCGATATAGAAAAGGTTGATTGCTGATATAGGCTGACATGGCGTCGGCGTAACCGGTGAGTAGAGCATCGTTGTCAAAATTATGGGGGACATGGATAAAATCCTGCTCTGACATACCCACTTCATTGAATACGGCGGTAATCAGAGCATCATCGATGTCCTTCTGATACATGACTTTTTTCCCCTTTAGATCCAGGGGCGATGTCAGGTTCTTTTCTGCCAGTGTCATTAATATCAGAGGGGAGCTTTGAAATATTACTGCGAGCATTACCACTGGGTCGCCATTCAGGCGTCGCAAAATAATACTTGAATCGGCAACGCCAAAGTCATCTCTTCCAGAAATAACATCGTCTGCGGGTGTGGTTTTGGGGTCTCGCTCTTTCAGTGTAACGTTTAGTCCGGCATCCGCATAAAACCCCTTTTCGTAGGCGGCGTAATAGCCGGCAAATTGGTAGCTATGAAACCATTTCAGGCGGACGGAAAGGTCTTGGTCGCCACGGGCGATATTCCCGGTTAGAATTAATACCGTGAATGTTAAAACTAACAATGCTTTAAATGGCATGTTACTCCCCTAAGACACATAAAAATCAGTATAGCTCCGATGGAGTCCGCCAGTGTTGAAGCCATATTTATGACAGATTTACTATTTGAGTTGGGTTATATCGGCTTATTCGTTTCAGCTTTTCTAGCGGCGACGATTTTGCCTCTTAGCTCTGAAGTCGTGCTAACCACTTTACTATTGAACGACTTTTCTCCCGCTGTATTGGTGGCTGTAGCTACGGTCGGTAACACCTTGGGGTCGTTTACCAACTATGCGTTGGGGTATTGGGCGGGGGCTGGTGTGGCGACACGTTGGCTAAAAATGTCTGAAGAGGAGTTTGTTCGCGCCGAACAACGTTTCGTTAAGTATGGGGTATTCTCCCTGTGTTTTGCATGGCTGCCTATTATTGGCGATCCGTTAACCATCGTCGCGGGTGTTTTACGCGTTCGGTTGCTATGGTTTGTACTGCTGGTTACTCTGGGGAAGTTCGTTCGTTATAGTGTGCTGAGCCTGTTAACTTTAAATATTTGGTAGTAGGGAAGGGAATGCACTACGTGGTTAACGGTTCAGGATGTTATTCTTTTCTTTTCCTCTTTATCGTGCTTTGAAAAAATCATTTTAAATAATCAAGCGATTTAAAAGCTTCGTGCGGAAAAGCGTGATGGTTTAGAACTTTACATCGCTCTCCTTGTATTTGCATTTGTAATTTCCAGGTTTGTTCTGCAACTGAATTAATAGTATGGAATTGTTTTTTACATGCTAATAAACACCATACTTTATGTAGGTGTAGTTTTTATTATCTTTTAGGCTTTTTGCTTTTTAGCCTAAGAATAAAATCCGTGAGCGTTTTATTGGATTGAAAAAACGTAACGACACGTTTGTATGCTATTGTTTTAGTCATTATGACAAACACCCGTGTGTTTGTTTTTTTATTGTGGGGTTGGATGGATATATCGCCGTTATTACTGAAAAGTATATCCTTAGTGCGATTCTATATATTGGATTTGTTCTGGTGATTGGCGGAATCAGGAAGTCTTTGTGGTGTGTCAACAGCGTCATTTTGCTGGATGGGTTGAAATATACCGGTTCTCTATCGATGTTAACAGCAAGGCATGCATAAAAAACAGGCAAATTAAGCAAAATCTCAAGTTTATTTGATCAAGCCGGGCATGGACGAGCCCGAAATCCTATACCCTCCGCGCTCGTTTTGTCATGGCTGCTGCCTGATTAAACGCCTTCCTTAAAAACTATGATATATGATGAGGTTATAGAATTGGATAACTCGAAGTTAGTATCCAGAAGTTCTGGAACAGTATTTCTCATATCCATCGTGATCGGTATTCTCAGCGGGATTTTCTCCTGGCTCTTTCGACTCTTGATTGGCTTTATTCACAATGCCGTTTTTCTTGGTCAGTTTTCAACGAATTATGATGCAAACCAACATACGCCAGAATCCTATCTGGGGTGGTTAATTATTTTTGCGCCGGTATTAGGTGGCATTCTTGTGGTGTATTTGGTTAAAAACTTTGCGCCGCAAGCCAAAGGTCACGGTGTACCGGAGGTGATGAACGCCATTTATCACAAGCGCGGTATTATTCCGGGCAGTGTCAGTATTGTTAAGGCGCTTGCTTCTGCGATCACTATTGGTACCGGTGGTTCACTTGGTCGTGAAGGTCCCATTATTCAAATATCGGCGGCGTTAAGTTCAACGTTGGGCAAGTGGACTCGTGTCAGTGTCAGTCAACGTAATTTATTTATTGCCTGTGGTGCCAGCTCGGGTATTGCTGCCACGTTTAATGCACCCTTAGGGGGGATTCTTTTTTCAATTGAGCTTTTGTTAATTACCATTAACAGCAGAACCATTTTAGCTGTGGCAGTGTCGACGGTTATTGCGGCAAATGTTGGTCATTTTTTAATTGGTAATGAACCTGCATTTTCCATCCCGGAATTATTAAAAATGCCAGAGCATGGGCCGGCGTTTATTCCTTCTCTGCTTTCCATTCCGTTAGGTGTGTTGGTGGGGTTATTTGCGATTGTCTTTGTTCGAAGTATTTACTTTTCTGAGGAAGTATTCGAAAAGATTCCGGTGAATGATTATGTCCGTCACATGATCGGTACTCTGGTATTGGGGATCATGTTTTACAGCATTCACACTTATACGGGGAATTACTATGTTCAGGGTGTGGGGTATGCCACTATTCAGGACGTATTAATGAACATGATTCAAGACCCGCTTTTTCTGGTGTTCTTGATTATTGCAAAAATATTGGCCACCGGTTTGACCATTGGCTCCGGTGGTTCGGGGGGCGTTTTTTCTCCATCATTATTTTTAGGCGCAGTCACTGGTGCGTTGTTTGGTAACCTGGTGAACATGTTATTCCCTGAATTGAATGTCAGCCCGGTGATTTTTGTGGTGGTGAGTATGGCGGCGATGGTTTCGGCAACCACCAGTGCGCCGTTAACCGCGGCCATTATTATTTATGAAATGACGCTGGATTATCAGGCAGTGCTTCCCATTATGATTGGGGTGAGTATCGCCTATGCCGTCCGTCGGCACTTTATGACCGGGGATATATATACGCTCAAATTGAATCGTCGAGGTTTTATGGTGCCGGAAGGGCTGGTTTCCGATCTGAAATCGCATATGGCAGTGGATGATGTCATGTCGAAGAGCTTCCAGGTATTGTCGGGCGAAGACCAAGCTCCTGAAGATGTGGAGTTTATCTGTGTCGAAGAAGACGGGCGGGTAAAAGGCGTGATCGACTTGAGTCATGACCATATCAGAAGTGACAGACCGCTAGATGACTTTAAGCAACGAAGCTACATTGTGTTGGAACCTGGTACTACCTTGACGGGGGCGGCCAAACGGTTCCACATGAGCCGATGTACTATTGGCTTAGTCAGTACAACGGGTGCGGCGGATGAAGAGTCCATCATTGGGGTGGTTTCCAACAGTCTGGTAGCCCATGCGATTGCGGATGTTACCGCGACCCTCAAAGGCGATTAACAAAATCCTTTTTATACCCGAAGCTGGGGCAAGTTAGCTGGCAATACTGGAGCTGCTTTCCCCACTTGCCGACGGGCTTCTTATCTTCCTTCCTTTATTACGTATACGCTCTTTGTTTGCTTACCAATCCCTTTTATAAAGGATATGCTCTGAACAATTTCTGGTTATTGGGCGAAAAAGGTGCAAAAAAAGGCAAAATTGCTCCACTTAAGATTTCTTAAGGTCCCTAAAGGTCTTCCTCAGGACATTTAAAGCAGTTCTTTCTAAAGTTGACAGCGGTGTCGAGGTTTCTCGACCCTATAACTCTTAACAATTACCTGGGAGAGAACATGGAAAAAATAACCCGTTTAGCATTGACTGCGCTTGGCGTTATTGCGCTTTTACTCACAGTATCTACCCCCTCTTTAGCAGGCAGTGGCGAACTGCTTTGGAAATATAAAGCCGATGGCGCTATTTGGGGAGACGTTGTTGTACGAGGTAAAACGGCCTACTTCGGTAGTGACGACAATCATATGTATGCCGTTGATATTGGTCGCCAGTCTTTAAAATGGAAAGCGAAAACCCGAGGAATAGTACGCTCCACCCCTGCGTTTAAGCGTGGCCATATCTACTTTACCAGTGATGATGGTTTTCTCTACGCGTTGGATAAGCGTACCGGAGCGTTGTCCTGGAGGCTGGATTTAGGGGATGGTGATTTTGTACGTAATGGGCCTTCCAATGAGCCACCCTGGGATTACGATTGGAGCAAGTCCTCCCCGGTTGTTGCTGGCCAAACATTATATGTAGGCAGTGCTACCGGTACTTTCTATGCGGTTAACCCGTACTCCGGTGAGGTGAAATGGACATATAAAGTGTCTACACCTATTCGTGCAACACCAAGCGTGTTTGGTAAGTATGTTTACTTTACCAACTTGGGAGGGGAAGTCACTGCGCTGAATCGCAAGAACGGTAGCGTATATTGGGTTTTCGCTACAGGTGGTCGGGTTGTGTCTCAACCTTCAGTGATTGATGGAAAGGTGATTGTCGGAGGACGCGATGCGCACTTGTATGGCATCAATGCGTTAACTGGTGAGTTGGATTGGAAATATTTCTATACCGACGGATCATGGGTGGAGTCTTCTGCAATACCGGGTGATGAGGAGAATACGTTTTTTATTGCCAGTTCGGATGCAAAGAAGGTTTCCAAATTTGATAGCACGACGGGGGTAGAAATTTGGAACACGCCGATGCCTGGTTGGTCCTGGGGGACGCCGAGGCTGGCAGATGATGTGTTGTACATTGGATCAACGGCGACAGATGACTATTGGCAACCGATTTCACGTGGCTTTAAAGCAATAGACGCTGAGACCGGTGACGTCCTTTGGCAATATCAACCGGCTCATGTCGAGCAAGGCTTTGTGAATGGCGGTGTACATGCTCGCCCTGCAGTGAAATTCGGTAAAGTGTTTGTTGGTGATGTGGATGGCCATTTATATGTGTTTGAAGAGTAAGTAGTTGGTCTACGCTGTTAACCTTTCCGCTTTTGCAAACGAGATAAATAAATATCCTCATGTGTTTATTTATCGGTGCATATTTGCCAGAGCTGGAAAGGCTTTTTTATTAGAGTACCCGGTGAGCTGAATAAAACTATAGATGGTGATTTTTTACGACAGTGTGAGATATCGTCACAGGTATGTCGTGTACTCTAACCCGCATATTCTGAATCGCTTTTAAAAGAGTTATTTCTTGAGAACAAATCTCAATTCCATAATCACATCGTTCTAATCCATATCCAGAATCTATTTTGCCAAAAATAATTTCTATTTTCGGGATTTATTCCACCAATAATTATTGAAGGTATGATGATTAAAAATTTCATTTTGTCACCTCAAATACCTTTTTTAGATTTTCATGAAAATTAAAGAATGAATTGGTTCACACAAATTAAATAGGGCATATAGGTGGCATAAAAGCTTATATGTAGTGTGGCATAATGCACGTTCGTGTTTTGACTATTTTCGTGGCGCATCATGCATTAACGAGAATAATTATTACTAATATATAAGGGGGCATAAAGCTCCTGTGTAGACTCCTGAATCTCTTTCTAGTACGTGAAGGCTATCTTTTTGTAAGTCCAGGTTGAAGCCTGATTTATTCACGTTGAGCCCAACTGGTCGTTTTTCAGATCTGGGTGTTGTATCAGATGTAAAACAATATATGTGTATGAAAGCATCCGCTTTCAGGCTGCTTTGTGCCTGGTAAAAATATCGCTATACATTTTTTGACAAAAATCGATAAAGTTTTCGGTGTGTGAATGATGAAAAAAGCAATTCATATGGCAACCCATAAGCGAGAAAGAAATTTTTCACTAAAGCCACTGTCGTTGGCAGTTTGTCTTGCATTGACGACGCAGTCGACGATGTCAGCGCCACAGGGCGGGAATGTTGTTGGTGGGCAGGGAAATATTCGCCAAAGCGACAACGCTACGACAATCTATCAACAATCCGAGAGGATGGCGATTAATTGGCAGTCATACAATGTGGCAGGCAATGAAAGGGTGACCTATGTTCAGCCAGATAAAAATGCCATTGCTTTAAATAATATATTAAGCAATACCGGCTCGAATATCCTTGGACGAATCGATGCCAATGGTCAGGTAATATTGGTGAATCCAAACGGTATTTTTTTTGGAGAAAATTCCGTCGTCAATGCGGGAGGCATATTGGCGTCCGGTTTGGCTATTGACCCAAAAGAATTTATGAATGGTGATATGACTTTCCGTGCATTAGAAGGAAAAAACGGTGTCGTCATTAATTCTGGGACTATTAATGCTGCAACTGGAGGATATGTTGGTTTAGTTGGGCGTCGCGTAGAAAATACAGGCTTAATCCAAGCTGAGTTGGGTTCGGTATCTCTTGTTTCAGGCAAAGAAGCCTACGTGAGTTTTGATCATTCAGGTTTGTTGGGCATTACTGTCAGTCAAGCCCAGCTTCAGGACGACATAGGTGTCGATAGCGGTGTGTTCAACTCAGGGGAAATTCGTGCATCGGGCGGCAAAGTACTGCTGAGCGCCAATGCCAGCCAAGACATATTTACCCGAGCCATGAACACGGAAAGCATTCGCCAGGCAAACAGTGTCGTGGTGAATGACGATGGCAGTTTTACCTTATCTGCGGGAGGTGATGTACACAATTCTGGAACAATCAATGTCTCTTCTGATCACTCCGGGGGGGAGATCTATGTGCTGGGAGAAAACATCACCCATTCAGGAAAAATACTCGCCGATGGTAGCCGTTATTTAGGCGGCAGAATCGAATTACATAGTTTAGATACAACCTTGTTAACGGGTGCCAGTTTTATCTCCGCGCAATCCAATCATGGTTCAGGTGGTGATATTAAATTACTTGGCCATCGCGTAGGTCTGTTAGACAGCAGCCACGTTTCCGCCGACGCATCCTGGGGGGCGGGTCAAATACTAATTGGTGGTGATAAAAAAGGGGAAAACCCATTTATTCCTAATGCCAATGCTGTGTATGCCGGCGTGAATACCACTGTGAGTAGTTCAGCATTAACGGACGGTAAAGCCGGAAAAATTATATTGTGGGGCGACGACTTGCTGCGTGCCTACGGCAATATTAATGCGGAAGGTTTTGGTTTGGCTGACGGCGGCTTTGTCGAAACATCATCTTCGGTGGTTGATTTGGATTTGACCGTGGAAGTGGGAGCGGAAAATGGGAGCGGAGGAGAGTGGCTGATTGATCCATGGAATATTACTATTGGAAACTCAAACCGTCAAAATATGCGGGATGATGAGCAAAAGCATGGTGTGAGTCGTTATTTTGAACCGAGAGATAGACAAAACCTTAACACTGTTTCGTATCTTACTATTTTTTCGATATTGACGGCTTTAAAAGAAGACGGAAATAATTCCGTATTAATCGAAACGACAAACTCAAGTTTTGTTCCCGCTACAGATCAAGTCGGAAATATCGTACTCGAATCTGATTTGGATTTTAACGGTGTCGGAAACGGATCGTTAATTCTCAGTGCTCACAACAATATCTATATGATCGCGAACATATATGATAGTGATGTTAATGAATCAACAAAAAAAGATGAAAATAATGTTGCTATTCCGGATAAATTAAATATTGCGTTAATTGCGAATAATGATGGCATTGGGGGTGGGAGTGTATTTGTTGGTGGTCGTCACAGAATTGGGGGTAGTGGTGAGACAAACTATCATTCAATAATAAACACGCAGGGTGGATTATTCTATGCAGTAGGTAGTGATGTTGAGTTAGGGTTTGCAGATTACATTGATGGCGAGGATAAGGAAATTATTAGCAAATCTAGTATTTTTACAAGCGAAGGAAATGTTTATCTTTTTGCTACCGGCGATATAACACTACATGATCCAATCAATACGGGTGGTGGAGGCCTCTTTATCGGTGGAAACCATGATGATCAGAACATAGTGGCCGAATTAATATCAGATACAGTGAGTGGTTCGATTAGTGATTTTTTCAAGCATATGTCAAGTTGGGGCTCCGTGAGCGAAAATAAAGATGTTGTCCCCTTAAAAGTTAATCTATATAGCGATATTTATACCCAGTCTGAGGGTCTCCCCGGCGCGGGAAATATAAATATTAACTTTTCAGAAAGCTTTGTGTTTAGCGGAACGATTCAATCTGGTTTGGGGGACGTACAAGTTTTTGGGGATGATAGAGCCAATATCTTTGATATAAGAAGTGAATTCTACGGATCGCTATACGGTGGTCTTGGTAAGGATGATTTTACTATTGGCGCTCGGATAGATGGGAGTGTCAATGGCGGAGGGGATGGTGATACATTTACTATTAATGGGTTGATAAAAGGAAGTGTTAATGGTGATGAAGGTGACGATACTTTTACTATCAATGCTTTGGAGAATGGGAGCGTTAATGGTGGTGTCGGAGATGATGTTTTTCACATTCTAGGTGACGTGTCGGGAAAATTGTCTGGCGGCATTGGAGCGGATGTATTTAATATTGATAAAGCTGGGTTAAATGTAGGCGGATCGAATGGTGAAAGTGGAGTTGTAGGTGGTGAACGTGATCTTTATGGAAGAGATGAAATAAAGGTTAATTTTATTCAGGACTCAAGATGGGTTGTGTATGATTCGTTTGGGGTTCTTAATGGTTCTATCGTTTTTTCTGGAATTGAAAAAATTCATGGCGGAGAAGGTGTTGATGATCTTTCTTTTAATGTCGGAAAAAATGTGTTGGTGCAAATCAGAGATAATTATTATGACGGTGGATTTCTTGTTGATGGTATAGAAAATATTTTATCAAATTCATTTGGTAGTACAATAGTTGGGCCAGTAGAAGATAATAATTGGACGTTCTTCGGTAATAATGATATCTATGATGGGAGTGTTGTATATGGCGACGGGGAAACGATAAGCTTTTCTGGCTTTTCGGTTTTTTTGGGGCGTTCAGGCGTCGATTATTTCACGTTTTTAAATGGGAGTAATGTGGACATTAGTATAGATGGAGGTGGTGAAGGCAATACGATTGATATGAGAGCTCTAAATCAAGTTGTGATTAGTCTGTCTAATTCTCAAAATTCTAGTTCCAACTTTAGCAATATTGAACATTATATTGGTAATGGTAATAACTCTTCCTTACGGGCGTGGTCCGATAGATATAATAACTGGATTATATCCGAAGAGAGCATGCAATCAACCTTAACCGAAATAAAGGAGGATGGTGAAAAGGGGGAGGTTATTACATTTTCCGGGTTTAATTCTCTTGTGGGTGGTGAGCTAAAAGATGTTTTTTCGGTTGTTGAGTTTTTTTCAGGAAATATAGAGGGAGGAAGTGGTGACGATATTTTTAATCTTAATTTTGACGTTTCGGTTGATGGGGAGATTGTCGAAGGGGAATGGGTTGACGAAATATTTTACGGCGGTATAGATGGGGGAAGTGGTAACGATAGGTTTAATCTAAATGCTTCTGTTAATGGGATTATTGACGGTGGTTCAGGGGATGATGCCTACTCGATTGTGGAACTGAATATATCAGCTAGAATTATTGATTCGGATAATAATGGAACCTTGTATGCTTTTTCTGATAGTGACAATATCTGGCAGATAAATGAAATATCGAGTGTTTCAATGCTTCAAAATAGTTCCCTGGAGAATCCCCTTACGGTTTCCTTTTCCGGTGTTCGCAACATGGTGGGCGGTAATTTTGTTGATTGGTTTTCAATCGATTCCACTAATGTTGGAACAATTCATGGTGGAAACGGGGAGGATGTTTTCTCCATTAACACTGCAAATATCGCCACATCACTTGTGGGTGGAGAGCATGTAGATGAAATAGTTCTGAATTATGCAGGCGAAACGCATTGGGTTGTGAACGGCTGGGATAGTGGCAGTTTTGGTTCTTCTGGTTCGCTTCAAAATGCTAGTTTTTCTAATGTCGAAAGACTGACCGGCGGCGACGGGCAGGATAGGTTTGAAATTGCAAATGAAGGACATGTAAGCGGTTTTATTAACGGTGGAGGAGTTGGGCAAACGCCAGAAGATATCATTACCATCAATCGTGAAACTTCATTTTCAGTAAATTTAGATGTCGATGGGTATGTCCCAGAGGCTGCGCACCTAAATATAAAAAATATCGAGTGGGTGAATATTGTAAGTTCGGCCTTAGATCAGAACTTCGTTTTAATCGGGGAGAATACGGATAATACCTGGAATATCCTGTCTTCTTTGTCAGGTACATTAAATAGTCGTGTTCACTTTTCTGGTTTTAATCGCCTACAAGGAAATAATGGTAGTGATAGATTTATCTATGAGGTTGAAGGTATTGAAAATGTAACGGTTTATGGTGATTTTACTGATGCATCTTCAATCTCTGGAGCAGAAGATGTGGTAGACCTTAGTCGCTTGTCGGTGGCCAATATTGATTTTTCTCAACCACTTCCCTTCCACTCTATAGAAAAATTCATTGGTAATGATCAGGCAACGGTTACATCCGGTGATGTAAGGACATCCTGGACTATCGATGGTTTGAATCAAATGAGCGCCGATGGATTGCAAATTGCTACAACCTATTTTGAACGTTTTAGTACTATTCAAACCGGTGGAGTCTACGACGAATTTACTGTGACAGAGATGGGTGACCTTACTGGAGGTGTCGAGTCTGGTGGTGGCGGTGATTTGTTGAATTTGCACATGGCAAGCGGTCGAAATGGCCGTTTGAATTTTAATGGTGGTGATGCTACCGCACAGCTAATGTTGTTTGGCGGTGATTCAAGTAATCGATTAGATCTAATCTACCAAGTAAGTGCGGATGGCGGATACTTGTCGATACTGGGCTATGCGGATAATTTAGTCCAGAACTATCAAGTGAATTTTTCTGATATTGGCCGCGTTGAGAGTTATTTAGATACCAACCTTTTCCGGTTTAATTATCCCAAGCACTCTATTGAAACAGAGGTGAATACGCTTTCAATTTCCAGGGAAGCGGCTACACCAAGTGGCTTTTTTGTACATATGCAGGACAGAACGCCTATCTCGGTTCGTGCAGCGCGAAGCCTTGAGGTGAATGGGCAATTGGGAGACGTTCTGAATATGCAGGATTCATTATATCTTGCTGAAAATCTTTCAATCAGTAACTTGGCAGTTAATACTGCAAACTATCAGCTTGGTGCTGGTGGTGTGTTAAGTTTAAATGGTGTAATTCATGACGGGTCCGTATCCAATCGATTTCGGATCAATACACCTAATTTATCATTATCGTCCATTGATCACCCTTTATTTATCGAGCAAGCTGGAAATGTTGGTCTAAATATCCTTGAATTAAATTTGGTTACGGGCTTGCTCGATATAGAATCGGGCGCAAATATTGCCAGTGATCAAATATTAATTTCATCTAACCCTATTCGGTTAGCAAGTAATGGGAATATTTCATTAACGAATAGCGCGAATGCGCTAACCGGTCCACTTTCTTTTTTCTCGACGGGTTTGCTTTCCTTGAATAATGGGCTGACGGAGTTAAGTGATGTTAATGTACAAAACTTCACCTTGAATTCCCTCTCAAATGTTGTATCAAATGGGGCGATTGTTGTATCTGGAAATATGATCGTGAATAGCGATCCTTCCGCTCAAGTACAGTTCAATAACCAGGGTAATAGTTTTAATAGTGTTCAAGTTAATAGTGCAGGTACATTAACCTTATCGGATGACGATGGTGGCGAGTTAAGTATTGGAGGCAACATTGCTCAAGCGTTTAATGTGATTACCAATAATCGATTATATGTGAATAGTACTCGAGCCAATTCAATAAATTTGTCTTCAACTGCCTCGTTTGTCTCAGGTGAAAGTCAGATGATTATCCAGGGAAGAGTGACAGCAGAAAATACTATCTCATTAAATGCGCAAGGGATTAATATTTTGGCCGGTGTTGTGCTTGAAGGCGGAGATTCCGGAACTGAGGCAAAGCTTGATGGAGGCTCTGGGCGCGTTCAAATATCATCGGATATCCTGGCTAACTCAACGAACGGTGCTGATATTTCTATTCGTGCAAATCAAATCGAACATCTTGCAGGACGAGTGCGTGCAAACAATTTAACGGTTGAATCCAGGGGCGGAGATATTCAACTTAATAGCACTGTCGATGTGACAGGAGAAGCCAGGTTTGAAGTAACCCAGGGTGTTTTTTCTGTTGGGCAGGATGGTGTTGTGCGAAGTGAGGGGAATGTGTTTGATCTCAGTGCCGGTTCAGTCAGTATTGATGGGCTTGTGTTGGCTAACCAGGCTGAGGGCAATATACATTCATCCGGGCAGCAAGATATTAATGGCAGTTTAACGTTTAATGAAGTGTCTCTCTCTTCTGGTGGTGCAATTATTATGGGCGAATCTGCTTCCATTACGAGCCATTCCGATGTGGGCATTGACGTTAAAGAGGATTTTCAGGTAGCAGCTATTGAGGCCGCTGAACGCATTGCTATTAGCAGCGATGGAATGGTATTGGATAATAATGGGGCCGCATTAAATCTTGTGTCGAATAGTTTATACATCCGGTCTGACTCTGGAATTGGGAGCATAACCGATAAACTAGACACCTCTTCAGGGATTCTGGATATTGTGAATCGATCAGGAAGTATTGATCTTTCCAACCAAAGAACAACCAATATTGAAGCGCTTATCACCAACGGGGATATTCGTTTTACCAATACCCTGGGGAATGTTTTCCTAACTAATCAGGCACAAAGTGATTATGACGTGTCCCTTAGTGGCACGCCTGCGGCCGGAGGTGTGTTTGATGGGAATTACAATGTGAGTTCCATGACGTTGGATGTTCTTGATGGCTTTTTGGCAGCAACTCCCGCGCGAATTCATATCAAACGACCTGAAATCATTGGCGATGTAATTCGAGTCTCAACGAGCGATGGCTTTGGTATCGACTCCAGACCGATTGTGGTTTTTGCCAGAACTTCATTACATATTAGTGGACCGGGTATTGTTCCTGCCTGGGGTTTTAGTCGCGCACCAGATAAGGGTTTTTCTACGGACAGCGATTTGAACAATCCCTCAATTGTGGGCAGTTTGGTCGACCTGTTAGTGGGGCTAGAAACTGTTGGTGAGGTTGATCCGGCTGTCTTTACCAACATATACAACTATGCCTACGAAGATATTTCTATTCGTTTACCGAAGGATCAACTCTATGAAGAAGATGAGGATGAGTTGCGTAAGCGATGGCATAACGATGAAGAATAAAAATATGTGTAGTACGATTGTTAAAACGGCGTTGCGTTGTATTTTTGCTGCCATATGCGGCATCAGTTTTATTTGTCACGCGCAGGGTTTTCTAACAATGCCAGATACAACAGAAGTACCTGAGTATGAACGCGAATCTATGCTATTGGATATGGATATTCCTCCTGTTCGTGAGCGCAACCCTGATCCGACTGAAGGCCCTAGGCTAAATATTAAAGAGTTCCGAATTCAAGGTGTTGTCGAGTTTCCTGAGCTAGGTATTACTCGTGAGGCCTTAATTAAACGAGTGGAATCTATTCGCTTTGATTTAATGAAAGAGAGTGAGTTAGGGAAGTGGGGATATACGGAAAAAGAAATCAGCGAAATCGCGGACCTTCTTGCTCAAATTGAATCTGAAACGAAAGATAGCCACGTAGAACCTGTTGATGTTCAGCGTTTGATTTTTCTCGTTCGGGATCAAAGACGTAGTCGGGGTGTTACTCTTGGCATGGTGGAAAACGTCGCCGACGTCATCACGCGTTTCTACCGAGAAAAAGGCTTTATTCTGGCTAAAGCTTTTATTCCAGAGCAAAAAGTAAGGGATGGTGTCGTTACTTTAACCTTGTTACTTGGTGAACTGGGGCAAGTGGAAGTAGTAAATAAAAAGCGTGTTTCCGAAAAGTTAATTGTAAGGGCTTTTGCTCCTCATATTAATCAACCGGTTACTAATCAGAGGCTGGAAGAGGCTTTGTATTTGGTAAATGATATTCCGGGTGTCTCTGCGCATAGTTTACTCTCTCCAGGGGATCAGGTCGGGGATACCAAGCTAAGGTTAACGGCTAAAGAGGAAGAGTGGTTCGCTGGTAATGTAAGGTTTGATAATCACGGTTCAGAGAGCACTAGCAAGAACCGGTTATATCTGGATACCTATTTTTATAACCCCTTAGGCTGGGGGGATGAAATATATTTGGCATTGCTGAAAACCTATGAGCCTGAGAAAAGTGATTATGGTGCTTTTCGCTACAACTCATTTTGGGGGTTGCCCAGACTCAGAACCAGTGTCGGTTATTCGAATAACGACTTTGTTTCCCGGGATGTTCGAAAAGAAGGCGAACCAATTTTTACTGGTGAATCTGAAGTAAAAGACATAAGCCTGGGTTATCAATTGAAAAGATTGAGGGTTAAAAATTATTTCCTGCAGCTAAAATATTCAGAAATAGATACTGAACTCAATACAGTTGCTAGTGAAACCAATGAAAAAGTTAAAAAAACCTCTCTAATTTATAATTTTGATTTACTCAATGAAGCTCGGCGACAACTGTATGTCGGAAATGTGGCAATACACCATAGTGAATCTACGGAACTTGGTGGTTTATATGGCTTCCGGGAAGATACTGCCGAATTCGTAACCTATGATTTTACTATGCTTGCGTTTATGAGGTTTCCTTTTACCCAAAAGGAAACAAGGTTGTTAGTGAAAAGCTCAGGACAATATGCCGGAACCGCTTTAACCAATATAAATCAGATGAGCCTGACCGGGCCTAATCGGGCTAGAGGGTTTGAGGTGAACGGTTTGCAAGCAGATGATGCTATCTTCCTGGGTGTAGATTGGGTTTTTGGTTTTCCCGAATTTGGCGGTTTCAGTGTGTTGGGAGAAAAGATAAGTCATGTGGTTCAGCCATACATGTTCGTGGATGGTGCATATGGACAAATTCACCCGGTCAATAATGGTGATGAGATGATAGAAGGAAAAATAAGTAATATCGGGATTGGGCTAAAATTGAACCACAAACGATTTGGAGCCAATTTTCTTGCCTCTAAAGTGATGCAGGACGATGTGAAGAAACTGCAGAATCAGACTCCAGAGGCAAAATTTTATGGTGAAGTATCCTTTAAGTTTTAGCTGAAAAAGACAATGATTATTTATTGCGCTTATTCTCTTCGGCTTTAGTTTTCTCTTCTCTAAGGCGCTGCCTATAGCGGGTTCGAGCCAGAACCTGCATATCCTCTACGGTGTCACTTTCATCGACTATCTCTCTACCCAGCATGGTTTCAATAGCGTCCTCCAGTGTAACTACGCCCGAAGTTTGGCCGAATTCGTCTTCAACCAGACAGATATGCGCTTTATTTTTGATCAACATATCGAGCAAGTGTTGAACAGGGAGCTTTTCCGATACACGATCAAGTGGCTGGATATAGTCCATGATCGATGCGTCGCCATGACCTGAGCGTTCGGCTTGATACAGGTCGGCCCGAATAATCTTCCCCTGGATATCATCGATGTCTTTACCGTAAACGGGGATCCGGGTGAAATGGGGTGTTTTGGGGTCATCCAGGGCCTGAGTGACTGTGAGTTCAGCGCTGAGCATATGTACCACTGATCTTGGAGTAAGTATTTGCTCCGTCTGTACCTCACGCATACTAAGCAGGTTATGTAGATAGCGGTTTTCCTGGGAAAACAAATTGCCATCTTTATGGCCAAGGGAGGCGAGGGCGATAATCTCTTCCCGAGTAATTTCACTTTCCTGGTTTTTGCCAAATAGCTTGGTTAAACGTGTCGACAACCAGACTAATGGGTAGGTGAACTTAACCAGCCAGGAGATGGTGTAAGCCGCAGGTACGGCGAGTTGGCGCCAGAAAGTTGCACCCAGCGTTTTGGGGATAATTTCGGAGAAATATAAAATAGCCAGCGTGAGAAGTACGGCTATGGCGGTTTCCCATTGCACACCAAATACTTGCACGGCTTGGGAGCCTACGCCAGCTGCGCCCATGGTATGAGCAAAAGTGTTCAGAATTAGAATGCTGGACAGGGATTCATCTAGCCGGGATTTGACTTTGTGTAGCTTAGCGCCTTGTCTGGGGCGGTCTGACTGTAATGTCTCGGCGAAACTGGGGGTGACTGAGAGCAATACAGCTTCCAAAATTGAACATAAAAACGAAATGCCAATAGCGATAACCAGGTAGGCAATTAACAAAGTCATTAAAGCGTACTTCCTTCCAACATGTTAGTAAGGAATATACCATTGTTGCTACGGGAAATCCTGAGATACCGAATTGAAGATGAAATGATGGGCAAATAGAGCACCATGTCATACTCGATATACCGTTAGGAGGATATGTGAAACCGGAAGATATTGGTAAAGCTTACGACCGGATTACTCATCTGTGGGAGAGCGAAGGGTTTAACCGGGAAAATGGGGTCATTCAGCATGAGCGGGCCATCGCTTTTTGCGACCAGAGAGGTATGGCGTTGGATGTCGGGTGTGGTTGTACCGGGCGTTTTATCGATCTGTTATTGAACAACGGATTTACACCCGAAGGCGTCGATGTCTCTCAGGAAATGCTGGGCTTGGCCAAGCAAAAGCATCCTGGCATTACTTTTTATCAGCAGGATATCTGCCAATGGCACCTTCCCCAAAAATACGATTTTATTTCGGCCTGGGACAGCATCTGGCATGTTCCGCTTGCCGAGCAAGAAGCGGTGATAAAAAAACTTCTTGCGGCGTTGAATCCTAAGGGAGTGTTAATATTTTCTTTCGGTGGTGTTGATCGTGAGAGTGATCACCTCGATAGCACAATGGGGCCGGAGATGTATTACGCAACCTTAGGTGTGTCCGGCTTTCTTAATGTCATCATGGCGCAGGGGTGTGTTTGTCGACATCTGGAATACGACCAATATCCGGAAATGCATACGTATTTGATTGCGCAAAAACTATAAAAGCACGCATCAAAAATTTGAAATTTTTTAAATTATTTTCAGTTTTTATTGAATGGTATTCATTTTTTAAATGAATTGACCAATATATTCTAAGTGATAATTTTTTGTTTGGTTGAAACAAAAGTTTTAAACAAACGATGGCGAGTATTAAAAATTAAGAATAAGTGTATGTTGTTTAGGGGATTGATGAATAATAAATGCCAGATTTCTACTGATTTATCGTGCAATGCATGCGCAAAAATATTGGCGGGTTGCATCGTAATTTAATTTTATGTGACCTCAAAAAGAATTCTCCGCCAAAGCAATAAATAACTCTCTCTGTATTTCTTTCATTGTTGTTTGATAAATATTGTTTTAATAGTATCGAGCCGAATGTGTTTGAGAGCTTGAGTTAGAAGTGTGGCTTTTTAACTCATTCATAAAAAACTAATAATTAACGGAAGATATTATTATGAAAATACAATTTATGGGGAAATCCCAAATTGTTATCGGTTTATTTTTGATGATAATGACGGCTCTGTCCCATGCTACAAGTGTCTCTGCAAACGGTTACGGTGGTACACAAGCTGAAGCAGAAATGGCGGCAGTTAGTGCGCTAACGTCTAACTACCCTGGTGTGACAGGTATTGCAGTGGGGAATTGCCATAGGCCATCTTACGGCCCACCCTGGCAGTGTACTGCCTATGGCACAGTAAGCAGTGGTGGTTCCAGTAGTGGCGGTAGCTGTACAGTTCATTCTGTTGTTGGATACGGCGGTACTCAATACGAAGCTCAGCAGTCTGCATACAGTTTATGGCAGAGCAGTTACCCCAATGCGCCAACACCGGGTCTTTCCTGTTCGAATCCGAGCTACGGCCCTCCCTGGCAATGTACCGCAACAGGTTGCGTATAGTCGCTAGGTATTTTTATAACCCGTTTATGAATTTCATAGGCGGGTTATCTACTTTTGTTCAGCTTTGTGTAGGCTAAGAATTATCGGAAACCGGCTTTTTAACCGCCGTAGCATGATCCAATACTACTTTCCAATCAGTGTCGAATTTTTTCAGAACGTAACTCACTTCAACCAAGTCAGAGTGAGCAACGCCTTTTTCATCTATGCTCTTGTAGATCATGTGTACACCTGCGTAACCTAACTTTTCTCCTGCCTCCCAGTGCACAATCTTATACGTCATATCAATAGGGTAGTTGGCAAACCATTCTTTATGCGGGTCGAGAAAATCATTCAGTTCCTGTACGCGTTCCCCATCTGTTTTTACCCAGTGGAGTTTTTCGTCTGTTGGTAGCGTAGAAGCCAGTTGGTCAAAATTGGCGGTTTGTATCGCTTCGATGTGAGTCGTCAGCGCTTGAATAAATGCCTGATTTTGATTGATATTGGGCTTTGAGCAGGATGTTAACAACGTAATTAAAAGAAATAGAAATAGCGGACCTCTGTTCATTTTGGTACCCCGTTGGTAAGACCGTTCTGTTTGTGTTCAGTGTGGAGAATTCAGATTTCAATTTATATTCAAGTACTCTAGCCAGAAAACATGGTGGGTTCTATGGGCCGTGTCAATCAATTGTCTTACTTGCCTTATCTATATGAGGGAGTGTCTTGCTGAACCGTCTTAAATAAGCACACCTGTAGATGCAGTGGTCACAGAACTTATGCATTTACGTCAAGGTCATTTCAGACTGAATAAATATGAATGTTCTACGCCATAGAAACTACTTAAAAGGTAGATAAAAATGAAAAAAAGAAGGCAGTTATTTAATAAGAAATTGAAAGCACTATTAGGCAGTAGTGTACTTTCCGTGTGCTTTATCATGAGTACGCCGAGTCACTCATCTGAGCAGCACACATTGGTCTTAGGTACACCAACAGAATTCCTGGAAAATATTGGGCTTAACCAGACGACTCAGGATCAAATCCAGCGTAATACTGCGCGCAGTCTGGATAGAACCAGCAGGGATCAAACGCAACTCTCATTCACTGATACTGTGGGGAATACCATACCGGTCGTGACAAAAAATCTGTCCATTGAAGGCGATGGCACACTCTCTATCAATGGTTTGGTGCAAGGTGCCGAAAGTTCAGAATTTATATTGCAGGGCAACAGTGAGCATTTGTACGGATGGGTGATTCTCAGGGATCAGGATAAAGCTTACGAATACACAACGGAGAATGGCAATTTGGTTGTGGAAGAAATTGCCGTTACCGATGTTCACCCGGTGTGTAATATCAGTGGTCATGATCATTCTTTTATCGAAGAAAATACTCGTAGCCTATTACCTGAAGCGAGTGGTGCCGCGCCACATATTGGCAGCTATTCCGGGCAGCATGTCGGACAGTTGGAAAGCCGTCCAGGTTCGCAATATGTTATTTGGTTGGATACCACACGCATTATGAGCAATGGTGAGCCGTATGATGTGTCGAAAGAGTTTATCTGGACTACATGGCAAATTGTTGCGGCCAGTTTTTCCATGTTCGATGTTAACGTGACCACCAGCCAGGATGTGTATAACCGTGCAGCGCCCAGTAAACGTGGCGGTGGTGCGATGTACCGTCAAACCGGTCGTTCATCCTGTGCCTTTGCTTTCGGTACATCCACCTTTTGTACGCTTTATAAAGAAAGCACAGCTTACGGGCAGGGGTTAACTGCTTCTCATGAGTTTGGTCATTTGCTCCACTTACGCCATGATGGTGGGCCACCCTACGGTGAATATCACAGCGGTTTTTCGGAATTTCAATGGGCACCGATTATGGGTAACTATTGGCCGGGAACCAGTTGGAATCAGGGTTTATTTCAGTGGAGCAAAGGGGAATACACCAGCGCGTCTAACACTGAAGATGATTTCAGAATATTAAGTGGTTTCATTCCATTTAAAGCAGACGATATTCCTGGCACGACGCCATTAATTATTGGTGCAAATGGTACGGTAAGCGCAACAAATAATGGCGGACAAATTGGACGTAACACCGATTCCGACAGTTTTAGTTTTTCTATTGGTTCTTCTGGCGGTAACGTGAATTTAACCATTGATCGAACCGAACATATGGGCGGTGCGATGTTGGATGTACATGCCTATATTAAAAACAGTTCGGGCACCGTTGTGGCCGAATCAAATAGAAGCGTCAACCGTTCTGCATCCTTTAATCAGAGTTTACCTGCGGGCAATTACACGCTGGAAATTAAAGGGGGTGCCGAAGGGACGCCAAGTCGCGGTTTTTCTAACTACTCGTCAGTAGGTTATTACGCGATTCAAGGTTCGATAAGTGGTGGTGGTTCCTCGTCGAGTTCTTCTTCGAGTTCGTCATCCTCAAGTTCATCGAGCAGCTCAAGTTCCAGCAGTTCTTCAAGTAGTTCAAGCAGCTCTTCCAGTTCCAGTGGTGGTCAGTGTAATGCGCCACAATATTCTGCAGGAACGAGTTATAGTACTGGGCAGCTTGTGCAAAACCTTGGTAATCAATACCGTTGTGACGTTAGCGGCTGGTGTTCTTCCAGTGCTGGTTGGGCTTACGAGCCAGGAAAAGGTTTGTATTGGGATACGGCGTGGACATATGAGGGTGTGTGTAGTGGTTCGTCTTCCAGTAGTTCATCCAGTTCTTCAAGTTCCAGTTCGTCGAGTTCAAGCTCTTCGAGCAGTTCTTCGTCTTCTAGTTCATCCAGCAGTTCTTCGTCAAGTAGTTCTGGCGGAAGTACTTGCACAGGTGTGAATGTATGGAATGCAAGCGCGGTGTATTTGACGGGTGATCGAGTACAGCATTTAGGAACTGAGTACGAGGCTAAGTGGTGGACGCAAGGTGCCAACCCTGCGGATAATTCCAGTGCCTGGGCGGTTTGGAAGGTGATTGGTGCGTGTAATTAATGTAACTTTTTGATTTTTTGTTACAAAAATTTTGAAGCCCTCAGAGTGAAAGTCTCTGGGGGCTTTTTTATTTATGGTGTTGTGTTCGTTAGTGTTGGAGAGTAAACGCATAGGTAAAGTCAGATTTGCTTTTACTCCTGAGTTAAAATCTAGGGAGTTATCACGCGCTAACCGGTAGGAAAAATTTCTTTTTATCCACCCCGTTACTACTCTCGCGACACGCCGTGAATCCATCCCTGGAGGCTCGTCGCCAGCTTCCCTGCTGTCGACGGTCGCGTTCGTAGCAACGGGTTTGCTTCGAGATTTTCTGTAAGTTGAATGTAGTGGAATCTATTCGATAACCGTTCTATCAAGGTTGAAAGGTTAGTTAGATTAAGATAAACCCTGTTATATTTTTTGTGGTTTCTCTGTTGTTCTGCATTGTATTTTTCGAAGTGTTTATAGAAAAATATTTTTGTCTCCAGCCCGTTACTACTCTCGCGACATGCCGTGAATTCATCCCTGTAGGCTCGTCGCCAGCTTCCATGCTGTCGACGGTCGCGCTCATAGTAACGGGCCTGTGTCGAATTTATATATGCTCAATTATTAATTAGGTATTATCGCCTCCAACCGCAGGGTAAAAACAAAAGCATTATCAATGCCCGGGTCAAATCCGGGGTTCACAATGTATTGTAGGTCTGGGTGAATCGTCAGCCATTTGGTTGCATTCACTTGGTAGGTTAACTCAATGGCGGTTTCGTATTTTTCGTTTTCGCGGTTTTGATTTCGATAATCACTACTCAGAAATGCAGTAGCCACACCAATGCCTAAAGTGTCTTCTGCGGCGAGTATTCCAGTTTTGGTTAAACCTAACCCCAGATACTGGTCAACAGTATTTTTACTGGATTGCGCGAAGCCTGCTTGGAAGAAACCCGAATAGCTTTGGTGTAGCGGCGTTTCGCCAATAATGTACACACCGTAGTTGCTATCCATTCTGCTATTGTCCACCGGGTTCTCGACGATCGCATTATGGTACCAGCTACCCACACCCAATTTTTTGCCGTTATCGGACCAACCCAATTCGACACCTGAAAAAACGCCATCTTCGGAATCGAAGCGGATGTGTGTTCCGTCATCGTTATTCGGATTGCCGGGAATACCATCGTATAAGGTGGCAAGAAGGTACCAATGATTTGTATTGAACTGTGCTATTGCACCAAGGCTGGTTGTGGAGAAAATGGATGGCCCAACTTGCGCAACTTCTATGCCTATGCCAAATGAAGAATTAATAAAGGCGCCGGCTGTATCCAGTACATAAAAAACAGAGTTGTAGTCATGCAAGCCCATCGTGACGGCGAACGAGTCGGAAAACTGGTGTTGGTACCAAAGCTCATAGAGTTTAGCGGTATTGTTGGTTTCGATATTGCTTGTTCCCTGAGCGTCCCCAACAATGTCAGTTGGATCACCACCCATATTTCCCAGAAAGTAAACAAAAAATTGCCCTTTATCCGACCAGCCAAATTCTTCGGTATTTACCAGGTACGTAAGGTCCAGGTTAGCCAGTTGTTTGCCCCCTTGTTCTACACCGCCATCGACATTTTCAACCAGATCAATAGTCAGGCCGCATTCATATTCGCCAGAATAAGAAAGGTCATAAACACCGAGAAAAATTACGATGAAAACGAACTGATACAACCTTCTTGTCACAGTGCAACCTCTAATAGACCACTAGTACCATATGGTTAAGTAAAGACCAGAATGATTTGTGATGCACGAGAGGTTGCGCATAAATTTTATATATAGGATTTACTGTTTGTGTTTATTTTTAATGTGATTTTGTTCTTGCGGTTTTTTGACGGTTAGATTTTTGCGGGCTGATAATCAATCTTATTTACAAAAAGATCATTATTTTTAGATTCGGGATAAATAATGAAGAGCGGCCAAGCCACTCCCGGACTTTTCGGTCCGTTTGTCGCTTGGCCGCTGCGCGTTTTGCGCCTTTGGATTTTTCATGCACGCCACCCTTGCGCATAATGGGGTGGAATGCATGGCCGTTTCGGCGCTGTTGTTTACTGGGCATATTGCCTCCTTTAATTTTACATAGGTGACTTTACCCCTTTACGCACAGTACTTGGCGCAGGGTATGTACCACCTCGACTAAATCAGATTGATTGGCCATTACGGTATCAATATTTTTATATGCAGCTGGAATTTCATCGATAACTCCTTTGTCTTTTCTGCATTCAATGCCTTTGGTTTGTTCAATTAAATCCGTTTTGCGAAACTGTTTGCGTGCGGCGGTTCGGCTCATCACTCTGCCTGCACCATGTGAGCAGGAGCAAAATGAATCCGAGTCACCTTTACCAGAAACAATATAGGATTTGGCTCCCATACTGCCCGGAATAATGCCAAGCTCACCTTGTTTCGCACTAATGGCGCCCTTGCGGGTTACCATGACTTCTTTACCAAAATGCATTTCTCTGTTCACATAATTGTGATGACAATTAATCGCGCTTCGGTCCGCAATAAAACCGGGAAGGTGAGGTTGAATGGCTCTTAGAACCAAACCCATCATTTCTTCTCGATTTATTCGGGCATATTCCTGTGCCCAATTTACTGCAGCTACATAGTCGGCATAGTGTTCACTTCCCTGCGAAAAATAGGCTAAGTCTTTATCCGGTAAATTATGGATATGCTTGCCCATATCTTTTTTTGCCAGAGAAATAAAATACCGTCCAATGGCGTTGCCGATTCCACGACTGCCCGAATGCAGCATAACCCACACATCTTTATTTTCATCAATACAGATTTCTATAAAGTGGTTGCCACTGCCCAGAGTGCCGAGTTGTTTTGTCCATGTGGCTTGCGGTTGTTTTAGCATCTTTAGTAACGTTGGATGCTTTTCAAAAAGCCAATCTGCACCTGGGGCCAAACGTTTACAGGCGCTCATGCGTACACTGACTTGTTTGTGCGCACGTAACCCCACCGGTACTGCACGCTCAATGGCGCTGCGCATTTGTGACAAGTTGTCTGGCAACTGCGCCGATTTAACTGTGATTCTTACGGCACTCATACCACAACCAATATCCACACCTACCGCAGCGGGAATAATGGCTGATAGGGTGGGTATCACTGAACCCACCGTTGCACCAACGCCCATATGTACATCTGGCATAGCCGAAATGTGTGAATGGATGATGGGTAGTTGTGCAAGGTTTTTAAGTTGTGTTAATGCACCTTGTTCAACATCCCGAGTGTAAATTTTTACCGGATGATGACCATTGCTTGCATTTTTATTTAATTCAATTTTTACAGGCATAACAAAACCGTCCTCTTAAAAATAAGAGGTTCCTTTTGGTAAAACTTCCAGGGGAGAAATAAAAAAGCCCCGATCTTTTACGATCAGGGCTTTTTGTGAACCTGACCTGGAAGAAGAAAAAGTATCCTTCCAGGCATAAATTCTGAAAGGAGTTAAATACTAAAACTGCTCAATATTGTCATGGGTTAACTCCTCGTGGGTGAATGTGTTTCGATGGGGCGAATGATACTCACAGAAAATACACTGTCAACAGGTAAGGTCGAGTTTTTTGCTGACGCTATTAGTTCAGCCTGGTGTATTCATCTGAATTCTGGTGCTTCTGAGAAGACTTGGTGTTGTAACGGAAAATCCAAAAGTAATTACCCAGGCAAAACACAGAGATAGCCAGTAATATGCTCACACCGATGGAACGCGATAAGTAAAAACCAAAAGCACCACTTAATACCATAGCAAGGTAGCATTCAAATCGTTTCCAGCGTACGTAAGAAATTTCTTCTTTTAGATTTGGGTTCACTGTATAAGTCCTGTTTATCACGTTCTGTATTAGCATTTACCGATACATCTGATAGTTATGCTCGGTCCTGTAGATGGCGCGTATTAAAATGGATGTCGTGTACTATTGATGTAGGACGTCAAAAACGTTTTTTGTGAGATATGTCTGCGGTGCGGTTGATTCGTGCAAATATTGAACAGGTTGTTTGATTAGTAGCTTTGGATCTGTATATTCTCTTTCATGCCTGGCGTCCTGCGATGACGGAAGAGAATAAATGTACAGGGCTGGGATTTCCGTTATTGCTTGTATTGAATACAAGCGTAGTATGCACATACTTGTGTAACAATGAATTAACTAAATATACGAAGTGGTTTTGATGCAGCCGTTTACTACCCAATTTGTTTTATCTAAGGAATACCTCGCTGAGTGTTTCGATCAGACACTGCCTTACGGGAAAAGTGCGAAGCCGAATTTTATGCTCCCCATTGCACTTTTTGCTGCTGGTGTGGGTGTGGTGTATATAGCGGATCAAGTGAAGGTACTTGGTTTTATGTTAATTGCCTTGGCCGTACTGGAGTTAGTTCATATTCGATATCGACGCTCCTGGTGGCTAATAAGGCAGACGTTAGGGCGAAGTTTTAATTGTGAAGTGCAACTGACTATCGATGATGGCGGTATACAAACCAAAACACCTTACACAGAAACGGTAGTGCAGTGGAAAGACCTGATAGAAGTTATCGAAACCGAGTTGGGAATTATTCTGGTTGTTAAATCTGGAGGCAGGCAGTACCTTTCCAAGTCGATACTGCCGGATGATTTAGTTGGTGTCGTGCTTGCTGGAAATAATGATTGATATATATATATATATATATATTATAAATACACGACACGCATTTTTCGAACTGTTGGGAGGCGCATAAAAAAATAGGAGTATCATTAATTTTAAAAGCTTTTGGATCTGCCCCGACCGCCTCGCGGCTGCTCAGATGCCCAGCTCTGGGTCGTTCGTGGTTCCGCTTGACTAAGGGGCACACTTACGGGTTGTGATGCCTCAACTTTATGTACCGTTCTGCGCTTCATAGGCGTATCGCCAGCATGCCACTCTGCTGAGACACCCGGAAGATGCTTCCCTCTCCTATCGATATTATCACCTCTAAACGCATCTAGTTCCTTTCGCATTGCAGGAAGGCGGGAAGGAATAATTTCATAGGTGTTGACTTGCTGCTGCTCAAAAACACTTTTATGCGCCTCCAAAACTTTCGCTGAACGCTCTGCATTTTCGTGACTCGCTTTTGTGTATATGGCTTCTTGTACTGTTGCGTGAGTTACGCCCCCTCGGGGCCCTTTTTCATCAGGCGCGTCTTTGAGGCCACCAAAATATGCTTTGGCCTGCTCCAACGACTCAAACTCTTTCGGCCCCTCACGTACACTGTCTTTTACGATGCTGGCATCCGTGAAATACACTCCGGGTCCAAAATGCGCGCTTGACTTCGAATCCGGCAACGAAGGGTACATAACTTGGTCTGTTGCAATAGCACTCGCGCCTTCATTGGTGCTGAAGTGAACCATATCCCCACTTGTTTTGCGGCGCGCAAAAACTAACGAATCACCTTCCTGACCAATTTTGTACTGGTTATCTGGCTGCGTAGCTTGCATTAGCTCAGGTGGAGGCAGCTGCCCCTTTTCAAGCGCATCCAGTTTTTTTTGTCGGCTTGCGTCCCCCATCAGGCTTTCAATCGCTTTCCGTCTCAGGAAAGGCGTGGCCTTATCCCGTAACTCATTTGTCATCTTCCTCTTACTTAGCTTCTCGTCACTCACATTTTGTCTTGCCTGTGCGAAGCTTGCTTGATGTCTTTTTTCGGGCGGAATACCAGAGTCACTCATAACAATAGCTCCTTGGGTTTTACAGCAACTATTGTTTCTTTTCGTTGCCCTGTCAATGGGACAAAAATGTCCCACCTAGTTCAACAAGTGTGAATTGCCGTTCTTTTATTGCAGAAGATCAGGCTTGTTAAAATTATACGTAAGCTCCCACAAATCATCGGAGCAAGGCGTAGGCTGAGTCCACTATTTTGTTTGCGTGATAAACCTTACTATCGAGCACCATCACGTCAGGCGAAATTGTGCAGTTTTGTGTGCCTTTCCAATTTGCTCTTGTCCAGTATTGCGGATACTTATTAATCATCTTGGTTTGGGTATTTATTAACGCAACAAGAATTGCTTCAATATAAAATGCTAGCCTTCAGAAAATTAGTTCTAAGGTATTTGTTGCTTAAGACCCAAAACTCTCAAATGTAAGGTTGAAAGGTGTGGATACTACCCGAGTTAACGGAATTGTTATTGTTATTGCGAGCGGAAAGGTATAAGCGTTTATAGTCGGGAAGGTATCTATGAGTCACCGATGAATGGTTGGGTGTGGCGGTTTCCTCCTAATACGCATCCTCCTGTGGGCTTAAAGTTGGTAAAAGAGAAACCTCATCATTATTGCATCGCGTCTGTATCAAATATGTCAGTTGAAAAATAAAAGGATTACTGGAAGAAATGGTTTTAAGAGTCACCAGAGTCTATGAGAAATAAGGTAAAGCTGTATGAACAAGTTAAGCTTGGCGTTGGTTGGGTCTGAGGCAAAGATTCTTCTTGAAGCATTAATCGAGAAAGAAAGCAAAATGGCCTCAATATGTGAAACCTCGGATGATGAAGACAAATAGCCGATGTTGGTAATGACTTGATTGAGTTACGTTTGCTGTTAAATCCTATTAAACAAAAAGCTTTAGAAATATATGGGGAGAATATCCTAAATTTCTCAAATGAGCTTCTATAGAACAAACGCAATATTTTTGAGCTGTTGATATGGTGGACACAGGAGTACAGCCTTTTTACTTCAAGGGCCGTATTCGACACTAAGCCGTCATTCAAGCTAATTATGCATTTAGGGTGTTTCTTGTGGTGGAAAGGGAGAAAAAATCGAACCCAGTAAAGATAGGTTTTTTCGGTTTTTAAACTGTAATGTCGAGTACGTAGTTCAGTTCGAATACGCTCAAAAAAGGGAGAGGGTTTCATAATCGTTTCAATCCGTTGGCCTGTATATATACAGTTGTATTGAGAAATAGACATTTTTTTAAGAATGGGGTCTAATGAGAAACGAAAATGAATTCTGTGTTTTTCCAGGCGTAAGAAAGTAAGTTGTTGAAAACCAAGGAAAAACTGTCTCCTCATTGTGTGCATAGAAGACCCGGAAAGGTCTGTTATGTACTCAGGCAGCTTTTCCCCGGCCAAGAGCCTTCCTCAACCTAGCTTTCAGCCTGTTAACTCATTGAATTTAAATAAGAAATTTTATGGGTGAGAATCGTTCTTATTCGATGTTATGAGTAATATTGTTGCCTATGTCTGATCTTAAATATTTCAAAGAAATAAATGGTAGAGGCGATTGGAACGATCGGTCCGATTGTATTTACTACTTTGAAGTACAGATGGCCGAAGAAGACCATTTGAGGAGGCTTATTAAGTACATTGAAGTTGATAGTAAGGGAAGTTCATTTAAGTGTGATGTTGGTAATGACCCAGAACATATTATGAGAGAACAAGAAGACTATAACGTCTCACATGGAGACTTTTTAAATGATGTGGAGCCAATTTCAAAGATGGAGTTTGACATTATTTGGGTGAATGTTAACTATGCGAGTTAATAATACTGAAGAAACTCATAACAAGGTGCGCAATCTGATATTTTGGACTTCGTTCCGTTTTATGTATGGCCTTTGGCCAACCTTACATAAAGCTCCACACGCCCAAAATGCAAATTCGCAAGGTGTTACATATTACGAGCATTGAAATTATATATTTAAGGAATGTAATGAAGAAATTATTTGGGGTTGTAATGTTGTCAAGTTTGTTCTTGTCAGCGCCGTCGTTTTCTGGTGTTGCTTGTGAGGGAACAATACATCAAGTATACAAGTGGAGTGATAAGGATACTCTATCCATTTTGCTCACCGGAGCTACCCATTGGATTAAAATGCCAACCAAATCCGATGAATCCCTAGCTCTACTTGCTTTCGCATCCGGAAAACCTGTGACCCTATATTGGTCAGCGCCGGATGTGACTAGCTGCACGGATGGTTGGTCTCATAATCGTGTTTTAGAAGGCTATATTCTTGTCAAAAAGTAGATGTAACAAGGGTAGCTTTGGCGATATTTTTCCGTTGCGCCTGTGGCTACACAGCAAAATTACGCAAACTACCGACGACACACGGCCTCGCTCGTTGCGCGACCTCGGCCATGTATCGGGTCGGCGCTCAATTTTTTGTCGCAGATAGTTGTCCGCGCAGTGCGATTAATTGAAAGGGAATTAATTTTAAACTAAGAAGTGGTTGGCGAGAATAGGCGAGCGCGTCCGCCTATCAATCTGCTCCAAAAATTCACCCCTGCGGGGTGACGTTGAGCACCGACCCGTTATAAGTAAGTCATGTTTGAGAAAGTTGTTAGTATTTTTAAAAATAAGAAACCTGAATGGTACGAGCCTGATGATCTGACTCCTAGAGAGCAATGTCCATGTTGTGATTATATATCGTTACCTGAGCGGGGAAATTATCTAATATGCCCAATATGTTTTTGGGAAGACGATGGCCATGATGTGGATGAGCTTGATGAAGGATCTGGCCCCAATCACGGCGTTACGCTAAGAGAAGGTCGTCATAACTTTAAAGAATTTGGAGCATGTGAGCTGGCGATGAAAAAGCATGTGCTTCCCGAAAGCGAACGAAAGAACTATGAATTTAAACCGAGAAACTTATAACAAGGCTATATTGCTCCGCCAGCAAGCTGGCTGGACAAATTTTCTGTGGTTCGTTTTGTGCTTTAACGCTACGCTAGCCCAAAACGCTCCACTCCAAATTTGCCGCAAATAGCGGCGTTACACATCAATGGAGTATCTATGAAATTTCGTTTTATCGGGGCTTTAGCAATCTGGCTAATACCTGTTATTGGCTACACATCACCAACACTGAAAGGAACTATTAATGAACTTTGGGTTGCGGATAACAACCACCCGAATACTATTTTTATCAGGGTGGGCGATACCTTTACTTCCCCTTGTAGTACTTCTCCATCACGCTATTTAATTATGGACTTAGATGAGCCAGGTATGAAAGAAGCCTATTCTATGGCAATGGCGGCTTTCTTTTCTAATATGGAGGTAAGTATTGGTGGAAAGGGTAACTGTCGAGGTTCGCTTGAAAAACTACAGTACATTAATGTAATTAAATAAATGTGTATCGCTCGCTGCGCGACCTCGGCCATGTATCGGGTCGGTGCTCAATTTTTTGTCGCAGATAGTTGTTCAAATGAGTAAGAATTAATTTTAAACTAAGAAGTGGTTGGCAAGAATAGGCGAACACGTCTGCCTATCAATCTGCTCCAAAAGTTCACCCCTGCGGGGTGACATTGAGCGCCGACCCGTTAGAGTTAATACAGTATTTTTTTTAGGAGTTCTACTTTGAAAGGTTTATTATTGGGTATATTTATTTCATTATTTTCAGTTAATGTTTTTTCTAATGCATGGTCACCTCCGTTGATAGTAGAAAGTGTGTTTACCGAAGGTTCAACAGATATTGTTTCAATAGAAACTTCTGGTGGAGCGGTTTATTCTTCCGGTTGTACAGCTAATCAGTGGATATTTGTAGCTGATAGCGAAGATCGCAGAAATAGGGCTTTTAGCTTAGCTATGGCGGCACTTGCAAGTGGTAAGAAGGTGTCATTTTGGTATAGTTCCAGTACGTGTGCTGCATGGAATTATCACCAGGGAACATCAATAAAATTAATTAAGTAAACTCTAACAAGTTATTCTTGCGGACATTTTTTATGTATCTCCTTTTGCGCTAGAAGCACAAAAGCCGCTACTCCAAAAATCCCGCAAAGCGAGGCGTTATATTTAATTTTGCCCCTGTTTTCTGACGAAAAAATAATGTGGAAGATATTTGTTCCAATTCTCCTGGTTATACTTGGTTCTGTATATTCTGAAGTTGCGGAAAACTATCTGTAGGAACTCTATTGATGGCAATTCAGGCGATCAAGAAAGAGATTAAATATCCTGAAAAAGAATTGGAGTCTGACCCTGTTGATGGGGCTGATATTCAAGACCTAATATTCGGTTATGAGATGAGGAAGCCGAGACCGAGCTAAAACGGCTTTATATTGAAAAGTAAAAGTTTGTAGTCGGTTACCCCAGATATGAAGAGATATGAAATATAGGGTAGAAAATGGTTTTCCTTTCCGTCTTTGCTGGTTGGTCTCCAAGCCGTGCAGAAACAAATAGAGTATTTTGAAGGTTTATTGCAATCTGAAACGGTTCTGTATAAGACGAATGTTCAAGAACTTTTACTCTCAATGGGTCAGGTTGTAGGGAAATTTAAGAAGGTTTATATTTTTCGTCGGGAGAGAGGGAGTAATTTTCCTGAGTATGATTTGTTGGTAAGACCACCGTTTATCGGTGGGTAGCTGATAAAAAGATCCACTCCAAAAAAAGATGGATTAGTTGATCCCGTAGTGCTGCGGGAAGATTGGTTCTCGCACATCCATGTGCTCGACCGCGTTGCAGCGACCTAAAGGTCGACCAAAATTGATCCAATCAATTTTGTGAACCCCAACTCGCAAGTTCAAGGTTCCCGAATTTCAGCCAATAAAAAACCCCACTTCTTTCGAAACGGGGTTTTTTATTGGATTGGTGGAGGCGGGGGGATTTGAACCCCCGTCCGTCAGCACTACATCGTCGGCTCTACATGTTTAGGTCCCTATATTAGTTTAACGCCACACAACCCTGGGGCAGGACGTATGACGCGAGCTCACTAAAAGTTTAGCTCTCAGGCTGCAAGCACACCTTTGAGCGATCCAGTTCTGAATGACAGTCATCAACGCGGTACTGGCACCTTGTTGAAGACCGCTAGTGGCCGTAGCCTCTAGATGGTGTTTTGCCTTACTGCTTACGCAGCTAGACGAGCACCGTAGTTGTCATCGTTTGCAACTATTAGTTTACAGCTTTTGATTAAGGTGATTCGCTGTCATCACCACATGCACCTCGGACCTCGTTACCGGCGTCGAATCCTAATCGCCCCCGGGCCCGCATCTATACTTGTATAAAAGGCGGGCTGAAACCTGCGTGATCGCAGGGCATCGACGTAGTATACGGGATTGCATTGGTTTTGAGTAGTAACCGTTACATGTTGTGGGGTATTCAGAAGTGTTTGTGTGGCGTGTCCTTCCCACGGCTCTTGGCATGGTGACAAAAGTCTGTGAATGGGTTGGCGATTGGGGTGTGATCCATTATTCTCGTCACTTTTAACCATTGAGGGTTCGGTTCTTGTTAATCAGGCTTGGAGTAGTTCTGCTGTTCTGTATTTGGGCGAAGGTCTCTGTGGCGTTGACTGCCGAGGAGATTTTTCAATTAAACCAAAATCGGCTGTTGCAAATAAAACTGGTTGAAATTGAATCAGATAGTAAATCGTCTTTGGGATCAGGTTTTGTGGTCGCTCAGGAAACCATGGTGGCGACCAATTATCATGTGGTGTCGCAGGCGGTTTCCGCACCGGATAAATACCGTATTGAATATTTGCGTGAGGATGGCTCAACAGGCGAGCTTCAGCTTTGGTATATCGATATTGTGAATGACTTGGCGTTGTTGACCAGCGAGACGCCGATCGCTGAACCGCTCAAAATTGAAGCAAACGCACCGCGAAAAGGGGCAAAGATTTTTGCTTTGGGTAACCCCATGGATTTGGGAATGACGGTGGTGCCCGGTACTTATAATGGGTTAACCGAGCACTCGTTTTACAAACGAATTCATTTCTCCGGTTCGGTTAATTCCGGTATGAGTGGTGGGCCTGTGTTGAACGAGGCCGGTAACGTGGTCGGTGTTAACGTGGCCACGGCTGGAAATCAGATGAGTTTTTTGATTCCCGCAAATAAATTAAACCCGATGATTCATACGAGCTTGATGGTTGAGAAAGAATCCTTATTGGATTATGCGGCCAAGCAGTTGGAAACAAGTCAGTCTGATTTGATGAAGGTTTTATTGGGGAATAAATGGAAGTTGGAGAAGTTGGGCGAGGTGATGGTGCCGGGTGAAGTCGGTGATGTGGTGTCTTGCTGGGGGCGTTCAACTCGCGGTGATAATAAGAAGGAAGACGCGGCAATAGTCGAAATTTCCAAAGGTTGCTCTCTACAGGACAGTATTTATATTAGTAGCCATATGACCACTGGCAGCATTGAGTACGAGTTTTATTGGTACGAAGCTGAAAACCTGGCAGATAAACGTTTTACCAAGTTTATTGAAAAAAATATGGGCGGCTACCCCGGAAATAGGGTAGGGAAAGAGGACGCGACGGAGTTTAAATGCGAGGAAGCGTTTACCACATTGCCGGGTGTTGAGGATCCATCAGCCCTAGTCAAAACGGTGTACTGTGCTCGCCGTTATAAAGAGTTTTCCGAGTTGTACGATGTGTTTTATTTGCGCTTTGCCAAACGTGGAGGTAAGGCGTTGATCAGTCACTTTACTTTGGCTGGAGTGACGCAAGCGTCGGCTAACCAGTTTACGGAACGATTTCTGGAGAGCGTAACATGGCAATAGTTATTGAGTTGTTGAGCTTCAATCGCCGTGTGCGTCATCGCCATTATTTTCAGCATGGGGAAATTGGAATTGGTCGAGGCTACGATAATGAAGTGGTGCTAGACGATATCCATGCGGATGCCTATCACGCAACATTACGTGTTACGACAGATAAGCAAATGCTGCTGGTGGATAACCATTCGGTAAATGGTATTCGGGATAAAAAGCATCGCTTACTTGGTTCCCATATTGCGCTTAAATCTGGTGACGAGTTTTTTTTAGGCAAGACTCGAATTCGTGTAGTCGACACTGAATGCGCAATGCCGGATGCGGTGACGCTCAACGCGGATAGCTGGGTAAGAAAGGTTGCTAACAGTACGCTGGTTGGTTTTGTGCTGTTGTGTTTGCTGCTGTTAGTGGATGGCTATGATTCTTATATCGCTACTACTGAAGAATTGAAATATAAGGATGTATTTAAAGCTCTGGTGATGTACGCCGGAGTGGTGGTTGGTTTGGCAACTTTTTTAAGTTTTGTCGGCAAAGTTATTCGGCGCGAGTGGCGTTTTGGTTTTCATCTGTTTTTAATTTGTTTTCTAATGAGTCTGGCCAGTATTCAGCAGTGGATAATTCACCTGTTGGCATTTAATTTCTCTATCGCTTCTTATGCTTGGTTGGTGGATGCCTTCTTTATCGGTTTGTGGGTGTACCTCTTTATGATGGGGATCAGTCAAAGTGTTTTTCTGATCAAACCTTTGCATATGCGGGCCATGACGATAGCAATAGCCGGGATTCTTGTCTTGTTGTCGGTGTCGGATAAGTTGTTTGTTAACCCGGATAAATTTGTTTCCATACCGGTATACACCAAGCTGTTCCGGCCTGAGCCCTACCGTTTACGCGAGCCGATGTCTGAAGCGGATTTTATGCAGAAAGCACAAGCGGTTTTCGATATTGACGTGGATAAATAGAGCGTAGTCGTTTTTTAATTTTTGGATTGTGCGCTAGGTTTGCATGGTTAAACCTAGCGGTTGTGGGCCTTCATTACCGCCTGTTTTTGCCTGCCCCAATCGCGTTCTTTCTCGGTTGAGCGCTTATCATGAAGCTTTTTACCTGTGGCAATGGATATTTCGCATTTCACCAAGTGTTTTTTCCAGTAGAGCGCAGTGGCGACAATGGTTTTACCTTTTTGCTCTTTGGCTTCTTGCAGTCGGCTGATTTCCTTGCGGTTTAGCAGGAGTTTGCGTGTTCGCTGTGGGTCGGTCACAAAATGGGTCGACGCTGTGGCCAGCGGTTGAATCTGGGCGCCAAACAGCCAGGCTTCTCCATCTTTCAGTAAAACGTAGCTATCGGTGAGTTGGCCTTTGCCTGCACGTAGACTTTTGACTTCCCATCCGTTCAGAGCCAAACCTGCCTCCATTTTTTCTTCCAGGAAGAAATCGTGGCGAGCCCGTTTATTCTGTGCAATGGTGTTACTTGTTGGTTTCTTTTTCGATGCTTTGCTCATAGCGCTGCATTATAGGAGCATGTTGGGTTAAAGCCTAGAGTACCTCCAGATAATTTGGGATTATTCATACACTTCCCTGAGTAATGCTATGCACTTATGTTTCCGCTACAATCCTTTTTATCGTTTAAGGCTAGGTGCTTTTGCAGCGATCGGACAATAACAAAATATAAAACCGGTATGCCGGGTTCGCGAGGGCAAGATGTTACAGAGAAAAATGCATGGGGTGTGGAAAAGTCGCTGGACGTTTGTATTGGCGGCAACAGGTTCAGCGGTAGGCTTGGGAAATATCTGGAAATTCCCATATATCACCGGGGAAAACGGTGGTGGTGCATTCGTTCTTGTATATCTTGCTTGCATCGCTGTTATTGGCCTTCCCATCATGATTGCTGAAGTGCTGATTGGCCGTCGAGGTCGGCAGAGCCCCATTAACTCGATGCGGTACGTAACAGAGGAAGCCGGTGCTCAACCTACATGGGTTGGCTTGGGCTGGATGGGTGTCGTTACTGGTTTGCTGATTTTATCTTTTTATAGTGTGGTTGCGGGTTGGGCGCTGCAATATTCCGTGTCTGCGGTGAGTAATGGGTTTGCGGGGATATCTGGGAGCCAGGCGAGTGCCCGTTTTGGTGAGTTATTGGGTAATCCTTCCAGGCTGATTTTATGGCACTCGGTGTTTATCCTGATGACAACTGCTGTAGTCGCTACGGGCGTAACCAGAGGGCTGGGCATGGTGGCGAGAGTGCTCATGCCGCTGTTGGTGGTGATGCTGATACTGTTGGTTGGGTACGGTTTGTTTCAAGGCAACTTCGCTGAAGCCTTTTCCTTTATGTTTAGTTTTAAGTATGACCATCTTTCCTGGCACGGCGTGTTAACCGCAATGGGTCATGCTTTCTTTACGTTGAGTTTGGGCATGGGGGCCATTATGGCCTATGGAGCATACATGCCAGATCATGCCAATGTTGGTCAGACGGTTATTACCGTTGGTATTCTGGATACGGTGATTGCTCTGGTTGCCGGGTTGGCGATTTTCCCAATTGTATTTGCTAACGGACTGGAGGCCAGCTCTGGTCCAGGGTTGATTTTTGAAAGTTTGCCGATTGCTTTCGGTGCCATGTCTGGCGGGCACATATTCGGTACGGTATTTTTTGTTCTGGTGGTGATTGCGGCTTGGAGTTCTGCCGTGTCGTTAATTGAACCGGGTGTCGCATGGTTAGTTGAAACTGGTAAATTTAACCGCCTGACTGCCAATGTGATTTTAGGGGGGGTGTCCTGGTTGATAGGGGTAGCTGCCGCACTCTCTTTTAATCTTTTGAGCGAGTTCAAGTGGCTCTTGGGGATGACGCCTTTTGATTTTCTGGATTTCATGACTTCTCGTGTACTCTTGCCCTTGGGCGGAATGCTGATATCTCTTTTTGTTGCCTGGTATATCAAGAAAGAAGTGATTGAAGAGGAGATGGATGCCGAGGGGCATCCCATGCTTGAGATTTGGTTGTTTTTGATTAAATGGATATCTCCAGCGTTGGTTGCCATTGTATTTGTTTGGGCGCTTTGGGGTAGTATTGCAAAACTTTTGGGGGTTGAGTGAGTCGGGTAGAACGGTCTGCTTTAGTGCAGTATTCTAATCAGCAGATGTATGATCTGGTGGCGGATTTTTATGCTTACCCCAAGTTCTTACCTGGTTGTGTGGGGTCTGAGTTGCTGGCTGAAGGTGAGGGTTGGTTGGAAGCCCGTTTGGATATCGCCAAAGCAGGGTTTACTCAGTCCTTTGTTACTCACAATGAACTAGACCCGCCTAATGGGATGACCCTGGAGTTAGTCAAGGGGCCGTTTAAATCACTGAAAGGTGCCTGGCAATTTACCGCGCTGACTGAATCGGCCTGTAAGATTAATTTTTGGCTGGAATTTGAATTTGCCAATAAAATGATTAGCTTGGCTGCGGGAAAGGTTTTTGAAAAGATCGCATCTGAGCAGGTCGATGCGATGTGTAAGCGTGCGAAAGTGCTTTATGGTTAAAAGTGTGAATACACTTTTGTTGTTAATCGAGAATACGAATGTCTGATATTGAACCGATTTTAGTAGAAGTTGCCTACGCGCTTCCTGAAAAACAGAAAATTATTGAGCTTTTGGTTGAGCCTGGCACAACAGCGCTTATGGCTGTGCGGCAGTCAAAAATTACCGATTTTTTCCCCGAGCTGGATATTGAAAATGCCAAGATGGGCATTTTTGGTCAGGCATTGGGAACTAAGGGGTTGAAGCCTGCAAAGGATCATATATTGCAAGCTGGAGATCGAGTGGAAATCTATCGTCCTTTAACTTCAGACCCGAAAGAAGTGAGACGTAAGCGAGCCGAGAAGGCGAAAGAAGAGAAAGCCAGCTAATTTGTCTGGCTTTCTTCGTTTTCTGTGTCTTTTTCGTTTGTTTCAGTTGTTTCGCTAGAGTCAGTTGATTCTTCGCTTGAATCCGCTTCCTCTTTTGATGGTTTGGCCTTGCTCTTTTTCTCTGGTTCGTAAGTGCCTTCCCAGCGGGTAAGCAGGTCATTTTCAAAATACACCGTGAAGTGCTGTTCTTTCAGGATTTTATCCCCACGCTTCACGCTATAGTAGTAATCCCAGCGGTCAGGGTTGAAGGTATCTTCAACAAGTGGTGACCCCATTACGTAGCGAACCTGTCTTTTGGTCATGCCGACTTTCAACTGATCGACCATTTCGTGCTCGATATAGTTGCCTTGAGTGACCGTTACTTTGTATGCCCATGGGAATTTTAGGGTCGAACAGGCTGCAAAACAGGCTGCAAGTGTGAGAACGAGTGTAATTTTGAAAGTTTTTTGCATTCCAGGGGTTTCCCAATCGAAATAGGCCGGGGATAATACCTGATCTTCTAGCAATGTGAGAAGCCCCGGGGGGATAAAACAAAAATGGCAGTAGAAAACCAAGAACTTCGTAAAGCCGGGCTCAAAGTAACTCTACCGAGGGTTAAGATACTTCAAATCCTAGAAAATTCCACAGATCGTCATTTGAGTGCTGAAGACGTCTATAAAGCCTTGTTGGATGCGGGTGATGACGTTGGTTTGGCCACGGTATACCGCGTGTTGACTCAGTTTGAGACAGCCGGTTTGGTAGAGCGTCATAATTTTGATGGTGGTCACTCAGTATTTGAGTTGGATCGAGGCGATCATCACGATCATATGGTTTGTGTTGAAACTGGAAAGGTTATCGAGTTCCACAGTGAGGAAATCGAAAAGCTGCAGGAACAGATTGCGGCCGACAAAGGTTACGATATTACCGGACATAGTCTGGTTCTGTACGTAAAGCCTAAACCTTGATAAGTAACCCAACATAAAAAAGCCCGCGTTTCAAACATGGGCTTTTACTTTGAGTGTTAAGCGGTTTCATTTTTCTTTACCAGCTTATCGGGTCGATAACAGGCTCTAACCTGACTTAATCATTTGTTTCGCATGAGCAAGGGATTGTTTTGAGCTGATATCGCCGCCCATCATTCGGGCAATTTCCTGAATTTTTTCTTCTCCCTCCAGGTACGTTACCTCTGAGGAGATCGACTGTTTGTCGACTTCTTTGCTGACTTTTATGTGTTGATGACCTTTGCTGGCGACCTGGGCCAAGTGGGTAACACATATAACCTGGGCGTTTTGCCCAAGTTCCCGCAGCATTCTGCCTACTACGTCTCCGGTTGGGCCACCAATTCCCACGTCGACTTCGTCAAATACTAGAGTGGGCGTAGCGGAGGTTTGAGCTGTTACCACCTGTATTGCCAAACTGATTCGGGAAAGTTCGCCGCCTGACGCAATTTTTATCAGAGGCTTGGGGGGCTGTCCCGGGTGGGTGGAGATTAAAAACTCAATTACTTCGTTGCCGTCTTTGGTCGGTTCGGCGCCGGAATCTTTTAGGTCTATCGCAAAGGTAGCGTTGGCCATAGCTAATTTGGCCAGTTGCTCGTTCACCGACTTGGTTAAGGCTTTTGCCGCGGCTTTACGTTCTTTGGTTAGTATTTGTGCATGGGATTTGTATTCGCTTAAGCTGCGCTTGACGGCCTCTTCCAGGGTTTGGATATGTTCGTCGCCACTTTGCATGCCCTGCAGCTCTTCGGCCAGAGATTGGTGTAGAGCAACCAATTCTGATGGGTGAATCTTATGTTTGCGCGAAATCTCATAAACTTGACTGAGCCGCTGTTCGACTTCGGGGAGTCGGTTCTGGTCGAGTTCCTGGTTTTCGAGTTGTCGTTCAAGTTCTGACTGCGCTTCTTGCACTTGAATAACGGCATTTTCTAGCAAGCTGTGTGCGGAGCTGAGAAAGTCAGTTTTATCTGGTAGTTCGCCAAGCAGGTGCAATGCTCGGTGGAGATTGTCCACAATACCAATATCATCTGTGCTGCAAATATCTAATACATGGCTGCAGTTTTGCTGAGTAGTTTCAAGGTTGGCGAGAATCCTTTGCTCTTTTTCCAGTGCTTCCAGTTCCTCTTCTTGCAGGTTGAGTTGGTCCAGTTCTTCAACTTGATAGCTCAACAGCTGAAAGCGGGCGTTTATTTCGTCGCTTTGGGTTTGAGCTTGTTCCAGATTCTGTGCAGCGGTATGCCAGTTGTGATAAGCCTGCCTGACTGTGCTGGCAAGGCTTTTCAGGTTGGCCGAATCGTCCAACAAGCGCTTGTGGGTTGAGGGCTTTAACAAAGATTGATGTTCGTGTTGGCTGTGAATATCGGCCAGCATGTCGCCAAGTATTCGCAACTGCTGGAGGGGGACATTACTGCCGTTAATGTAGGCCCGAGAACGACCTTCAGCTGTGATAATCCGGCGCAGGATGCAGTCGTCGTCTATGCGTAAATCTTGATCGGTCAGCCATTGCTGGGCCGCCGGTAGCTCCGCAATATCAAATGTTGCGTGTATTTCTGTTTTTTCACTGCCCAGGCGAACCTTGTCCGCATCGGTTTTGTCACCCAGTGCGAGTCCAAGTGCATCCAGCATAATGGATTTTCCTGCACCTGTTTCGCCAGTAATGGTGGTCAGCCCGGAGCTGAGTTCCAAGTCCAGGTGGTCTACCAGAGTGAAATCGTTAATTTGCAGGTGTGTGAGCATGGGTTTATCCCCACATGGCTGTTGTTGATATGGTTATTTATACAGTACTTTTTGTTGTTTAGCCAGTATTGCGAGGAATTCATTTTTTGCCCTTGAATGTAGAGGGGTTAACCCCATATTCCTACCAGCAAATTCATTCCTTTGGAGAACAGCGTGTCAGAGCAAGATCAACAAGACATTAATGAAAGTTTGGAAGAGGATCAGGTCACTCTTGATTCCACTGAGCAAGGTGCGGATTCAGAAGGTGAAGACCTGACTGTCGAAGCATTACAAGGTCAGATTCAAGCATTGAAAGATGAATTGGCTCTGGCAAAAGAACAGGCACTTCGTGCTGCAGCTGAAGCGCAGAATGCGCGTCGACGAGCTGAGCAGGATGTTGAAAAGGCCCATAAGTTTGGCCTGGAGAAATTTGTCAGCGACATGTTGGGGGTGGTGGATAACCTGGAAAGGGCAATCGATGCCTCCGCCGCTGAAAATGCCGAGCTTGCTGCGGTAACAGAAGGTGTTGAGTTAACGCTCAAATCTTTGGTCGACAGCTTGAAAAAACACAAGGTTGAAACGGTTAACCCTGAAGGCGAACCCTTCAACCCAGAGTTTCATCAGGCGATGACAATGTTGGAAAACGGCGATGTGGAACCGAATACGGTAATCAACGTTTTCCAGAAGGGTTACACCTTGCATGGCCGTTTGGTCAGACCTGCAATGGTGGTTGTGTCCAAGGCTCCCGCAGACAATAACAGTGACGCCTAAGCCTTGAAATTCGCTGGACTGAACCAATATTGGCAGTAAGTCTGGATAAATGGCAAAACCTGATCGGTTAGCCGCAATAACAAATTTGAGTTAACCAGCAAGAAGGCTTGTTAACTGCATGAATAGATAGATGAATTCGGAGACTCGTAATGGGTAAGATTATTGGAATTGACTTGGGTACAACCAACTCGTGTGTGTCTGTACTTGAAGGCGACAAATCAAAAGTGATCGAGAACGCTGAAGGCGATCGTACTACGCCTTCGATAGTTGCCTTTACTGATGACAATGAAATTCTTGTTGGTCAAAGCGCTAAGCGTCAGGCTGTTACCAATCCGCACAATACCTTGTTTGCGGTGAAGCGTTTGATTGGTCGTAAGTTCCAAGATGATGTTGTGCAAAAAGACATCTCCATGGTGCCCTATAAAATTGTTGCCGCTGATAACGGCGATGCTTGGGTTGAAGCAAAAGGCGATAAGAAAGCGCCACCGCAAATCTCAGCCGAAGTCTTGAAAAAAATGAAAAAGACCGCGGAAGATTACTTGGGTGAGCCAGTAACTGAAGCGGTTATTACCGTACCTGCATACTTCAATGACTCTCAGCGCCAGGCAACAAAAGACGCCGGTAAAATTGCGGGTCTGGAAGTTAAGCGTATTATCAATGAGCCTACTGCAGCGGCATTGGCTTACGGTATGGACAAAGCCAAAGGCGATCGCACTATTGCGGTATACGACCTGGGTGGTGGTACGTTCGATATTTCCATTATTGAGATCGCTGATGTCGACGGGGAACATCAATTTGAAGTGCTTTCAACCAACGGTGACACTTTCCTTGGTGGTGAAGACTTTGACTTGCGTTTGATCGAGTACTTGGCGGCTGAGTTCAAAAAGTCCAACGGTATTGATTTGCACAACGATCCACTCGCACTTCAACGCTTAAAAGAAGCGGCGGAAAAAGCCAAGATTGAGCTTTCTTCAAGCCAGCAAACAGAAGTTAACTTGCCGTATATCACGGCGGATGCCACTGGACCTAAGCACTTGGTGGTTAAACTAACTCGTGCGAAGCTTGAGTCTTTAGTTGAAGAGCTTGTTCAGCGTTCACTTGAGCCTTTGAAAATGGCAATTAAAGACGCTGATATCTCCGTTAGCGACATTGATGATGTCATTCTGGTAGGTGGTCAAACACGTATGCCTTTGGTTCAGCAAAAAGTTGCTGAGTTCTTTGGTAAAGAGCCTCGTAAAGACGTTAACCCTGATGAAGCAGTGGCTATGGGTGCAGCGATTCAAGGTGCAGTATTGTCCGGTGAAGTGAAAGATGTGCTTCTTCTAGACGTTACTCCGCTAACCCTAGGTATTGAAACCATGGGTGGTGTTGCTACACCGCTAATTGACAAGAACACAACGATTCCAACTAAGAAGTCACAAGTGTTCTCAACTGCAGAAGACAGCCAAACAGCAGTAACCATTCACGTTGTTCAAGGTGAGCGTAAGCAAGCGGCACAGAACAAATCTCTAGGTCGATTCGACTTGGCAGATATTCCACCTGCACCACGTGGTGTACCTCAAATTGAGGTGACTTTCGACATCGATGCCAACGGTATCTTGAATGTGTCTGCAAAAGACAAAGCGACCGGTAAAGAGCAGTCGATTGTGATTAAAGCGTCTTCCGGTTTGTCGGATGATGAAATCGATAAGATGGTACAAGATGCCGAAGCCAATGCTGAAGCAGACCGTAAGTTTGAAGAGTTGGTTTCGGCCCGCAATACCCTTGAAGGTTTGATCCACGCAACTAAGAAAACCTTGGAAGACGCGGGTGATAAAGCCACAGCGGAAGAGAAAACGGCAATTGAATCTGCGGTTAAAGAAGCAGAAGAAGCTGTGAAAGGCGACGATAAGGATGCAATCGAGGCTGCTACTAAGAAGCTGACCGATGCTTCCGGTTCTCTTGCTCAGAAGTTATATGCTGAACAAGCTGCCCAGGCGGGTGGTGCGGAACAGCAAGCTGGTGGCCAGGAACAGCCTGCGGAAGACGGCGTTGTGGACGCAGAGTTTGAAGAAGTTAAGGACGAAAACAAGTAAGTTTTTGTCTGTAGAGGTAGCGGATGTTTATTCCTACTTTCTAACTTGAAGTTATACAGCGCGGGCATGTCCCGCGTTTGTTGTGTGTGAAGACTTTAATTTGACTGATTATTTTTATGGCAAAGCGTGATTATTACGAAGTACTCGGAGTTCAGAAGGGAACCTCTGCTCAGGACCTGAAAAAAGCCTATCGTCGAGTGGCGATGAAGTTCCATCCTGACCGTAATCCAGACAACAAAGAAGCCGAAGAAAAGTTTAAGGAAGCCAGTGAGGCTTACGAAGTTTTGTCTGATGATCAGAAGCGTGCAGCCTATGACCAATATGGCCATGCCGGTGTGGAAGGCATGGGTGGTATGGGCGGTGGGGCTGGCGCCCACGGCTTTGGCAGTTTCTCCGATATTTTCGGCGATGTCTTTGGCGATATTTTTGGTGGCGGTGGCCCAGGCGGTCGTCGTTCAACCCGTGGCGCAGATTTACGCTACAACCTTGAGTTGTCGCTGGAAGATGCCGTTAAAGGAACGTCCGTAAAAATTAAAGTGCCCACTTATGTGAGTTGTAAGACTTGTAGTGGTAGTGGTGCCAAGCCCGGTACCAGTCCAACCACCTGCGCTACTTGTGGTGGTCATGGTCAGGTACGAATGCAACAAGGTTTCTTCTCTGTCCAGCAAACTTGTCCGAACTGTCGAGGTGCAGGAACGATTATTTCTGATCCATGCCGAGATTGTCATGGTCAGGGGCGTGTGGAGGAAACTAAAACGCTTTCGGTTAAAGTTCCGCCAGGTGTGGATACCGGGGATCGCATTCGTTTGGCCGGTGAAGGTGAAGCGGGTATTGATGGTGGCCCATCTGGTGATCTCTATGTTCAGGTTTCTGTTAAAGAGCATGATTTCTTCACCCGAGATGGTAAGAACCTTTATTGCGAAGTGCCGATTAGTATTTTTGAAGCGTGTTTGGGGGGCGACATAGATGTGCCGACCCTGGATGGGCGTGTGAAGTTGAAAGTGCCTGCTGAAACCCAGACTGGAAAACTTTTCCGTCTGCGTGGCAAAGGTGTTGTGCCTGTTCGTGGTGGTGCGGCAGGTGATCTGTTGTGTCGAGTGGTGGTGGAAACCCCAGTGAATTTATCCAAACGACAGAAAGAGCTGTTGGAAGAGTTAAAAAACAGCCTTCAGGGCAGTAAGCATTCCCCTAAACAGCACAGTTGGTTCGATGGAATGAAGAACCTGTTTGGCGATATGAAGCTTTAACCTGAACAACTAAGTGGCCGGCTACCAGCTTGGCCAACATATTTTCATTGAATGCAGTTTTCTATTCATTTTTCTCAAATCATGCAGCGATATTTTGAATTCAGGCATGGTTTGGGGTCGGGGTTGAAGGTTAGGCTGAACTAATAAGCTTCATCGGTTTCATAAACGAAGCGCATAGGATTACGGAGAAAACCTTATGAAAGCCTTTCGTTGGATTGCTATTTCAGTTCTACTGTTGTTGATTGTCTCTTGTACCGGACAGCGGGTATACACCGCTGACGAATGTAAAACAAAGCAAAGAAAGGCGGATGCCGAGGAGCTGGGCGAAGGTCTTGCCTGGTTGGCTAATGCGTTTCACTCCTTTGGCGGCTCATCTGTAAGTGGTTCTGTTAACGATACCGAGAAGAAAAAAGGCGTGGCCATTCTGGCTGCGTATGGGCTGGGGAAATCAGTGTATTGGCTGGAATCTGAATACGGCTGTGCCAACAGCAAATCAGCTCGTAAGTCGGTGAAACAATTTGAAGAAGAAATGAACCGCTCCGGCGCAAAGAAAATTGAAATACCAGAAGAAGATTTAAATCAGTATATAAAAGCGACTTAGTATGACTACACGTATTGCAGTGACCGGTGCTATCGGTCGTATGGGGAAAACCCTCGTTGAGGCAGTAACCAATTCCAGTGACGCTGAACTAACGGCAGCGATTGTTCTTCCTGATTCTTCATTGATTGGCGCGGATATTGGCGAAGTCGCTGGTTTGGGGAAAAACGGTGTATCGATCGTCGGTGATATCAACCAGGTATTGGACGATTTTGACGTATTGATTGATTTCACTGCTCCCGACGCAACAGTCGCCAATGCGATTGCTTGCGCTTCCAAGGGTAAGGGCATGGTAATCGGTACAACGGGTTTCAGTGATCAGCAAAAAGTGCAGTTTGAAGACGCGATAAAATCCATTCCTGTATGTATCGCTTCCAATTTCAGTACAGGGGTAAACCTGTGCTTTAAGCTTCTCGATATCGCTGCTCGCGTTATGGGCGAAGACTCGGACATCGAAATATATGAAGCCCACCATCGCCATAAAGTGGATGCTCCTTCTGGCACCGCCTTGCGGATGGGTGAAGTGGTTGCTGACGCGGTAGGGCGAAATTTGAAAGAGGTCGCGGTCTACGGTCGGGAAGGACAAACAGGCGCGAGAGACAAAAACACCATAGGCTTTGCTACCGTGCGTGGTGGTGATGTGGTGGGCGATCATACCGTTTCCTTTCTTGCCGATGGCGAACGCGTGGAAATAACGCACAAAGCTTCCAGTAGAATGTCGTTTGCGCGTGGTGCGGTGCGGGCTGCTGTTTGGATCGCAAGCCAGCAGGCCGGTAAGTACGATATGCAGGACGTGCTTGATCTAAGGTAAGGATTTTTGGGTTTCCGTTGTCGCGTAATAAATCTGAAGTAATTCTGCGTGGACAAACACTAGGGGTTTCCAGTAAAATCCCCGCTCAGTTTAGGCGTACACCGCCAGGCTCTACTAAACTTGGTTTAGTTTGAGTTTCAGGATTCGAAAAAGCGAGATGAGGGCCTACTTCATCTCGCTTTTTTTAGAACCAAATCTAACCACAATTTGATGAATTCGCGAGGCGTCAAGCTGCCTGCTGCATGGAAAGATAGCGTGTTTGCACACGTCACCAGCACGCACACTTGTACTCGGTTACAACCTGAAGGTTGCGAAGTCATAAAGTTGTTTTTAGAGCTGGTTCATAAACTACCGAAATAAAAACCTTGAGCAATGTTGGCTAATACCGGCGACCGCGCAACCGCGTGGCTCTTTCGTTCGGCCTGCAGATCGGCAACTGCCGGAACTCAAGATGGGCAATAGTGCCCAATCCAGATATCGCGGAGGACACGTAATTGGCTGACGAACAGGCTGCTATTTTTGACCAAAGTAACCGACGCAAAGCAATACTGGTGCTAGAGGATGGAAATGTTTTCCATGGTCAAGCCATTGGTATTGACGGCCATTCAGTCGGCGAGGTTGTTTTTAATACTTCCATCACTGGCTATCAAGAAATTCTTACTGACCCTTCCTACGCAAAACAAATCGTTACCCTCACTTATCCCCATATTGGCAATGTTGGTGTCAACGTTGAGGATGAAGAGTGTGGTCAGATTTGGGCTTCGGGTCTTATTATTCGTGACCTTCCTGCTATTTCGAGCAATTTCCGCTCGGAAAAGAGTTTGGACGAATACCTTCAGGAAAAGAACATACTAGGCATTGCTGACATTGATACTCGTCGTTTGACTCGAATCCTGCGGGATAAAGGTGCCCAAAACGGCTGTATCATGGCGGGCGACATCGATGAGCAGCAAGCTCTGGAGTTGGCGAAAGGTTTTGCCGGCTTGCAAGGCATGGACCTGGCAAAAGAAGTGACTACCAGTGAAGCTTTTTCATGGCAGTCTGGCTCATGGCAATTAGGAGAAGGCTTCAAGCCTTTGGCTGAAGCCAAATATAAAGTGGTCGCCTATGACTTCGGTGCTAAGCGCAACATTTTGCGTATGTTGGTGGATCGAGGTTGTGATCTAACGGTTGTGCCAGCTAAAACGCCTGTCGAAGACGTATTGGCTATGAATCCTGATGGTGTTTTCCTGTCCAACGGACCAGGGGACCCCGAGCCATGTGATTACGCGATCTCGGCGGTTAAAACGCTATTGGAAAAAGACATTCCGATTTTTGGTATTTGTTTAGGCCACCAGATTCTTGCCCTGGCAAGTGGAGCCAAAACAGTCAAAATGAAATTTGGTCATCACGGCGGCAACCACCCAGTGCAGAAACTGGAAACGGGGCAGGTGATGATTACCAGTCAGAACCACGGTTTTGCGGTGGACGAAAGCAGCTTGCCTGCCAATGTGAAGGCAACCCATAAGTCTTTGTTCGACCAGTCTTTGCAAGGTATTCACTTAACGGATAAGCCGGCATTCAGTTTTCAGGGGCACCCTGAAGCCAGTCCTGGCCCACATGACGCCGCAGACTTATTTGATCACTTTATCGAACTGATGGACGCGCAGAAATAAGTTTCTGCGAGTGTTCAAGTAAAAGCAAAGATTAAAAATTTAAATTTTCACGCATTTAGCGGAAACACATTTAAAAGGTTGTTAAATACACCATGCCAAAAAGAACTGACATCGAAAGTATCCTGATTATTGGTGCAGGTCCCATTGTTATTGGTCAAGCTTGCGAATTTGACTACTCCGGTGCGCAAGCCTGTAAGGCGCTGAGAGAAGAGGGATACCGGGTTATTCTGGTTAATTCAAACCCTGCAACCATCATGACCGACCCGGCCATGGCGGATGCAACGTATATTGAACCAATCACCTGGCAGACGGTGGCAAAAATTATTGCCAAAGAAAAGCCAGACGCGGTCTTGCCGACTATGGGTGGGCAAACTGCATTGAACTGTGCGTTGGACTTACATAAGCATGGTGTATTGCAAGAGCATGGTGTGGAGCTGATTGGTGCAACGCAAGATGCCATCGATAAAGCTGAAGACCGACACCGCTTTGACCAGGCAATGAAAAAAATTGGCCTGGAGTGTCCACGAGCTAAAATCGTTCACACCCTGGAAGAAGCCAACGAAGTACCAAAAGAGTTTGGTTTCCCGGTCATTATTCGCCCTTCATTTACCATGGGTGGTTCCGGTGGCGGTATTGCCTATAACTGGGAAGAATTTGAAGAAATTTGTAACCGCGGATTGGATCTTTCACCGACTAACGAGCTGTTAATTGATGAGTCGCTGTTGGGTTGGAAAGAGTATGAAATGGAAGTTGTCCGTGACAAAAACGACAACTGTATCATTATCTGTTCCATTGAAAACTTTGACCCTATGGGGGTGCATACTGGCGACTCGATCACCGTTGCGCCGGCGCAAACTCTAACCGATAAAGAATACCAAATCATGCGCGATGCCTCTGTGGCGGTGCTGCGTGAAATCGGTGTGGAAACCGGTGGGTCGAACGTTCAGTTTGCGGTAAACCCGGATAACGGTCGCTTGGTTGTTATCGAAATGAACCCGCGTGTATCCCGTTCTTCTGCTCTTGCTTCTAAGGCTACGGGTTTCCCAATTGCAAAAGTTGCAGCCAAATTGGCGGTAGGGTATACCCTGGATGAATTGCAGAATGAAATTACTGGTGGTGCAACCCCAGCTTCATTCGAACCGTCTATTGATTATGTTGTAACAAAAATTCCTCGCTTCACTTTTGAAAAATTCGGTGATGCGGATGCGCGCTTAACCACACAAATGAAATCCGTTGGTGAAGTAATGGCGATTGGCCGTACTTTCCAAGAATCATTGCAAAAAGCGTTGCGTGGTTTAGAAGTTGGCTCTGCTGGCTTTGAATCGAAAGTCGACTTATCTACTGAAGATACACGCGAAGAAGCCAAAGCGAAAATTCGCCGAGATTTATCCACTCCAGGTGCCGAGCGTATTTGGTATGTGGGGGATGCGTTCCGTTTGGGAATGGATTTGGAAGAGGTATTCGAGCGTTCCAAGATTGACCGTTGGTTCCTGATTCAAATTCTAGAAATTATTGAAACCGAAGCGCGTCTTGCCTCTGTTCCTTTATCTGCGATTGACAAAGATTCCATGTTCCGCCTTAAGCGCATGGGCTTTTCCGATAAGCGTCTAGCTGACTTGTTAGCAGTGAAAGAAAAATTGGTGAGAGATCACCGTATTGCTCTCGGCGTGCGTCCTGTATACAAGCGTGTTGATACCTGTGCGGCAGAATTTGCTACCGCTACGGCTTACATGTATTCAACCTATGAAGAAGAGTGTGAGTCCGAACCAAGTGATCGTGAAAAAATCATGGTGATTGGTGGTGGGCCAAACCGTATTGGTCAAGGTATTGAGTTTGACTACTGTTGTGTTCATGCTGCCTTGGCTGCACGTGAAGATGGTTACGAAACCATTATGGTTAACTGTAACCCGGAGACCGTTTCTACCGACTATGACACTTCTGATCGACTTTACTTCGAACCAGTTACTTTGGAAGATGTGTTAGAAATTGTTCACAAAGAAAAACCAAAAGGGGTCATTGTGCAGTTTGGTGGTCAAACACCACTTAAGCTTGCCCGTGCTTTGGAAGCGGAAAATGTACCGATTATTGGTACCAGCCCGGAAGCGATTGACCGCGCAGAAGATCGTGAGCAGTTCCAGCAAATGATTCACCGTCTTGGGTTGACTCAGCCGGCAAACGCCATTGTTCGTTCTACCGAAGAAGCGTTAAAAGTTGCGGCGGACGTAGGTTATCCATTGGTTGTTCGTCCATCCTATGTACTAGGTGGTCGTGCAATGGAAATCGTATACAACGAAAATGAACTGCGCACTTATATGCGCGATGCTGTGCAGGCCTCTGAAGATGCGCCTGTGTTATTGGATCACTTCCTGAATAATGCCATTGAAGTGGACATCGACGCAGTGTCTGATGGTAAAGACGTTGTCATTGGCGCGATCATGCAGCATATCGAGCAGTGTGGTGTTCACTCCGGTGACTCCGCATGTTCACTTCCACCGTATTCTTTACCTGAAGATGTACAAAACGAAATGCGTGAGCAAGTCAGAAAAATGGCTCACGAACTCGGTGTGGTTGGTCTGATGAATGTCCAGTTGGCATATCAGGATGAAACCATTTATGTCATCGAAGTGAACCCTCGCGGTTCCCGTACCGTGCCATTTGTGTCCAAGTGCATTGGTACTTCTTTAGCGAAAATTGCAGCCTTGTGTCAGGCAGGTAAGACTCTGGAAGAGCAGGGCTTTACCCAGGAAGTTATTCCAACTTACTTCAGTGTGAAAGAAGCCGTATTCCCATTCAATAAATTCCCTGCTGTGGACCCCATTCTTGGGCCGGAAATGAAATCAACCGGGGAAGTTATGGGCGTGGGCGATTGTTTCGCTGAGGCGTATTTGAAAGCTCAGGTTGCCAGTGGTTCTGCTGTTCCAACTTCGGGTACGGCGTTTATCAGTGTACGGGATGAAGATAAGCAAAAAGCCATTTTGATTGGTAAAGAGTTGTCCGACATGGGCTTCAAATTAGTTGCCACTCGCGGTACAGCGTTACCTTTGTTGGATGCAGGCATTGAAGTCGGCATCGTCAACAAAGTAGCCGAAGGTCGACCTCATATTGTGGATATGATTAAGAACCGAGAGATTCAAATCGTCATTAACACTACGGAAGGTAGAAAAGCGATTCGCGATTCCGCTTCTATTCGTCGAAGCGCTGAAAATAATCATGTTTACTACACAACGACTCTCGAAGGTGCGAAAGCGTTATGTATGGCATTAAGGTTCGGCGAAGAGAAAGAAGTTCGACGCTTACAAGATTTGCACACAAGGGTGGCAGGATAACATGCAAAAATTTCCAATGACTGTCGAAGGTGAAAAAGCGCTTCGTCAAGAACTTGAGCAGTTGAAGAAAGTGGATCGTCCTCGAATTACCGCTGCAATCGCAGAGGCGCGGGAGCATGGTGACTTAAAAGAGAATGCGGAATATCACGCTGCTCGTGAACAGCAAGGTTTTTGTGAAGGTCGTATCCAGGATATCGAAGCCAAGTTGTCCAATGCCCAGGTGATTGATGTGTGTTCGATACCGGAAGGTGAAAAGGTTATTTTTGGTGTAACGGTGAAAATCATTAACACCGAAACTGACGAAGAAATTACCTATAAAATTGTCGGTGAAGATGAAGCGAACATTAAGCAAAATAAAATATCGGTGACTTCACCTATTGCCCGCAGTTTGATCGGCAAAGAGGTTGGAGAAACTGCTGTTGTTCGCGCACCTGGCGGTGATATTGAGTATGAAATTGATGAGGTAAGACACATTTAGTGCTTTATCCTATTTATATAATGATATGAGAAGCCCGCTTATGCGGGTTTTTTTTGATTTTTGAATTATCTCTTATATCCGTGAAGATAGTTAATCAGTGCTGTGTTCAAATTGAATAATAAGGAAGGCTTGAGCTTTAATTTTTAAACACGCAGCAAATACATTGATCTGAGTTCATTGTCGGTATCCTCGATAGTTGTTCCTGAATTATTCTAATAAAGTGCATCCTCGCACCAATGTCTCCATAAGTCATAAAAGTTTTCGATATTGACTTAAAGGAGTTACATAACTAAGAGTGAAATTTTCAGTACAAAACTTAAGGTAAATCAGATGCGACGAGCCTTCAGGGCCGGGTTTATGGCGTGTCGAGGTAATGCTTTCTGGCTTGCGTAAGCCCAGGTTACTTTAATAACGGGTTGTTTAATCGCGGCTATACTTGAAGGAAATACTGGGAATTAGAAATAAAAAATGCAGGCATTAAAGCCTGCAAATACCTTTTCACTCACCGGGAGAGTAAAAGCGGAGTATGAATAATAAGAAAGCTTTGATTCCGTTGCTTTGCGTTCGAGATCCAGTATCTCTCGACAATGGGTAAGAAATGTGGAGGAAGTTTGAAAACACTTTACCAAAGTGTAAAACTGTCGGGATATCGAACCCGATCATCCCCGCTTGCGATATCGTTGCACTCGCCCCTTAGAAAAGGCTGCTTTCCATATTTGTATGCATCTCCGGCAATCTCGATTACCCAAAAACCATTACTGCAGAAATGCTCTTCCTCAACAAACTTTGCTGCTGTTGCCAGTAGTACTTTTTCAATTTTACTGATGCGAGATTCTTCGCGTGCGTGTCTAGAGCTTTGCCGGCTTTGATGGATATTTGAAGCAGATATGGTGCGTGAGGGAAGAGAAACAATAAAATGCTTTAGCCCTCCATCAGATATTCGGGTCTTTATGGTGGCGTCTTCAATGGGCTTCATCGAAGAACACGAAACAAGAAAACCTATTGAGAACCAGATAGCAACAAGCTTATAAAAAATCATTGTGCTTTATACTGGTGGTTCAAACTTGTAGCCTGCACCATATACAGAGCGGATTAAGTCAACTTCCGGTAGCGCCGATTGCAGTTTTTTCCTTAATTTCTTGATATGGCTGTCAACGGTTCTGTCGCTAACAATGCGGTAGTCTGTATAGATGTTATCAAGGATGTACTGTCTGGAATAGATTTTCCCTGGGTCAGAGTGGAGTAATTCAAATAAGCGAAATTCAATAGTGGTGAGTTCGATATGGTTGCCGTCGATGGAAACTTGCTGGCGATCCTGATCGAGAACAATGCCCTTGCTGGTTGTTGGAGCCCCGGTAGTAGACTCTGTTCGCCTTAAAACCGCTTTAACTCTCGCGATCACTTCTCTTGGGCTGTAGGGCTTGCAAATGTAGTCATCTGCACCCAGTTCCAAACCAAGCAATCGATCAATTTCTTCGACTTTGGCAGTGACCATGATAATTGGTGTGTCGGACTTTTCTCTGTATGAACGGCATAGATCCAAGCCATTTTTCCCAGGTAGCATTAAATCAAGCAGTATTAAGCTTGGTGTGTGCTCCGTTAACCACTGTTCTGCCTCCAAACCGTTATTGATAATAAACGCAGAAAAGTTTGATGCTTCCAAATACTCCTTAAGTAATTCGGCAAGCTCCGGTTCGTCTTCAACAATCAGTATGCTGTGCTGGTTTTCGATTTCGTGACTCATCAGGCTATTTTATTTTGCTGGCAGGTAAACTTACGCAGACTCTCAAACCGCCCAGGTAAGAAGACTCTGCGTGGATTTCGCCCTGGTGGGCATCGACAATATTACTACAAATACTCAGCCCAAGTCCCGCACCACCAGTTTCCCTGTTACGTGAGCCTTCTACACGGTAGAGACGATTGAATATCTCGCCCAGTTGTTCTTTGGGGACGCTGGGGGAGCTGTCTTCGACATATATAATTATCGTGCCGTTGGTACGTGAGGCAGTTAATGAAATTGTGCCGGGAGAGTCCGTATAGCGAGTGCTGTTTTCCAGCAAGTTATAGAAAAGTTGAAATATTCTTTCTCTGTCGCCAAAAATTTTATCCTTCGGGTGAAGGTTGTTTCTTACTGCAAAACTATGGCCCGCAACGGCAATTCGCTCGCTAAAATCATCGGCAATTTGGTTAATTATCTCTTGAGCAAATAACGGCTCTTTGTCATAGCTCAGAGCCCCAAGATCGGAGAGAGACAGCTCATAGAGGTCGTTGATCAGGAAGTTAAGAGAATCAATTTTCTCTTTCAGAATGCCCAGGTTTTTGTCCGAGGTTTCGCGAATACCATCCTGCATGGCTTCGATTTGTGCTTTAACAACCGCAAGAGGCGTGCGCATTTCATGGGAAATGTCAGCTACCCATTGTTTTCTCGCGGCTTCATTCGCGGATAGCGTATGTGCGAGTTCGTTAAAGTTGGTGCACAGCTCTCCGAGTTCGTCGTGGCTTTTGTTTTTAATGCGTATTGTAAAGTCACCTGAAGCGAGTTTTTTGGCGCTTTGCGACAGAATGCTTAATGGTTTGGTCAGCCAGCGAGAAACAACCAGTGCAACAATAAATGAGAAGAAGATGAGTCCGATACTGATGACGACAAATGCCCTTAGTTGTTGCTGAACAAACAGCCGATCCACTGAGCGCAAGAAATCAGTCGGTTTAACATAGCCAATGTAACCAATAATTGTTCCTTCCAGATTAAGTGGTAACCAGGAATAGTCCTGTTCTCTCACCGGGCGACCGACAATCAGATTCTTATGTGCGTCAGTCAGGATAAGCTGATCAATAAATGCTTTTTGATGGGCTTTAATTTCAGGTGGGGTGGGGTTGGCGTTGCCATTTTCTGAAAGTCGTTGCTGCGCAACATACTTGCGAAAGGTGTTGTACTTTAATTTTCTCCACAAGGGAATATTGTTTTCCAGTGGCTGAAATGAACCTTGTTTACCGTATATTTCTAAAATAGTGGTTTCCAGAGTTACCAGCTGCTCAATGGCCTGTTCTGTTACGTAATCGAGGAATCCCTTTTTAACACTGGCGTGGGTGAGCAGTAGCATGGAAAGCATGCTGAGCAACAAAGTGGTTAGAAACGTTAGCCAGAGTTTGAATTTAATCGACTTAAGCATGCTGTACTAGCAAATGGGTTCTTTTTAATTGTCGGATAGTATGTCTATGTGTTTCCCCCCAATCAATGAGAACGATCAGCTTTCTTTTTATTTGCTTAATTGTCGTGTGGGTAACTTTGTTTCGGTTTTTTCGGTGTGTATTGGCTAATTCTTCCTGGATAACTGAGTGCAGCGGGCAAAAATTATGCCTTCAAAAGTGAGAGTAATGGGAACGCTGGTTCTTAGGGGAGCATGTTTGAATATATGGAAAAGAGGGCTCAGAGAGCCCCCAGTTTATGCATTAAGTGGATTAGCCGTTCATGCCAAGTTTTTCTGCAAGTTCCATATCCCAGAACGTGGCTTCTATTTTGTGACCATCTAAGTCGCGGACAAAGCAGCCATAATAGGGTTCGCCATAATGTGGACGTGGGCCAGGGGCACCGTCATCTGTCGCGCCGGCTTCCAAAGCGGCTTCATAAAAGCTGTGAACCTGCTCTTTACTTGTGGCCATAAAACTAAAGTGGACGCCATTGCCTACCGTGGCCGCTTTGCCATCAAAAGGTGGTTGAACCCAAAATTCCGGGTAATTCTTACCATAAGCGGTGCCCTCTGGGATCGACATGATCTTTTGTGCGCCAATTGTGGCAAGGACTTTATCGTAGAATGCGATGGCCTTTTGGTAGTCATTGGTACCAATGGACATGTGGGACATGATGGATTGGGGTTCAGTACTCATTTTCGCCTCCTGGTTTAGTGTATGCAGGCATAATGACAGGAGGCTACTGACAAAAGTTGGCAGTACAGATCGCGCAACTAGCGAATATTTGAGGTTTTGATATTGGGTTTCTGTGATGCTCGATATATTAGTGCCACTTTACCAATTTCTTGGATCAGTTCAGCGTTACAACTGGTACAGATTTCCTCGATGAATTCCTTGCGAATCGCCCTATCTATGACGGATAGTTTGACCTTGATGAGTTCGTGGTCTTCCAGAGCACGATGAACTTCAGCAAGCACTGCTTCTGACAAGCCATTACCGGCGATCATTACTACTGGCTTAAGGCCGTGGCCAATTTGTCGAAAGTGTTTTTTGTTGTCGTTGGAAACTACCATTACAATACTCGCGTTATTTTTTGAACAAAACGCTATTGTAACCGCGAAGGCGGTTGAATCCCTAGAGAGTTTTAGCATATGGCTCGATCGAAAAGCAGTCATCGATGGCTTCGTGAGCACTTCAATGACCATTACGTCAAAGAATCCCAGAAGGACGGTTACCGTTCGAGGGCAAGTTATAAGCTAATAGAGCTGAATAAAAAGGACAGGCTGTTTAAGCCTGGTCAAACCGTTATTGATTTGGGGGCTGCCCCCGGTGGTTGGTCGCAAGTGGCGATTCAAGAGGTGGGTGAGAAAGGAAGGGTCGTGGCATCGGATATTTTGCCGATGGATTCCATTGCCGACGTTGACTTCGTTCAGGGGGATTTCACTGAAGAATCGGTTCTGAACGAGATATTGGCAGTTATGGATGGCGATCTGGCCGATTTGGTGATTTCAGATATGGCCCCAAATATGAGTGGCATTCAAGCTGTGGATCAGCCTAAATCCATGTATTTGGTGGAGCTGGCGATGGATTTGGCGAAACAAACCCTCAATCGAGGAGGTGTTTTTGTGTCTAAAGTGTTTCAGGGTGAAGGGTTTGATCAGTTTTTTGCTGATGCCAAAAATAGCTTTCAGACTGTTGTCACTCGTAAACCTGACGCATCTCGTGCCCGATCCAGAGAGGTCTATCTTGTCGCCAAAGGGTTCAAAGGCTAACGACTGGCGGGCGTCGGCTGGGTGAGTACGTCTATTATCAATATTTGACTTGGGAATCTCCAAATAAGCCCCATATTGATGAAAAGCGGCTTTATTTCGTCACTGTAAAAGATATTTTGCTCCTTAGTGACGATAGGAATTTAGTCAAAAAGGCTACCAATAGTGGGCGCCTTATAATGATATGTGATGACCCGAAGAAACTTGGCACGTGTATATGGCCTAAGATTGTTTAATATGCGAATTAAGTTGGGTACTTACTTCACCCGAATTATTGTACGATGCAAAGCTGACTAGGCTTAGGAGATAAATCCTTGAACGATATGGCAAAAAATCTGGTGCTGTGGCTGGTAATTGCAGCTGTCCTGTTTTCTGTTTTTCAAACTTTTCAGGCATCAGAACCAAGAGATGAATTGACCTATTCTGAATTTGTTCAGGATGTGCGTTCAGACCGTGTACGCGAAGTGGTTGTTGATGGACAAATTATTAAAGGTGTTCGCTACGATAACACCTCATTTACCGTAGTTCGCCCAGAACTTTGGGATCCCAAACTGGTTGATGACTTATTGAACCACGATGTGCAGGTAAAAGGCTCCGAGCCAGAGCAGTCCAGTATCTGGGAGCAATTATTGGTCGCCAGCTTCCCTATCCTTCTGTTTATTGCTGTTTTTGTTTTCTTTATGCGCCAAATGCAAGGTGGTAGTGGTGGTCGTGGTGGCCCCATGAGCTTTGCGAAAAGCAAGGCAAAACTGCTTGGCGAAGATCAGGTTAAAACGACATTCGCCGATGTGGCTGGTGTCGATGAAGCAAAAGAAGAGGTTCAGGAACTCGTTGATTATTTGATGGACCCCTCTCGCTTTCAGCGTTTGGGCGGCAAAATTCCACGTGGTGTCTTGATGGCTGGGCCTCCGGGAACAGGTAAAACCCTGTTGGCGAAAGCCATTGCTGGTGAAGCTAAAGTACCGTTCTTCTCCATCTCCGGTTCAGACTTTGTGGAAATGTTTGTTGGTGTGGGTGCTTCCCGTGTGCGTGATATGTTTGATCAGGCAAAGAAGCAGTCGCCGTGTATCATCTTTATCGATGAGATTGATGCAGTAGGTCGTCATCGTGGCGGCGGTCATGGCGGTGGTCACGATGAGCGCGAGCAAACGCTAAACCAACTGCTCGTTGAAATGGATGGTTTTGAAGGCAATGAAGGTGTGATTGTCATTGCCGCTACTAACCGTCCTGATGTGCTCGACCGAGCTCTGTTACGTCCAGGCCGCTTTGACCGACAAGTGTTTGTTGGCTTGCCAGATATTCGTGGTCGTGAGCAAATTTTGAAGGTACACATGCGTAAAGTACCCTTGGATGACAATGTTCAGGCATCGGTGATTGCGCGCGGTACACCAGGGTTTTCCGGTGCTGACTTGGCGAACTTGGTGAACGAAGCTGCTTTATTTGCCGCGCGAGCCAATAAGCGTCTGGTTACTATGGATGAGTTCGAAAAAGCCCGCGACAAGATTCTTATGGGAACCGAACGCAAGTCCATGGTGATGAGTGAAAAAGAAAAGGAAAATACGGCATACCATGAGGCAGGGCACGCAATTGTTGGGCGCTTGGTGCCGGAACACGACCCTGTACATAAGGTTAGTATTATCCCTCGTGGGCGCGCATTGGGTGTAACCCAGTTTCTCCCTGAAGAAGATAAGTACAGCAAAAGTAAGCGACAAATCGAATCTGAGCTTTGTACATTATTTGGTGGCCGTATCGCGGAGGAAATGACACTTGGTCTTGATGGTGTTACGACCGGTGCTTCCAATGATATTGAGCGCGCGACTGATTTGGCTCGTAATATGGTGACAAAATGGGGCTTGTCGGAAAAGCTTGGCCCGCTTCACTACGGTGAAGATGAAGGGGCTTATCCGGGAACGGGAACCTTGCAATATTCTGGCGCAACCTCAAAATTGATTGATGAAGAAGTTCGTCGGATTATTGATGATACTTACGCAAGAGCAAAAAACATCTTGGATGAGAATCGCGATATTCTTGAATCGATGAAAGACGCTCTGATGGAATACGAAACCATTGATTCTGAGCAGGTCGATGATCTTATGGCCCGTAGGAAAGTTCGTCCGCCTCAAAGCTGGCATGACAGCGGCCCTAAAGGTGGTGCTGGTACAAGCAAAGATACCGAGACCAAAAAAGACTCCTCCGAAAAACCGGTAGGCGGTCCAGCCAAAGAGCATTAATAAAAAAAGCCAGAGAAATCTGGCTTTTTTTATTGTCAGTTTAAAATTGCCTTTGCATGAAGTAGGCTGGTTGTTTGTTCTATTTAATCCCAGATAGATACCAAAAAACGGGCGATTTTTATACCGGGTTTGTGTGAATTAAATGAAAGCCACACTGCTGTGTAATGTATTGATATGGTTGTCTTTCTCATGCTTTTGTGCAGGCAGTGAAATTGATGTCTATGTCTATCACGATGCCCCGTTTTTAATTCGGCAAGGTAATCAAACCGATCTCAGCGATCTTTTTATATCGCGCCTGCAAAAGCAGTTTCCTAAAACACAATTTCAGCTCAAACCGAGTACCAAACACGAAGTGGTAAACGCGTTAACGGAGAAGAAGTCATTAATGATTTTGTGGGTGAACCCGCTCTGGTTTAACAAAGTGGATGTGCCTTTAATTGCAAGCAAACCCATATTATGGGATTCCGATCACTTGATCTCATTGCAAGATAAGCCTGTGCAATACGCTGGGCAGGATAGCTTGAAAGGTAAAACGCAATGTAGCGTAAAGGACCATTACTATCATTTCTCCGAGCCAGCTCTTCTTGCGGGGCTTGTTAAGGAAGTTAAGGCGGAGAGTCGTATGCGTTGCCTGCAATTAATTGAGGCGGGTAAGGCAGATTATGCAGTGATAGAGCGTTCAGCCTGGCTGCACATGTTGGTGTCCTCGGAAAAACAAAAATTTGTATTAAGTGATCAGACTGTTGATGCATTTAGTCGAGGTGTTTTAGTTACTTCGGATCTTGAGCCTATGGTGAAAACTATAAATCAATTGATCTATAGCCTAAAGAGCTCTAAGTCCTGGCGTGAGCAAATGCGCATATTGGGTTCCGATGAGTTTTTTGATCTGTTCCAGTTGGAGTTGAATGAGCTCCCCCAGATTGAAATAGATACGGGTAGAGCAAAGCCCGTGGCTAAAAATATTTTTGCTCAGCGCTAAAAATTTCTCCTGTATGCATTGTGTCGTATTCTTTGTTTATTGTTAGTTAATTCCACTAAAGAGTTATTTTATTACGATGAAATTCGGTTCACGAAAACTTGATTTATCTTTTCCCCGAGTCATGGGGATCTTAAATGTTACGCCAGATTCTTTTTATGATGGCGGCAAATTACATGACTCTCATGGTGTTCTAAAAGAGCGTGTGCTGAAGGTTGCCGAAAAAATGGTGTTTGATGGAGCTGACTTTCTGGATATTGGTGGAGAGTCTACGCGCCCGGGCGCAAAGGCGGTAAGTGAGCAGGAAGAAATGGATAGGGTATTGCCTATCGTTGAGGCGATTGCACAAAACATTGATGCGGTTATTTCTGTTGATACGAGCTCTCCTAGCCTTATGTTGGAGGCTGCACGCAAGGGAGCTGGGCTTATTAATGATGTGAGGGCCTTGGAACGAGCTGGTGCGGTTGAGGCGGCGAAAGATTCCGGTCTGCCTGTGTGTTTGATGCATATGCAGGGGATGCCAGCAACTATGCAGGAAAACCCAAGCTATAGTGATGTAGTAGCTGAGGTGAATAATTATTTGCTCCAGCGAGTTGATGCCTGTTTGCAGGCAGGAATTGCCCGTGAACAAATAATTCTGGACCCTGGATTTGGCTTTGGTAAAACCGACAATCACAATCTGGCGCTACTGAAGAAGCTTGAGCTGTGCGGTAATGGTGAATTTCCTCTTTTGGTTGGTATGTCGAGAAAATCCATGATTGGTCGTTTACTGGGGCGTGATCTCGCTGATCGCATGCCGGGTAGCTTGGCGCTGGCAATGGTTGCTTTGCGAAACGGCGCATCAATTATTCGTGTTCATGATGTGGCTGAAACCGCCGATGTTGTGAAAATATTTCAGTTAGCTCAATAAACTACCAAAAATGGAGTAGCGCTTATGTCGCGGAAATATTTTGGTACAGATGGTATTCGTGGGCAGGTGGGTGACGAGCCTATAACGCCCAAATTTGTTATGCAGTTAGGCTGGGCCGTTGGTAAAGTTTTGGCCAGAATGGATGATGGTGATCATCAGGGTATGGTGCTGATTGGTAAAGATACTCGTATATCTGGCTATATGTTCGAATCCGCTCTGGAGGCCGGGTTGATTTCTGCTGGGGTTGATGTTGGCTTACTGGGCCCGATGCCCACTCCTGGAATTGCCTATCTCACTCGAACCTTCAAAAACGCGAAAGCCGGCATTGTAATTAGTGCATCTCACAACCCTTATACGGATAACGGGTTTAAGATCTTTTCCGCTGAGGGAACAAAACTACCGGATGAAATTGAAGATGAAATAGAAAAGATGCTCGATCAACCTATGACCACTGAAGAGCATTTGGGTAAAGCCTGGCGGATGGATGATGCGCAAGGTCGTTATATTGAGTTTTGTAAAGGGTCACTTCCTTGGGGGTTTAGCCTTAGGGGTTTAAAAATAGTGTTGGATTGCGCTAATGGTGCAACCTACAACATCGCACCAAAAGTGTTTTCTGAGCTGGGCGCAGAAGTCGAGGTCATTGCCTGCGAGCCGGATGGGGTCAACATTAATCTGAATTGTGGCTCAACTCACATGGATCGACTCCAGCAAGAGGTTGTTGCTCGAAAAGCCGAGCTGGGAATTGCGTTTGATGGCGATGGCGACCGGGTGATGTTTGTCGATCACAAAGGTGAAGTCGTCGATGGTGATGAGCTGCTTGTGATAATTGCCAGCTACTGTCGAGATCATCTCGGAGGATGCAACGGGGTTGTGGGTACACAGATGAGCAACCTTGGAATGCAGCTGGCGCTGGAAGAGATTGGTGTTCCTTTTGCACGTTCCAAGGTTGGAGACAGGTATGTTAACGAGCTTATGACCGACAATGGCTGGTTGTTGGGCGGTGAGTCTTCTGGGCATATTGTATGTCGTGACCTGACCACCACCGGTGATGGTATTGTTTCTGCCTTACGGGTTTTGAGTGCAATAAATACAGAAGGCAAATGTTTACATGACTTAAAGCAACGCATGACCCGGCTGCCTCAAGTTATAGTCAATGTGCCTGTCAACGATAAGCAGTGTGTTGTCTCTGACTTGAATGTTCAATCGAATCTGGAAAAAGTAGAAGAAGTGCTGGGTGCTAATGGTCGTGTGCTTTTACGACCTTCCGGTACCGAGCCTTTGATTCGGGTTATGGTTGAAGGTAAACAGCAAGAGCAGATTCAAATGCTGGCAGATGAGTTGGCAGAGGTTGTGGCAAACGCCGCTTCCAGCTAATAGGTTCATAAAGCGCCAACTAAGTTGTTGTATCTTAGGGCGTTCTTCGCTACCATTTGCGCCCGTTTTGCCGGGCGTGGACTAAACCGGTTAAATAACTCTTTGGGGGAAAAACATGCGCCGCAAAATAGTAATGGGCAATTGGAAAATGAATAGCAATAGCGAGTCTGCTGAAGCTTTGTTGAAAGGGCTTGCAGAGCAGTGGACTGGAGTTCATCAAGCTGAGGTGGCTGTTTGTCCTCCATACCCATATATTGCTTTGGCCAAGTCTGTGCTTGAGAACACCAATATTGGTGTCGGGGCTCAGGATGTAAGTCAGCATGAAGCTGGTGCATACACTGGTGAGATCGCTGCGGATATGTTGGCTGATATCGGTTGCCAATATGTGTTGGTTGGCCACTCCGAGCGTAGGGATTACCATAAAGAATCCTCTGAATTGGTTGCTAAGAAATTTGCAGCTGTATCTGCCAAAGGCATGATTCCTGTTTTGTGCGTGGGTGAAACGCTTGAAGAGCGTGAAGCGGGTAAAACTTTTGACGTCATTGGCAGTCAGTTAATGAAAGTTGTAGACCATTGTGGTCTAGCTGGTGTTGCTAAAGGTATGATTGCATACGAACCAGTATGGGCAATAGGTACTGGTAAAACCGCAACGCCTGAAATGGCACAGGATGTTCATTCTTATATTCGAGAAGTTATGGGGCCAGAAGGCGACCAGATTCGAATCATGTATGGTGGTAGTGTTAAGCCTGAATCAGCAGAAGGCTTGTTCTCCCAGAAAGATATTGACGGTGCTCTTGTTGGTGGTGCTTCCCTGAGTGTGGAAGACTTCGTGGCCATTTGCCGCGCTGCCGAGTAAGGCATCAATTCTAATAATTAGAGATAAATATGGAAAACATCGTTCTTTTAGTTCATGTACTAATTGCATTTGCAATTATTGGCTTGATTTTGCTGCAGCAAGGTAAAGGTGCGGAGATGGGTGCATCTTTCGGTGCTGGGGCTTCTCAGACTTTGTTTGGTGCATCGGGTTCGGGAAATTTCTTTTCTCGAGCAACCGCATGGTTGGCTACGGCGTTCTTTGTTACCAGCTTTAGTTTGGCGGTTTTAGCGAAGCAAAGTACCAGTATTGATGACGATATTCCGGTTCCAATGGAAGAAACAGAAATTCCTGTATTGGAAGAGTCATCGGATGTGCCGGTTCTGAACGAAGAAGAGTCAATTGATGTGCCTGTTATAGATGAAGCAAGTGCTTCTGAAGTAGCGGACGATGTTTCTGATGTAGTGGATGAAACCATTACAGATGAAGAAGGTGATGTTCCTCAGGAATAAGCCTTTAACTCCTTTGCCCAGGTGGTGGAATTGGTAGACACGCTATCTTGAGGGGGTAGTGGCGTAAGCCGTGCCGGTTCAAGTCCGGCTCTGGGCACCATATACAAAGCCAGTCTAAGCGTATGTTTAGACTGGCTTTTGTCGTTTTATCCTCTGTTTTTTCACTCCCTTTTACCCGATTGATTTATCCGCTTGAATTTACTTGGAGTAAGTTTGGCTACGAGGTGTATGTCGACTGCTATTATTGTGAAGATAGCTGCGGTTGGTGTTGTTAACCTTAATTCAGGAGGAGCACAATGAGTATAATTAGGCTGGCGGTGCTTACAGGTTTTGTTGTTTTTTCGGTTACGGCTTTTGCTGAAAAGCCTGAATGGGTCGGAAAGGGAAAGCCTGGTGAAGAGCAGGTTGAAAGTCATAAAAAGGAGGTGGGCGAGAAGAATGAAGATGCACAAGACGAGGTTGAAAAAGGTAAGGGAGAGAAGAGGGCTCCAGGTGATGCTGATAAAAAGAAAGAAAAAGCTCCAAAAGATAAATTAAAAGATAAAAAAGATAAGGAGAAAAAAGAAAAGCGCTTGGAGGATCAAAAAGAGTTGGATAAAGGTTCTGAAAAAGGCCAAGAGCAGAGAGCGAACCGGAAAAAGTGGTGGAGGTTTTGGGAGTAGCGTTTTTCTGTTGTTGTTTTGTGGGTGTTCAGCGTCTTCTGCAGCTTTTTAGTGTGAGGTTAATTATTGGGGGTAGCGAAAAAAGAGTAGCTAACCCCTGCTTGATCTTTCTTATTCCTTTCTTCTTCTGTATGTAAGTCGGTTTTTTATCTGGCTTATCCTTATCTACATTGCTTTTTGTAAGTGCTCATTTATTGCTTGCATGTCTGGGGTGTGTTGAAGGTTTTCTCGGACTAATTTAAATCTGCGAGTCGCTCTAATGTACGGCTATGGTTTGGTGGGTTAGAGGATTTTTCGGGGGCTTGCAGTGTTAATGCACCTGAGGGAAAAGGTGGTGAATTTTGGAGGACGCTTTCCATTTTAAATAATAATATCAGAGTAGTTTTATTGGTTTTATTTCTGGAATTAACCGTTCTATGGTTTTGTGGATGTGCTTAATATTAACGAATAATAACTAAAAGTTGGAAATGCGGTTGACCTGGCTCGAACAGCTCCCTATAATGCGCACCCTCAGTTGATGGCAAGCCATTAACTTGCCGGTGCGGGGTGGAGCAGCCTGGTAGCTCGTCGGGCTCATAACCCGAAGGTCGTTGGTTCAAATCCAGCCCCCGCTACCAATTTCTTAGACGGCCTGTAGATAGTGTTGTGCTTTACGACTTTATCTACAGGCCGTTTTTGTTTTTACAGTCTTGTGGTGCCGCTCTCTCATTTCATTCTTGGCTATATTCCTTATTCTTTAGGTTTTCTGGTGTTTTGCTGGCGGATGAGGGTTTGGTGTATTTGTTATTCTGCGTTGGAATGAAGTGAGGTTGCTTGTGTTACAGAGGGAGGAGTGGGTTGATTAGGACGCAGTTTTGGTATGCGTTGCTGATCGGTATTGAATAAGTTATAATCCGCGCCCCAAGTGAGGTAGAACAATAGCTCCTCTTGGAATGTTTTGTTGATGTTGCTTTATTGCGGCATCTGCCGGTAAGGCAAAGGTGTTTGGAATGGGCGCCACTTCAAGGGTGGTGTTTGTATATTGAGCCCCTAATATGGGGCTTTTTAGTATCTAAACACTTTTAGTGGCTGATAACGAGATGGGCTTTATGCCCATTTTTTGTTTGTGATTTGTATGCAGTGAGAATTTAACCGCATGGCAGGAAAGCAGGCTAAATTAGAAGCTTTATTGGCTCCTGTAGTTGAGTCTTTCGACTGTGAGCTATGGGGGCTTGAATATCGAGCTCAGGGAAAGCGGTCCTTGTTGCTACTTTATATCGACAAGCCTGACGGTGTGTGCCTTGAGGACTGTGAGAAGATCAGTCGTCAGGTCAGCAGTGTCTTGGATGTGGAGGACCCCATTAATGGTGAGTACACCTTGGAAGTGTCTTCACCCGGCATGGACAGACCTCTTTATCGGCTCGAGCAGTATCAAGGTTTTATAGGTTCTCAGGTGTCTTTGCGCTTGAGAATGGCGTTTGAAGGACGCCGCAAGTTTTCTGGCCTGTTGAAAGGCATAGAGAACGATGAAGTTATCATCGAAATCGATGGTGAAGAATATATCTTGCCTTACGAGCTAATCGATAAGGCGAATGTTGTTCCAACATTCTAGTTTTTTGACTTATTACGCTTCCACTTAAGGAACAGAGGCAACTCAATGAGAAAAGAAATTTTACTGGTCGCGGATGCTGTATCTAACGAAAAAGGCGTAGATCGGGAAATTATTTTTCAGGCTATCGAACTTGCTTTAGCCTCAGCTACAAAAAAGCGCTATGACGAAAATGCGGACATTCAGGTTACGGTTGACAGAAAGACTGGTGATTACGTAACTGTGCGCCGCTGGGAAGTTATGCCAGATGACATTCTGGCAGAACTAGGTACCCAATTTACTATAGAAGAGGCGCACGAAAAGGATACTTCGTTACAAGCCGGTGATGTGTACGAAGAGGTAGTTGAGAATATCGAGTTTGGCCGTATTGCGGCGCAAACGGCAAAACAGGTCATCGTACAAAAAGTACGGGAAGCGGAGCGCGCTCAGGTTGTTGATGAATACCGTGAGCGAGTAGGGGAATTGATTTCGGGTACGGTTAAAAAAGTTACACGGGATAATATTATTGTGGACTTGGGTGGCAATGCTGAAGGTTTGTTGCCTCGCGAAGAGTTGGTTGGACGTGAAGTCTTCCGCATGAATGACCGTGTTCGGGCCATTCTTATTGATGTTCGTCCTGATGCACGTGGTCCTCAGCTGTTTTTGAGTCGTGCATGCCCCGAAATGCTTATCGAACTTTTTAAAATCGAAGTGCCTGAAATAGCAGAAGAAGTTATCGCTTTAAAAGCAGCAGCGCGAGACCCTGGTTCCAGAGCTAAGATCGCGGTAAGTACAAACGACGGCAGAATTGATCCTGTGGGTGCTTGTGTTGGTATGCGTGGTTCGCGAGTCCAGGCCGTTTCCAATGAATTGGGTAATGAGCGAATTGATATTGTGCTTTGGGATGACAACCCCGCACAGTTTGTGATCAATGCAATGGCTCCTGCGGAAATTGAGTCTATCGTTGTTGATGAAGAAACCGGCTCGATGGATGTGGCTGTAGCGGAAGAAAACCTGGCTCAGGCGATTGGTCGTGGTGGTCAGAATGTTCGTTTAGCTTCCGAATTGACGTCATGGGAAATTAACGTCATGAGTGTAGAAGACTGGAATGAAAAGCAAGAGGCTGAAGCCGGTAGCTCGAAAGACGTCTTTATTGAAGCACTGGATGTAGATGAGGAAGTGGCTGAAGTTCTTGTTGACGAAGGCTTTACCACCCTTGAAGAAGTAGCCTATGTGCCAATGGAAGAGTTTTTGTCGATTGAAGGTTTCGATGAAGATATTGCTAATGAGTTGAGAAACCGAGCCAAAGATGCGTTGTTAACGCAAGCATTAGCAAATGAAGAAAAAGTCGTATCTGCCGAACCGGCTGAAGACTTGGTAACTATGGAAGGTATGGATGATGTTCTTGCAAAAGAGCTGGCTTTGCGCGGTGTAATTTGCATGGAGGATCTGGCAGAACAGTCAGTGGATGAGTTAATGGAAATTGATGGTATGGACGAAGAGCGTGCAGCGTCACTGATTATGAAAGCACGTGAACCTTGGTTTGAATAAACCTAAACCAGGTTTTGGAGGGAGTTGTCCCTCCTTTGATTGAATGGTTGTGAGACCACGTTTAATTAATGACTGATACCAAAACACGGTAACAACGGGGACAGACCGAATTTATGGCCGAAGTAACAGTAAGTGAACTCGCCAAGTCCGTAGGGGCTACAGTAGAACGAATTTTATCGCAGATGAAGCAAGCGGGATTGCCACATACATCTGCGGATGAGGCTGTGTCGGATGACGAAAAGCAAAAGCTATTAGCCTTCTTGAAATCAAGTCATGGCGAGACCACGGCAGCACCCAAAAAAATTACGCTGAAGCGTAAAACCACGACAACAATAAAAACCGGTTCCGGTAGTTCGAGAAAAACCGTAAACGTTGAGGTTCGTAAAAAACGCACCTACGTTAAGCGCGATATTCTTGAAGACGAATCACTTCCTGCAGCTGAAGAGTTACAGAGCGAAGAGATGCTTGAGTCTGAATTGACAGAAGCGCCTGTAGTCGAGACGCCTGCTGTTGAAGAACCTCTCATTGAAACGCCAGAAGAAGAGCAAGAAGTCGTTGCAGAAGCGCAACAGGTTCAGGCAGAGGATGAGTCGGTTGAGGTGGAAGCGGAAGATGCGGCAGCTCAGGAAGATGTAACTGAAGAAGAGCAAGAGCCTACTTCATCTGCCAGCGAAGCCGAAGAGGTTTCGGACTCGGAGCAAACTCAGCCAGAGCCAGAACCTATGGTTCGCTCCTCTTTTGTTGATGATGCTGAGATTCTTCGCCAGCGAGCTGCGGAAGCTCGTCAAAAGGCAGAAGCAGAGAAAGCCGCTGCAGCGAAAAAAGCCGCTGAAGAGCGTGAACGCAAAGCGAAAGAAAAGAAAGAGAAAACTGCAGCGACGGCGAAGCCTTCTGAGAAAACTGCAGAGCGAGACAAAGCTGGTACCCCAGAAAGAAAACATCCTAGTAAAAAGGCTGTTAAAGAAGAGTTTGATGATGGGGACGAGAAGTCTAAGCATAATAAGAAAGCTGGTAAGGCCGTTAAGAAAGTTGCCGGTCCGAAGAAAGTCGCCTCCGCTTTGGATTATGTTGAAGACGAAACTGAAATCGATGAAGTACTTCACGCACCAAAATCCAAGACGCTTGCTTCCGGTAAAGGGGCTCGTCCAGTCGTTAAAATTACCAACAGGCATGGCTTTAAAAAGCCAACCGGTAAAATCACATATACAGTAGAAGTTCCGGAAGAAATTGTTGTTTCAGATTTGGCTCAGCGTATGAACGTCAAAGCCGGGGAAGTTGTTAAGCAGCTCATGAAAATGGGGACAATGGCAACAATGAACCAGGCGATTGATCAGGATACCGCTCAGCTAGTTGTTGAAGAGTTGGGACACACACCAGTATTGGTGAGTTCAAACTCCGTTGAAGAGAAACTGCAAGAACAATTTGTTCAAGTTGAAGGTGAGAGCGCCCCTCGTGCCCCTGTGGTGACGGTAATGGGACACGTGGATCATGGTAAGACTTCGTTGCTGGATTACATTCGTAAGGCGAAAGTGGCCTCGGGCGAAGCCGGCGGTATCACCCAGCATATTGGTGCATATCGTGTTCGTACCAGTCATGGTGAATTGGCCTTCCTGGATACGCCTGGTCACGCGGCTTTTACCGCAATGCGTGCGCGTGGAGCTCAATGTACGGATGTGGTTATTCTGGTTGTTGCTGCGGATGACGGTGTGATGCCTCAAACCGAAGAGGCGGTGCAGCATGCGAGAGCCGCAGGTGTACCAATTGTTGTTGCGGTTAACAAAATTGATAAAGAAGCAGCCGATCCAGATCGTGTTAAAAACGAACTGTCCGCGAAAGATGTTATCCCTGAAGATTGGGGTGGTGATACGCAGTTTATTAATGTTTCTGCCCATACAGGTGAAGGTATTGAAGATCTTCTGGAAGCCGTTGCTCTGCAAGCTGAGTTGCTTGAATTGACGGCTCCTGTTGACGTGCCTGCTCGCGGTGTTGTTGTTGAAGCAAGAATGGAAAAAGGTCGCGGTGTTGTTGCCACCCTGCTTGTTCAGGCTGGTATGTTGAAAGGCGGCGATATTATTCTTGCTGGCCAGAGCTTTGGTCGTGTTCGTGCGATGACGAACGAGTTGGGTAAGAAAGTCAATGATGCGGGCCCATCAACTCCGGTCGAGTTGCTAGGTTTGGATTCGACTCCTCAAGCTGGTGATGAATTTGTTGTCGTTCCCGATGAGCGTAAAGCCCGGGAAGTGTCCTTGTTCCGTCAGGAAAAAGAGCGCGAAGAAAAACTTAAGCGACAACAGGCTGCCAAGCTGGAAAATATGTTCGCTGGTATGGAGTCCGCTGAGAAGAAAATTCTACCGGTTGTGTTAAAAACCGATGTACGTGGTTCGCTTGAAGCGATTCAGGCCGCACTGTCTGACATGGGTAATGAGGAAGTTCAGGTGAATGTCATCGGCGGTGGTGTCGGTGGTATTACGGAAAATGACGTAAACCTTGCTTTGACATCTGGCGCTATTGTAGTCGGCTTTAATGTTCGTGCTGATTCATCAGCCAGAAAGCTCGCAGAAGCGGAGTCTGCCGAGATTCGTTACTACAGCATCATCTATCAATTGATCGATGAAGTTAAAGCAGCGCTGGGAGGTATGCTTGATCCAGAGCGTGTTGAGGAGATCGTGGGTATCGCAGAAGTGCGCGATGTCTTCCGTTCACCGAAGTTCGGTCAAGTTGCTGGTTGTATGGTGGTAGAAGGTACGGTATATCGCAATAAGCCTATTCGTGTACTTCGAGATAACGTTGTGATCTTTGAGGGCGAACTGGAATCATTGCGTCGATTTAAAGATGACGTGAATGAAGTGCGAAATGGTATGGAATGTGGCATCGGGGTGAAAAACTACGATGTTAAAGTTGGTGACCAAATCGAAGTCTTTGATATCAAAGAAGTTGAACGTCAGCTTTAAGCCAAGACTAAAACGTTATTTTGTGAGGTAAAACAGGCTTACACCATGCCAAGAGAATTTACTCGATCAGATAGAGTTGCGGATGCAATTCAGCGCAGTTTGGCGCATGCGATACAGATGGAGGTTCGAGACCCTCGTCTGGGTATGGTGAACATTAACTCTGTTTCTGTATCCCGCGACCTGACTTGGGCAAAAGTCTACGTAACGTTTGTTGGCGTGGATAGCAGTGAGGAAGCGGAAGCATCCGTTGCCATATTGAACAAAGCTGCAAGTTATCTGCGAAATGTTGTTTCTAAGGACCTGACTATTCGCAGTACCCCGAAACTGCAGTTTTTCTACGATAAATCAACCGTAGTTGGACAAAAACTGTCCCACCTTATTGATAAGGCAGTAGCGAAGGATCGCGAAGGAAAAGAGCAAAACGAGGAATAACGTTCTTGGGACGACGACGTAAATTCGGCCGTGCTGTTGACGGTGTTGTGATTATTGATAAGCCTTCAGGTATGACATCGAATGATGTTGTGCAGAAAGCTAAACGGTTATTTTTTGCCAACAAGGTTGGGCATACAGGCGCGCTTGACCCTTTGGCTACAGGCGTGTTGCCGCTTTGTTTCGGTGAGGCTACCAAGTTCTCGCAATATCTCCTGGACTCAGATAAAGAATATTTGAGTACTTTTCGTTTTGGTCAGGCGACAGATACAGGGGATGTTGATGGCAACATCCTTAGTGATCAGGACGCAAGTGGTCTTACTCGAAAGGAGTTGGAAAAGCGTATCTCTGAGCGCTATATGGGCCAAATTGAGCAAGTCCCGCCCATGTATTCGGCTTTGAAAAGAGATGGTCGGCCTCTGTACGAGCTTGCCAGAGAAGGCAAGACCGTAGATCGAGATGCACGCCCAGTAACTATTTATGCTTTTGAGGTAATCGATTTTCGTCCAGGTGTTGTGGCGGAGGCTGATGTTCGAGTCAGTTGCAGTAAAGGCACATACATCAGGAGCCTTGCCGAAGACCTAGGGCAGGATTTCGGGCTGGGTGGACATGTCGCTTCGTTAAGACGAACCTGCGCCGGTGGTTTTGTCGAAAAGCAATGCCATACGCTGGAGGAGCTTGAAGAAGAACGCGGAGAAGGGAGAGCGGAAGAGCTTGATCATCATTTGTTACCTATAGATGCTCCGCTAAGCGATTTACCTGCGTTGGAACTGGATTCCGATACCAGTTTCTACTTTACCCAGGGACAACCAGTTATGGACATGCGGGTCTATCGCCTTGGAGATGAAGGTGATACAGTGCGCGTTTTCCGTGATAACGGTGATTTTCTGGGCGTTGGTGTGATAACCGATGATGGCCGGGTAAGCCCGAAACGCTTGGTTGTACTTGCAGACTAGACCCAGCGGAAACAGTATTTAATTGAGCTTGTCAAAGCCAGTTAGATGGGTGGTAAAACCACTCTCGACCTATCTGTAAATATGCACGGATAGGCCGTATCCAACATGTAGGTAATGCATTGCCATTGCCTACTCGGCATATTGAGAAATGAGGAAATAGTTATGGCACTAAGTGCACAAGAAAAATCAGCGATTTTAAAAGAACACCAAACTGCAGAAGGTGATACTGGTTCTCCTGAAGTGCAAATTGCATTATTGACTGCAAACATCAATAAGTTGCAAGGTCACTTTGCGGATCATAAACAAGATCACCACTCTCGTCGTGGTTTGATTCGTATGGTAAACCAACGTCGTAAGTTGTTGGATTACTTAAAGAGTAAAGATGTAAATCGCTATGCTGCGTTGATTCGAAAACTGGGTCTACGTCGCTAAGAAAAGTGCCCGCATATTGCGGGCATTTTTTGTTTTTCATGTAATAAGTTTTCGCGCAGTTTGTTAGGCGCAAGATTTTCAGGTTGTATCCCTATTCTGGGCTGCAACAAATTTATTAATGTAATGTAAGTAAAGTGACGGCGTAAAAAAACGCCATTTAGTAGGAAAAAGAAGGATAAACAAGTGAATCCGGTAATCAAAAAATTTCAATACGGTAATGATACGGTAACTTTAGAAACTGGTCGTATTGCTCGCCAAGCTACTGGCGCAGTACTTGTCACAATGGGTAAGACATCTGTGCTATGTACTGTTGTTGGAGCAAAAGAAGCAAGTCCAGGGCAAGATTTCTTCCCTTTGTCTGTACACTATCAAGAAAAAGCCTATTCAGCAGGTAAGATCCCTGGCGGCTTTTTCAAGCGGGAAGGGCGTCCATCAGAAAAAGAAACACTGACTTCACGTCTGATTGACCGTCCAATTCGTCCATTGTTTCCAAAAGGTTTTGTAAACGAGGTACAGGTTGTTTGTACCGTTGTATCTTCAGAAAAAGATGTTGATCCAGATATTTGTGCGTTGATTGGTACTTCAGCAGCATTGCAGATCTCTGGTATTCCATTCAACGGCCCAATCGGTGCAGCACGAGTAGGTTATACCCAGGAAAGTGGTTATATTTTGAATCCTGGCTACCAGGCTCTTGGCTCTTCCGAGTTGGACATGGTGGTTGCAGGAACGCAAGAAGCAGTACTTATGGTTGAGTCTGAAGCGAATGAGCTTCCAGAAGATATTATGCTTGGTGCGGTTTTATACGCCCATCAGGAAATGCAAGCGGTAATTCAAGCTGTGCAAGAGTTGGCTCGTGATGCGGGCAAGCAAACTTGGGAGTGGACACCAGAAGCTGTTAACGAAGAATTAAAAGCGGCTGTAGAGCGAGGCTTTGAAGATTCAATCGGCGTTGCTTATCGCATTACCGACAAGCAAAAACGTTACGATCGTTTATCTGAATTGCGTACGCAAGCGGTTGGTGAGCTGGCGAATGACGAAGCGGGTGTTTCTGCCGATGACGTTAAGTCTATTTTTGGCTCAATCGAAAAACGCATTGTTCGCACACGAGTAGTTGCTGGTGAGCCTCGTATTGATGGCCGCGATAATAAAACTGTTCGTCCGCTTCATATTGAAGTGGGTGTGTTGCCTAAGGTTCACGGTTCAGCACTATTTACCCGTGGTGAAACTCAGGCGTTAGTTGTGTCTACGCTAGGTTCAGCACGTGATGCGCAAGTAATTGATGCCTTGGAAGGTGAACGTAAAGACCCATTCATGCTGCACTATAACTTCCCTCCATACTCTGTGGGTGAATGTGGTCGTATGGGTGGTACTGGTCGACGTGAAATCGGTCATGGTCGTTTGGCTCGTCGTGGTGTTGCTGCGGTATTGCCGAAAGAAAATGAATTCCCTTACAGCATCCGCGTGGTAAGTGAAATCACTGAATCAAACGGTTCCAGTTCTATGGCTTCTGTTTGTGGTTCCAGCCTGGCTTTGATGGACGCTGGTGTACCTGTTAAAGCTCCTGTTGCGGGTATAGCCATGGGCTTGGTTAAAGAAGAAAGCGGCTACGCAGTGTTGACCGATATTCTTGGTGACGAAGACCACTTAGGTGATATGGACTTTAAAGTAGCCGGTACCGCTAATGGTGTTACTGCTTTGCAAATGGACATCAAAATTGAGGGCATTACCGAAGAAATTATGGAAACAGCGCTTGAGCAGGCGTTAAGTGCGCGTCTTCATATTTTAAGCGAAATGAACCGTGTTATTTCGCAGCCTAGATCCGAGCTGTCTGATAACGCGCCTCAGTTCCACACCTTGTCAGTGCATCCAGATAAAATCCGCGACATCATTGGTAAAGGCGGCGCAACGATTCGTTCTATTACAGAAGAAACCGGTGCATCCGTTGACATCGATGATAGTGGTACGGTGAAAATCTATGCAGACGATGCTGAAGGGCTTCAAGCTGCTATCTTCAAGATCGAAGAAATTACAGCCGAAGCTGAGATCGGAACTGTATATAAAGGTAAGGTTGTACGCATTGTTGACTTCGGTGCATTCGTAAACTTTTTGCCTGGTAAAGATGGTCTGGTTCACATTTCTCAGATTGCTCACGAACGAGTACAAAACGTAACAGATTACTTACAGGAAGGTCAGGAAGTTGAAGTAAAATGTATGGACATTGATCAGCGTGGTCGAATTAAGTTGTCCATTAAAGAGCTTCTACCTGAGCCTCAAAAAGAGAGCGCTGGAGATTCAGAGGACGGCAATTCTAACGATGAGTAAGCGTTAGAATTTCTTCGAAAAGCCCGCCATTGAGCGGGCTTTTTATTGTGGGGATAAAAAAAGCTTATTTATGGTTAGTGACTGACTTTACAAAGGTAATTAGCCGAAAAACGAATGGATTAAGAGAATGATGGAAGCGACTGGAGTGGTTGTGCGTCAATAAAGGGAAGTGATTTGTTGTATCTTTTTGGGGGAAGTGTGAGAAAAGTAATTTTCACTGTTGTGATGTGTTTTATTTGCGGTGTGGCTGTTGCCGATGGTGAAGCAGATAGGAATGGCGGTTTGCCAACAATGGAACTGGGTGTTGGCATAGGTGGTCAGCATTTGAATGATTACCGTGGCTCAAAGGAGGCACAAACCACCGTCCTGCCTTTACCGTTTGGTGTTTACCGCGGAAATTTACTAAAGGCTGACCGGGGAGGGGTTCGAACGGATTTATTTGCAACCCAGCGGTTTGAATTAAATCTGAGTGCCGCGGTCGCTCTGAGCAGCGGTGACGATGATAATTCGCTCAGACGTGATATGCCTGAATTGGGGTCTATGTTTGAATTTGGTCCGTCATTTAATATTAATTTAACCGGTGAAGATTTTCGTCAAGGGTGGATGTTCCGAATTCCGCTAAGAGCAGCATTTTCTCTTGGTGGCGATGGTGACGGTTACGAGGGGTATATTTTTAATCCTAAGCTGACGTATCGCCATCCGGATTTTTATAAAGGTTGGTCTACTCGAGTTAATATTGCTGGATTGTATGGTTCGGAAAGCTTTCACGATTATTACTATACCGTTGATACGCCTTTTGTTACCGTAGACAGACCTTATTATAAAGCTAAAGCTGGCTATAGTGGTGCCTATGGCAAGGTGTCATTTACCCGTTACAGAGACAAGTGGTATTACGGTATAAGCTTTCGTTACGATTATTTAAACGGTGCTGTTTTTGAAGATAGTCCGCTAGTTGAGACTACCGGTTACTATGCTGTTAGCTTTGGTATCTCTCGCGTACTCTGGCAGTCAAAAGATTAATCTTTTGACTGTGTGTTTAAAAAATTCAATATATCCAGAGACTCATACATCCAGGTCTCTTCTCCCCGCTCATTAAAATATTTGAGAGCGGGGACCTGCTGTTTCCCTCCCTTTTCCCTTAGTTCTAAAAGTGCTTCTCTGTCTTCACTAATATTAAGAGTTTTAATTCCTATTGCTATATTGGGAAGTTGCTGTAACACCCTGACACAAAAAAAGCAGGTTGGACGGTAATAGAGAGAAAACTGATTAGACATATTAAAAGCTAAGTAACGCAATGGAAGTAACAAACAGGACAATAGCGGGTATTGATAGGCCCGTAAGCTGAGGAATGATTAATGCAGAGCTGCCAGCAAGCATGGTGATGCCTGCTATTTTTCTTATTGCTGATTTTTTCTTTGCCTGCTTTTGTTTAGCTAGGGCAATACTGGCTTCTTCAATGTGTGGAATTGCTTTGGCAAAAGTTTGAATCCCTTCGAGTGAGGAAAAAAACAGTTCGGGCAGTTTTGGAAATTTTTCCATCCAGTCGGGAGAGTGATATTTAAACTCTTTCCACAAGGTCTTAGGGTGATAACGTTTTTTTATCCAGTTTTCCAAATAGGGGTGTGCAGTATCCCATAAATTGAGGTCTGGATAGAGTTGTCGACCTAAGCCTTCTATATTTACCAGCGTTTTTTGCAGTAACACTAACTGGGGTTGGACGGGCATATTAAATCTGCGAGCAGTTTGAAAAAGGCTTATTAACGACTCCCCAAACGATATTTCTGAAATGGGTTTTTCAAAAATAGGTTCGCAGACGCTTCTTATCGCAGACTCAAAACCGCTGATAGATGTCTCTGGGGGTACCCAGCCGCTAAGTACGTGCAATTCGGCAACTTGGCGATAGTCTCGGCGAAACATGGCGATAAGATTACGGGCAAGATAGTACTGATCTTCTCGACTGAGGGAGCCGACAATAGCCATGTCCACAGCCATATAACCGGGGTCTTCCGGTGTGACTTTGGACACGAACACGTTACCCGGATGCATATCTGCATGGAAAAAATTGTGCTCGAATACTTGGGTGAAAAAGACTTCCACGCCTCTTTCTGCAAGCACCTTTAAATTCGTGTTTTGTTTTCGTAATGCTTCAGCATCGGTGACGGGTAAACCATAAATACGTTCCATCACCATAACATTCTTGGTGGTGTAGTCCCAAAATACATGAGGAACATAGAGTAGCTTGGAATTTTCGAAGTTTCTGCGTATTTGCGACGCGTTAGCCGCTTCCCGTTGTAAATCCAGCTCATCGAAAATTGTGGTTCGGTAATCTTCTACCACTTCTACAGGTCGTAAACGTTTGCCATCAACACTGAATTTTTCAATCAGTCCGGCAAAAAATGCCAGAAGTCTTACGTCCTTATCAATTATCTTTTCAATACCGGGACGAATCACCTTAACAACAACGTCTTCACCGGTTTTTAATCGAGCGGTTTGTACTTGTGCGACGGATGCGGAGCCAAGTACTTCATCTGAAAAATGGTCAAAGATTTCTTCTACTGTACCGCCGAGAGAGCGCTCTACTATTTTTTTGAATTCAGCAGTACAAAAAGGCGTAACGTTGTCTTGTAGGTTATTGAGTTCCTGGGCAATATCATCAGGAATTAGGTCCGGGCGTGTTGATAGCAGCTGGCCAAACTTAATAAACACTGGACCAAGTTCTTCCAGTGCGTAACGAATACGCTGACCGCGTGTCAGTTTAGGTTGAGGATATATTTTTAGTGGTAGTGTCAGTAGTTTTATCCGTGTTGGTATCTCTTCGCCAAAAAGAATATCAAGCCGATATTTGCCAAATGTATGAATGAGATTTAGCAAGCGCAATAATCTAGTCACTTTTCTCTCTTATTTTTAGTATCTTGTTTAGCCGAGCTTCCAAACGTTCACTGCCTGAGCGAAGGATATCAATTTCCTGTGCCAAAATTTCAAATTCGATTTTAGTGGGAAGTAGCTGTAGTTCCTCGGTTATATATTCCGGTAACTTTTTCGATAGTGTTTTACTTTGTGCTGTACCCCAGCCGACGAAAAGTCGAATCTGTTCTGCAAGCTGATGGCCTATAACTGTGCCGAATTTCTCTATCAGGGCTTCCTCCCAGTCAATCTCTATATCTGAAAATACGTCCTGGTATTCAGATATTAATCGGGTGTTGCCGCTTATGGTTACTGTGGCTTTGGATAAAGAGTGGGAGTACTGATCTGTTAACAAAAGTGTTGCCAGGTCGCTGAGGGTTCCTTCAACGCGCGCGTCATGATGAATACCGTCCAACTCTGTATCCGGGACTATGGTAATTGATACCAACTGTTCATTTGTCGTCAGAAACAGTGCGCAGTTAAAGTCAGAAATTACAATGCCCAGCTTTTGACCTGCCAGAGATTGGAATTTGTGCTGAGTTCCCGGGTCGTACTGCAGCGCACGGTTAAGTGCGTTTTCCAATACCGCGGTGAGCGCAGTGGCTAAGCTGTAATCAATCACGGTGTCACTCCGGTATTAGCTTTTTATACCTTTGTGCAATGCGACGATTCCACCGGTTAAATTGTAATATTTGGTTTGACTAAAACCGACGGTTTCCATCATGGATTTTAATGTTTCCTGATCTGGGTGCATACGTATGCTTTCAGCGAGGTAGCGGTAACTGTCAGAATCATTGGTGACCAGTTTGCCCATCATAGGCAGGACAGAAAACGAGTATATGTCGTAGGCTTTTTCGAGCAGTGTGTTTTGTGGTTTAGAAAATTCAAGTACAAGCAGACGTCCGCCGGGTTTTAAGACCCTGTGCATTGATTGCAGTGCGGTGTCTTTATCTGTGACATTGCGCAGTCCGAAGGCTATGGTGATGCAGTCGAAGGTATTGTCTGGGAAAGGCAGGTATTGGGCGTCAGTTTGAAGATACTCAACATTACCCGAAATGCCTTTATCAATGAGTTTATCTCGACCAACCTTCAGCATGGAGTCATTAATATCTGCTAAGACAACCTTGCCTTCAGGACCAACCAATTGGGCGAACTTGGCGGTAAGGTCACCGGTTCCTCCTGCAATATCCAACACCGCGTTGCCTTTGCGAACACCGGATAACTCGATTGTGAATTTTTTCCAGATTCTGTGAATCCCAGCAGACATCAAGTCATTCATCAGGTCGTATTTCGCCGCGACAGAATGGAATACTCCCGCAACTTTGTCGGCTTTGTCTTCTACACGAACCTGTTCATACCCGAAATGGGTGGTTTTATCGTCTGTCATTGGCTGTTCTTCGATCTGTCTACGGAGAAGACCATTGTACCTTCTGCCGCGACTTAAGATAAGACTCCGTGTGATTGGAGTTTGATATCACTCAGCGGGGGGAGGAGATACCCAACGAACCACTGATGTTTCCATTTCTTCTTTCTTTTTCTCGGCTTGAACTAGGTATTCCTGCCAATAGTGTTCGTGGTTTTCCCCCAGATCCTTCAAATAGGACCATGTGTAGATACCAGAGTCATGGCCATCGTCAAAGGTAAGGCGAATAGCGTAGTTGCCTTGAGGTTCAATTTTGGTAATCAAGACGTTTTGTTTGTTTAGTGGAAGTTCGCCGTCGTTTGCCCCGTGGCCACGAACTTCTGCGGAAGGTGATAGAACACGAAGCAGTTCAAAGGGGAGTTGGTAACTCTCAGGTTCAAAAACCAGTTCCAGGGTCTTTGAACCTTTGTGTACCTTAATTTTTTGTGGGGGAAGTGTGGTCATGATTCTCGTTACAGGATAAACCGGCTCAGGTCTTCATTCTCTCGCAGTTCACCCAACTGTGCATCAACAAAAGATGCGCCAATTTCAATGCTGTTTGTGCTCGGTTCGCTGTTGAAAGAAACTTCTTCCAGGAGTTTCTCTAGAACGGTGTGAAGTCTGCGTGCGCCAATATTTTCTGTTCGCTCGTTGACTTCATAGGCTGTTTCAGCGATTTTCCGTATACCGTCTTTGGTGAAGGTTACTTCAATCCCTTCTGTTTTGAGCAGTGCTTGATGTTGCTCAGTTAATGATGCATCCGGTTCTGTGAGAATGCGCTCAAAGTCATCCGGGGTTAGCGCTTCCAATTCAACTCGAATAGGGAGCCTGCCCTGAAGTTCTGGAATTAAATCCGAGGGCTTGGATAAATGGAAAGCGCCAGAGGCAATAAACAGAATATGGTCGGTTTTGATCATTCCGTGCTTGGTGGAGATTGTGCAGCCTTCAATTAATGGCAGGAGATCCCGTTGTACGCCTTCTCGAGAAACGTCTGCACCTGAGGTTCCTTCACGTTTACTGACTTTATCGATTTCGTCGATAAAAACAATGCCATTTTGCTCGGCGGCCTCAATGGCCATGCTTTTGATTTCCTCTTCATTGACCAGTTTGCCTGCTTCTTCATCCGTTAATTTTTTAAAGGCTTTTTTAACGGTGATTTTCGCTTTCTTCGTTTTTCCTGGAGAAATTGAAGAAAACATGTTTTGTAGCTGACTGGTCATGTCTTCCATTCCGGGAGGTGCCATGATTTCGACCCCTACCTGGGCGGCGGCGATATCTATTTCGATTTCTTTGTCATCCAGCTCTCCCTCTCGTAGCTTTTTACGAAATATCTGGCGAGTGTTGGATTCATGACTTTGTTCGGCGTCAGTTCTTGCCGGTGGAAGTAATGCATCTAGTATGCGTTCTTCAGCAGCTTCTTCCGCTCGGGTTTTTACTTTGGCCATTTCCTGTTCGCGGTATAGCTTAATGGATCGGTCTACCAAGTCGCGAATGATGGATTCCACATCCCGGCCAACGTAGCCAACTTCAGTAAATTTGGTGGCTTCAACTTTTACAAAGGGGGCGTTGGCTAATTTTGCCAAGCGTCGGGCGATTTCTGTTTTCCCCACCCCGGTTGGGCCAATCATCAGAATGTTCTTTGGGGTAATTTCATTACGTAATTTCTTATCTACCTGGGTACGGCGCCAGCGGTTGCGTAAGGCAATGGCTACGGCTTTTTTGGCAGCTTCCTGGCCAACGATATGTTTGTCTAATTCGTGTACGATTTCACGAGGAGTCATATGAGACATGAATTCTTTACCTTAAATTAATATGCCAATTCTTCGATAGTGAAGTTGTGATTGGTGTAGACGCATATGTCTCCTGCAATGGTTAAGCCCTTTTTCACGATTTCCTGAGCTTCAAGCTCGGTGTTTTCCAGAAGGGCTCTGGCTGCGGATTGAGCAAACGGTCCACCAGAGCCGATTGCAATAAGGTCATCTTCCGGCTGAATTACATCACCGTTACCGGTTACGATTAATGATGCTTCGTGATTGGCTACCGCGAGTAAGGCTTCCAGACGGCGTAAGGCTCGATCGGTTCGCCAGTCTTTGGCGAGTTCCACTGCTGCGCGAACAATCTGGCCATTATGTGTTTCCAGTTTTGCTTCAAAGCGTTCGAATAGAGTAAATGCATCGGCTGTGCCACCGGCAAAGCCGGCGATAACTTGATCTTTATATAGGCGACGTACTTTTCGGGCATTGCCTTTCATGACGGTGTTGCCCATAGAGACTTGGCCGTCGCCACCGATAACGACTTTGTTTCCACGGCGAACGGAAAGAATAGTTGTGCCCCGATACTGTTCCACAAATAAGTCCTTAGTTTAGTAACTTTACCCCTATATTTGGGGTTGGGGACTTTATTTCAACTATTCAGGTGTGTCTTTTGGTCGCTTTAATAAAAGCGCGTCATAGTTATTGGAGAGTAAGGTGGAGCGGGCTTTTGCCAGTTTTGATCGTGATTCAAAGGGTCCGACAATGACTCTGTGCCAGGTTCCCCCGCCTTTGACCTTGGCTTTTTCCCGTGTTGCTTCGAGGTTGAGTAGCAGCAGTTCTACCATCAGTTGTTCGGCGTCGTCCTTATCGCGGAAAGAGGCGACTTGAAGTAGAAAGTCAAATTCTTGCTTTACTTGTTGGGGGTTTTCTCCCGGCTCTTCGGAATTGAAATCTGGAACTTCAATTTTGTTATTTTTCAGCATTTCGTAAAAATCAAATCGGGGCAGCACTTTTTCTTTCTTTTCTTCTGACCGATTTGATGTCTGTTCTTTTTGCGTAGCAGCTGGCGGCTGATCTTGTTTCATATCCGCCAGGCGCATCAAAAACATAATAAATGCCCCCAGGATGGCTCCTGTGAATAGCCATACCCAAGCGGGAACGCGGGGCTCACTGCGTCGAGAGGCGGAGGGTTTTCGTCTTTTGGCTTGATAGCTACTCATAAACTTGGGCTGTTTTTTGATCAGTGCGTGTGGGTGTGAATGGAAACTTGATTCGACGATTCTACCTCAAAATGCTTTGCAAAGTGTTGCGCAAATTTACAATTTATCCATTAGAATTATTGGCTTAGCAAAACAATCTAAGCTATTATCGAGCTAAATGCGGCACTCCGGGTTATAGGAGGTTGAACGCTGTTTTGTTACCTCAGCCGGTATATGATGTGGCTGGAGTTGCAGGGATTTTGTTTGCTACGCTCCGTAAAAGCAAACCTGTTTATATGAATTGATCACAGAGAGCGTCGAAATATGAAGAGTGTTTTACAAAAAATGGTATCGCCTCTGGCAAAAGTATTATTGCTTTCGCTTGCTAGTTTGTTGGTTATTTCCTGTGGCGGAGGCCCTGGAGGTGGTGGAGTTTCCGGTGGCGATAGTGATCAGTTAATCGTAGCTTATGACAGTGCAACATCAAGAGACCTTGTTTTAAAAGGGCAAGGAGGCTTAGAGGTTTCCGAGATAACCTTTACCGTTAAAGACCTATCTGGAGCGAACAAGCGTGGTGCCGCGGTTGTTTTTTCGTTGAGCACAGACGTTGGAGGGATAACCCTAGCTTCTTATACTGCGAGAACAGGGTCTGATGGAAAGGTAACCGCCGTATTAAACAGTGGTTCTGTAAGTACATCCGTGCGGGTTAGTGCGACCGTAGGAGCTGTGACAGCAACGTCCGAGGACATTTCCATTTCCAGCAGTTCTCTGGTTGCTGGTCGTATGTCGTTTAGTTTGATTCTGGATGAGAATACCGGGGTAGATGGAAACGGTAACCTTGTGGTTTACAAAGCTGGTGCTTTAGATGGTATCTCAGCAAAACTGCAGGTGATTGCGACGGATAGATTTGGTAATGCGGTAACAGATGGAATCCGAGTGAGTTTTTGGTCGCCAGAAACTGGTCGGGTAGAAGACTTCTGTGATCTTGAAGATGGTGTTTGTCAGGTTCAATGGACCAGTGCAGCATTGGCGGGTCAAACTACGGCTAACTTTGTTAATACTGTCATTGCTTTTGGTTCAGGCGCTGAAGAATATACCGATGTAAATGGTAATAACTTGTATGATGACGGCGAGGCTTTTGTCGACTTGCCGGAAGTTTTTGTTGATACCAATGAAAATGATGCATATGACGCTGGTGAACCATTTATTGATGCCGATGGTGACCAAGTGTACGACGCGGTGGGTGATGGCACTTGGAATGGCCCTGCAGCGGGTGACTATACTAATATTTGGTCATCACTGACATTCACTTTGGTTGCCGAAGAGAAGCCCGCGGCGGCGAAACCTTCAGTTTCCGCTCCGTAATTAATTTTCGTAAGAATCCACATCTATTGACCAGCGTGTTCTCTTGGCGAGAGCATTCTGGTCAATTTCTTTTAACAATTCCGTTAATAATCTACTTTTGGTTTCGTGACTCAGGGTTTTTATCTGAAGGTAATAACGAAATCGATCATTTACTTTCTCTATGGGCGCAGGTATCGGGCCAAGGTAGTTGAGCTTTTGAGATGGCGGCGCAATAGCCATTGCTCGTGTTCTAACGAACTCTAAAAGCTCAATCGCATTTTCCGCACGTTTTGATTCCGCTTTAATCGTGGTCAGGTTCCATATAGGTGGTAGATGGTTATGGCTACGTTCTTCGATTAGCTTGCGAGCAAACCGGTGGTAGCCTTTGGTTAACAGCTCTTTAAACGTGGGGTGATCGGGGCTGTGGCTTTGAATAATAACCTCCCCTTGTTCGTTCTCTCGCCCTGCCCGTCCAGCGACCTGCACAATTTGTTGGGCGAGTCTTTCTGTACTGCGAAAATCTGCACTGAATAATCCCTGATCTGCATCCGCTATCACAACCAGGGTTAGCTTGCTGAGATGGTGACCTTTTGCCAGCATCTGAGTACCAACCAATATACAGGGTTTGCCCTCGTTTACTTTTGCAAGAATGACACTGAATCCCTTTACTGTTTGTGTCGTATCTCTGTCAACACGAAATACCGGTATTCGGGGGAACGTTTCTTTCAATGCTTCTTCGAGTTGTTCGGTTCCCAGTCCCGAATGAACCAGGGATGGGGAGTGGCAGCTTGGGCATGTATGGGGGACCCGGCATTGAAAATCACAGTGATGGCAATGTAAGTGGAACGGGGTTTGGTGAAGGGTTAACTTGGCGTCACAGGATCTGCAGCTGGCTGTCCAGCCGCACTGGTGGCATAGCAAGCTGGGGGCATATCCCCGACGATTTAAAAAAACCAAAACTTGGTTTGCGTTGTTCAAGTGTTTTTGCACAGCTTCGAGCGTTTGGCTTGATAGGCCACCAGTAAGCTGTTGTCCTCTTAAATCTGCGAGTTGTATTTTTGGCGGCTTGGCTTCCCCTGCTCGTTTGGTTAAGCGTAGTAGCTCATATTTACCTTGAATTGCGTTGTGTAGGGTTTCGAGAGAGGGCGTGGCGCTGCCAAGTATGATGGGGATGTTATTTTTGTTTGCCCGGACAATGGCAAGATCTCGTGCCGAGTATCTAAACCCATCTTGCTGTTTGTAGGATAGGTCGTGTTCTTCATCGACAATAATGAGGCCGAGATCTTTAAATGGTGTCATTGTCGCCAGGCGGGTGCCAATAATTACCTGAGCATTGCCTTCTCGGGCTGCCTGCCAAGCTTGGGCGCGCTTTAAGTCGCTTATGTTTGAGTGAAGCACTTCAATGCTGCCAGAAAAGCGGCGACGAAAGCGGCTGACGGTTTGAGTTGATAGTCCTATTTCTGGAATCAGTACGAGCACTTGCTTGTCTGCGCGAAGACACCTTTCTGTTGCTTGAAGAAATACTTCTGTCTTGCCGCTTCCGGTGGCTCCTTCAAGGACATAGGTACAGTAGTGGTGGAATCGTATCTGTAATAGAGCGGCTTCTTGTTCGTTGGTGAGTGGCAGTGGTGGCTCGTTCAATATTTTTTTGTCTGACGAGGTTGGTGCCGTAATCAGGTGTGTTTCCTGGATAATGTGTTTTTCTAGCAGTGTATTGATGATGCTGTGGGATATACCTTGTTCTTTGAGTTCCTGAGCTGATGCTTGATGGTTTTGCAGAAGATATGTGACGAGTTGTTGCTGTTTTTTCGCTCGTTTTAAAGCGTTCTCTGAAAGTCCTTTACCTTCTTGTGTCAGTTGGTAGCCAGTTATAACCGGTATATGTAACCCTTCCCGAAAGCGTTTCGGTAGTGCCGTATTGAGAACTTCACCTAAAGCATGGTGGTAGTACTTGGCTCCCCATAGACACAAATCCAAAAGCTCTGGAGGGATGCAGGGTGTTTCATCAAGTATTTCCTCTGCTTCTTTAAGTTTGCTCAGCTCGTATTCGCTGGTATCGGAGATGCTAGTGATAATGCCAACTAGTGTTTGGCTACCAAACTTTACTCGTACCCGGCAGCCTATACATGTTGATGTGTGGCCCTGCTTGGGAGCGAAGTAGTCAAATGTTCGGCGCAAGGGGACTGGCAGGGCGACGTTGAGAATGGTGGGGGGATTACTCATTAAACAAAAGCAGCCTGTCGGAAAACGAGGGCCAATTCTATCGGAAATGGGTGGGGTTCAGCGAATCTATCTTTTTGGCTTGCCTATCGGAGAAATTCTGGTACCATTCGCAGCCTTATTTTTCGCCTAGAAGACTAAGAAGTCGGTATATTACTGAGCTGTACCGTGCTTGACCAAGCTTAAGTGGCGGTGCACATAGAAGAAGAGGCATGTTATGCAACAAGATATTCAACCGAATTACGGTGAAATGACTGCAACTTGTAGTTGCGGTAACGTGATTAAAACACGTTCAACTTTGGCAAAAGACATTCATTTGGATGTTTGCTCCGCTTGTCATCCATTCTACACTGGTAAGCAAAAGGTTGTTGATAGTGGTGGTCGTATTGATCGATTCAACAAGCGTTTTGCGGGCAAACTTAGCTCCAAATAAAAAAACCGGCGTAAGCCGGTTTTTTTATGCCTGGATTTTTTGATTCTAGAGTAAATTTTTGAAGCCTCAGGGATTAACTGAGGCTTTTTTTGCGTTAAGTTAATTAAACAGTTCTTCCGTTAGAGCCTCTTCGTCCTCGTAGGGAGAATAGCTTTCGGAGTTGGCCGCAGCTTCCGATTGTTCGGGCACATTTTCTTCTCTGAATATCTCAAAGATTGCATCCGGGTCGTCAGCTCTGGCTCGCTTTCCTGTTTCCGGGTCAATTTTTACCGTGACGATACCTTCTGGTTGTAGACGTTTAGTTTCTGGTACGTCCTTTAGTGCGACTTTCATAAAGTCTATCCATATTGGGAGCGCTGCTGAGCCTCCGTATTCTCGAAGCCCAAGAAGTGAATTCTGGTCGAATCCTACCCATGTGGTGGTTACAATTTGTCCTCCATAGCCGGAGAACCAAGCGTCAATGGGACCATTGGTTGTTCCTGTTTTTCCTGCCAAGTCTCGCCTGCCAATCACTTTTGCCTTAACGCCAGTTCCTCTTTGGATAACGTCTTTGAGCATGGAGTCAATGATGTATGCCACTCTGTCATTAATTACTTTGGGGGCCTGGGGGTAGTCTTGCGGTTCAAGTATGTCCAGTAGAACCTTGGTATCAATATCAAATTCAAATGCGTCTTCATCAAATTCGATGCTGAAGAACTCTACATCAGTTTGTTCTGTATCGTCCGCCAGTTCTGGTGTTTCGATCTGATCTGGCTCTTCTTCGCATGTTTTGCATACGGTCTGTGGTAAGGCCTCGAATAGTGAATTACCTTCAAAATCAATAATTCGCTCAATAAAATAGGGCTCTACCTGGTATCCGCCATTGGCAAGAACAGCATATCCCCTGGCGACTTCTAACGGGGTCAGAGAGTGGCTGCCGAGAGCTAATGATAGGTCTCTAGGCATTTCGCTGGTGTCAAAACCAAGCTGATTAAGTTGGCGAATAGTTTGTCCTATTCCGACACTTTGCATGACTTTGATGGAAACCAGGTTTCTTGAGCGGTAAAGGGCTTCTCTGAGTCGGGTTGGACCATAAAATTTTCTCGACGAGTTAACTGGCCGCCAGGTTCCTTCCAGCTGCTCATCATTTACCACTATCGGAGCGTCATTGATTATGGTGGCTGCTGTGAGGCCGCTTTCTAGGGCGCTGGTATAGATAAAAGGTTTGAAGTTTGAGCCGGGTTGACGTTTTGCCTGAATAGCTCGATTGAAGTGACTTTGCTTAAAGTCGAACCCGCCAACAAGAGAGAGTAATGCCCCATTTTTGGGGGATAGAGATACAAGTGCTGCTTGGGCGTCAGGCACTTGTCTTAGGTACCATCTATCTCTGGGTTGCTCCTCTGCCTCTTGGTTAACTGAGGCCCTTTCTTTTAGCTCAAGCCGGACTATATCGCCAATTTGCAGAACATCTGAGGCATTTTGGGGTTTTGGGCCCAGGACATTTTCTGTCTGAAATCGTCGTGCTTGAGCGATACCGTCTTCCCAGGCCAGTTCTACTTCGGTTCCGTTTCCTAGTAAGGTTTTGGCGTTTTTTTCACCTACGGATGTGACTACGGCTGCTTCAAGCCCTCCGTATTCCGGGATGCTTTCAACGTTTTCCAGCCATTGCTGTATTTGCAATTCTTGCTCGTCTTGCGGAAGGGTATTAAATGTACTGGCTTCTTCCGCCGTTAATAACTGTTGCTCTGGACCTCGGTAACCATGGCGTTCATCGTAAGTAAGAAGTCCCTTGATTACGGCTTCTTGAGCTGTATTTTGCAATGTGCTTTTTATCGTTGTATAGACTCGATAGCCTTCTGTATAAGCGGTAAGGCCAAATTGTTCTACCACTTTCTTGCGGGCCATCTCAGCGACATATGGTGCGTTGACTTCAAGATTTTTTGAATGGTACTTGGCCGTCACCGGCTCATTGATGGCTTGTTGGTAGGTATTTTCATCTATGTAATCCAGTTTGAGCATTCTTTTCAAAATCCAGTTGCGTCTTTCTATGGCCCTGACTGGATTGGCTATTGGATTTTGTGTGGATGGACCCTGCGGTAAGCCAGCAATCATGGCTAACTGGGCTAGACTTAATTCACTAAGTGGTTTGCCGTAGTATACGTGGGCTGCTGCCTCAATCCCGTAGGCTCGCTTACCAAGAAATATGACGTTGACATAAAGTTCAAGAATTTCTTCTTTTGTGAGCTCCTGCTCAATTTTGAGTGCCAGCAAAATTTCGTTGAATTTCCTGGCAAAGGTTTTTCTACGAGAGAGGAAGAAATTCCTTGCAACTTGCATGGTGATCGTACTTCCGCCCTGGCCGCGGCGACCAGTTGTGATCAGTTGTGTTGTTGCACGTAATAAGCCTTTTATCGATACGCCGTTATGCGAATAGAACTGGGCGTCCTCTGCTGAAAGTAATGCATGGATATATTGCTCGGGAATATCTGCGTATTTAACCGGAATTCTACGCTTTTCGCCGAATTCCCCCATAAGTTTACCATCTGCTGAGTATATTCTCAGAGGGGTTTGTAGTCTGACTTCTTTAAGTGTTTCCACGTCGGGAAGTTGGGGGCTCAGGTATAGGTACATGCCTGCCAGAATGCTTGTGGCCCCGCCAATTCCGGCGATAAGGAACCAAGATATAACTATCAAGTGGACTTTTTTTATTTTCATTTCGAATAAGAATGTTGTTAGTAAGGGGCTATTTGTAAATTAGTGGTGATTATAAGACCTTTTTCACACTTTACCTATGTGCTCTGTTGTTGCAGGTTATACTTAAAGTGCTATAACATAAACATAAGCTAAGTAGCGGAAATAGATAGAAAAATGGGTATTCTCGAACTCTTCAGCCAAAAACAAAAGCCCGTTTTGGGGTTAGATGTTAGCTCTACATCGGTCAAGCTTTTGGAATTTAGTCGCCAGGGCGATAGCTTTCGGGTGGAGAACTACGCCGTTCGTCCGCTGCCCGATAACTCCGTCGTTGAGAAGAATATTAACGATGTAGAAGCTGTGGCGCAGGTCATTAAAGCCGTTGTGCAATCTACCAGAACCAAAATTAAGGATGCCGCTGTCGCAGTGGCTGGATCCTCGGTTATCACGAAAGTTATTGAGATGCCGGGGGACCTTAATGAGGATGCGATGGAGCTTCAAATCTCCCTTGAGGCGGATCAATACATTCCATATCCTTTGGAAGAGGTTGCGATTGACTTCGATATTCTGGGGCCTTCTGAAAAAAATCCGGAGAATGTGAATGTTCTGTTGGCGGCCTGTCGTCGGGAGAATGTGGACATTCGTTCTACGGTTCTTGAGCTGGCTGATTTGCATCCGAAAGTAGTGGATGTTGAGGCCTATACCATGGAAAGGGCGTTTGGCTTAATCCGTGAGCAGCTGGAGGATCAGGAAGAGCAAGTAGTTGCTATCGTAGATATCGGTGCGACCATGACCACTCTCAGTGTGCTGGTAGACGGAAAAACCGTTTATACACGAGAACAATTGTTTGGTGGTCGTCAATTAACTGAAGAAATTCAGCGACGTTATGGTTTATCTGCCGAAGAAGCTGGCTTGGCAAAAAAACAAGGTGGTTTGCCGGACGATTATGAGCCAGAGGTACTTGAGCCTTTTAAAGATGCCGTTGTGCAGCAGGTAACTCGCTCCTTACAGTTTTTCTTTTCTTCTAGTCAGTACAATGATGTTGACCATATCCTTCTAGCCGGAGGCGTTGCTTCGTTATCTGGATTGGCGAACCTGATTGAGGAGAAGCTGGGAACAAGCGTTTCTGTAGCGGACCCCTTTGCCAATATGTCAGTCTCTTCCAAAGTGAATGCTGCAAATTTGGCGAATGATGCTCCTTCACTCATGATTGCAGCAGGTTTAGCATTAAGGAGCTTTGATTAAATGGCTCAAATTAACTTATTACCCTGGCGTGAAGAGTTTCGCCAGGAGAAGAAAAATGAATTTATCAAACAGCTTGCGGGCGTTGCTGTGCTTGGCGGCTTGATGTGTTACCTGTGGGTTATGTCTATGAATAACTCCATAACGGATCAGCAGCAGCGGAATAGCATTTTGCAAAATGAGATTAATCAACTTAATCAGCAGGTTAAGGAAATTAACGAGCTTAAAAAGCGAAGAAAAGAGTTGTTGGATCGGATGAAGGTAATTCAGGATCTTGAAGGTAAACGATCTATCATAGTTCACTACTTTGATGAGTTTGTAAAAGCCGTTCCCGATGGTATCTATATTACTTCCCTGAAAAAAACAGACAACATGTTGTTTATTGAGGGTGTTAGTGAATCTAACACTCGGGTATCTGCATTTATGCGTCGGCTTAACGACTCTTCGTGGTTTTCCGATCCTAACCTGAACTCTGTTGTTTCTGCTCCCAAAAAAGGAGATCAAGCAGGTACTTTTGTGATGCAGTTAAAAACAGTTCTTCCTGATACAGGAGAGAAAAATGGATCTTAATCAGTATATTGAGCAGCTGCAGAACTTTGATGTTAATAATATCGAATGGGAAAGAGTTGGTGTATGGCCACTGCCTGCAAGAATTTTCCTGTTTGTTTTGACCGTAGCTGCGTTGTTGGTTGGGACCTATTTCTTAACGATTAAAGATAAGAAAATGCAACTGCAGGGGGTTCAGACACAAGAGCAGACTTTGCGTCGTTCGTTTGAAACAAAAGCCTTTGAGGCCGCTAATTTGGATCGCTACCGGCAGCAAATGGTTGAAATGGAGGAGTCTTTTGGTGCGCTTGTTTCTCGTCTTCCGAGCGATACAGAGGTTCCTGGTTTGCTTGAGGATATTGATGATAAAGGCGTAGAAAGTCGTCTGGTCATCGAAAGCATAGATCTCCAGCCTGAGGTTTCAACGGAGTTTCATATTGAGCTTCCTATAAAAATTAAAGTAACCGGTGGTTATCATGAGTTTGCCACGTTTATTAGTGGTGTAGCGGGGATGCCTAGGATTGTGACGCTTCATAATTTTGAAATTAAAAGCTCAAAGAGTAGTGGTAATCAGGAAATGGATGTTTTGGCAAAAACCTACCGCTATAAGAATCAGGAGTAATCGCAGATGAAGTTTCAAGCTAAGGTTTTTCTGATTTTTTTACTGGTTATTCTCACTTCATGTTCGCGTAGCGACCACTCTGATTTACGCGCATATATTGATGAAGTAAAACGTAGACCTGCAGGCGCAATAGATCCTATTCCGACTTTTGTTCCATACGAGGCATTCGTATATAGTTCTGCATCATTACGTAGTCCTTTTGATCCTCCTGTTGATGTTCAGCGTCGTCAAATTGTGAATTCTGGTAAAAACATTAAGCCGGATTTCAACCGGGAAAAAGAGTATTTGGAGAGCTTTGATTTAAATTCTCTTTCTATGGTTGGCTCCATCATTAAGCGCGGAGTATTGTGGGCGCTGTTAAAGGATGGTGCAGGCGGTGTTCATCGCGTGAAAAAAGGCAATTATGTGGGCAAAAACCACGGAAAAATAGTTGCAACAGCAGAAAGCCAAATTGAAATTACCGAAATTGTTTCTGATGGTTTAAGTGGTTGGGTCGAGCGGCCTAGAGTGATAGTGTTATCTGATCAGGATTAAAAAAATGAAGCTAGTTATAAGCAGACTTTTAGCCGTATTTGCGCTTTCTTCCGTAGCGCTGGCATCTCAATCACAAACTTTGAATGATATTGCTTTCTCGGAGTTGCCTGGAGAAAGGGCCGAGTTGCGGATGACGTTTGACTCCACTCCACCATCTCCGAAAGGGTATGCGATTGATCAGCCCGCGAGAATCGTGCTTGATTTTCAGGGTGTTGAAAATGGGCTGCCGAAGAAAAAGTATCCTATGTCTGTTGGTGCAGTATCCAGTGCCGTAGTTTTGGCAGGTGGAAATCGTACTCGGGTGATTGTGAATCTGGATTCATCCGTACCTTATGCTTCTTCGATTGAAGGAAATACGTTGGTTGTGGTTATTGGCGCCGAAACTGCGGGTTCATCTACAGTTGCTCATTCGGGAGTTCAATCCGTTCAGGCTCAAGGCCCTGTTATCCAGTCCACACCAATTCACGCCGGCCCATCTTCATCAAGTATTTCCAAGGTTGATTTTCGCAGAGGAGAGTTGGGTGAAGGTAAGGTCATCGTTTCCTTGACTAATCCTAACGTCAATATCGATGTAGAAGAGGTTTCTGGAGGTATAGAGGTTAAATTTGTTGACACAGAGCTACCAACTGAGCTTCGTCGTAAACTTGATGTTGTGGATTTCGCTACGCCTGTGAAAATGCTCGGAGCAAAAGCAACCAGCGAAGGCAGTTTGTTAACAATCGAAGCTACTGGCGATTACGATTACTTGGCCTACCAGGCTGATTCTGAATACGTTGTCAGTATCAAACCATTGACCCAACGTGAGATTGAAGAGAAAAAGAAAAAGTTTGCCTATACCGGTGAACGCTTGTCGTTGAATTTTCAGGATATTCAAGTGCGTTCTGTTCTGCAGTTAATAGCAGATTTTACGGAGCTGAACTTGGTGGCGAGCGATACTGTCAGCGGTAGTATCACTTTGCGTCTGGATAACGTTCCCTGGGATCAGGCGTTGGATATTGTTTTGAAGTCCAAGGGCTTGGATAAGCGCCAAGTGGGTAATGTATTGATGGTGGCGCCTGCAGCAGAGATCGCTGAGCGGGAGCGCCAGGAAATTGAGACGCAGAAGCAGCTTCAAGAGCTTGCTCCTTTGCGAACTGAATATATCCGTATTCGTTATGCTAATGCGAAAGAGCTATTCAGTTTGTTTTCTGATGCTGGCGGTAACGCTGGATCGGGAAGTAACGGAACAGGGCAAAGTACGACGGGTAGCATATTATCTGATCGTGGCCAGGCGATTGTTGATGAGCGTACAAACTCAATTATCTTGACTGATACCGAGGAAAAAATTAACGAATTTAAAGAATTGGTTGATCGAATAGATATTCCCGTTCGACAGGTTATGATCGAGGCGCGTATCGTTATTGCGAACACCGATTTTAGAAAAGAGCTGGGTGTTCGAATTTCTGGTGATGCTGCAGAAACCTCCCGGTCTGGCGATCGACTCTATGAGTTCACTGGTCGTCAGGAAGGTCTGCTTAACGATTCTGGCGTAGGTGGTCCCGCGCAGTTATTCGTTGACTCCGATGGTGACGGTGTTTCGGATGGTAAGAGAAACCTAGTCAATTCCAGATTGGTTGATTTGGGGGTATTTAATCCAACAGGTGCGTTCTCCTGGAACATTATTGGTTCAAACTTCCTTTTAGGAATGGAATTATCAGCTTTACAAAACTCTGGGTTTGCAGAGATTGTTTCTCAGCCGAAGGTGATTACAGGTGATAAGCAACTAGCAACAATTGAATCTGGTACGCAAATTCCTTATCAGGAAGAATCCGCAAGTGGTGGTACCACAACAGCATTTAAGGATGCAGTGCTCAAGTTGGAAGTAACACCACAAATTACTCCCGATAATAGAGTAATTATGGATCTTGTCATTAATCAGGATTCTGTAAGTGCGATTTCTTCTGCGAACATCCCGGTTATTGATGTGACTAAATTGGAAACTCAGGTTTTGGTTTCTGATGGTGAGACAGTTGTGCTTGGTGGAATTTACCAGACAGAAACTATTCAAGGTCAGGAGAAAGTGCCTTTGTTAGGAGATATTCCTGTTCTTGGTCGATTGTTTAGAAAAGATATTCAATCCGAAGATAAAAAAGAATTACTCTTGTTTGTCACGCCAAAGATCATGTCATCTAGCTTTGTTGAATAATTTGTGAGTAGTAGTCTTGTTCTTATCGGCCCCATGGGGGCCGGTAAATCCACTATTGGTAAGATGTTATCCTCTCGTTTAGGATATACCTTTTTTGATACCGACCATATTATCGAGGATAGAACCGGGGCAGATATTCCCTGGATCTTTGATGTGGAGGGCGAGAGCGGATTTCGTGATAGGGAATCTGCAGTGTTGGAAGAAATACTGCAGGAATCAAATTCAGTTATTGCAACTGGTGGGGGTATTATTGTCCGCGAGAAAAACCTAAAGCTTTTGCAAAATTTTTCTCCGGTGTTTTACTTATCTGCGACAGTGGACCAGTTGGTAGAGCGCACCCATAAAGATAAAAAGCGCCCCCTTCTTCAAGTGGATGATCCCAAGTCAAAAATACAGGAACTCTATGCCGCTAGAGATCCTCTTTATCGTAAGGTTGCTGACCATATCGTGACGACGGATAGCCGTGGCCCGAAACATGTGGTTCAGACTATTATGAATTTGCTCTAGAATAGCTCGCATTATTTTTTGATATAAAGGCGTATCTCACCATGCGAAAGCTTGAAGTCGATCTAGGCGATCGAAGTTATCCAATTTTTATAGCTTCTGGTCTGTTGGCAGATCCAGATAAGTTGGTGCCTTATATCTATGGCGCACAGGTCATGATTGTTACCAATGAAACGGTTGCGCCATTGTATCTTGAGCAAGTTAAGTCCTCTCTAAAAGGTTTTTCCAAGATTGACGCCGTCGTGTTGCCGGATGGTGAAGAGTACAAAACGCTGGAAGTGCTGAGTCAGATTTATACCGCGTTGCTTGAATCTCGGCATAACCGAAAAACAACCATTATTGCTCTTGGTGGTGGGGTGATTGGTGATATGTCGGGGTATGCCGCTGCCTCTTATCAGAGGGGAGTGGATTTCATTCAAATCCCAACAACCTTGCTTTCTCAGGTTGATTCTTCCGTTGGTGGTAAGACAGGGGTTAATCACCCGCTGGGTAAGAACATGATAGGTGCATTCCATCAGCCGAATGCTGTAATTATTGATATTGACGCATTAAAAACCTTGCCTGCTCGGGAGCTTTCCGCAGGGCTGGCCGAGGTGATTAAGTATGGTTTGATAGCCGACGCAGAATTCTTTGTCTGGTTGGAAGAAAATATGTCCAGGTTGTTGGCGTTGGATGAGAAGGCCCTGGCCTACGCCATCGAGGTTTCCTGCGCAACCAAAGCCAAAGTTGTCGCGCAAGATGAAAAAGAGTCGGGTATTCGGGCAATACTTAATCTGGGGCACACATTTGGCCATGCGATAGAGGCCCATCAAGGCTATGGGCGATGGTTGCATGGCGAAGCTGTCGGAGCCGGTATGGTTATGGCTTGTGATTTGTCAGCAAGACAAGGCTGGATTTCCTACGAACTGTATTATCGGGCGAGGAAGCTGATTCAGGCTGCTAATTTGCCGGTTGAAGCACCAGGAAATATGACTCCTGAGGTTTTTATGGAGTATATGGCTGTAGACAAAAAAGTGCTTAACGGCGGCTTGCGTCTGGTGTTACTTAAAGGCTTGGGCGACGCAGTTGTTACTGAGGGGTTTGAGCGAGAACTCTTACTTGAAACGCTTAAGGGTGAACCTCTGAAATAATGTAATTGTTGGCTATTGCCATTGGAGGGGGGGATGAACGATACATATAGCGCACTCGCTCCTTATGTCGCGACTCCAGAGCGTCAGGGGTTATTAAATCAACTTATTCACCTTGCGCAATTTGGTGATAGTCTTTCCGTTGTGCAGGGTGTCTCGGGTGCAGGTAAAACTGTCATCGCCCATCAACTGTCGTCCATGTTGCGAGAGCAAATGGGAGACCTTCCTTCCGTACATTTAGTGAGTCTAGACAAGGATGACGAAGAGGATATCCGGTCTTCGTTATTCAAGATCGCAACGGTGTTTGGTTTACCTATAGCAAGTGCTGGTAATAAAACTGCGGGGGAGCTACTTAGCGAGATTAGGCACTATTGCCAGGCGTTAATTGCCGAGCAAAAGCTTTCCATCTTAATTGTTGATAATGCTCAATCGCTTGCAAAGGATGCTTTGGGAGCATTGCTGAGTTTATTGCAAGGTAACCAAAACACCGGATTTGGCTTGCATCTGATTTTTTTCTCGCGTCCGGGGTTTATTCAGGAAATAGATGACCTGCAACTGCATGATGTCTCTGCGTATGATTTTGATGTGCCAAATATTTCTTCCTCCGAGCTGGATGAGTTCCTTTCCGTGGTATTTGCTCAAGAAGATTTTTCCGACGAGTTTGTTAAAAGTATATGGGCTCAGTCCAAAGGTAATCCTGGCACTATCATTAGTCTGATTGGCAAATCGATTGAGGTTAAAGAGCCGCCTGAGGTTCGAAAACCGATGATGAATACCCGCGGTTTACCTGTGGCCCATATTGTTGCTCTCTCCTTGTTATTAGGCGTTCTTATCTGGGCTCTTATTGCTCGCGATTCCGGGGAAGAAGCTGTGTCTATCGTCGTTGATAGTGGGATAGATAAAAAGACGCAAAAAGTTGAATTGCCAGAACAGACCGATGAAGTGGAGGTTGCTGCAGGGGCTGAAAATGATTATTCCGCATTAGAGGGTGCTTCTCCATTTGCCCCTGATGATTCTGTCGTCGAAACAGCGGTCTCTGATAAGAGTGACGAACTAGTTGAAAATGGTGGTTACGAAAACGATGCGGTACTTGATGTTGACTTGAACGAAAGTGAGTTCGGGGTAGGTGAGTCAGAAGTAGAAGATGAGGCTGAAAGTGTGAACTTTTCGCAAAGTTCTGGTTTAAATCCAGCCGTTATTTCTGTCGACGACGAGATTGATGAAATTTCAATTGCTGCAGGAGTTGAGGAGATTGATGAGCAGCCTTCAAAAGAGGAGCAGGTCAAGGAAGGTGCTCAAGAGTTGAGAGAATCCGAGGAAGTATCCAGCTCGCTGTTCGACGAATCTCAAGATAAGGCTCTTAGTAGCGATGCGAGCTATTTAATGGATCAGCCTCCAACTTACTATACGCTTCAGGTATTGGCCGCAAGCAAAAAAGAATCCTTACAAGACTACATTGCCAAGCAACCCAATAAGAAGGATCTTTACCTCTATGAGGGGGTAAGAGAAGGGAAGAGTTGGTACGTTGTGGTTTGTGGTGTGTATCCCAGCAGCAAAGAAGCTCAAAAAGCCAGAGATCGACTTCCTGCGGAGCAGAAAAAAGCCGGTCCCTGGCCGAGATCTCTGAAATCAATTCAGCAGGAGATCGCTGCAAATAGCAGCAAATAGACGTATTTTAATCAAATCTATCAATATTTAATCAGCGTCAAAGTGTTTTTCCTTGCCATTATGAGGGTGAGCAGTTAACATTCTGCGCCCATTTAAGCGTCGGCCCCAAATTATGGGGCTTTTTTGTCTTGAAGAATGCAGTGCGAGTGGGTCAGGAAATAGCAAAAAGCTTCCCTCCACCCCTATCGCCTACCCTGTTTTTAACGACTTAAGTGAATAATTCTATGAGTACAGGTCTCTATCGGCTGGACGAGTTTAAAGATAACTGTGGATTTGGTTTGATCGCTCACCTTAAGGGCGACAAAAGCCATAAGTTATTGAAGACAGCAATCGAAGCCCTGACATGTATGACCCACCGTGGTGGTATTGCCGCTGACGGAAAAACGGGTGATGGCTGTGGCTTACTATTACAGAAGCCCGACGGCTTTTTGCGTGCAGTTGCTAAGCAGGATGCGAACATGGAGCTATCTGCCAGTTATGGTGTTGGCTCGATTATGCTTAACCGCGATGAAGAAAAAGCGGAAGCGGCAAAAAAGATTGTTGCTGAGGAGTTGGCGGCACAAGGTCTGACTGATATCGGCTGGCGGGAAGTTCCGACAGATTCGGCATGTCTAGGGCCCATCGCGCTTGAGTCATTACCTTATATTTATCATGTCTTTATCAATTCCGAAGGCTTAACCGATCAAGAGTTAAACGCCAAGCTCTTTGTCGCTCGTCGAAAATCAGAGATACGTTTAGCCAGTGACGATGCTTTTTATGTGGCAAGTTTAAGTAGTCAGGTGTTGTCCTACAAAGGCTTGATGATGCCGGTGGACCTCCCTCGCTTTTATGCCGATTTGGCTGATGAGCGGTTGGAAACAGCTATTTGTGTATTCCATCAACGTTTCTCGACCAACACTTTACCTAAGTGGCCGTTGGCTCAGCCTTTCCGTCTGTTAGCCCATAACGGTGAAATCAACACAATTATGGGCAACCGCAACTGGTCGGTTGCGCGTACCAAAAAGTTCCAGACAGACCTGCTTCCTAATTTGGAAGAAATTGTGCCTTTGGTTAATCGCACCGGGTCAGATTCTTCAAGCCTGGATAATATGCTTGAGTTGTTGCTTATTGGTGGTATGGATTTACACAGGGCAGCAAGAATGCTGGTTCCACCTGCCTGGCAAAATGTTGAGCAGATGGATCAAGACCTCAAAGCTTTTTATGAATATAACTCGATGCACATTGAGCCTTGGGATGGCCCTGCCGGCTTGGTGCTTACAGATGGTCGATATGCCGTATGTACCTTGGACCGCAATGGTTTGCGTCCCTCTCGTTGGGTTATTACCAAAGACGACATCATTACCGTTGCATCCGAGATTGGTGTATACGACTACAAGCCAGAAGATGTTGTGGCAAAAGGTCGTTTAGGGCCTGGGCAGATTTTATCGGTTGATACCGAAACCGGGACCCTTAGTCATACAAAAGATATCGACGAACAATTAAAAAATGGTCAGCCATATCAAGAATGGTTGTCGAAAAATGCCATCCGTATTGAATCCAAATTGGACAGTGATACTCCTGAAAATGGCATGAATGAAGCGGAAGTCAGCACCGCTATGAAAATGTACCAGGCCACATTTGAAGAGTGTGATCAGGTGTTGCGACCACTTGCAGAAGCCGGTCAGGAGGCCGTTGGCTCCATGGGCGATGACACTCCCATGGCTGTGCTTTCCGAAAAGCAGCGTTCTCCTTATGAGTATTTCCGTCAGCAGTTTGCCCAGGTAACCAACCCGCCGATCGATCCATTGCGAGAAGCCATCGTCATGTCATTGGAGACATGTATAGGCCGTGAGCTTTCAGTTTTCGATGAGACCGAAGAGCACGCAAACCGGGTAATTTTAACCAGTCCGGTGTTGTCCCCTGCCAAGTTCCGCGCTCTAACCACGCTTAAGCGTGCGGGACAAAAAGTGCAATCATTTAGTTTGCACTATGATGCAAGCACGCTGAACCTGAAGCAGGCGATCGAGCTGTTATTGGAAGAGATCGTTGCAGCCGTTAAGTCCGGTGTGAGTATGGTTGTTCTAAGCGATGCCAATATGGAGCAGAGTAAGCTTCCCATTCACGCAATGCTAGCGACGGGTGCAGTTCATCACCGCTTGACCAAAGAAGGTCTGCGTTGTGATGCCAATATTGTGGTTGAAACAGGGACTGCCCGAGATTCACATCATGTGGCCGCTCTGATTGGTTATGGCGCCACAGCGGTATACCCGTATCTCAGCTACTACATTCTGAATCGTATGATCAACTCTGGTGAGTTGCGTATCAGCACTGATGATGCCTACAAAAACTACCAGAAAGGTATCGATAAAGGCTTGTTGAAAATCCTGTCGAAGATGGGAATTTCAACCATCGCATCGTATCGTGGTGCGCAATTATTTGAAGCCATTGGCCTTGCAGAAGACGTAATCGAAGAGTGTTTTGCCGGTACTGCGAGCCGTATTGGCGGTGCTTCGTTTACCGATTTGGAAGCCGATCAAAAGGTGTTGGCAAAGTCTGCCTGGAAAGCGCGTAAGCCGATTGAGCCGGGTGGTTTGTTGAAATACGTTCACGGCCAGGAATACCATGCTTTTAACCCAGATGTCGTCAAAGCATTACAGAATGCGGTGCAATCTGGTGATTACTCCGCGTGGCGAGATTACGCTGCTTTAGTTAATGAGCGTCCATTTGCCACATTGCGCGATATGCTGAAGCTGAAAGAGGTTGAGTCTATCCCGCTTGACGATGTTGAACCCATGGAGTCGATTGTTCGACGTTTTGACTCTGCGGCAATGTCACTAGGTGCTTTGAGCCCGGAAGCTCACGAGGCGCTTGCTGAAGCCATGAACACCCTTGGAGGCCGTTCAAACAGCGGTGAAGGTGGTGAAGATTCTGCTCGTTTTGGTACAAACAAAGTATCCAAAATCAAGCAAATCGCATCCGGTCGTTTTGGTGTGACGCCACACTACCTGGTCAACGCAGAAGTTTTACAGATTAAGGTTGCTCAGGGTGCGAAGCCTGGTGAAGGTGGTCAGCTGCCTGGTGGTAAGGTAAATGATCTTATTGCTCGCCTGCGTTTCTCTGTTCCAGGCGTAACCCTTATTTCTCCTCCGCCACATCATGATATTTATTCCATTGAAGATTTGGCGCAGCTCATCTTCGATTTGAAGCAGGTAAACCCGGATGCACTCGTGTCTGTGAAGCTTGTTTCTCGCCCTGGCGTGGGTACTATCGCTGCGGGCGTAGCGAAAGCCTATGCTGACTTGATCACCATATCTGGTTATGACGGTGGTACCGCTGCAAGTCCTCTTACTTCGATTCGTTATGCAGGGTCTCCTTGGGAGTTGGGATTATCGGAAACCCATCAGACTCTGCGTGCCAACGACTTGCGTGACAAGGTTCGAGTGCAAACGGATGGTGGTTTAAAGTCTGGTTTGGACGTGATTAAAGCTGCCATTCTTGGTGCCGAAAGTTTTGGTTTTGGCACTGCACCAATGGTTGCATTAGGTTGTAAGTACTTACGTATCTGTCATTTGAACAACTGTGCGACGGGCGTGGCGACTCAGCAAGACAAGTTGCGTAAGGATCACTATATAGGCACCGTGGAAATGGCGAAGAATTTCTTCCGCTTTGTTGCTGAAGAAGTGCGTGAGTGGATGGCCAAGCTCGGTGTTCGCACTATGGACGAGCTTATCGGTCGAGTTGATTTGCTAGAAGCTATTGAAGGCAAAACCGCTAAGCAGCGCAATATTGATTTGAGCCCGATTGTATATACAGATGAGTTTCTACAGACAAAACCTCAGTTCTGTACAGAACCGAAAAACGCGCCTTTCGATCAGGGTGAATTGGCTGAACGGATGGTTGCTGAAGTTTTACCGGCAATTGATGCGAAGTCTGGTGGTGAATTTGCGTTTACTGTTACCAACTGCGATCGCTCAATCGGTGCTCGCATTTCCGGTGAAATCGCTAAGCGTCATGGCAACCAAGGTATGGCGGACAAGCCAATTAAGTTGAATTTGACAGGTGTTGCTGGCCAAAGCTTTGGTGTTTGGAATGCCGGTGGCTTGGAAATGTATTTAGAAGGGGATGCTAACGATTACGTTGGTAAAGGTATGGCTGGCGGTAAATTAGTAATTCGCCCACCCAAAGGTTCCTCTTTCTCCAGTAAAGACACAAGCATTATGGGTAACACCTGCTTGTATGGTGCGACAGGCGGTAAGTTATTCGCTTCTGGTCGTGCTGGTGAGCGCTGTGGTGTTCGTAACTCTGGTGCCCATGTTGTTGTTGAAGGTGCTGGGGATCACTGTTGTGAGTACATGACTGGTGGTGTGGTAACGGTGCTGGGTGAAACCGGTCTTAACTTCGGTGCAGGTATGACAGGTGGTTTTGCATACGTTCTAGATGAGAGCAATACCTTTGTCGACAAGTACAACCATGAATTGGTGGAGATTACTCGAGTCAATACTGAAACCCTTGAGGCGCATCGGAACCATCTGCGTGGTGTTATCGAAGAGTTTGTTGCGGAAACAGAAAGCGAGTGGGGTAAGACCCTTCTTGAGAAATTCAATGATTACGTTGGTAAGTTCTGGTTGGTTAAGCCTAAGGCGACAAATCTGGATACTTTATTAAACAGCGTAAAAAAGCGCGGTGAGTAAGCGAGAGCTTACTCTAGCAATACATAGTTGTAGAGGCTGAGAACTATGGGTAACCGTTTACATAACGATTTCCAATTTCTTGATGTTGGTCGGAAGGATCCTGATAAAAAGGATGTTTCCACCCGAAAAACAGAATTTGTGGAAATCTACAAACCCTTCACCGAAGAGCAGGTTGCTGACCAATCTGAACGGTGTTTAGGCTGCGGTAATCCTTACTGTGAGTGGAAGTGTCCCGTTCATAACTATATTCCAAACTGGCTGAAGCTGGTTGCAGAAGGCAATGTGATGGAGGCGGCAGATCTTTGTCATCAAACCAACTCTTTGCCCGAGGTTTGTGGTCGTGTTTGCCCTCAAGATCGTTTATGTGAAGGTGCGTGTACCTTGAATGATGGTTTTGGTGCGGTAACCATCGGTAATACTGAGAAATATATTACTGACACAGCTTTTGCTTTGGGCTGGAAGCCGGACATGTCAAAAGTGGTATGGACGGATAAAAAAGTCGCGGTTATTGGGGCTGGCCCCGCTGGTTTGGGGTGTGCAGATATCCTAGTCCGCAACGGTGTGAAACCTGTGGTGTTTGATCGTTATCCTGAAATTGGTGGGCTGCTGACGTTTGGTATTCCTGAATTCAAATTAGAAAAAACCGTCATGTCTCGTCGTCGTGAAGTTTTCACCGAAATGGGTGTGGAATTCCGATTAAATACCGAAGTGGGTAAAGATATTTCCATAGAAGAAATTCTTGAAGAGTATGATGCGGTATTCATGGGTATGGGGACCTACACCTACATGAAAGGTGGTTTCCCTGGAGAAGACCTTCCTGGTGTTTACGACGCACTTCCATTTTTGATTTCTAACGTTAATCGTAACTTGGGTTTTGAAAAAGACGCCTCGGAATTCATTAGCGTACAAGGTAAAAAAGTGGTTGTCCTCGGTGGCGGTGATACCGCTATGGACTGTAATCGCACCTCTATTCGTCAACAGGCAGAGAGTGTTACTTGTGCTTATCGTCGTGACGAAGAAAATATGCCTGGTTCTCGCCGTGAAGTACAGAATGCCAAAGAAGAAGGCGTTGAGTTTTTATTTAACCGTCAACCTATTGCGATAGTTGGGAAAGATAAAGTCGAAGGGGTTAAAGTTGTAACCACTCAGCTTGGTGAGCCAGATGAAAATGGTCGACGTAGACCCGAACCTATTCCCGGTAGCGAAGAGGTTCTTCCTGCGGATGTTGTATTAGTGGCATTTGGTTTTAAACCCAGCCCGGCTCCATGGTTTGAAAAGCATGGTATTAAGGTTAATCACTGGGGTGGTGTTGAGGCGCCAGAAAAACAGCAGTACAAGTTCCAAACCAGTAATTCGAAAGTATTTGCCGGTGGTGATATGGTTCGTGGTTCTGACCTTGTGGTAACAGCTATTTGGGAAGGGCGTGAAGCTGCTGAAGGTATTTTGGAATATCTCGATCTTTAATTTCCGGAGCCTTGATTGTCGCTGATTTGTCCTTCCAGGAGAGTTTTGTACAAGCTCTAGAAATTGGTGAAATCCAGTTTGTTTAAATGCCTGATTTACTAATCAGGCATTTTTTTATGGCATAAACCATTTTCTTTGAGAATGGTTATACAGCAGTTGTGGTGAGTATTTTCTTACTCGATCGACAGGTTTTCTTCAAATATAAACGCTTAAATCGGACCAGCTTATGATTGAATTAAAAAACGATCGCTTTTTACGTGCGTTACTTCGTCAGCCTGTTGATGTGACCCCCGTTTGGATGATGCGTCAAGCAGGGCGCTATCTACCTGAATATCGAGCGAGTAGAGAAAAAGCTGGCAGCTTTATGGATTTGTGTACTAATCCTGAAGCTGCTTGCGAGGTAACTCTTCAGCCTTTAGAACGTTACCCGCTTGATGCTGCAATTTTGTTTTCAGACATCTTAACGATTCCAGATGCAATGGGTCTCGGACTGTATTTTGAAACAGGCGAGGGGCCAAAGTTTAGAAAGCCCGTACGTACTGCAGCAGACATCGAAGCGTTAGACGTTGTAAATGTTGAGCAAGACCTAAGTTATGTGGTGGATGCGGTTACGACTATTCGCCGTGAACTAAAAGGGCGTGTGCCGTTAATCGGTTTCTCTGGAAGTCCGTGGACCTTGGCAACCTACATGATTGAAGGTGGCTCCAGTAAAGATTTTCGCCGGGCTAAAGCGTTGTTATTTGACCAGCCTGAGTTAGCCGAACAGCTATTGGATAAGCTGGCTGACTCAGTTATCGCTTACCTAAATGCCCAGATATTGGCTGGAGCCCAAGCTGTTCAGATTTTTGATACTTGGGGAGGGGCGCTATCTCATGCGGCGTATCAGGAATTTTCTCTGAAGCCTATGAAGAAAATCGTCGATGGCCTGATAAAAGAAAATGAAGGTCGGCGGGTTCCCGTTATTCTGTTTACCAAGGGCGGTGGCCAGTGGTTGGAGTTAATGGCCAATACCGGTGCGGATGCTTTAGGGTTAGATTGGAGTACCGATATCGGCTTGGCTCGGCAACGCGTGGGCGACAAAGTAGCGCTGCAAGGTAATATGGATCCTTCCGTGCTTTATGCTTCTCCGAAGAGGATTCGTGAGGAAGTGTCGCAGATCTTGTCGCGTTTTGGTCACGGTAATGGGCATGTTTTTAATCTTGGTCACGGTATTACACCAGAAGTCGATCCGGCAAATGCAGGTGCGTTTATCGAGGCGGTGCACGAGCTTTCTGCTCAATACCATAACAGCTAATATATATCTAAAAGTTATAGGTTAAAAAGTGGTCAGCAAACCCAGTTAAGAGTTTTTAAAAGCCACTTGTCATAAGGCTTTACTTTCTGATGGGTGCTTAGTTTATAATCATTCCTAACTGAAAGTGTGGTTCTACGCCAAGAAGGTTATCAGAAAACCCGATGGCAATCTGATTTTGGAGTTGGTACTTGGGTGTTAAACAGGTAAAAGTTGCGGTAAACGAGTTGACTGTGGGCATGTTTGTCTCCGGTCTGGATCGGCCGTGGACGCAAACTCCATTCCCTTTGCAGGGTTTCTATATTCGTGATTTGGATGAAATTAAAGAACTGAAGGTTCACTGTAATTTTGTCTACATTGACGTTGCCAAAGGTGCCTCACCGGTTAAAACCAAACTGCATAAGCTTTCTGATAAAGCCGGTTTGACTAAACGCAATAGAGCACCGAGAAGTACGCGTGTTGTCGATGTCGCTCCACTTAAGATTCGCCGTGATGTCTATTCCGAAGTTACTCCAATCGAAAAAGAAATTGGCAAGGCACGTGAGCTTCACCAGCAAGTCTACGACGCAATTGGTGATGTCATGGCCCAGGTGGACAGGGATCACCACGATGTTCCCCTGAGTGAAACCAAGCGTGTTGCCAGTCATATGGTGGACAGTGTTCTTCGAAGCCCAGATGCGTTTACCTGGCTTTCTCGTGTAAGAGAAAAAGACGAATATACCTATAGTCATGCGGTTCGTTCAGCCGTTTGGGCTATTTTATTTGGCCGTCATATTGGTTTACCAAAAGTCGATCTCGATGTTTTGGCAATGGGTGTACTGCTGAAGGACATTGGTAAAACCAAATTGCCGCAGCATTTATTGACTAAGAAAAAACGCACGGATACGGAGCAACAGGCTTACGAAAAGTTTATTGATTACGGTGTAGAAATCCTTCGTAAGATGCCGGATGTTAAACCGAGAGTAACCTCTGTAGTGAAGACACACTGTGAGCGGGTAAACGGTAGTGGATTTCCCCAGCATTTGGTTGGCGATAAAATTCCGTTGCTTGGCAAGATTGCAGGGATCGTGACTTTCTATGATGAGACAACAAATCCCCGCGGTGAATCCCAACCTCTATCTCCGTCGAAAGCCGTTGCTAAGCTCTACGAACTTCGTGAAGTTGAGTTTCAGGAAGAACTGGTTGTCGAATTTATTCGTGGTATTGGCTTGTATCCAACAGGGACCCTGGTTGAGTTATCTACAGGAGAGGTTGGTGTTGTTGTTGAGCAAAACTTTGATCGACGGTTGAAGCCGAAAGTGATGCTGGTTCTGGATTCTGTAAAAGAGCACTTGTATGAGCCTGTGTTATTGGATTTGGCAGAGGACGACAGGCATAAACAACATATGGTCGATTCCGGGAAATATCACCCATCTGAAATTACACGAATTGATATCGCACAGGATTTGGAGCCTGGCGCGTATGGGATTGATATTGCCAGAGTTCGGGATGACTACATAGATAAAAAAATGGGTAAGGGACTTATCTCGTTATTAAAGCGCAGCAAGGCCAAGTTGTTTAACCGCTAGCTTTCTCTTTTTCTTCCATCATTAACATCATTCGTTTTCTGGCTTTCCCCCAGCGGTAGTTGCCTATGATACCGCTTTTTAATATGACCCTATGGCAGGGAATAATAAATGAGATTGGGTTTTGCCCAACGGCGCTGCCCACTGCTCGTTGGGCTGCAGGATTACCAATCGTGTTGGCGATTTGTCCGTAGGTCACTGCAGAACCTGGGGGAATCTTTAATAGTGCCCGCCATACATTTATCTGGAAGTTAGTGCCTTTAACCCAGAGGGAGAGAGGTGTCTGTAATGGCTTCTTCTGTAAAGAGGAAAACACATTTTCAGCTAATTGCGTGGCCTGGCTAAGGTTTTGCGTAAGCTCTGCTTTAGGCCACATTTTTCTTAAACTGTTTAATTCCGTCTCCGCTGTCGAGTCAACAAAAAATAATTGGTGAATGCCCTTATTAGTCCAGCACAGAAACACTGTTCCGAACAGGCTTTCCACTACCCCCCACTCAAACCGCATTCCTTGTCCTTGGGATTTAAATTCTCCCGGTGTGATTGCTTCTAAGGTGACAAAGTGGTCATGCAGCCGAGAACCACTTGAAAGACCTGTTTCAATACTGGTGTTTAACGTTGAGCTTTGAGAAAGAAGCTGTTTGGCTGATTCCAGAGTCAAACTTTGCAGAAATGACTTGGGGCTAATACCAACATATCTGGAAAAGGTTTTGTGAAAGTGGGACGAGCTAAGCCCTACATGCCTGGATATATCTTCGAGTTTCGGCTGTTTATCTTCGTGTTGAACCAGAAAATCAATGGCTTGCGAAATGCGCTTTAGGTTAGTGTGGTTGTTCATGCTTATGTCTCACGAATTTACCACTAATGTGAACTATGCCAAAAGCGCTTTCAATCCGTTTCTTACTCTTGGATCGGGGAGGAATTATGCTTGCCTATGAGCTGGCCCATTCGTACAGAGTCGTCAGCACTTAAGGCGGCTTCCCATTCCATGCTGTTTTCCGGGAATAACATAATCACGGTGGAGCCGAGTTTAAAACGGCCCATCTCCTGGCCTTTTTTCAAGCGTATTGGTGACTGGTAATTATAGTTTGTGACTTGAACTTTTCTGCCTGCAGGAGCAATTTGTCCTCCCCAAACTGTATCAATAGAAGCCACAATCATTGCACCAACGAGAATAATCGCAACTGGTCCAAATTCGGTCTTAAAAATAGTGACTACCCGCTCGTTGCGTGCGAACAGTCTTGGAACGCTTTCCGTTGTGGTTGGGTTTACTGAGAAGAGAGCGCCAGGGATGTGGTGCATGGATACGAGTTCACCATCGATAGGCATGTGTACCCGGTGATAATCTTTGGGGGAAAGGTATATGGTGGTGAATTGGCCGTTAGTGAATTTTTCGGCCAAGTGTTTATCTCCGCCAAGCAACTCCGCGGTGGTGAAGTCTCTCCCTTTGGCTTGAAAGATTCTTCCTTCCTCGATTTTTCCTACCTGGCTTATTGCTCCGTCCGCTGGGCTGATAATACCGTTATTTTCCGGTGCAATTGGTCTGGCTGTTGGTTTAAGTTGGCGGCAAAAAAAGTCGTTAAAGTGTATAAATTGTTTTCCATCTTCAACCAAAGATTCTGACATATCAACATCGAATTTTTTGATGAAGTTGGTAATTAATAAATTCTTTAGCCACTTTATTTGGGATCTCGCAAAAAAACCCACAAGTCGCGATAGTGCGTGCTGCGGGGTTATATATTGCAATACGATAAATGCTGTTTTTTTCAGGGAATGACGGATTGTTTCTGATTTGCTCATGTGTTTACAAACTGGTTTTCGAATTATTGATCTTGCTGAACCAAGGATGATTCAATAGGCGTGTCCGGATGATTTCCCCACTCGGCCCAGGAGCCGTGATAGCCTCGGATATTAAAATCCAAAAGTCGACCGACTAAATAAGTAAATCCGGATCGATGATGGGTTTGGCAGTGGGTGATGATGTCTTGACCTTTGCGAATGCCGAGCATGGCAAGGCGAGCTTCAGCGTCGTCCCGGATTCTGTAGCCATTTTCCGGGTCCATAAGACTCGTCCATTCGCAGTTTACGGCACCAGGAATATGACCGCCCCGTTGAGCAAACACTTTTTCTCCCCGGTATTCTTCCGGGCTTCTTGCGTCCCATATGGCAAAATTATCTTGGCCTAGGTTAGCCAGTATGTCAGGAATTTCTGCGATAACTTGTGTATTGATTGCAATGTGAGGGGAGGTGGGCTCGGCTCTGTTTGCTGTCGCTTCAAGCGCTAACCCTTCTGCTCGCCAAGCCAGAATGCCACCGTTAATGTAGGAATAGTGTCTATGGCCTATGGCGTCCAGTGTCCAAATAAAACGGCCTGCCCAACCACCGCCTTCATCGTCGTAAACAATGAAGTGGGTATTGTCTTTTAGACCAAGAAAGCCCATTACCTTTTCCAGCTGTTCTTTGCCGGGTAGTTTTCCTGGTACAGGGGGTTGACCAGAGATTATTGCCTGTGGCGGAAGATGGATTGCCCCGGGAATGTGCCCTGCCTGATAAGACTGCTCTGAGCTTAGATCTACAATACGTAGATCTACCCCTGCGAGGGATTTATTCATGAGTTGGTCATGAAATGCTCTGGGCTCGATAAGCAGAGGAAGCGCATTTGTCATACTTATTGTCTTCTGTGTATTAGTGACGTGGGCGTTGGATTGTGACTTCATCCAAGCTATTCAGAATACGTTTATAACTCGCAAAACGTTCTTGTGAAACTATTTTTTCCTCTAAGGCACGATTAATTGCGCAACCGGGTTCTTGTTCGTGCGAACAATCACGGAATTTGCATTCGCCTTCGAGACTTTTCAGTTCTCTAAAGCCGGCCAAAACCTGGTTAGAGGTAAAGTGCCAAAGACCGAACTCTCTTATCCCTGGAGAATCTATACAGCTACCACCCTGAGCAAACTGGTAAAGTTGTGAGTGCGTTGTGGTGTGTCTGCCCTTATTGACCTGATCGGATAGGTCACCAATTTTGATTTCTTCATCTGGCAGCAGTTTTTTGATTATTGAAGACTTTCCAACGCCAGATTGACCAACAAAAATGCTGGTCCCCTGGGATAAATACTGACTTAGCGGTTTAAAACCATCGCCTGCTTTTGCGGAAACAAAAAATACTTTGTATTCCAGCTCTTGGTAGAGCTGAGTGATCTGTTCTATTTTTTCCGCCTGTTCTCCAGCAATAAGGTCTTTTTTATTAATTAGAATAATTGGCTCGATACCGGTGTTTTCTCCCGCGACCAGATATCTATCGATTAGATTCGGGTAGGGTTCTGGAATCGGGGCGATGGTTATCAGCATGAAATCGACATTAGCGGCCACTAATTTCAATTTACCGTAACTGTCCGGGCGAACCAGTTCGGTTTTTCGCGGCTCGACAGAAACAATTACCCCATTGCCTTCGTGTTCGCGATAGACAACCTGATCTCCTGTAACAATGCTTTTTACATTCGCTCTGACAAAACAATGGATGATTTGTTGTGAATTGCCATTATGCGGTGAAACCAACACTTTTTTTCCATGGTGAGCAACTGCCTGTCCAATCAGCTCCGGACCGAGCTGGTCATCGGGCGTTAATTCGGTTTGTTCTTTCGCGCGGTTGAGTCGGGCTTGCTGTTGCTCTCGAATTCGACGGGATTGTTGTTTCGTTAGCTTTCTTTTAGTCATGGGTAAGGCGGCTGTCTTCTTTGATTTCGATCCATAGTTTCATGTTTGCTAAGTACTCACCCGATATTGCTGATAGAATTCTAGAACATGTTAAATTTGTGTTAACAGATTCAATTGAACGCCTATTGTAGTGCAATGTGACGGAAAAAGTTATGCAAAGCAGTGAAAGCAATCTGATTTGGATTGATTTGGAAATGACCGGCTTAAACCCGGAAGAAGATGTGATTATTGAAATCGCGACTATTGTGACCGATGCAAACTTGAACACTCTTGCCGAAGGGCCAGTGTACGCGGTACATCAGCCTGACAGTATTTTACAGCAGATGGATGAGTGGAATACCAATCAGCATGGGAAGTCTGGTCTAACTCAAAGGGTTAAAGAGAGTCAGATCTCAGCTCAACAGGCTGAGGCAGATACCATTGCGTTCTTAAAACAATGGGTTCCTCAAGGAAAATCTCCGATCTGTGGTAATTCCATCTGTCAGGATCGTCGCTTTTTGGCTAGGCATATGCCGGATCTGGAAAACTATTTTCATTACCGGAACCTGGATGTCAGCACACTAAAAGAGCTGGCTGCACGCTGGAAGCCGGATTTACTCAAGGGCTTTAAGAAAAGCTCAACCCACCTTGCTTTGGATGATATCCGAGACTCCATAGCGGAACTTCAATATTATCGAGAGCACTTTATTGTCACTTAAACGTTGTTTTTGATAGCAATTGGCAAAACCCTCTTGCCAAAGGAGGGCTTTATCTGAACTTTGTTCAAGCATTTTTTGGAGCTGCTTACAGCAGGGTATGTGTAGTAACGCTGCCACGTAGCCCGCATGGCTGTAAGGTTATGTTTTTTTGTTTTGTCGTAAAAATCATTTATATAACGAAAGGTCATTAACGTATTTATTGACAAAAATGTGAACTGGCGCAAAGCTCAGTATATGTGTTTACCACTCGAAGGAATGAGACTATGTCATATTCAGTCACTTCTCATACAGGCGTTGAATCAGGAACGATGAAGCGCAACCGCCGGCGAGGCGAGGCGCCAATTCCCCATAATGTGGATAGGTACCTGAACGAAGACCAGTTGATGTCACTGCGGCAAATGGAGTCTTTTGGTTGGGAGCTCGCATTTATTCGTCGTCCACTTTTCCAAGAGCCCATTGCGGTTGTATCCAATTCTGATCACACCAATTTCGGTGTTTTGGAACTGGATGGTTCCATTAATACGAAGCCAGACATTGTGATACGGCATTAGTTGTGTCGCTTTTGGCCGCTTTGCCCGTTATCTGAGCAAGGCGGCGGGTTTACTTCGCTCTGAACCTCATTTCGCATTATAATCCGCGGCCCTCCATTTGCCGTTTTTATAGGGTATCGCGGTGCGCTCGTATTTGCATTTCTTGTCATCAAGTTGGCCTCTTCTGGTCTTTGGTTTTATCACCGTGTTTTGGGGAAACCTGGGGCAGTCTTTCTTTATCAGCTGGTATGGAGAAAGTTTCCAGGCAAAACTGGGGTTAAGCGCTGCTGACTATGGTTCGACATACTCTATTGCGACATTGATCAGTGGCACTATGGTCATGTTTGTCGGTGGTTGGATTGACCGGATCTCGCTAAAAATCTTTGTTCTGTTTGTTGCGGCGGGGCTTTTCTCGGCCTGTCTTATGTTATCCATGGCGAACGCATACTGGATGCTCTTGGTTGGATTCTTCCTGGTCAGATTATTCGGCCAGGCGATGATGCCTCACACTGGGGTAACTACTATGGCGAGATGTTTTGAGCAAAACCGTGGGAAAGCGATTAGCCTGGCAACCTCGGCTATGCCTGTTGGTGAGGTGATTCTACCTTCGTTAGCGGTGTTGTTAATCGCATATATGGGTTACCAAAATTCCTGGTTACTATGGGCGGCTACCATTCCGTTAGTTATGCTTCCTGTCTCGTTTCTGCTGCTGAAAAAAAGTGAAAAGCTCGCTGGTGAAGCGTTACGGCCTCAATCCGATAAGAAAGAAGGGGATTCTTCGACAAAGGGCTCTATACGGGCAGAATTACTTCGTGACCCCCGATTCTGGAAAGTGATCCCTGTATTAAACTCCGCCCCTTTTGTGGTGACAGGTATTTTTATTCAGCAGAGCTTTGTCCTGAAAGAAAAAGGCTGGAGCCTGGAATGGTTCGCTGTGTGTTTTGCTTTCTACGGTGTGGTGCATTGGCTAAGCTCGATTACGTCCGGTATTTTGGTTGATCGATACTCAGCAAGAAAAATGCTGCGTTTCTTCCAGATTCCCATGATCTTTGCATTATTACTTGTCGCGTTCGTGGAAGGGCAGTGGGTTGCCTGGGGTATGTTGTGTCTAATTGGTATGACCATCGGCTGTGCTGGCCCTATATCCGGTTCGTTATGGGCTGAAGTTTATGGCACAGCCAAAATAGGTGGTATCCGTTCTCTGACAACCACGATTGTTGTTTGGTCGACATCGATTTCTCCTTTCGTGTTGGGTTATCTTATTGACCAAAACATCTCGTTACAAAATATTGCGATAGGAACCGCTGTGCTGCTTACCAGTTTTAGTGTGCTGTCGATTTTTTCATATAAGCCGGACTAGTTGGATGCATCTGGTTTTTTGATTTTTCGTTTTCGTTTTCTGTTTGGTGAGTGTTGTTGGGTTAAGGCCCAATCAATATGTTCGCGAACTAATTCGGAACAATGTGCTTTTTTCTGTTCGAGGGTGTGCCCGATTTCATTGTGAGATGGGGCGTTGCCTAATCCTACGGCCAGATTTCTCAACCAGTTTTGATAGCCGATCCGTCGTATCGGTGAGCCCGCCGTTTTATCCAGAAACTGCTTTTCATCCCAATTAAATAAATCAATCAATTCGCTGATATCTAATTGGTGTCGTGGATGAAAATCTGTTTCCTCAGTAAAGCTCGCGTATTTATTCCAGGGGCAGATAGCTTGGCAGTCATCACATCCAAATACTCTGTTACCCATTGGTTCGCGAAATTCTTCTGGAATGCTTCCTTTATTTTCGATGGTGAGGTAGGAAATGCACCGGCCTGCATCAAGCACATAAGGTTGTGGGAATGCATCTGTTGGGCACACTTTTAAGCAGGCTTCGCAGTCTCCACATTTGTTTTCTACTTTTTCTTCATTAACAGGAAGAGGAATACTGGTAAATATTTCACCCAGGAAAAACCAGCTTCCGGCCTCGGGGTGGATGATTAAGGTGTGCTTTCCCGTCCACCCCAGACCAGCCATTGCAGCGAGTGGTCGCTCCAATACCGGGGCGCTATCGACAAACGGACGCTGTTCCGGTTGTCCTTCATTAAGATGGGTTTCTGCAAATTGTTCAATTTTGGTCGCGATTTTCGCCAGGCGTTTACGAATGAGTTTGTGGTAGTCCCGACCAAGTGCGTAGCGCGATACATAGGCTTTGGTGGGGGATTTTAATATCTTGATTTGTTCCGTATCGGGTGGGAGGTAGTTCATTCGGAACGAAATTACCCGCTGGGTATTTGGATGGAGTAGAGCAGGAGAAAGTCGTTTCTCCTTATTTTCTGCCATCCATTGCATGTCTGCGTGATAACCTTTTTTTAACCATGCTTCATACGCCGGTTGTTCAGCCGTTAAATCCCCTTTAGTAATGCCGACTTGCTGGAAGCCTTCTTCTTTGGCCCAGTTTTTTATGGCGTTGGTTAATTGGTCAAGCTTGGAGGTGGACATACTTCAGTTTGGCGTTCTGTGTGGGTGCATATACTCGCACTTTGTCGATCACGTATAATGTGCGCCCAATATACCACCATTAAGGCGAATTATGGCCGTTAAGCTAAAGAGTTACACTTCTTCAGGGGAAGCACAGCTATCCAGATTGTATAGCGTGGACGAAGTTCGAAGCTTGGATAGTTACGCCATTAATCATCTAGGGATTCCGGGTATTCGATTGATGAAGCGCGCCGGACGTAGTTGCTTCGATGTGATTATGAATCGTTGGCCAGCGTTACGCAGCCTTACTGTTATGTGTGGTTCGGGAAACAATGCCGGTGACGGGTATATCGTTGCCGCCCTTGCTGCCCAAAGTGGTATTAAGGTCAAGGTGTTCAGCCTGGTTGACCCAGCTCGTCTTAGCGGTGATGCCCAGACAGCGTTTCACTACGCGCAACAAGAACGTGTCGAGGTGATGTCTTTTCCCGGACGGCAGCTTGAATTGGATGATAGCGAATTAATTGTTGATGGCCTGCTAGGAACCGGATTCAAGGGCGAGCTACGTGATAATTATGTTCAGGCAATTGATTGGATAAATGCGCAGTCTGTTCCGGTCGTTGCGCTTGATATTCCATCCGGGCTGGCGGGAGACACTGGTGAGCTTGCTTCAACTTGTGTCGAGGCGACGATAACCACTACTTTTGTCGGTATGAAAAAGGGGTTGCTGACAGGACGTGCCCCGAATGTAGTCGGTGAGTTAATCTTTTGTGATTTAGATGTTCCAGATGACGCCTATCAGGCAATCGAGCCTTCTTGCGTTCAAACTTCGACAACTCAGCTTTTTCCGAAACTCAACCCGAGACGTCCAGCCAGCCACAAAGGTTCTCATGGTCATGCATTGATTGTGGGTGGCAACAGTGGAATGGGGGGGGCGGCGATATTGGCGGCCGAAAGCTGTGCCCGAAGCGGGGCAGGATTAACATCGGTTGCAACGCGAGCAGAGCACGTACTTCCATTGCTTGCCCGTTTACCGGAAGTCATGGCTAAGGCAGTGTCGTCAGGTCACGATCTTGCGGATCTACTCTCCAGGCCGAAGGTCGTGGTGATTGGTCCAGGCTTAGGTCAGGGAGCCTGGGCGGAACAGATGTTACAGCAAGCATATTTGGCAAACCTGCCGATGGTTATCGATGCTGATGCTCTGAATTTGCTGGCTAAAGGCCGTGTCATCGGAAATTTACCTTGTCATCGGTGGGTCCTCACTCCTCACCCCGGTGAAGCGGCTCGGTTGCTTGATTGTTCACTTGAAGAAGTGCAGAAAGATCGTTTTTCCTCGACGCAAAAAATTCAACAGCGTTATGGCGGAGTGGTCGTTTTAAAAGGCGCGGGAACCATTATCGCGACGAGCAAAGGTGTGTTTCTGGCCAATGTTGGCAATCCCGGTTTGGCTGTTGGCGGAAGTGGTGATGTATTGAGTGGTGTTATCGGTGCGCTGATTGCTCAAGGGTTAGAGTTGGATGATGCGGCAAAACTGGCGGTTTGTGTGCATGGTGATGCGGCAGATATGGCTGTTGAAGATTTTGGTGAGCGGGGGATGCTCGCTTCAGATTTAATCCCTTACATTCGGGAATTGCTAAACTAATATGAATGAAAAAAAACTGACGCCTTGTGTAAGTTATCTGGCGGATGAGCAGGCAACCGTTGTGGCTGGTGCTGTCTTGGGGAAGGCCTTGAGTCAAGGTGGGGTGATATACCTTGAAGGCACTCTGGGAGCAGGCAAAACAACTTTCTGTCGAGGCGTGTTATCCGCCTTTGGTTATTCAGGCAGTGTTAAGAGTCCGACCTATACGCTAGTTGAGCCTTATGATTTACCGGGAATGCAACTTTACCATTTTGATTTGTATCGTCTGGCTGACCCGGAAGAACTGGAATTTATGGGAATACGGGATTATTTCAATAGCTCATCTATTTGTCTGATTGAATGGCCGTCAAAAGGGAAGGGGGCTTTGCCTCAGGCCGATTTAGTGGTAAAAGTAGAGCCTAAATTACCCGGGCGTGAGTTAACGCTTACCGCAGGATCAGCGAAAGGGGAATTCATTATCCAACAATTAGAGGGAGTGGCCCGGTAGTAGCTGGTGTGCTTAAACTATGCGAGACACGGTAATGCAGAATTATCATCACAGATGCACACTATTTAGAATCGCGATTTTATTATCGTTAGTGCTTTGCCCTCTTAATTTTCTCCACGCGGCTCAAGTTGAGAATGTACGTGTATGGCGCGCGCCAGATCATACGCGTTTAGTGTTTGACCTGAGTGGTCCGGTTGAGCACAAAGTGTTTTCTTTACGCTCCCCGTCTCGTTTAGTTATTGATGTTGATCGCTCCACGTTTGATGCCCCTACCGATGCTCTGGTTTTTGCGGACTCTCCGATTGATCGATTGAGAATTGGCAAGCGTAATCAAACCGATTTACGTGTTGTGCTGGATCTAAATGCTGAAGTAAAGCCGAGGAGTTTCGTACTCAAAAGGCATGGCGATAAAAAAGATCGTTTAGTTATCGATCTATACGACAGTGGTAGCAAAACAGTAAAAACTGTTGAGCAGGTGGTGAAAACCCCCACCGGCAAGCGAGATATTATTATTGCTATTGATGCCGGGCACGGTGGTGAAGACCCTGGTGCAATTGGACCAAGAAAAATATATGAAAAAGATGTGGTTTTTAAAATCAGTAAAGAATTAAAAGCCATTATCGATGCTGAGCCTGGCTATACCGCAAAACTCATTCGTACCGGTGACTACTATATTCCATTGCGCACGCGACGAAACAAGGCACGGGAAATGCGGGCTGATCTCTTTGTCTCTGTCCACGCTGATGCGTTTAAAAATCCAAAAGCCAAAGGCGCATCGGTTTTTGCTTTGTCTCGCAGAGGCGCAACCAGTGAAACGGCTCGCTTCCTTGCGCAAAAAGAAAACGAAGCTGACTTAATCGGTGGTGTGGGCGGTGTTAGTCTGGAAGATAAAGACGATATTTTGGCTGGGGTGTTGGTGGATTTGTCCATGACTGCAACCCTGGCGAGTAGTTTGGATGTGGGGGATCGTGTATTAAAGAACATGGGGAGCACAACCAAGCTCCACAAGCACCGGGTTGAACAGGCGGGCTTCGCAGTTTTAAAGTCGCCGGATGTGCCAAGTATTTTGGTGGAAACCGGCTTTATATCCAACCCAGACGAAGCGCGTAAACTCAATACGCATTCTCATCGACAGAAACTCGCTAAGTCGATTTTCTCCGGCATTCAAAGTCATTTTTCCTTGCAACCTCCTGCGGGAACCTATATCGCCTGGCAGAAAGAAAACGGCCAGCAAAACATTCCGGTAAGTTATGTTGTTGCTCGCGGAGATACATTGTCAGGAATTGCCAAAAAGTACCGAGTAAGTGTCGCTCGTCTAATACAACATAACGGCTTACAAGATTCGCAAATCAGAGTCGGTCAAAAAATCACTATTCCCGCTAGTTAGCTATGCAAAAAATTAAAAGATTAAGTCCCCGCCTCGCCAACCAGATTGCTGCCGGTGAGGTGGTAGAGAGACCTGCCTCTGTCGTAAAGGAACTTATTGAAAACAGCCTGGATTCCGGTGCGACACAAATCGATGTGGATATCGAAGTCGGTGGCGTTAAGTTAGTTCGGGTTCGAGACAATGGTTCCGGTGTGGCGAAGGATGATTTGCCTTTGGCATTAAGCCGTCACGCCACCAGTAAAATTACCGTACTCGATGATCTAGAAGCCGTCGGCACCTTGGGCTTTCGTGGGGAAGCGCTGGCCAGTATCAGTTCCGTCTCCCGCTTGAAGTTTGTGTCTAACGATGGCCAGTCTGATATGGCTTGGAGTGCCCAGACCGAAGGGCGTGATATGGCCACAGAGCTTTCTCCGGCAGCACATCCGCAGGGGACAACCGTGGAAGTTAAAGATCTGTTCTTTAACACACCGGCCCGCAGAAAGTTTTTACGCACAGAGAAAACCGAGTACAACAGAATAGAAGACATTATTAAACGTCTCGCGCTTTCCCGTTTTGAGTTGGGTTTTTCTCTGAAAAATAACGGCAAAGTGATACACAGCTGGCGACCAGCAAACAGTCAAGCCGAGCAGGAGCGAAGAGTTGCTCAAATTTGTGGACCTGCTTTTATTGAAAACGCTGTTCATGTGGATATGGAAAGAGCGGGCTTACGTTTGTGGGGTTGGGTAGCTCTGCCAAAGTTCTCCCGCAGTCAGTCAGACCTGCAGCACTTTTTTGTTAATGGTCGTTCCATTCGGGATAAGCTGGTTTCTCATGCTATCAAACAAGCCTATCAGGACGTGTTGTTCCATGGCCGTCATCCTGCGTTTGTTTTGTATCTGGAGTTAGATCCCTCCAATGTGGATGTCAATGTCCACCCAACCAAACACGAAGTGCGTTTTCGCGATAGTCGGTTAGTACACGATTTTTTATTCAGCAGCTTGCATAAAGCCTTGGCCGATGTGAGGCCGTCTGACGAGGCGGAAAGAAGTTATGTCGCCGAACCGGCTGAGTTGGTGATGGAAGCGGAGCCCACACAGCATGCGCTTGGTTTGTCTGCAAGAACTGAAACTCGTCCGTATACCGGTAATTATTCCGTGCCAGCCGGAAGCAGTTCTTTCTCCGGCTCATCCAGTGTCAGAGAACAAATTGCTCAATACGCTACCTTAACCAACCCTGATGTAATATCTGGTGGAGAAATGGAGAGAGCTTCCCCAGAACAGCAGCTGGTGCCTCCACTTGGTTATGCCATTGCACAATTAAAAGGCATATATATTTTGGCGGAGAACACTCAAGGGCTGATTATTGTTGATATGCATGCAGCCCATGAACGAATTGTTTACGAGCGCATGAAGGCGCAGTTCAGTGAGCAGGCAATTCAATCTCAGCCTCTATTGGTGCCACAAACGCTGGCTGTGAGTGAAAAAGAAGCGAACCAGGCGGAAGACTGTATGGACGTTTTTTCTCGCCTGGGTATTGTTATAGAGCGTGTTGGTCCTGAATCCTTATTGATTCGTCAGGTTCCAACCTTATTGCATGCCGATGATGTGGAAGCTTTGATACGCGATGTGCTGTCTGATTTGATTGAATACGGATCGAGCCAAAGAATTCAGCACCATATTAACGAGATTCTGGGCACTATGGCCTGTCACGGTTCTGTCCGGGCAAATCGTAGATTGACGATCCCGGAAATGAACGCGTTGCTCCGCGATATGGAAGCAACCGAGCGCAGTGGGCAATGTAACCACGGGAGACCAACCTGGACTCAACTCGCTTTGGGTGAACTGGATAAGCTCTTTTTGAGAGGGCAGTAATGTCCGGCCAGCCACGTATTATTGCCATTATGGGCCCAACGGCTGCGGGTAAAACTGACCTGGCCATTGCTTTGAGAAACAAGCTTAATGCCGAGTTGATCAGTGTTGACTCCGCGTTGGTATATACCGGTATGGATATAGGCTCGGCTAAGCCATCGAAAGACGAGTTGGCTGCCGCACCGCATCGGTTAATTGATATTCGAGATCCCGGTGAGCCATATTCTGCCGCGGATTTTTGCTTGGATGCCAAGCGTGAAATTGAAGATATTATTCAGCAAGGGAAGACGCCCATATTGGTTGGCGGAACAATGATGTACTTCAAGGCGTTACGGGAAGGCCTGTCTGATTTACCTGCGGCGGATGAGCAGGTTAGAGCAGCAATAGAAGCTGATGCAGCGCAATATGGTTGGCCCCATATTCATGCACAATTAACACAAGTTGACCCGGACGCCGCAGCGCGGATTCACCCTAATCACTCCCAACGTTTGAGTCGGGCATTGGAGGTGTATCGCGTTACAGGTAGGCCCATGAGTGAGCTGCAACGAATGTCCGTTGGTGGATTGATGTACGACTATCAGTGGGTGCAAATGGCTGTCGCACCGAGAGATCGGGGTGTTTTACACGAGCGGATTGCCAGGCGGTTTGATCTTATGCTGGAAAATGGGTTGCTTGAAGAAGTCCGTCATTTGCGTGAGCGAGGAGATCTACATAAAGACCTTCCTGCAATACGTGCCGTGGGATATCGTCAGGTGTGGGAGTATCTGGACGGGCTGGTTTCCTATGAGGAAATGCGAGAAAAAGGCAAGGCCGCGACCAGACAACTGGCCAAGCGCCAGTTAACGTGGTTGCGCGGTTGGGATGACCTGAACTGGGTTTATACTCAGAACGAGAACGGACAATTGTTGTCGGATCAGGAAATTGTGACTGTCGCCTTGAATTTTGTTCCCACGACAACAATATAATGTGGCAATCTCTAATGAATTCTTGGGCAAATACTAGAAACGTCTATAATCTTTGTTATTAGGGCACTATTTTAGATGATTGGCATCTAACACGGTGGCAACCTCAGTAACATTAGGGGTGACTACAGAGTTGTTATGCTGTGTATTCAGCGGGCAACTGGAACATGTTTTATACGCTTGCACATTCCACAGACTACTATTGGCAGGTAGTGGGGTGAAAAACTTAAACAGTAAATTTTGGCTGATTAAGTAGGATTGTGTATTTACATTTATCCTAATAAGGAGAATAACAATGTCAAAAGGGCATAGCTTACAAGACCCTTACTTAAACGTACTTCGTAAAGAACGAATTCCTGTTTCAATCTACCTCGTAAATGGAATTAAATTGCAAGGTCAGGTTGAGTCTTTTGATCAGTTCGTTTTGCTTCTTAAAAACACGGTAAGCCAAATGGTTTATAAACATGCCATTTCTACTATTGTGCCATCTCGTCCTGTAAGAGTTCCTATGTTGAACCCTGAGGCCGGTGGACATGATGAAATGGAAAACGGGGGTTAAACGGAGTCCCCTTTGTTTTTTGATCGTCCAGATTCGGGTGAGCTGGCCATACTGGTTCACCTGGAATTTTCCAACGTAGTTGACAACAACGATCCTCGGGAATTTGAAGAACTGGTGCTTTCTGCCGGTGGGGATCCTATTGATTTTTTGACGGGTCAGCGTAGTTCGCCCCACGCGAGGTATTTTATTGGTACCGGAAAGCTCGAAGAGCTTAAAGCGTTGGTTGAAGAACATTGTGCCGAGCTGGTTATATTTAATCATGAGCTGTCAGCTAGTCAGGAACGTAACCTAGAGAAAGAACTTCAGTGTCGTGTCCTCGATAGGACAGGGCTGATTCTTGACATCTTCGCACAGCGAGCACGTACCCATGAAGGTAAGCTTCAGGTCGAGCTGGCTCAGCTTAATCATATTTCAACCCGCTTGATTCGTGGCTGGACTCACTTGGAAAGACAGAAAGGTGGGATAGGTCTGAGAGGGCCGGGTGAAACGCAGTTGGAAACTGACCGCCGGTTGCTCCGTGGTCGAATTAAAGCCATTGGCAAACGGTTGGAAAAAGTGCGTAAGCAACGCGAGCAAGGGCGTCGAGCACGAATTCGTGCTGAAATTCCAACGCTGTCTCTGGTGGGCTACACCAACGCAGGCAAATCAACCTTATTTAACGCTATTACTGAGGCGGGTGTTTTCGCTCAGGACCAACTTTTCGCCACACTGGATCCAACCATGCGACGAATTGGCTTGCCGGATGTCGGGCCTGCTATTTTGGCCGATACGGTGGGGTTTCTGAGTAACTTACCGCACCGCTTAGTGGAAGCATTTAGGGCGACCCTGGAAGAAGCGGCCAGTGCGGACTTGTTACTTCATGTGGTGGATGCAGTAGATGAAGAGCGTGCACGCAATATCGTAGAGGTTAATGGTGTCTTGGAGGAGATTGAAGCTGATGAGCTTCCTCAGCTAATGATATACAACAAAATTGACCTGATTGAAGACTTTCAGCCCAGGATTGATCGGGATGGAGACGGCCGCCCGACAGCGGTATGGTTATCCGCCCAGGAAAAAACCGGTATTGATATACTGCAGAAAGCAATCTCTGAGTTGTTGGCAAATGATATTTTTGAGTCCAAAGTGACTTTAGCTGCAACCATGGGGAGCTTAAGGTCAAAACTGTATCGACATAATGCTGTTCTGGGTGAGGAATATCTCAGTGATGGAAGCTGTGAACTCCTTATTCGACTGCCTCAAACTGATCTCACTCGTATGCTAAGCTCAGAAAGCATCAGCCTGGATGACATCACAGGGGATAAATTTGACGATTCGACGCAGCAACTCGCTGTATAGTCTTGAAAAATAACAATCCACCTGCATATTTCGTTATTAATAGATAATTTATACGCCAACAACGTGAAATGCTTGATATCAATATATCGGCAACTATGATGTTCAGCGCAAAAAATGAATACAGATACGTTATTTCGACGTAATACAAAAAAAGATTCAAAACCTTGATGGAGATGCCTTATGGCCTGGAATGAACCGGGTGGTAATAAAGACAAAGATCCCTGGAGCGGTGGTAATCGCGGTAATGACGGCCCACCAGACCTGGATGAGATACTGAATAATCTAACCAAGAAGTTTAATGGTTTCTTTGGGGGTAACGGTGGACGAGGTGGAGCCTCTGGCGGTTCAGGTTTCAGTGCTGCCATATTTGCTCTCATCTTTATTGTTGTTGGTGTGTTTTACGTCATAAAAGGGGCAGGCATTGTCAACGAACAAGAGAGAGCGGTGGTGCTGCGATTTGGTGTTTACAGTGAAACCAAAGGCCCGGGTTTTCGTTGGAATCCGCCACTAATTGATAATGTCTACACCGTAAACGTAACCAAAGTTCGTGGTTGGACAACCTCCGAACAAATGTTAACCAAAGACCTCAATATTGTTGATATCAAGCTGTCCGTACAGTATGTCATCGCTGATGCTCGAGATTTTGTACTTAAAGTAAGGGATCCAGAGAGCAGCCTTCAACAAGCGACCAATAGTGCCTTACGTCATGTTGCTGGTTCGACAGGAATGCATGATGTGTTGACGCAAGGGCGTGAACAGGTTGCCCTGGAAGTTCAAGAACGATTGCAAACCTATCTCGACAACTACCAAACTGGTATTCGTATCGAGAAGGTGAACGTCGAGGATTCTAATCCACCAAGAGAAGTCCAGGCAGCATTTGATGATGTTATTAAGGCTCGTGAAGACGAAGAGCGTTTCAAAAACCAGGCTCAAGCATATGCCAACGGTATTATCCCGGAAGCGCGTGGTAAAGCTCAACGTGTAATCGAAGAAGCCAATGCGTATAAAGAGCAGGTAATTGCCCAGGCTGAAGGTGAGGCGAAACGTTTCGAATTGTTATTGGCTGAATACAAAAAAGCGCCTCAAGTGACGCGCAAACGTCTATATATCGATGCCGTGCAGGAAGTAATGGGGAATGCCTCTAAAGTGATGGTTGATGTGGAGGGGGGCAATAACATGCTCTATATTCCGCTGGATAAAGTCATCTCATCATCTTCAACATCTGCAAGCAAAGGCTTTACTGATGCAGATATCGATACGATTACCAACGAGGTCATTGATCAGTTGCGTAGAGAAGCGTCCAATAATTCACGTCGTAGGGAGGCAAGATAATGTCCGGAAGAGCTATTTTTTCAATACTTGTCCTAGTGTTGATCGCCTTTTTTGCGTCGAATACGTTATACATCGTCAACGAGTTTGAGCGTGGTGTTTTACTTCGTTTGGGTAAAGTGGATGACAATGACATCAAGGCAGGCTTGCACGCAAAAATTCCGTTCATAGATGTGGTTCGCAAGTTTGATGCGCGAGTACTTACTTTGGATGCTCGTCCTGAGCGTTTTCTTACCGTTGAAAAGAAAAGCATGATGGTGGACTCCTTTGCCAAGTGGCGCATTATTGATGTGGGTAACTACTATGTTGCTACCAATGGTGAGGAAGCTCGTGCCGAGAGACTGCTTGCTCAGCGAATTAATGAAGGTTTGAGAAACCAATTTGCCCAGCGTTCACTTCAGGAAGTGGTTAGTGGTGAGCGTGATCAGCTTATGGTCGATCTCACTAATCAACTGAATGAATTCACCCAGGATTCATTAGGTATTGAAGTGGTTGATGTTCGTGTGAAGCGTATTGATCTACCCGAAGAGGTCAGTGGCCCGGTATATAGCCGTATGTCTGCTGAGCGGGAAAAAGAAGCCCGTGAACACCGTTCCAAGGGTAAGGAGCAAGCCGAGATTATTCGAGCTGATGCCGATAGGCAGCGCACTATCCTTGAGGCTCAGGCCTACCGGGACGCTGAGTTGCTGCGCGGTGAAGGGGATGCGAAAGCGGCTGCTATCTATGCCAATGCGTATAACAAAGACCCAGACTTCTATGCTTTCGTCCGTAGCTTAACGGCCTATAAGACCACGTTTAAGAGTAAAGACGACATTATGCTGATTGATCCAGATAGTGAGTTCTTCCGTTATCTGAAGGATGCTCAGGGTAAGAAGTAAGCTCTGACCGAAATCAATCGCGCGGTTGTTTTTTGATACCGCAGTTCATGATAAAATGAAGCAACCGGCCCCAATGGAGCCGGTTTTTTTGTGCTTATCACCTATGACTTGAATGGCATACGGGAGCGAAAGGGATACAGCAGCTATGTGGGAAGAATTGGCAAAAGCAGTCTGTTTAATGCTGGTTATCGAGGGGATTCTGCCCTTTTTATACCCTCACAGGTGGCGGAGGATGGTTGCAACTCTGGCCATTACCAGTGATAAGCAATTGAGAATTATGGGGTTAGTGAGCATGCTGATTGGTGCGGGCTCACTGCTACTTATTGCGAAAGGTTTTTAGGGTACGGGTTTAGGTAAAAAGATATGAGTAAAGTCGATCGGTGGTTGTTACCTGACGGAATAGAAGAAATGCTTCCCGGCGAAGCGCATCAGACTGAACATCTACGTCGAAGTATTACCGATCTTTTTCAGCGCTGGGGATATGACTATGTTATCCCACCAATGATTGAGTTTACCGACTCCTTGCTTACCGGTTCAGGTAAAGATATCGACCTGCTAACTTTCAAATTAACCGATCAAATTTCAGGAAAAACCATGGGCTTGAGGGCGGATATCACCCCTCAAGCTGCTCGTATGGATGCCCATAGCCTTCGGCGCGAAGGGGTAAACCGGCTGTGTTACGCCGGACATGTGATGCACTCTCGTCCCAAAGGGGCGCTGGGTTCTCGAACGCCCATCCAGGCAGGGCTGGAACTCTTTGGTGTGGAAAGCATTGACGCTGATATAGAAGTGGTTAGCCTCATGCTTGCAGCACTGGACCAAATTAAGTTACCGCTCTATATCGATTTAGGGCACGTTGGCATATATCGAGGCTTGGCCTCTGCTGCGCAGCTGACTTCCGAACAAGAACACGCTTTCTTTGAGCTATTACAATCCAAATCCCTCACTGATGCGACAGAATGGGTATGTGCCAACACATCAAGTGAGCAGGCCAAAAAATGGTTTACAGCCTTACCAAAATTATCTGGTAGTCGGTCGGTACTAAAAAAGGCAAAAGATGTCTTTCAAGATGCGCCAGAGGCTGTTACCCAGGCGATCAATGAGCTTGAATTACTTGCGGATACCATCGCGGAACGTTTTCCTGAAGCTCAAATGTATTTTGACCTGAGCGAGTTGAGAGGCTATCGCTATCATACCGGTATCGTGTTTGGTGCCTTTGCACCAGGCATGGGGACGGCAATTGCCAGTGGTGGACGTTATGATCATGTTGGTGAAGCGTTTGGTCGGGCAAGGCCTGCAACTGGCTTTGCACTAGATATAACTGCCATAGTTCGGTTAGTGGGTGATCGACTGTCAGAAAATACCGCTCAAGATGGGATTTTTGCTGTTGCATCCGACAGTGTTTTTCAATGGCAAGAGATCAACGCGTTACGTGCATCAGGCGAGCGGGTGATTGTCGGGCTTTCGGGGCAAAGTAAGCCCCTTGATTATCAACAGTGTGATCGAGTGCTTGTCGAAGAAGATGGGCGTTTTTCAGTGCAGCCTCTTTCGTAAGCGAAAGTTTTTATTTATTAATGTAAGCGAGTGATATCAAACAATGGGCAAAAACGTTGTCGTATTGGGTACCCAGTGGGGTGATGAAGGTAAAGGTAAGATCGTTGATCTGTTAACCGAACAGGTCAGCCATGTTGCCCGATTTCAGGGTGGGCATAACGCCGGTCATACATTGGTTATCGATGGCAAAAAAACGGTGCTTCACTTAATTCCTTCTGGAATTTTGCGTGAAGACGTTACATGTTACATCGGCAATGGTGTGGTGCTTGCTCCTGACGCCCTGGTAAAAGAAATTGAAGAATTGGAAAAACAGGGGGTACCAGTTCGAGAAAGACTGCGCCTTTCACCTGCATGTCCGCTCATTCTTCCATATCATGTCGCCCTGGATCAGGCGCGTGAAGCAAAGCGCGGTGAAGCTAAAATCGGTACCACTGGGCGTGGAATTGGCCCAGCCTATGAAGATAAAGTTTCCCGTCGTGGCCTGCGTTTGGGCGACCTGCAAAACAAAGAGCGTTTTGCCTCCAAACTGAAAGAAGTTGTGGAGTATCACAATTTCGCGCTTACCGAATACTACAAAGCAGAACCTGTCAGTTACGAAGAGGTACTACAGGAAGCTTATCGTCTGGCTGAGCAACTTCTGCCAATGGTGGTTGATGTTGTTGATGCACTACACAACGCAAGAGAAGCCGGTCAGGATATATTGTTTGAAGGTGCCCAAGGTTCCTTACTCGATATTGACCACGGTACTTATCCTTTTGTAACGTCATCCAATACCACTGCAGGTGGCACCGCGACCGGCTCGGGTTTTGGCCCACTTTATCTTGACTATGTTTTGGGAATTACCAAAGCCTACACCACTCGCGTTGGTTCCGGTCCGTTCCCAACCGAGTTGGAGTGTGAGGTGGGTGAGCACTTAGGTGTTAAAGGTCATGAGTTTGGTGCAACAACCGGCCGTAAACGACGCACAGGTTGGTTTGATGCGGTGGCAGTAAAGCACGCCGTTCGCATCAATAGTATGACTGGTATGTGTCTGACCAAGCTGGATGTGTTGGACGGTTTATCCGAAGTGAAAATCTGTGTCGGATACCAAGACGCTAATGGTGCGCCAACAGGCATTCCATGTGATTCCGAAGGGTGGGATGAGATTCAGCCTGTGTATGAATCCATGCCTGGATGGTCAGAGTCCACAGTAGGTGTGCAGTCCAAAGATGGTTTACCTGCTACAGCGTTAGCCTATATCGCTCGTTTGGAAGAGTTGGTTGGTATTCCAGTGGATATTATCTCTACTGGCCCGGATCGGGTTGAGACGATCGTTCTTCGCCATCCATTTGCATAAGTTTTTACAACTACTCGTGCCCACTGGAATAGCCAGTGGGCATTTATTTCTCGTTCTGACTATTCTTGGGGCGAGAACTCAGTAATAGTGGGAGAACGTGAGTGAGCGAGCGACGAGCTCATCCCAGATTTCCTGTTAACTGGTCCGCCAGAATCTTATTAGCAGACAAAAGCCTCCATTCCGCACAGATACAAAATGTATCTAAGGGCGGTCTCTATTTCGTTTTTGATCAAGCGCTTGCCATTGGTTCAACTATTGGAATTGAATTCTTTTTTAATTTTCGTGGTGAGCGTCATCGTGCCAGGGCACACGCTAAAGTCACAAACTCAGCATTGTTGAGTGGTAATTCCGGGGCCGGAATTGGTGTACAGTTTCTGGACATGGATAAGGATATTTATCACGCGTTTAACAATGTGTTGCAAGAGTTATCCATCCAGGAATAATACTTTTCCGTCGCGACGACATTCAAAGTATTCAATCGTAAACCCTGATATTGTTCCAGCATCCAAGTTGGAGATGACCTTATGCTAAGAGGCGCGATCAAAATATTGCTGTTGGCGGTAATATCTGTTTCTGCGAATGCTGGAGATCAATGGATATGGGACGGGTACTTTTCATCGATCACACTTGAGCGTGAAAAGGCATTTCAGGAAGGCGTCGATGACGACGCCTACAGTTTAGGAACCAGTGTTTCCTACGCCAATGACAACATCAATTGGTTAATGCTAACTGGTGGCCTGGAGCTTTTGTTTTACGAGGATAATGATGCCTTTACCCAAGTGGTTGAAGAACCGGATGGTGATCGAAAATCCGAATCTTCCGACGCTAACGGCGTTATGGCATACCTTGAGTTTGGGCCGCGTCTGGTATTGGGGAAAAGACAATCGACTTTCCTGACGGCAAGGGCCGGTGTAAGTACTATTTTTGAATCGAGTCGATCCATTTCCAATTGCTCAAACTGTTACGAAGAAGATATCGACTTGAATGGTGGTTATTATTTCCAGTTTGGGGTCGCACACAGTGCTGATAGCGTCAGTGTCGGGGTATATTTTAATCGGTATTTGAATGAAGATAGCGGTATTAAAAATAGCCTGCGCTTATCTATAGGAACAGGATTTTGATTGTTATATGAATTACCAACAGATCAGGGCGTATATGATGAATAAGCCCGAAACGACAGAAGACTTCCCTTTTGGCGAACAGTCAGCAGTTTTTCGCTTGCGAGAGAAAATCTACGCAATTTTATATATGGAAGGCGACTGTGCCAGAGTCAATTTGAAATGTGAACCAGAGCAAGCAAATGCGCTGCGAGATATTTTTCCGAGCGTTATTCCTGGTTATCATATGAATAAAAAGCATTGGAATACTGTTATTTCCGATGGTTCTATTCCTCAATCTGAAATTGAACGAATGATTGACCATTCCTATGAGCTTATTTTTAAAGGTTTAAAAAAGGCAGATCAAAAAGTGTTGAGTATGAAATTCGGTGCTCAATTGAAAGTGGAATGACAATAATTCTCTTTTCTTATGCATGCAGAAATAAATTTTCTTGAACAAGGATAAGCTAGTTGTTTTTGTTTGCTTCCGGTTTAGTTCTCATTTTCTTTTCGTTCTTAAATATAGATATCTTTATTTGCCGAAGAAAGAGGCAAATGAATTCAAATGTTTTTGGTTTTGAAATAAAAATCAAACGTATGATTTAATTTTGGGTGAGTTAATTAATTAGTAAAAAAGTACCGTTTTATTGTGTGAGTATGAGGGGTGGGTAAAAATAGTTATTCGGATTTATGATGTGTTAAAAAATTATTTATAACTTTTAAATTTCTTTTTCTAAGAAAAAATTCAATTTTATTTTCCTCTCTTTCTTTATTTTGATATTTGTCAATTGTTTTTCGAGTAAGCAGGGTGCGTTTTTTGTATAGGTGGTAAGCTTTAGCGAGTTTAAGCACTAATATATACGCTCGTATACATACTAATAAACGAATTGCTATCTTGTGTTTTTCATGCGTATGTAGCTTTGAAGAATTTTCAAAACACAAGAAGATCTACACAATGCCTAGTTCATATATTTTGCAACGAAGACACAGAGGTGACTTCTCATCTCGTGCTGAGTATTTAGAGCATGAGCTTTCCGTTATGGAGCCGAGACGCTGGGGGTTTAATTTACCTTGGCGTGATTATCATTTTGAATGGGAAGATATTGTTCCTGCTTTAGCCGGGACAATAGGAAAAGTTGTTATGGTTGCGGCAATGGTTGGTGCATGGGCCGCACAATATCAAGGTCTTGATACCGCTTTTATCATCGAAAACACTCGTTTCGAAATGATCATTGTTGGTGTGCTGTTTGCGCTTCTGTTTTCAGGTTTTTTAAACCCAAATGCCAATTTGGCCGGTACTCACGGGCCAATGATTCCAATGATTCCATTAATTGTTTCATCTGGCGGACATCCCCTTGCATTGGGAATTACTGTGGGAATTTTTGGTCTGGCACTGAGTTTTAGCAAAGGTGGTTCTCGTTTAATCACATTAACGGGGGATGGTGTTCGAGGCGGTTTGCTGATTTATTTAGGGGCGGTCGGAACTCTAAGCCAGATATCCAGTTTCAAACTGTGGACCGCAGAGAGTGGTGTTCCGTCTCTGGCTTTTATTCTTATATTGTCGACGGTAATTATTTATGCTGTTTTAGCAAGGTTAAAAAAACGTTGGCTTTCTATTCCACTGTGCTCTGCATTTGCTCTTTTACTTTCTTGGCTGCTTGGTACGCCTTTCGAGTTTCAAACCAGCCCGGGGATACCACATCTAAATCCAATGTATTGGTGGGGTGAAAATACAGGATGGCAAATGGGGTTACCGGATTTAGCCAATTATCTTGCTGTAATGCCTTTTGCGCTTTTGGCTGTTGCAATGTGGCCACCCGATTTTTTAGGTCACAGAGTGTTCCAGGAAATGAACTATCCCAAAACGAATAAAGTGCTAATGAATGTTGATGACACTATGACTATCTGCTCTATTCGTCAGATGGTTGGATCTGCGTTGGGCGGGGGAAATCTATCGAGCTCTTGGGGAACCTATATGATTCCTGCTGCGATTGCAAAACGACCGATTCCTGCTGGTGCTGTGTTGACCGGTTTATTTTGTATTGTGGCGGCCGTTTGGGGTTATCCAATGGATCTAGCATCCTGGAAACCGGTTTTGGTGGTTGCTCTTCTGGTGGGGGTGTTTTTACCGTTGCTTGAAGCCGGTATGCAGATGATTTCTGACGAAAAAAATGCGCAGGGAGCGGGTGTATGTATTTTTGCTTCTGCGTTGGTAAACCCGGTATTTGGTTGGTCGTTAACGATGTTTCTGGATAACATGGGGTTAATAGGAGACGCGCACAGAGGTAAAACGTTGAGTGTTGTTGATCGTATGGTGATACCTGGTGCAGCATTTATTATTTGTACTTCGATCATGGCTGTCGTAGGAATGATTCCCGGTATTCCCGCTCTTATATAATATCTGTAAGCAGGCCTAACAGGCCTGCTTTTCTAAAAACGATTCGATAATTGTACCGATGTCCAGAATCATGGCTATATTGCCATCGCTGAGAATGGTTGCGCCGCTGTAACCGATTTGATTGTTGATCGCTTTACTGAGCGGCTTAATCACAGCTTGTATTTCACCGAGTAAATCGTCCACAACCACGCCCACCCGCATATCTAAATGCTCAATAACAATCACTCTTTCCCATATTTCTGTTTTAGGTAGAGAGAAATAGTCTCGTAAGCGTGCAAGGGGAAGTAATTCTCCACGAAGGTTAATATCTGCATTGTTTCGAATTTTTTTCCAGGTTATATCGTCGTGCTCTATGCATTCGGAGACATTCGCGAGCGGGATAACATATCGACTTTCGCCAACCTGAATAAGAAAGCCATCGATAATTGCCATGGTCAGAGGAATTCTAAATCGAAACAGTGATCCTTTTTGTGGTTCGCTTTCGATTGAAATTACTCCGCCAATTGATTCGATATTTTTTTTGACTACATCCATTCCCACACCGCGGCCAGAAATCTCCGAGACTGCTTGCGCGGTGGAAAAACCAGGTAAAAATATGAGCCGATAGCATTCTTCCGGGGAAAGATGAGAATCTGCAGATATGAGCTCACGCTCTATCGCTTTCGCTCTGACTTTTTCTGCGTCTATGCCTTTACCGTCATCTTTAACCTCAATAATGACATTGCCTGAAGCCTGGTAGGCTTTTAGAGTAATCGTTCCTGCTTCCGGTTTGCCCAGGCTTGTTCGGGTTTCACTGTCTTCAATACCATGGTCGACCGAATTTCGAATCAAGTGTGTCAACGGGTCAACAATTTTCTCAATTAATGACTTGTCCAGTTCTGTACTACCGCCTTCGATTTTTAGATCAATTTGTTTTCCCGCTTTTTGAGATAGGTCGCGTATTACTCGTTTGAAACGGTTAAATGTTGCATTGAGTTCAACCATTCGCAGTTCGGTAGTGGTATCTCGTATTTCGTTGACCAGGTGGGATAATATACTGGCGGTATTATTGAGTTCCTCTTCTTCTGGCAAAGCTTCAATTAATCGGTTTGAGTTCGCATTGTTAATTATAAGTTCGCCAACAAGGTTAAATAGACGTTCCAGTTTGGCTGTTTCGACTCTCACCGTGGTATTGGTGCGAATGGTATTTTGCTGTTTTACTGCCGCTTTAACGATAGCGGGATCGGCGGATTTCATTTCGATAAGGATTTCGCCGATACGTTTTTGTATATTATCTTCAACAAGTTTGAGCTGTTGTTGTCTGGCCTGATCTAATTCTTGAGTACTGATTGCGCCAATTTCGCACAGGATTTCTCCAATTCTTTGGTCGTCAGTAACATGAGCGAGGTTCTCTGTTAACTCTTTTAATTCGGATTGGGGTGGGTTAATGAGTATCTGACAATCATCAACTAAAAATTCAAAGACATCAGCGATTTGCTGCTTGTTGACTTTTCCCTTAAAAAGAACCTGTATATTGATATAACAGGTCTCGGGATCCATTTCTGAATTCAGAGGCAGTTCGTTGTCAAAGATCTCTACGCTTTCGACCTTGCCCAAGTTCTCAAGGTAGTAAATAAAGGAAAGTGGGTCCATTCCATTACGAAGCACGTCGGGCCCAAGGTTAAGCAATATAATCCAGGGTTCATCATCTGTTGAAATGTCAGATTCATCGTCGTTTACTTCGTTTGAGTCAGCGGAGGCTTTAGAATCCGCTTGGACCAACTGAAGTAGCTGATCCAGAAGAGACTTGCCGTAGACCGCAGTGTCTGATGGAAGTTGTGTAACACCTTCGCCTGCTAAGTTGACCAACGTACTAATGTGGTCGACGCACTCGAGAAATAACCCAATGTTTTCGTTGGTTACTTTAAGATTTGAGCCTCTATATTGATCCAGAACAGTTTCAAATACGTGGCTGAATTCCACTACATCCCGATAATCAAACATACCGGAGGAGCCTTTCATTGTATGAACTGCTCTAAATAGGGTGTTCATGAGTTCCGCATCGTCAGGTGTCTGCTCTAAGTGAACGAGAGCCTCTTCGGCAGCGGATATGAGTTCTTCAGCCTCCTGGGCAAAAAGTTCTCTTGGATCACTCATGTGTTAGTTCCTCGGGGATGCATAACATTTCTTTTACGCCAACATATTCAAGAACGGACAATATCTGCTCGTTAATATGGGTGAGCTTGAGTGGCTGATTGTCATGAGTTGATCGCTTATGTAACCAAATAAGCAGCTGGACTCCCGCTGTGTCTAGCGTTTCAACTTGCTCAAAATCGAGCTCGATTTCTTGATTATTTGATAGGTATGGTTCGATCTTTTGTTTTAATTCGGTAACAGCATAGATAGAAACTTCAGCAGGAAGCTTGATGCATTTCATAATGATTCTCGTTCTTTAACCAGCAAATAAAAAATCAAATAACTGACCTGCTTTGGAGTGGCATGTATGTAAAGTATTCCTTTCTATAATCAATCCGTATTTGCAGAAATGATTTAATTATAGTTCGGTTGTTCGTAAATCAAATATATGTGCTAAATATAATAAACCTATTCTTTGTGGGAATTGTTTATTCCTTTTTTTAGACCATAACGGTATAGGGGTAAAGTGTTGGGGACGCTATTCTTTGAGAACTGGAAGCAAAATCAACTTATTTGGTCAATCGCTACTAGGGTCTGGAGTTGCTAAATGCGGTCATTTTTCAGAAATTTAAAATTATCCTATAAGTTATCAATTACGCTTGTTTTAATGAGTACTGCACTGTCGGTCACTATAGGCTATTTGTCCTACTATGAAGCAAGTGTGGCATTGAGACACGCTGAATTTAATCAGTTGGTGGCTACGCGAGAAGGAAAGGCTGAAGAGCTTAAGTTATTTTTCGAGCAGCTAAGGAAGCAAGTAAAAAACTTCTCCACCGCACCGGTTGTGATTGAAAGCGCAAAAGAATTTAATGCATCATTTTTCAGTCTGAAAAAAGCAGCTCAAACGGCACAAGATGAAGAGCTGAATAATTCCTTAATCAAGTATTATAGGACAGAGTTTGTTCCGAAGCTAAATCAAAACTCAGAAAATGCCGTATCGATTCAGACTGTATTGCCGCAAGACGTTATTACCCGCTACCTTCAATATCAGTACACCTCCAACAACAGTGCCCCCACTGGATCAAAACATTTAATGGAGGCTGCAAAAGACAACACTACATATAGTCAGGTCCATAAAAAGTATCACTCGTTTTTCCGTAGTTTAATGGACACTTTTGGTTTTTATGATGTGTTTCTTATCGAGCCTGAAACAGGCTATGTGGTGTATTCGGTATACAAAGAAGTGGATTTCGCTACATCTTTGTTGCGGGGGCCTTATGTTGAGTCGTCTTTAGGTAAGGCATTTCGCGAAACGGTTCAGCTCAACCTGATTGATGATGTTTACACAGCGGATTTTGCATTTTACCAGCCGTCCTATAATGCACCTGCAATGTTTATATCTGCACCTATCTACGATGGTGAAACCCTGGTTGGGATCTTTGCTATTCAGGTTCCAGTTGCAAGGTTATCTGATATTACAACCAGTAATCAGCGCTGGGAAGCGGTTGGCATGGAGGAAACCGGTGAAGTTTATATTGTCGGAGATGACCTAAAACTGCGCAGTGATTCCCGCTTCATGCTTACCGATAAAGATGCGTATCTGGAACAGATGAAGGAAATTGGTCTATCACAACAGAACTTGAAGATGATTGATCACCTTAATACCGGTATTTTAACTCAACCAGTTAATTCACCCGGAGCGGAAAGTGTTTTTGCCGGTCGTCATGGTCAGTCAGAATTTTTGGATTACCGTGGTGTGCCGGTGTTTTCCGCGTATGAACCGCTTGAAATTCCCGGGTTAAACTGGGGCATTTTAAGTGAAAAAGATACTGAAGAGGCAATGGAGGGAATCCACGGATTAAAAAGAGATACAGCAATTATGGTCTTAATTGCTGTTGTTGTTTCATTTGTCATCGCTTTACTGTTTTCTCGTGCGATATCACGGCCTTTGGAGAAAGCCGTGGCGGCTTTGGCACGTGTTGCACAAGGTAATTTGAATGTTGAAGAAAGCGAAGATAGAGACGATGAAATTGGTCAACTTCTAAGTGCCAATCAGCAGATGGTAGACCAACTTGCCAATGTTATTGGCGAGCTTCAGGCTGCAGGTAATAATGTTTCAAGTGGTGCTGAGCAATTGAGTACCGCCTCGCAACAAATAGCAGCCGGGGCAAGTAATCAAGCTTCTGCGATTGAACAGACCTCTTCTGCTATGGAAGAAATGAGTGCGAATATCGAACAAAATGCCGATAACGCTGGGCAAACAGAAAAAATTGCCAATCAAGCCGCACAAAATGCGCAAAATAGTGGAGATGCCGTTAGCCGAACTGAACACGCAATGCGTCAAATTGCAGAGAAAATATCGGTCATAGGTGAAATATCCCGGCAAACAAATTTATTGGCGTTAAACGCAGCCATTGAAGCGGCACGTGCCGGAGAGCAAGGTAAGGGCTTTGCGGTAGTTGCTTCGGAAGTCAGGCATTTGGCAATCAGCAGTCAGAACGCGGCCAGTGAAATTAGTGACTTAACTTCTTCGAGTGTTGATACCGCTGCAGAGGCTGGAGAGTTGTTAAAAGTATTGGTGCCGGATATTCAAAAAACGGCGGAGCTGGTGCAGGAAATTAGTGCTGCTTGTCGGGAACAAAAAATTGGTGTATCTCAAATTAATGAGGCGATACAACAATTAGACAGCGTGATTCAACAGAATGCCAGTGCTGCAGAAGAAAGTGCAGCTACGGCTGAAGAGCTGAATGCTCAAGCAGAACAGATGCGCGAAGTAATTAGTTTTTTTCAGTTAGAGGAAAGTGCAAAAAAAACCGATAAGCCTAAAGTGAATGCTATTTCCAGAAAGGAAGAGTTTATTCCAGATACAGGTTCTGATGAGTCTGGAGTGACGATTAATCTCGACGATTCCCTCGGTGATTTGTCTGACGATGACTTTGAACGTCAAGCGTAATAACAACGGTATAGTGAGGCACTAAATGGGGCAGCCTGTTTCTGAAACATTCGAAGAGGATATCAACCAGTATCTAACATTTATATTGGATGATGAGTACTATGCTGTCAGTGTGAGTTTTGTCAAAGAAGTCCTTGAATTGGGCGAGGTGACTAAAGTCCCGAAAACACCCGATTTCTTTTATGGAGTATTAAATTTACGGGGCAGTGTTGTCCCAATTATTGATTTGAGGCTTAAGTTTGGTTTAGCCCCTATTGTTCCAACTATTGATACTTGTATTGTTGTCCTGGAAGTCGTGGTTGCTGGAGAAAACACCGTAATTGGTGCGCTAACAGATTCTGTTCATGAAGTAATTGAACTCGACTCTGATGATTTGCATCCAGCCCCTCGTGTGAGTGCACGTATTAATTATGATTTTATCTCTTCCATGGCCAAGTTTGACGAAAAGTTTTTAATGCTGCTGGATATTAATAAAATTTTTACGCAGCAAGAGCTTGGTGTTATTCGCGATGCGGAGCAAGAAAATAGTATTGCCGAATAGTCAGTCAAAAATGGATTTCGGACTTTACAGAATGTCCAAGTCTGAGTTCGTCAGGTTGCAGGGGTTTATTGAGAGTCAGTTGGGTATAAAAACGCCTGTAAATAAACTGACAATGTTGGAAACCCGCCTGAATAAGCGCCTCAATGCCTTGGGAATGTCCAATTTTGGTGATTACCTCAAGTTCTCTTTTTCTAATTGCCATGAAGGTGAAAAAGAGCTTCAGATATTAATCGATCTTGTTTCCACCCATAAAACAGATTTTTTTCGAGATCCTTCGCATTTCGATTTTTTATATGATCGTGTTCTTCCTGATTTTTTTCGAAGGAAAAACTCAGCCTCTCTGAATATGTGGAGTGCAGCTTGCTCTACGGGAGAGGAGGCTTATACTATGGCAATGATCGCTGCCAAGTATTTTAGGCTGCATGATATTCCTTTATATCGATGCCAGATTATGGCAACGGATATATCGATACCTTCTCTGCAAAAAGCGCGTGCAGCAATTTATCCATCTGAAGCTGTGACTCCTATTGATAAAAATTTAAGTTCGCGTTTTTTGCTAAAAAGTAAAAAGGGTGAGGCCGTGTACCGTATCGTTCCGGAGTTAAGGCAGCGAGTTTACTTAAGCCTATTTAATTTGATTACGGGGGATTACCGTAAAATTCAACCTATGGATGTGATCTTCTGTCGAAATGTTCTTATTTACTTTAACAAAGAAAATAAAGATGCAGTAATCGAAAAACTGCTCTCCGTTCTAAAACCAAAAGGATACCTTTTTATTGGGCCGTCAGAAGGAATGTTGCCAAAAGGTTTGCCCATAAAAAACGTCAGCTCTACTGTATATCAATATGACCCGTAGTTATCTCTGTGTTCACTAGCGACAGGAATTTGGGAATGAGTAAAATCAAGGTGATGCTCGTCGATGACTCTGCATTAATCAGGAATGTGTTCGAACAGGTGCTTGCTGGTAGTGCCGAGGTGGAGCTGATATCCACCGCTCAGGATCCGTATTTCGCTGTAGAGAAACTAAAAAGAGCCGTTCCTGATGTGCTGATTTTAGATATTGAAATGCCTCGTATGGATGGCCTGACTTTTCTGAAAAAAATCATGGAGCAGAACCCGATGCCCGTTATTATCTGTTCAACCTTGGCTGAGCAGGGCACGGATTCTTATTTCAAGGCTTTGGAGCTTGGTGCGGTAGAAATTATTACCAAACCAAAATTAGGCTCAAAGTTGTTTATTGAGGAGTCCAAGGTTCAGATCGTTGATAAGATTAAAGCGGCTGCGGCTTGTAGAGGGCATTTAAGAAAGCGAACCGAAATTAAGAAGCCTCAGACCAAATTAACGGCTGATGTGATCATCGGCCGTCAAAGGCAAGCTCTGTCAATGACCAGGACAACGGAGAAACTCGTTGTTATCGGTGCGTCAACTGGAGGAACCGAAGCGATTAGAGCAATCCTTACTCAATTGCCCCAGGACTCACCAGGAATCTTGATTGTTTTGCATATGCCGGAACATTTTACCAAAAGCTACGCTAACCGATTAAATCAGGAGTGCAACATAACCGTTCGGGAAGCAACAAATAACGAAACTATTTTACGGGGAACGGCTTTAGTGGCGCCAGGCAATCAGCATATGTTGCTCAAAAGAAGCGGTGCTCGTTATTTTGTTGAATTACGCGGAGGCCCGTTGGTGTCTCGACATCGCCCATCGGTTGATGTGTTATTTCGATCGGCTGCGCAATATGGAGGGAAAAATATTGTGGGAGTAATATTAACCGGAATGGGAGATGACGGTGCTCGGGGGATGTCAGAATTGCACGATGAGGGAGCTGTTACCATTGCTCAAGATGAACAGAGTTGTGCCGTGTTTGGTATGCCCAATGAAGCGATAAAAAGAAATGCGGTTGATAAAGTGCTGCCCCTTGGTTCTATTGCAGAGCAGCTTTTATTGGAAACACACAATTGATGTATCAGATATCGATAGTACTGACTTTAGTGTGCTGTTGAATAAACCATCGGATGGTATCGAGTAGGTTTTCTTCGAAGGATCCTGTTTGGGAAAAGTTTAAATGGGCAGACAACTTATTAGCATTTATTGCGTAGCGTCTATCGTGCCCTAGCCTATCTTCAACGTGAGATATTAATTCTTTTGATTTTCCTTCAGCGGCCTTGGTGGCTTCTGGAAACTGGCGTTGTAGTTGTGTGTTATCCGCAAACAGTTTATCCATAAGTGAGCATGTTTCACCAATCAGCGTCATATTGGTTTTTTCCTGATTATAACCGACATTATATGCTTCGCCTTTTTCCCCTTTTGTGATGATTCTTTCGATGGCTTCTACTGTGTGATGAACGTACATCCAGTCTCGGATTTGTAAACCATCGCCGTATACGGGAATAGTCTTATTCGACAATATCGCATGGATTGTTTTGGGAATAAGTTTTTCTGTGTGCTGATGTGGGCCGAAGGCATTACAACAATGGCATATTGATGTATTGAGTTGATATGTGTTGTGGTAAGCGCGGACTAAGTGGTCAGATGCAGCTTTACTCGCAGAATAGGGTGAGTTTGGTTTGTAATTGTTTTCTTCTGTAAAGGGCGACTCTCCAGGCTGTAAGCTACCAAAAACTTCATCCGTTGAAACGTGATGAAACAGATGGGTGCGCGGCTTTGCCCCTGGATATAGCCAGTGCTGCTTGGCACATTCCAGCAGGTTGTGCGTGCCCAGTACATTGGTTTTGAGGAATATATCAGGTTCTTCGATTGAGCGATCAACATGGGATTCTGCTGCAAAGTGCACAACGCAGTCGAAGTCTTTTTCGGCGAACAAGCTGCTAACCAATGCCTTATCGCCAATATCACCTCGAACAAAGGAAAGGTTTGGATTATCTGCAACGGATTGCAGATTGGCCATATTGCCGGCATAGGTGAGTAAATCCAGTATCGTTACTTGCGTGTGCGGATGTTGGGCAAGCCAATGTGCAACGAAGTTTGACCCGATAAATCCGGCCCCACCGGTAATTAATAGTTGTTTATACATTATTCACGCACTTTTCTGTTGCTAAAGGCTATTTTAGGTGTGACAGGCGTCATGATTTTCACTCTTCTATGTTTATAATAGTGAAGAGTTTTACCTAGAGTTATCAATAGCCTAATACTATTTTTACCTTATTTTGGCTGATTTTTAACTCCATTCAATACAATTCAGGGGTGTTATATGCGGTTAACCAGTAAGCTTCTCAGTATTCTTATTTTGGGGGTGTTTTTTGTCGGATGCAGTGAATCTGAGTCTCCTGCACCGAAAGAAGAGAAACAAGCATCAACGGCGGTGACAGAGGAGCTTGAAGTGAGTGCAAAGCCAAAAGTGGTCGGGTATTTCCCTGCATGGGAGCCTGAGCGCGGATATCGGGTTAAAGATGTGGTTACCCGTGGTGCGGCCGAACAGTTAACCCATATTCTGTTTGCTTTTGGTGGTGTTGAAGGTGGTAAGTGTGTATTGGATAGAGTGCCTGCGACGATAGAGCATGCATACAGCGCAGAAGACAGTGTTGATGGCGTTGCAGATGCCGAAGACGCTAAAGTTAAAGGTGTGATTGGCCAGCTAATCAAACTGAAGAAAATGTACCCTGATTTGAAACTACTCTGGTCTATTGGTGGCTGGACGTTATCAACCGGGTTTATCGAGGCAGCAAACGATGTCGAAACCTTTGCTGATTCCTGCTATGACATGATTCATGATCCTCGTTGGGAGGGATTGTTCGCCGGTATCGATATTGACTGGGAATACCCGAATGCCTGTGGTATTGAGTGTGATAAGAGTGGTCGTGACGGTTACTACAAATTGATGAAAGCTGTACGCGAAAGATTTGGTAACGACGAGTTGGTGACCACTGCCATTGGCGCACAGCTAAAAACGCTTACCGCTGCGGATTACGCAAAAGCCGCTCCTTATATCGATTTCTTTATGCCCATGACTTACGACTATTCTGGTGGTTGGGCGTCTCAAGGTCCAACTTATCCTCACTCTCCGTTGTTCCGTGTGCCGGGTACAGAAGGTACCGATGAAGAGAAAAACTCAACGGACGACTCAATTCGTTATATGTTAGAACAAGGCATCCCAGCAGAAAAAATTCTCCTTGGTATTGGTTTCTATGGTCGTGGTTGGACCGGTGTTTCTCAGCCGGAAGCCTTGGGTAGTGCATCTGCCCCAGCACCAGGTAAGCATGAATTGGGAGCTGATTCTTACAACATCTTGAAAACACGTTGTCCTGCAAGTGGAATCGTGGGCGGCACCGCTTACGGATTCTGTGATGGAGAATGGTGGAGTTATGACACACCAGAAACCGTTCTTGGTAAGATGGATTACGCAAAACAAAAAGGCTTGGGTGGCGCTTTCTTCTGGCAACTTAGTGGTGATGACGAAGAGGGTGCGCTTCTAGGCGCAATCGTAGAAGGATTAAAATAATATGTGGACACCGGATTCCGAACGGTACCAACGCATTGAATATCGCCGCTGTGGAATCAGCGGCGTTTTATTACCTGCCTTATCTCTTGGTTTGTGGCATAACTTTAGTGAGCAGGATGACCAGCGGGAAATTCAGAAAATGCTGCACTACGCCATTGATCATGGTGTCGTGCATTTGGACTTGGCGAATAACTATGGTCCTCCCCCAGGTTCTGCGGAAAAGACTTTGGGAAAATACCTTTCTGGTGATTTCTTTAATTTACGCGATGAACTCTTTATCACGACCAAAGCCGGTTGGGATATGTGGGACGGCCCATATGGTAACTGGGGTTCGCGCAAGCATTTGATTTCCAGCTTGGATCAGAGCCTCAAGCGTATGCAGTTGGACTATGTGGATTTGTATTATCACCATAGACCAGACCCGAATACGCCGCTTGAGGAAACTATGGGAGCATTACGGGACATAGTGGCACAGGGAAAAAGCTTGTACGTGGGTATTTCTGCGTATTCCGTTGATGAGACAGAAAAAGCGATTCATATGGCATCGGAAATGGGCTTTTCGATTCTCGCCCACCAGATGAGCTATTCCATGTTGAATCGGGAACCGGATAATGGTTTGTTTGATATGTTGCAAACCCACGGTGTGGGAAGCGTGGCATTTGCACCATTATTTCAAGGCGTGCTTTCTGGTAAATATCTGGGTGGTATTCCTCAGGACTCTCGAGCATCACGGGATACAGGCAATTTACAGGCTGCTTGGATAACGGAAGATATCCAGAAAAAAGTCAGTCAGTTACATTCCTTAGCAGAGCAGCGGGGCGAACCATTGGCGCAGATGGCGTTGGCCTGGATTCTACAAGGCAAACCCACCACGACACTGCTGGGGGTTAGAACCCTCGAACAGCTAAAAAATAATTTAAATGCGTTAAACTCTGCACCTTTCTCGCAAGAAGAAATTGATTTAATAAATACAATAACGCTTTCTTAAAAAATCAGGAGTTTTTCATGCGGCTTATGACTGCGATGCCACTGGTTGTGGCACTTGTTTCTGGATGTGCCTCAACAACTCAAGAACTGTTTACTGTATCGGACTGGACCAAGGATGGGGATTTCACCAATGGTATCGAAGGGCCAGCGGTGGATACAAACGGACATTTGTATGCGGTGAACTTTAAAGAGCAGGGAACGATTGGTGTTATCCCGAAGAAAATGCAGCCAGAGTTGTATGTAACTTTGCCTGAAGGTAGTACGGGCAATGGTATTCGTTTTGATCGGCATGGCAACATGTTGATTGCGGATTACTCAGCTCATAATGTGTTGAAGGTGGATGCTCAATCAAAAAAAGTGAGCGTCTATGCACACAACCCTAAAATGAACCAGCCAAATGATATTGCCATTGCGCCGAATGGAATTTTATTCGCCAGTGATCCCAACTGGGCAAACAGTACCGGTAACCTATGGCGTGTTGAAGAGGGTAAGGTCACGCTTCTGGAATCCAATATGGGGACAACCAACGGTGTTGAAGTCAGCCCAGATGGCCGTACTTTGTATGTAAACGAAAGTGTTCAGCGAAAAGTTTACGCTTATGACCTGGATGCATCTGGAAATGTTTCCAATAAACGAACCTTTATCGAATTTGACGATTTTGGTATGGACGGCATGCGCTGTGATGTTTCCGGTAATCTGTATATCGCTCGTTATGGTGCTGGTGTTGTGGCCATAGTGTCACCTGAAGGCAAATTAATTCGAGAAGTGAAATTGAAGGGGCAGCACCCAACAAATGTGGCTTTTGGTGGGGTTGATGGCAAGCAGGTTTTCGTTACCATGCAAAAACGTGGTGCAATTGAAACATTTTTTACGGATACTCCCGGCCGGGCTTGGGTTGAGCAGCAGTGATTTGGCTAAACTTGGCTCACTTTGATGACTAAACCGCGAAGGTTTAGTCATTTCAGGCTAAAATAGAGCTAAACCTAAAGCCATTAAAGTCGTGTCTTGGCACAGACTCTCAAAGCAGGCGTCAATTTGAGTAAAATATTTAAGCAATTAGATCCATTCGCTGAGCGCGAATCTCAAAAGTATCAAAACCCCATTCCCAGTAGAGAATTAATTCTCGATATTCTAGAAAAGTCCTCTGGCCCGATGAGCCACCGATCATTGTGTCGAGCCTTAAAACTAACCTCTGACGACAATATAGAAGCTTTACGTCGACGTTTGCGTGCGATGGAGCGGGATGGACAAATTGTGTCTAACCGCAAAGGTGCTTACGGTCGCATTGATAAAATGGATTTGGTTAAGGGCGTGGTGCAGGGGCATCGAGACGGTTACGGTTTTGTATTGCCACACGATGGTTCTGAAGATGTGTATTTGACGAATCGACAAATGCGCAAAGTGTTTCATGGTGACGAAGTTCTTGTTCGCCCAGGCCCGCCGGATTTTAAAGGGCGTCGTGAGGGAAATATTGTTGAAGTCTTAACCCGCAATACCACCCAAATTGTTGGGCGATATTTTTGCGAGCGAGGCATCTGCTTTGTTCGGCCTGACAATACCCGCATTGGTCATGACATTATTGTTCCTCCCGAAAATGCAAACGGCGCACAGAACGGACAGTTTGTTTTAGTGGATGTCATTCAGCAGCCAGCGCGCAATTCGCCGCCGGCAGGGAATGTGGTTGAGGTGATGGGCGATCACCTCGCTCCGGGAATGGAAATAGATGTTGCCATTCGTTCGCACAATATCCCCAATGTATGGCCTCACAGCGTTGAACAGCAAGTTGCGCAGATTAGTCCTGAAGTGTCTGAGCAGGATAAGCAACACCGAATTGATTTACGTCAGTTGCCTTTAGTGACGATTGATGGCGAAGACGCCCGCGACTTTGATGATGCGGTTTATTGCGAAACAAAAGCTTCTGGTGGTTGGCGATTATATGTCGCCATTGCTGATGTGTCTCATTATGTACAGGTTGGTAGTGCGCTTGATAAAGAAGCTGTTTTAAGAGGTACATCGGTTTATTTTCCTGATTTTGTTGTGCCCATGCTGCCCGAGGTTTTATCGAATGGCTTGTGTTCGCTGAACCCGAATGTTGATCGATTGTGCATGGTGTGCGAAATGACGATCAGCGCGGCGGGGAAAATTAGTGGTTATAAATTTTACGAAGGCGTCATGCATTCTCATGCGCGTTTAACCTATACCGATGTTGGAAAAATAATCGAGGATCGAGGTAAAAAACGCAGTGGTGTTCGCAAGCAATACTATCATGTGCTTGAGCAGATCGATGCCTTACATGACTTGTATCAGGTGCTGCGTGGCACGCGGGAACAGCGTGGAGCCATTGATTTTGAAACCAAAGAAACCCGAATTATTTTTGATGAGTCGCGGAAAATTAAAAAAATTATTCCTGTCGAACGTAATGATGCCCACAAGCTAATTGAAGAATGCATGTTGGCCGCAAATGTATGCGCGGCGAAATTTTTACAAGCACATAAACTCCCCGCGCTATATCGTGTGCATGAACCACCCAAGGCAGAAAAGCTGGAAATGCTGTTTGAGTTTCTGGGCGAGTTGGGTATTTCTATGTATTCCAAAGGTGAAATTGCGCCGGCGGATTACCAGGATGTGATGCAACAAATTGCACAGCGCCCGGATGCGCACCTGATTCAAACAGTGTTGTTGCGCAGCATGAATCAGGCGGTTTATCAGCCGGATAATATGGGGCACTTCGGTTTGGCATACACGGAATATGCACACTTTACGTCGCCTATTCGTCGTTACCCCGATTTGCTTGTTCATCGAGCGATACGTTGCATTATTCGTTCGGATGCGGAATCCAAAAAAGTGGTTCGTGTGCCCGGAGCGCCGAAACTGCCGGAGCAAGAAATATATCCCTACTCCTTTTCGGCAATGGTTGGCCTTGGCGAGCAATGCTCTTTGTGTGAAAGGCGAGCCGATGATGCCACTCGGGATGTGGTGACCTGGTTAAAGTGCGAATACCTACAGGATCATGTCGGCGAAGTATTTGAAGGCGTTGTCAGTTCCGTCACAGCTTTTGGCGTGTTTGTCGAATTGAAAGATATGTATGTGGAAGGATTGGTGCATATTACGGCGCTTCCGCAGGACTATTATCATTTCGAACCGGCCCATCACCGGCTTGTTGGTGAACGAACCCGGCAAGTTTTTCGTTTAGGGGATGAGCTTGAAGTACAGGTTGTCCGTGTCAACCTGGAAGAGCGCACGGTGGACTTTGAACTTACCCAGGTTAAGTCAAAAAAACGTTCTAAGGTCAAAGTGTCGGACCAGGCAAAAAACCTGGCTAAAGATTACGAACGGGAGCGCGCTCGAAAAGCTGGAGGGCGGAAGCCTCGGAAACGAAAATTGTCCGCACCCGAGTCGGAAGACGGCAAGCAAAACCAGGAAGTCCGCAAGCCGAAGAAAATGGCAAAGAAGAAGCCCGTAAAATCGGCGAAGAAGAAAAGTTCAAATAAACCTAAAAAGAAAAAGTAAGCAAATAGAATTTTATGGCCAAACTCGATCAGGCTTATGGTATTCACGCCATACAGTCACTCCTAAAATCTGCACCTAAAAAAATTGTTGAACTCTATCTTGCCGAAGGTCGGCAGGATCAACGCATGCAAAAAGTAGTCACTGCAGCTCAGAAACAAGGTATACCGATAAAACTTGTTGATAAGAAAACCCTGGATTCCATGAGCGATGGCAAGCATCAAGGGGTGTTCGCCTACGTGATGCCCGGTAAAAAGCTGGATGAGGCGGCACTGTATGAGATGGTGCAAACTCTGGATTCAGAGCCGCTTATTTTAGTTCTGGACGGCGTGACCGACCCTCATAACCTTGGGGCTTGTATGCGCTCGGCAGATGCGTCGGGGGTGGATGCTGTTGTGGTTCCTAAAGACAACTCTGCCAGCTTGAATGATGTGGCCCGTAAGGTCGCCTGTGGCGCCGCTGAAACGGTTCCGTTAATTCCGGTAACCAACCTGGCCAGGAGTCTGAAGAAGCTTCAGGAGTTGGGGTTATGGGTATATGGTGCGGCGGGGGAAGCTGAGCAAACTATCTATGATGCCACCTTGTCGGGCCCCAGAGTGATTGTGATGGGGGCAGAAGGGGATGGTATGCGCAGACTCACTCGGGAAACCTGCGACGAGTTGATCAAGATCCCTATGCAGGGCAGTGTCTCCAGTTTGAATGTCTCGGTTGCCACGGGCGTTGTCTTATTTGAAGTGCTCAGACAACGTCTTAACCGTTAACTATTGATCAGAAAAGCCCCCTGATACGTGAGCTTTGCCTCTGAAGGGGGAGATTTCAGTGGTTTCTGTTGCCGTTAAGTTGCTTTTTCGGCGTCAACTCCCTAGAATACGCCGCCCAACCCGCCCCTGCGTCCCCCATTATTGGGCCAGGAGGCGATACTCCTTGCTTCACTGCATACATTTTTTATGCAGGAGGCTACTAACCCGTAAGGAGCGACAATGCGACATTACGAAATTGTGTTTCTGGTCCACCCTGACCAGAGTGAGCAAGTGCCCGGCATGATCGAGCGCTATACCTCATCCGTTAAAGAAAGCGGCGGCCAAGTACACCGTTTGGAAGACTGGGGTCGTCGTCAGTTAGCCTACTCCATCAATAAAATTCATAAAGCACACTATGTTCTTATGAACATTGAATGTACTGATGAAGTGCTTGAAGAGCTAACCACTACTTTCCGTTACAACGATGCTGTTCTTCGTAACATGGTTATCCGTACGGATGAAGCTGTGACCGAAGAGTCACCAATCATGAAAGCTGAGAAAGAAAACCGCGAGCGCAAGAATCGTGCGGAGCGTCGTGCACAGCAAGAAGCTGAAGCACAAGAGCAAGAAGAAGATGATGAATCATCTGATGATTATGAAGATTCAGAAGAAAATGATTCAGAAGAAGCTGGAAGTGAGGAGGTTTAAGCATGTCACGTTTTTTCCGTCGTCGTAAGTTTTGCCGTTTCACTGCTGAAGGCGTGAAGCAAATTGATTATAAAGATTTGGAAACTTTAAAAGCCTACATCACTGAAACAGGCAAAATCGTTCCAAGTCGTATTACTGGTACTAAAGCGAAGTATCAGCGTCAGCTAGCCACTGCGGTTAAGCGCGCTCGTTATATCGCGTTGTTACCTTATACTGATGCTCACGAGTAATCGCAGGCGCAGTAAAGAGATATAAATATGATGCGCGCACTAGCTGAATTCATCATGCGTGGGCGCATCCAGGCAGTGAGCATAGCGCTTATTGGGAGTTGGTTCCCACTGCTTACCCAGGCAACACTGGGACTTGTTACCCTGAGAAAGGGTTGGCAAGAAGGCTTTTTGGTTACCCTCTGGGCTAGTTTGCCGGTATTTCTGGCAATATGGGTTGGAGATGTTGGTGTAGCAAAAGTATTCGCGGGTGTTGCCGTAATTTGTGTTTCCTATGTCGTTGCAGGCATATTAAGAGCAACAGTCTCATGGTCTGCAACGTTAGCGGCGTTAGTTGCGTTTAGCATGCTGTCGGCGTTGTTGGTAACACTGAGTGTCGAAGACCTGGCGGGTGAACTGTCGGCTTTTTATCAAAAGCTTATGGTGTCCCCGGACAAGCAGCCTAGCGCTGAAGTACTTGAAATATTAGGGTCATGGACAACAAAAAAGGCATCTGGAGTGATAGCACTCTGGGTCGGCTTTACAACCGTAGCTGGTTTATTTGTCGCCAGATGGTGGCAAGCGATACTCTTTAACCCAGGTGGTTTTCAGTCTGAGTTTCATAGTATTCGGTTAACCGGTGCTCTCGCTTTGGCAAGTGGTATTGCGGTAGCTTACTGCGATTTCAGCGGGGCAGAGTATCAGTTCTGGGGTGGGTTGTTTCGCCTTCCTCTGCTGGTTGCTGGTTTGGGTATAGCACATTGTGCAATAGCGAAATACAAAATGAATGTAGCCGCTGTTGTCATTTTATATATAGCGCTATTCATCTTTCCGCCAATAGGGTTCATTTTGTCCCTGATTGGTTTGACAGATGCTTGGCTTAACTACAGAAAACGATTTAATTTATTACCGCAACCTTAAAGGGCGGTAATGTGAAACTAGAGGGTAAGCGAGATGGAAGTTATTCTACTCGAGAAAGTTGGTAACCTGGGTACAGTTGGTGACCGAGTTACAATCAAAGCCGGTTTTGGCCGTAACTATTTGTTGCCTCAAGGTAAGGCTATTCCTGCTACTGAAGCAAATATTGCAGAATTTGAAGCACGTCGTGCTGAGCTGGAAGCTGCTGCTGCAGACAAGCGTACAGCTGCTGAAGGTCGTGCCAAGCTGCTTGAAGAGCTGGGTTCTATAACCATCAAAGCCAATGCTGGTGATGAAGGTAAGCTTTTTGGTTCTATTGGTACTCGTGATATCGCTGAAGCCTTGACTGCCGCTGGCATTCAAGTTGCTAAATCAGAAGTGAAATTGCCTCAAGGTACTTTGCGCGAAGTTGGCGAATTCGATGTCGATATCCAGCTTTACGTTGATGTGACTCAGGTTATTAAGCTAGTAGTCGAAGCTGAGTAAGTTTGAGTTTCGGAGCCACAAGCTCCGTAAGTCACAGGCGATAGTTAATTGGGTGCATATCCGTTCATGAATAGAACTAGGTATGTGCCCAATTTGCGTTTAATCTATACCCTTCTCTTACTGGTCTCGTGTAATTGGAGAGACGCTTTTGGAACACTTTGAGTCAGAGCATCTAGATTCCGAGGTGGGGGACGTCTCCCCGGCCAGCTCACTTCCTCATTCCGCAGAAGCAGAACAGTCTGTACTCGGCGGCTTGATGCAGGATGCAGAGAATTTTGACTCCGTGACAGAAGTGGTAACAGAGAATGATTTCTTTGTTGCCCGCCACCGGCAGATTTTCCGCATTATGAAGGCCTTGCGTGAGCAAGACCAACCAATCGATGTTATCACGGTTTCTGAAGAGCTTGCCCACCAGGGCGAGTTGGATAGCTCTGGAGGTCTCGAATACTTAACCGACCTGGCAACCAATGTACCCAGCAGTGCTAACGTTGCAGCCTATGCCAAGATCGTTCGGGAACGATCTACTCTTAGACAGCTTATTTCAGCCGCTACCGAGATTAGCCGAGCCAGCTACAATCCGGCAGGAATGGGCTCCGAAGACCTTCTACAGTTCGCAGAAAAACGTGTCCTTGAGATTGCTGAAGAGCGTCCAAAAGAGGGCGGCTTCGTTGATGTTAATTCACTGCTTAAAGTTACGATTAACAAAATCGATGAGTTGGTGCGTTCTGGAAGTGACATTACCGGGTTGTCCACAGGGCTGACCGAGTTGGATGAGCGGACTTCGGGTTGGCAGCCGGGTGAGCTGGTGATTTTGGCCGCGCGTCCCTCTATGGGAAAAACGGCCTTAGCGCTTAATTTCGTTGAGTCCGCAGTGTTGACTCAGGATAAGCCCACCCTGGTATTCAGTATGGAAATGCCAGCGGACTCGTTGATTATGCGGATGCTTTCCTCAATTGGCCGAATAGATCAGGGGCGTATCCGTAACGGCTCTCTGACTCAGGAAGACTGGCCCAAGTTGGAAATGGCGGCCAGAAAGATGAAAGATAAGAAACTGTTTATCGACGATACCGCAGGGCTTACGCCCAATGAAGTACGTGCCCGGGTTAAGCGGGTTGCGAGAGAGCATGGTAATCCGTCTCTGGTAATGATCGACTATATCCAGCTGATGCACGTGGGAGGCTCATCAGAAGGTCGTGCCCAAGAGGTCTCTGAAATATCCCGCTCGATGAAAGCGTTGGCTAAAGAATATGAATGTCCCGTGATCGCTTTGTCTCAGTTGAACCGGGGTGTTGAGCAGCGTCCGAACAAGCGGCCGATGAACTCTGACCTGCGGGAGTCCGGTGCGATTGAGCAGGATGCGGACGTAATATTGTTTATCTACCGTGATGAGTATTACAACGAAGACAGCCCGGACAAAGGTGTTGCCGAGCTGATTGTGGGCAAACATAGGAACGGTGAAGTAGGTACCTGCCGTGCGGCGTTTGTTGGCAAGTACACCAGATTCGATAATTTGGCGCCTGAATACTATCAAAACGCTGAATAATATCAGCCCGTCCAGTGATTTTTCAGGTTATACCATAGTAGGCTGTACCATCCATGGTTCGCAGAGTATGATTTGCGCCTGCAGCATATGGGTGGCCTCTAAACACATGTTTGACTGATGAGGAAATGAAACCCTGATGGATGTATTTCATCATATAAAAAGCATCCGTCTCGCGATTAGCGAGGCGAAAGCGGCTGGGAAAAAAGTCGGTTTTGTGCCAACCATGGGTAACTTACATGATGCCCATCTGGCCTTGGTCGAACAGGCTCAGCAGCTATCGGACGTGGTTGTGGTCAGTATCTTTGTGAATCGGTTGCAGTTTGGCCTTAACGAAGATTGGGATCGCTACCCCAGAACGATGGAGCAAGATATTGTCAAGCTCACTTCTATCGGGTGTGATTACCTTTTCCACCCTGAAGAGGTTGAAGTGTATCCCAATGGAATGGACGAACAGACTCGGGTTATCGTACCTTCGATGACCAATGTGCTGTGTGGCTCCAGTCGTCCAGGTCACTTTGAAGGTGTGACCACGGTTGTTAGCAAGTTATTTAACATTGTGCAGCCTGATTTGGCGATTTTCGGTAACAAAGACTACCAACAACTGGCGATTATTCGCCGAATGGTAGAAGACTTGTGTATGCCGGTGGAAATAATCGCGGGAGATATTGTCCGAGAGAAAGACGGCTTGGCCATGAGTTCTCGCAATAGTTTCATTACTGAGCAGGAGCGACCGAGAGCAAACCAGCTACATCGCTCATTGAGCTGGATCTGTGATCAGGTCAAAGAGGGAAATAGAGACTTCCTGAAGCTCGAAGGAGAAGCTAAGTCACAAATTGAAAAAGCGGGTTTTCGTCCCGACTATGTGACTATTAGCAATAGTAAGACATTGGAGCCAGCTGCCCATGATGACCTTGAAATCACGGTGCTCGGCGCAATGTACACACAAAATGCGCGTTTAATTGATAATCTTTCTCTGGATTTGTATACAGAAGAAAAGGCAGTAAGAGGTTAATTCTATGCAAATTACGCTACTTAAAGGTAAGTTGCACATGGCTTGCGTGACGCAAGCGGAGTTGTGGTACGACGGGTCTTGCGCAATAGATGCAGACTTGGTTCGCATGGCTGGGCTGCGGGAATTTGAAAAAATCGAAATCTATAATGTCGACAATGGCGAGCGTTTTTCTACCTATGTAATCCTGGCTGAGCCTGGATCAAAGACTATTTCGATGAACGGCGCTGCTGCGCGAAAAGTCCAGGTGGGTGACAGAATCATTATTGCCGCCTATGCTAGTTTTACTGAACAGGAAGCCGATAATTATAAACCCAAGCTCGTCTACTTAAACCAAGATAACTCTGTAGAACGAACTAGCAATACTATTCCGGTTCAAGTTGCTTAAGAATTTAAAAACAGTTTGAGCAGTACTGATTTACACCCAGTCCTCAAACTGTTTTTTTATGGAGATAAAACGTCAACCTTTAGGTTTGGCGCCATTAGGAAAATAACACTTACAACTAATAAATAAAGAATGATGGAGTTATGTTATGTCAGAACAGCACGTCTATCCCGTTCCTGCGGCGGTTGCTGACTCAGCTCATTTAAACAAAGAACAATATGAAGCTGAATATAAGCGATCGGTGGAAGACCCTGAGGGTTTCTGGTCTGAGAAAGCGGAAGAGTTCCTAACCTGGGATCAAAAGTGGAACACAGTACGCGAGTTTGATTTTCATAAGGGTGAAGCTAAATGGTTTGACGGCGGTAAGCTTAACGTAACCGTTAACTGTATTGATCGTCATTTAGAAACACGCGGTGACCAAACTGCAATTATCTGGGAAGGGGACGATCCTTCCGTTGATGCAAAAATTACTTATAAAGAACTGCACGAAAAAGTTTGTCGTATGGCAAACGTACTTAAAGATCGTGGTGTTAAAAAAGGGGATCGTGTATGTATCTACATGCCAATGATTCCTGAAGCGGCATACTCGATGCTGGCTTGTGCCCGAATTGGTGCGGTTCATTCTGTGGTTTTCGGTGGATTCTCTCCCGAAGCACTAAAAGACCGAATTTTGGATTCTGACTGTCAGGTGGTTATTACAGCAGATGAAGGCCTGCGCGGTGGTAAAGCTGTGCCACTGAAAGCGAATGCCGATAAAGCTGTTGCTGAATGTGCATGTGTAAATACGGTACTTGTGGTTAAGCGTACCGGTGGTGATATTGCCTGGAATGATAATCGTGATGTGTGGTACCACGAAGCCACGGCTGCGGTGTCTGCCGACTGCGCGCCAGAGTCTATGGATGCCGAAGATCCTTTATTCATTCTTTATACTTCCGGCTCAACTGGTAAGCCGAAAGGTGTGTTGCACACAACCGGTGGGTACCTATTGCAAGCAGCAATGACCCACAAGTATGTATTCGATTATAAAGACGGCGAAATTTACTGGTGTACTGCGGACGTGGGTTGGGTTACTGGCCACACCTATATCGTTTACGGACCGCTAACCAATGGTGCCACCACTTTAATGTTTGAGGGCGTGCCTACATACCCATCTGCTTCCCGTTGCTGGGACGTATGTGACAAGCACAACGTCAGTATTTTCTACACCGCACCTACTGCTATCCGTGCCCTTATGGGACAAGGCGATGAACTGGTTACTAAAACATCCCGTAAATCGCTACGTTTACTCGGTACAGTGGGTGAGCCAATTAACCCGGAAGCTTGGGAGTGGTACTACCGCGTTGTTGGTGAAGAGCGCTGCCCAATTATCGATACCTGGTGGCAGACCGAAACTGGAGCACACATGATTACGCCACTTCCAGGCGTAACTGATTTGAAACCTGGATCCGCCACTAAGCCGTTCTTCGGTGTTGAGCCTGTGCTTATAGACCAGGAAGGCAACGAGATTGACGGTGTAGGTGAGGGCAGTCTGGCGATTAAATCTTCATGGCCAAGCCAAATCCGTACCGTATACGGCGATCATGAGCGAATGGTACAAACCTATTTCAGCACCTATCCTGGCTATTACTTCACCGGTGACGGTGCACGTCGTGATGAAGACGGCTACTACTGGATTACTGGTCGTGTAGATGACGTGCTCAATGTTTCTGGTCACCGCATGGGGACAGCTGAAATCGAGAGTGCTTTGGTATTGCACGAGTCAGTGGCAGAAGCTGCGGTTGTGGGTTACCCTCATGATATTAAAGGCCAGGGTATCTATGCCTATGTCACGTTGATGCAAGGTGTTGAACCAACTGATGAGTTGAAGAAAGAACTGGTCAGCATGTGCGTAAAAGAAATTGGCCCAATTGCCAAACCAGACCTCATTCAGTGGGCTCCTGGCCTACCGAAAACGCGTTCAGGTAAGATTATGCGTCGTATTCTTCGTAAAACGGCTGCAAACGAAATCGATAGCCTGGGTGATACCTCTACACTGGCGGATCCGTCCGTGGTGGATGAGTTAATCGAAAATCGTTTAAACAAGTAGTTTAAATTATCGCAACTCTCTTTGGTTATTATGAAGAGAGGTATGGTGAAGCGGGGAACGCTATCTGGTTGTCGGATAGCTCGCCCGCTTTTTTCATTTCTGCGTTGTTCATTAAGTAAAAATTATTTATTGCTCGGCGCTTAATAATCGAACTAGGAGAATAGTTATGAAAATCGAAAACAATAGCGTTGTGGCAATTCATTACACCTTGACCAACAATGACGGTGACGTAATTGATAGTTCAGCAGGTCGTGAACCATTAAAATACCTAGCTGGTGCTGGCAATATTATCCCAGGTTTGGACGATGAGTTAATTGGCCTTGAAGCTGGTGAGCAGAAGCAGGTTACTGTTCAGCCTAAAGATGGTTACGGTGAGGTGGACGAGAATCTGGTGCAGAAGTTGCCACGCGATGTCTTTACTGGTATTGATGAAATCAAAGAAGGCATGGAGTTCCAGGCGCAAGGTCCAAATGGTGAAGTGCAATTTGTGGTTGTGAAAAAAGTGGAAGATGATGGCATTACTATTGATGCTAACCACGCTTTGGCCGGTGTTGTGTTAAATTTTGACGTTACTATCGATTCTGTTCGTGAAGCCAGCGAAGAAGAAATCGAACATGGTCACGTGCATTAATTGAAAAAATAGAAGTAATATCTTGAAGGTCGTTATATGAGTGAAAAAATATCAGCGAGGATTGCTCCCGAAGAAACATTGCAGGTTTTATCACAACTTGAAGTTGAGCGGCTGATACATATTAAGGAACCCGAAGTCTACGAATCTTTTCGTCGTTGTGCTCTGGCAGTGTTGAACACTGGCAATGAGACGGACGATACAAGAGAAATTCTGGAAGCCTACAAAGACTTTGAAATATCCGTTATTCAACAGGAAAGAGGCATTAAGCTGGATATAAAAAATGCCCCGGCTGAAGCCTTTGTTGATGGCAAAATGGTTAAAGGGATTAAGGAACACTTATTTTCTGTTCTTCGAGATATTATTTATATTAATAACGAACTCACGGAAAACCGCGATATTGATTTTCATGACTCTAAAGGAATCAGTAACGCAGTTTTTCACATTGTCCGGAATGCGGGTCTATTGGAAACCAACTCGCTGCTCAACTTAGTGGTCTGTTGGGGAGGGCACTCCATTGGTCCGGTGGAGTATGATTATTCCAAAGAAGTCGGCTACCAAATGGGGCTGCGGGGCCTCGATATTTGCACAGGTTGTGGTCCCGGTGCAATGAAAGGCCCAATGAAAGGGGCAACGTTTGGCCATGCAAAACAGCGTTTGCCTGGTCGATATGTCGGTATTTCTGAACCCGGAATTATTGCCGCCGAATCACCCAACCCGATAGTAAATCAACTTATCATCATGCCTGATATTGAAAAGCGCCTGGAGGCGTTTGTTCGATGTGGTCATGGTATTGTGGTTTTCCCCGGTGGTGTGGGAACTGCGGAAGAAGTGTTATATATCCTTGGTATTTTGCTTCACCCGGAAAACAAACATATTCCTTTCCCGTTGGTTTTTACCGGGCCTGAATCTTCTCGCGAATATTTTGAGCAGATTGACGAATTTATTGGTGCTGTGCTTGGTTCTCAAGCGCAATCAAAATACGAAATTATTATTAACGATCCCGTGCTGGTTGCACGGCGGATGGGAGAGCAGGTTGCTCAGGTAGAAGCTTATCGTCGAGCTACCCACGATGCGTTTTATTTCAACTGGGTGTTACATATCGAAAAAGAACTGCAGGAACCATTTAACCCCACCCATGAAAATATGGCGGAACTTAACCTGTACCGAGATCAGGAACCGCATATTCTGGCTGCGAATTTGAGACGTGCATTCTCCGGTATTGTTGATGGCAACGTGAAAGCGCATGGTATTCAAGCTGTCGCCGAACGCGGGCCATATGAGATCAAAGGGGGGCAAGAAATAATTGCACCTCTGGAAAAATTATTACGTTCATTTGTGGCACAAAAACGAATGAAGATTCCAACACAGGAATATGTCCCCTGTTACCGAATCGTGAGCTGATGATTGTGTTATGTCGGACGAAGATTTTAGCAATCTACTGGGCGGTGATGTTAAGCCGATAAATTTCGAAAAGCGAGTGGCGGTTAAGCAATCTGCTGATCGAAATGTAGATAAATCGGTTCGTCGAGTGGCTGCAGAAAATGAGCAAAAGCCGGAAGAAGATCCGTTATCAAGTGCACCAGAGGTGATGCTTGATCCCTATGATGTTCTAAGTTTTGTTCGGCCTGGGGTTCAACATGGCGTCTATCGCAATCTCCGTCAAGGAAAGTATCAGATTGATGCACGCTTGGATCTCCATCGCTTAACGGTGGAACAAGCTCGAAAAGCGGTATTTCAATTTGTCACGGATTGTGTGTCGAATGATGTACGTATGGCGTTAATTACTCATGGAAAAGGTGAAGGTAGAAATACACCAGCATTACTTAAAAGCCATGTTAATCACTGGTTACCACAGTTAGATTTAGTTTTGGCGTATCACACTGCGCAAAAATGGCACGGCGGCTATGGTGCAACCTATGTGTTACTCAAAAAGAGTGATAAAAAAAGCGAGCAGGCCAGAGAGGCAAACTTAAAAAACAAATAAGAATAAACTTTGGAAGATATTTGTTGCATCCTAACCAGATAAGTAAAACAGGTTAAGATGCATATCGGATTAGATAGATAGTTTTTGATCTTCTATATAACGTTTTCTTCGACTGGGTTTTAGTTTGCTCAGGTCTCCCATGCAAAGTCCGTCCAGACAATCACCAAAGTCAGGGTCCACGCTGAACACAATAGACTGAAAACCACCTTCTTCGTATATAGCCGCATATTGCTTGAATAAAACCGGAAGCTTGTGGCCAAGTTCCTGAAAGCACTTCTGCATATAATCAAAGGCTTCTTCCCTGTTTCTATCGCCAAATTTTTGTTTAAGCTCTGCAACCGTTGTAGTGGAAAGCTCATAGGGATGATGCGCTTCTGCTAATGGTTGGTTGCATGGATAATAGTGACGATAGAAGTAGGCCAAAATATCTTTAAGTTCTCGAGGATAATCGGCACTCATGCTTACCGGGCCAATAACGTAGCGAACTTCTGGGTGGTGAGCAAGGTATGCGCCAAGCCCTTGCCACAGATAATCCAGGCTGGCTTTACCCCAATAATTTGGTGCAACGAAACTGCGTCCGAGTTCCAGTGCCTGAGTTAGGTAGTTCTCGAACACTGGGAAAAAATTATAGAGAGTGCTGGTATAAAACCCGGAAACTCCCATGCTTTCCATGATCGTTTTGCCTTCACCAATGCGGTAGGCTCCAGCGATTTCCAGCTTTTCCCTGTCCCAAAGTACAAGATGTTTGTAATGTACATCGAACTCATCCAGATCCCTTGATTGCCCAGTTCCTTCTCCAACTCTACGAAACGTCAGTTCTCTAAGGCGACCGATTTCACGTATGACTGCTGAGTTTTCTTTATGGTCGACAAGGTATATACGGTTATTGTCCCGTGTTTCGCCAAGTATTTTTGCCTGACGAAGTTCTTCCTGTAAGGCTTGGCGATTTTCCGGGTGAGCAATTGTCTTTTCCGTTTCAAAAAGGGGGCGTCTTCGATTGCCGACTTTGTACAAATGCTTCTTAAGATTTTTTAGTAGTGTTCGGTCATGCAGGCTTTTTGATCGGAGAGAGGCTTCGGGAATAAGCTCGCCAATGCGAAACCGGATTACCCGAGAATGTTTATTAAACATTTCATGAGCAAGTAAGGCTGTTCCCAGAGGCTTAAATAACATGGATGCGCCGTAAAAGAGCAATGAATTTTTTGCTCCAATATGGATAGGTAGTAACGGTGCTTTTGCTCGTCGAGCAAAGTGGATAAAGCCCGGTTGCCAGTGAGTATCTTTCACCCCCGTTGGCCTTGCACGGGAAACTTCACCTGCGGGGAAAACAATAATCGCTTGCTCTTGCTCAAGTGCTGCGAGCACACGTTTGTAGCTTTTGCGTGCGCTACCACCAGTCATATTATCAATTGGAATGAGAAGCTCTGACAGTCCGCCAAAATGACTCAATAGGTCATTTGCTACGATTTTTACGTCTGTACGTACCTCACTGACCAAGCGTAATATCGCCAGACCATCTAACGAGCCAATAGGGTGATTGGCGAATATGACCACGCGGCCACTTGCGGGGATATTACGTTTATCTTGAGCGCTGACTGTGTAACTGAAGTTGAAATATTCAAAGACTCTATCGATGAAGTCGAAGCCTTTCGCTTCTTTATTATTAGCGAGGAAATCGTTGATCTGATCCTCATAAATAAGCCGTTTGAGTAAGGAAATCGTAGGTCTACGGATAATCCCTGGTTTCCGTGCAAAGCTTGGAAATTTATTGGTAACAGCTTGCTCAATGCTGATCATACTGGTTGAGTCCATTGGCATATCTTTCTTCGTTGTAATACCTGGGCATGAAGACCCTTTTGGCACGAAGATTAAACAGCGAGTATGAAATTTAAGTGACAACGTATTTCAAAAACAGAAAGATGACACTTTTAAGACAGGCTGTAAATAAGAAAAAACAACTACTTGAGCTAGGCCAAGCAAATGGACTCTATATGTCTGGGTTAAACCAGTTTGGCCAACTGTTTTCTTTGGTTTTCCAATAGATTCTTAAAGGGTTGTTCAAAGCCCGAGATTATTTTTTGGCCGTCCTGTTCGCTAACATCCATAAAGCGCAATCTGCGAATAATCAGGTCATCTTCGGCTGCGGATTCGTCCAGCTGAATGCCTGCTACCGGAATGTTTACAGGAGTCAGGTCATTTTTGTTTGCTGAAACCAAGCCGGCGAGGTCGAGGGGAATATTGTGAATAATACTTGCCAGCTCAACGATCAAGTGGGCGCTGCACACTGCCCTGAACAGCGCTTCGTGGACGTCATCCTCTGCATTGAAGCTTAACGTGTAGCAGTCACCCTCAATTTCGTAACCTGCCCCACTGTACAAGGCGAGTACATCGCTGGTAATTTTTCCGACTTTATTTAGGGTTTTGGCCAGTGTGGAATGGTTAAGCTGTTGATTAAGTACACCCAGGTTTTTTATCTGGATGACAGCATAGACTTTAGGCGATGCTGTCATTTCTTCCTCTGGAAGTTGGCTGTCATTCTCCTGTTCTTCTATTTCTGATATGTGGTTGGTTTCTGGTTTTGGTGTTCGATGAATTTCAATGAAATTGGTTTTTATCGTTAGCCAAACAATGAGAATCAGCAATGTGCCGATAACCACAAAAACTCTCTGAAGAACGGGTTGATTGCCGTAGTCGGATTTGTTGAGGGTAACGGTTAGGTAACCCGCAATACTGTCGTGGATAACAATCGGTGAGGTGAAGTTGATAAGGTCATCTGATTCGGCGTGTTTACCCGCCTGGGCGAGCAGATGGTTTTCTATGTCGTGAATTGTGGCAACTTCTACCGAAGGTATCTTTTTTAACTCGGATAAAATAAGTCTGAGCTCAACCTGGTTTTGGCTGGGAAAGGCTTCTGCGGCATGGTTGGCTGACAATAGAGCCAGGCTTTCTCCATATTGATTAAATAATGCTTCCTTGTCTTCGAATAGACTTGGTAAGCTAACGACCGCTATGAGAAGTGCGCCAAGGAGACCACCTATAAGTAACGAAAGTTGTGGTGGTACCACTCGAAAGTTGAATTGCAAGATACGCTTCTCCACGATAGTCATATGAAAAAAGTTATAATGGCCTAGTCTGAATTGAAATAGAAGTAGTAAGGTGAGCGAATTAATTTTAATTAGCCTGTCGGGGCATGATCGACCTGCTGTGACGTCGGCAGTAACCCGTATTTTGGCCGAAAGTAATGCCAATGTCCTCGATATTGGTCAGGCGGTCATTCATGATACTTTATCCTTGGGTATCCTCGTTGAGATTCCAGAATATTCTGATTCTTCTCCAGTTGTAAAAAACATTCTTTATCGTATGCATGAAATTGGTATGCAGGTCCGGTTTCAGCCTATTTCCGAAGAGAGTTACAACGATTGGGTAAAACAACAGGGAAAGCCTCGCCATATCGTCACGCTGCTTGCCCGTCAAATTACGGCTCAGCAAATTGAGGCCTTGACCTCTATTGTCAGCGCCAAAGGGCTGAACATCGATAACATTAGTCGTTTATCCGGGCGCGTTCCACTTGATCATAATGATCCAAGCTCAATTGCCTGTGTTGAGTTTTCTGCTCGCGGCAAAGTGGAAAACGTTTCTGGTTTGCGGGCCGAGTTGGCGGATTTGGCGACCAAGCTGGATGTTGATATCGCTTTTCAGAAGGACAATATGTATCGTCGAACGCGACGTCTTGTTTGCTTTGATATGGACTCAACCTTGATCGAGGCGGAAGTCATTGATGAGTTGGCAAAGGCTGCGGGGGTCGGGGATGAAGTAGTAGCCATTACCGAGTCGGCAATGCGTGGGGAAATTGATTTTCGCGAGAGTTTTGGTCGACGTATGGCGTTACTCAAAGGGTTGGATGAGTCGGTACTGAAAGATATTGCCGCTTCACTACCGGTAACGGAAGGGGCTGAGAAACTGATTACCACCTTGAACAGCCTTGGGTACAAAACTGCCATATTGTCTGGCGGGTTTAATTATTTTGGCCGCTATTTACAGCAAAAACTGGGAATAGATTATGTCTATGCCAATGAGCTGGAAATTGTTGATGGCAAGGTGACCGGGAATGTGATTGAGCCTGTTGTCGATGGGCAAAGGAAAGCTCAGTTATTAAGACAATTGGCGGAGCAGGAGAAAATTTCACTTGAACAGGTGGTTGCCGTTGGCGATGGTGCCAATGACTTGCCCATGTTGAGTATCGCAGGTTTAGGGATTGCCTTTAGGGCAAAACCGCTGGTCAAAGCGGAAGCCAAGCAATCTATATCAACCCTTGGGCTGGACGCGATTTTGTACCTGATGGGATTTCGGGATAGAGAAATAAGCCGTTAAAGCATTATTCGATATGGGAAGCGATTAGCTTTCCATATCGAAATCATAGTTCATTGAATCTGCAGGTTCCTGCAAATAATACCCCTGAATATAGTGAACACCAGTTTGCCATAGCTTCGACAATACTGAAGCATTCTCCACAAATGGCACTATGGTGATTTTATCCAGTTGATGCAACTCGCTGACAATTTCGTTAAGTGCTTCGGTATTGTCCGCGTTGCTCTGCAGGTCCTGAGTAAATGAACCGTCAATCTTAACGTGCGTTGCTGAAACAGCTTTCAGGGTATTCATGGGGTTTAGTGCACAGCCAAAATGGCTGACACTGGTTTCACATCCCAACTCGGCTAACTGCTTGGTAAAAGTGCTGGCCACGTTTAGATGGTCGTTGATATCAATTTCTTTCATTTGAAAGATGATCGCTTCAGTGGGCAGTTTAGCGGCTTTGAATGCCACTGCCAGCCAGGGAGCCAAGGTTGCATCGAGTAATGATTCCCTGCTCAGGTTAATCATTAGGCGTGTGTTATGGCCATTAGAGCGGTGTTCGGAAAGCATTTTTATGGATTCCAGAATCACCCAGCGATCGATTTTTGTTGTGGCACCCATCTTGGCGGCTGAACTGAGAAAATCGTTCGGTGAAATCTCGTTTTCTTCGCTATCCAACATACGCAGTAACACTTCATAATGCTCCATATCCGAGCCGCGCAGGCTGAGTATCGGTTGGAACAACAACTTGAACCTTCCTTTATCCAGAGCTGATTGCACCATGTGTATCACATTTGCTTTTGATTCGGAGCGGTTCTCTGGCTCGTAAATCTTAACAAATACCGCGTTGTCTTCGGCGTTTGCCTTGCGGGCAAGCTCAAGGGCTTTCAACGCATGTTCAACCGGGACTTCCGAGTTGGTGCTGGTTTCGTTTATTAACGAAATGCCGATATTGTAATTAAAGTGCAGGGTTGTTCCCTGAATATCGACCACGTAATCGCGTAATTTTTGACAGAGGGATTCGGCGCGTTTCAGTGCTGTTCCCGCATCGATTTTAGGCACGAGTAACATGAATGTGTCTTCACTGAAGCGACATAGCACATCGTTTTTCTTAACCAGAGCTTTCGCTTGATTGGCGATAGCTGCCACTACCGTATCCACTGAAGCAATGCCCAATTTCCCTTGGACGGTTTCCATAAAGTCTTCGATGCCAATGTGAAATAGCGCGCTGCTGTATTCTTTGTTTAGGGCTTTATCGACAAGGCCATCCATGGATTCCATCAGGTAGTTTTTGTTGAACAAACCAGTGGCCATATCCTGGTTTTTGATTTGTTCCAATTGCGCTTCTAATTCCTCACTATCCACACCTTTGGTACGAATTAGAAATTGAATGCACAGTTCTTCGTCGTAATTGGATTTGCTGACCTGAATTTTGATTTTCTTTTCTTCGCCGGAACCGGTTAGCGCAGTGAACTCCAGGGCTGAGTTGTCCTGATCGGTGTTTTTCAGGAAAAACTCTTTTAGAAACTGTTTAATTGTTTCCTGATCTGATTTTTTTGTAATGTCGATAACCGGCATACACTCCAGGTCATCTCGTGATTCATAGTCCAGTAGCTCGGCAAAAGAATCGTTTACATACAGAAACATACCGTCCTGAATATAGGCAATAGCGTCGCGAGAGCTGTCGAGCAGTTGTTGGTTTCGTTTTTCTATTTCTTTATGCCTACGCTCAGCAAACCGCCTTTTATTCCGTTCTTCTCTGTTGTTGACTTCTCGTTGAATCACCAATAGCAAATGCTGATCTTCATCCAAGCGAACTACATCCTGGGCTCCATGTTTTATCCCATCGACGGCAGGCTTTGAGCCTTCTTCGTCTGTAAGGAGAATGGTTGGTATATCCTTATTGAGGCGTTGAATGGTTTTGATTGCGTTTGTTGGTGGAACATTACTCGTTGTATCCAGGGCGATCATCAAATCCCAGGATTTTTCTAGCAGTAGTTTATTAAGCGCTTCTTCACTTTCAACGTGGGTGGCTCGCACTGGGCGACCTGCGTTGTGAAGCATGCTGATTAGGCGTTCAGCTTCGGAACGGGAGTCGTTGAGAATTAGTAATCGTATTGTTGAATTTTGATTCATACCCTGTTCTATATTATTGCTATTGCCGAAAATACAGTCGGTAGGAAAAGCAGTGCGTTTATCTAAATATAGCTGCTTTCCCTTGACATTCTATGCATTTATAAGTGGACAAGTTTAACTGATTCAAATTTTCTAAGTGAGAAAATTCAAAGGAAGATTTGAGCTTGATCGCATTATTCCCAGGCGGAATCAAAATCGTCCGCTTCACTTTTGGTCGGTTTTGTCACCTGGCTCCCCCCATCGAGTGCCTTGAATGAGAACTGTTGCATACTCCCAGTAGAAAAAACACATTTATCTAACTTCAGGTTTATCACGGTATCTCCATCGAAGGATCTTACTTTATCAAATTCCTGGAATGGAATGGCGGCCGTCACCAGGGAAGAGGGAATATCTGCGACTTTTGATGGCGGTAAGAGCAAGGCGCGCATGTACTCTGAATAACCGCCCATATCATAGGTTCTGGCCAGAGCGTATGGGCGTGCTTGAGATGACAGAAGCTGAATACCGAGTTGAGAGGCCCCTTTCATCAGTCGAATCCATCTTACGACACCGATATTCCATGTTCTGCGCCCCATCTCTTTTATACCGATTAACTCACCCGCTTGAAGTCTGGAGGGTACTTGCCCCTTCCACAACACGCAATATCCGCCTGCGCTGACATTTTGCAGCGATATCTTGTACACGGGACGGTCAAATTCGTTACCGCTGTGTTTGGATTCCAGAGGTGTAAACCCGGAAGAGGGAGCTTCTTTCACCCGGCCAAACACTGATGAGGTATCACCTTCCTGTCCCACAAAGTCTTCGAAGTGCTGTCCTCCAGAGACAAAATAGTGGCAGTCAACCAAGCCTACGCAAGCTTCAGCCAGTGTTTGAGTTTCTTTTCGTTCCTGCTTGCGTAACGCGATATTGCCCCAGGTATTGAGCAGGTGGTCAAGTAAGGGTGCAGGGAAGTCTTTGGGGACTTTCAGCGTGCTGGAATCGCCAATGATGTCGGTTGCGTCGCCTGATTGTTTGGCGAGTTGTCCCAGCAGAAGTTTAAAGTCCAGCTCCAATACAGCTTCCTGCTGCTCTTCTTGCAGTCGGGCTTTGTATACCGGAGGCATGTCGTTGAGCAGATCAATAACCAGGAAGTTGTCCCTGTTATCGGTCATCTCCGGGTAAGTCTTAATGAATTGGCTCCAGCTTTCAAAAGTCTGGTAGCACAATGAAACATCTGTTTGGCTCAGCTGGTTAGACTTCGCTGACGCCAGCATTACCACTCGCAGGTATGCTGCCTGTACAGACGTTGCTTTAGAAAAGCTAAGCAGTGGATCCATTACTGGCTTGTCTAGCAGGTCGTAGTATTCTGCGATAAGGTAAAACATATGCAGACGACGCCACAGCCCTGGTGGTGTTTGCGTATATATCTGATAGTTTCTGAGAAACATCAGGCCTATACCTGTAATACTGCGGTGAAGGCATTTGGCTAGCATGTCCAGAGAGGCAGCTTTTAGTTTTTTCTGCAGACACAGGTCACGAATACATACTGAGTAGCCGTCCACCATAGCTTTTTGGATCGCCTGGCTCACAATTGCTGCTTTTTGTGCGGCTTCGGGTAACACCAGTGGTTTTTGTAAGAAAGAATGGGAAAGCCCGTGGTTGCAATGCTGTACGGTTGGCCGACAGGCTTCCAGAGAGTCAAACCGGGTGGCTACATCGGTTTTTAAACGCGGCAGTTCTGGCAGACTCCGATACAGCTGCGCGCTGGTTTGGTTAACCTGAGTTGCTTTAAGGCCATTAATCCAGTCTGCAACTTTACTGGCTTTGGTTCCGGCAAAGGACAGTTTGGGCAGATCCTGAGCGGGAAGCGTAAGCTGTTCAAGCAGAGCGACGGGTTTTAAATGGTCTTTTGAATTACTGGTCATTTTTTAAACTTAGTACAACTTCCAAGATTGTTAAACGATTTCGCGTCGAATCGTATAGAGTTTACTCGCCGGCGTTGTCACTGGTTTTTAAAGCGGTTAACTCTGTACTCCGATTATTATGTAAGAGTAATCAAAGTTTTTGATTTTTCACCTGCAATTTCCTGTACTAACTTTGGCACTAGGTAGCCAGGCAGTTCGGCAATCAAGTTCTGATAAACTTCAGTAGCAGTGTTGGTGCTGACGGAGAAGTGCGCCGCACCATGTACTTTATCCAAGAGGTGCAAATAGTACGGTAGTACCCGGTAGCGGAACAACTCTTTACTCAGTTTTTTTAATGTATCCGTATTGTCATTCACACCTTTAAGTAAAACCGACTGATTCAGCAGTGTGACGCCTTCCTGCGCGAGTTTCTCGAGCGATTCTGAAACCTGAGAGCTTAGTTCTCGAGGGTGGTTACAGTGAATTACCAAGACTTTTTCCAGTCTGGAATTATTTAGTATTCGACAAAAATTTTGCGTGATTCGACTCGGTAGAACGACAGGCAGACGTGTGTGTATACGTAACCGTCGTAAGTGTGAAATCTGGTCGAGTTGTGAGATTAGCCAGGATATTTGTGCATCAGACTGGGCCAATGGGTCACCGCCGCTAAGAATCACTTCTTCAATACTTGGATCATTCTCGATGTATTGCAGGGAGAGTTGCCATTGAGCTCTGGACGGATTATTTGCCGAATAGTCAAATGCACGACGGAAGCAATAACGGCAGTTAATCGCACATTGGGTTGCACCAATCAGCAATACCCTCCCGTGATATTTGTGCACGACCCCAGGCGCGACGGTGGTGTGTTCTTCTCCTACAGGGTCATTGCTATAACCTTCAACATGTTCCAACTCTTCCCCGATGGGAAGTATTTGCCGGAGCAGCGGGTCGTGAATATCGCCCTTGTTGATATTCTGGGTATAGGAAAAGGTTGTTCTGATTGGGAAGGCTTTGTGGGCTTGATAGGCGGCATCAAGCATCGACTCGGGTAATTCCAGCACTTCAAATAGGGTTTTGGGGTCGGTTATCAGCTGTGAAAGCTCTTCTTGCCAGCTTTTGGCCTGCCATGTTGGGATAGTTCGATGTATCATGTGCGCCTTTTAATCAGTAAGCTCTTGCTTTGGTTGTTATTTGTACAATGCGATCGAATATTTAGTTTGGTGTTCTCGTTGTACAGCAGGTTTCTTTGTAATTTAGGTTTGAGGACATAATGGCTAGTTATTCTACCAATGAATTTCGAAGTGGTTTAAAAGTAATGCTCGAAGGCGACCCATGCTCAATCGTTGAGAATGAGTTTGTGAAGCCTGGTAAAGGGCAAGCATTTAACCGGGTAAAACTAAAAAACTTAAAAACCGGCCGTGTATGGGAACGTACATTTAGGTCTGGTGAAAGCTTGGATGGTGCAGACGTTGTTGATGTAGAAATGGAATACCTCTACACCGATGGCGAATTTTGGCACTTTATGGAACCTCAGACATTTGAGCAACATCAGGCCGATGCAAATGCAGTGGGTGAATCCGCAAAATGGCTGCGTGAGCAGGACACGATCGTGGTGACCTTATACAACGGCGCACCTCTTGCTGTGACAGCGCCAAACCATGTTGAGTTGGAAATTGTGGAAACAGACCCGGGTGTCAAAGGTGATACCGCACAAGGTGGCACCAAGCCTGCCACGCTTTCAACAGGCGCTGTGGTGAAGGTTCCTCTATTTATCGCTCAAGGTGAAGTGGTTCGAGTTGATACACGCACAGGCGAATACCTAGGGCGTGCCAGTAAGTAATTAATCTAGAGGCGCGCTCAATTTGTACAGATTGGGCGTGTTTTTCGTATCATTTTCTCCTGTCAGTAAACCGCTTTGAATGTAAATTTTTCAGAAACTATGCTGCAGCGTCGGTCAGAGCTGTTACGTTGCATTCGGAACCATTTTTATTCCAGTGGTGCGTTGGAAGTGGATGTGCCTGTACTGGCTTCCACTACGGTTTCAGATCCTCACATACAGTCTTTTCAGGTTGATGGTTATTTTCTCCAGACATCTCCCGAGTTCTATATCAAAAAACTGCTCTCGAACATTTCGCAGGATGTGTTTTATTTAGGAAAAGCATTCCGTTTGGAAGAAGCAGGACGAAAACACAGTGCCGAGTTCACCATGCTGGAATGGTATCGGATGGGTTGGAATGAGCAGCAGCTTATTGAGGATGTGTTCCAGTTAATCGGTTCTTTAACGACAGATATTGAGCCGGAAAAAATGTCTTATGAAGAGGTTTTTGTCAGTGCTACTGGGGTTAACCCTCATACCTGTTCGGCGAGTCAGTTGCAGCTCATTGCCAAAGATCGTTTGGAAGTTACCTGGGAGAGCGAGCCGAAAAACTTTTGGCTGGATCTTCTCTTTACTCATTTGGTGGAACCGCTTTTCAAGGAGCGGCTTGTTGCTGTATATGATTTTCCCGAATCCCAATGCGCCTTAGCTCGAATACAGCGGAGTGCTTGCGGTTCGTACCCAGTCGCAAAACGCTTTGAAATCTATTGGGACGGAGTTGAGTTGGCAAATGGGTATTACGAACTTACTGATGCAGAAGAACAGAGGCAGCGTTTCCTTGCTGATAATGTGCAGCGAGAACAAATGGGGTTGCCAGTGATGCCCATCGATAGTGAGCTTCTGGTGGCGTTGGAAAACGGTATTCCTGAATGTGCCGGTGTTGCCTTGGGAGTGGATCGATTACTGATGTGTTTGACCAAGGAAAATGACATCAAGCACGTAATGCCATTCTCCATAAACGGATAATCCTATTTCTTGCAGTCCTCGTCGCAACTGATCGAGTGATTCATTTCCAGTGCGGGTGATTCTGAGGTTGGATGGCCGACTTCGACAGCGGGTACACCGACAACCGTGGTATGCGGTGGTACATCTTTCAGGACGACACTGCCTGCGCCGATTTTAGCGCCTTCACCGATACGGATATTGCCAAGCACCTTAGCTCCCGCGCTGATCAATACGCCTTTGCCGACTTTCGGGTGCCTGTCACCAGACTCCTTACCGGTTCCGCCGAGAGTGACGGCCTGCATAATGGAAACATTGTCTTCCACTACTGCTGTTTCACCAATGACAATGCCTGTTGCATGGTCAAGCATGATGCCTTTACCAATTTTGGCGGCCGGATGGATATCTACACCAAATGTTAAGGCAATGTGGCTTTGTAAGAAGTAGGCGAGGGACAGACGGCCTTTATGCCACAGGCAGTGTGAAACACGAAAAGCCTGCAATGCGTGGAAGCCTTTGAAATAGAGAAAGGGTAAGGAATACGAATCGCAGGCGGAGTCTCTGTCATACACCGCCTGAATGTCGGCTCTTACAGCTTTACGCAAGCAACCGTCCTCTCGAATGGAGTCTTCAATAATTTCTCTGACTTGCAGAGCTGAAAGTGCAGGGCTGGCAAGCTTGTTGGCCAAGTGGAAACTCAATGCGCCTTCAAGCGTATCGTGATTAAGTATACTGGCGTGGAGGAAACTGGCTAAGGCGGGTTCTTGTTCTGCCTGCTCTTTCGTTTCACGCCGAATTTCGTCCCAGATCATATCTTCTTTATCGCTAATAACTGAAAGTGGCTGCTTTAAAGGCATTATTATGCTCCAGCTACGGGTGAGAGGTGCATCTTAAGGCTATAAATGTGTCGAAACAATGTTGCACGTTAGATATGGCGTTGAATGCCCCTATGTAATGTATGCCTGTTTGTAAATTGTACAGTTAAATTCTTGAACTAAGCAAAATAGGGCTTTAGGATGCCCAACCATTCTAGATGCCTGAGAAAACCTGATGCCAATCACTGCAAAACCGATCAACTCCTATCCATTGTACTGGGCGGAATGCTTTGGCACTGCACCGTTTTTACCTCGAAGCCGCCAGGAAATGGATGCATTGGGGTGGGATAGTTGCGACATTATAATTGTTACGGGTGACGCTTACGTGGATCATCCGAGTTTTGGTATGGCGGTGATGGGACGGGTATTGGAAGCGCAAGGCTTTAGGGTCGGAATTATTGATCAGCCAGAATGGACGACCGATGAACCGTTTAAAGCGTTAGGTAAACCAAACCTATTTTTCGGTGTGACAGCGGGCAATATGGATTCCATGATTAACCGCTATACGGCCGATTTAAAAACCCGTAGCGACGACGCATACACGCCCGGTGGTCTTGGTGGAAAACGCCCTAATCGTTCCGTGATTGTTTACAGTCAGCGTTGTAGACAGGCTTACAAAGATGTTCCGATTGTGATTGGCGGTATCGAAGCCAGTCTGCGTCGTATTGCGCAATATGATTACTGGAGCGATGAAGTTCGACGTTCTGTTCTTGTTGATTCAGGAGCGGATATTCTTTTGTATGGCAACGCAGAGCGGGCTATTGTGGATCTGAGTCACCGTTTGGCTGGTGGAGAGAGCGTGTCCTCTATCCAGGATCTTCGCGGTACCGCTGTGATGCTGGATCATGTGCCGGGGGGATTCACAGAACTGGATTCGTCGCGGATTGATTGGCCAGGTCAAATTGACGCAATACCAAGCCCGTACGAATATATTCCTGAAGCCAAATGTGAATCTCAAACAGAGCCTGTTCAGGATGATGTTCAGCCGATTCGAATTGTGCCTTTGCCGTTAAGACGTCATGAGAAAGAACTCAAGCTGGAAAAAACCTGCATACGTGTACCGTCTTATGAAAAAGTCAGCAAAGATGCTGTGTTGTACGCGCATACATCGCGAGTCTTGCATCAGGAGTCCAATCCTCATAACGCCCGTGCCATAGTGCAAAAACATGGCAATAAAGAGGTTTGGATAAACCCTCCGCCCATTCCGCTAGAAACTGATGAGATGGATTTTGTCTTTGGTCTGTCCTACCAGCGAATTCCGCACCCGGATTACGAGGGACAGAAAATTCCAGCGTACGACATGATCAAAACCTCAGTGAATATTATGAGGGGATGCTTTGGCGGTTGTACTTTTTGTTCAATCACCGAACACGAAGGGCGCATTATTCAAAGTCGTTCAGAAGCGTCCATTCTCGACGAAATTGAACAAATCAAAGAAAAGGTTCCGGGTTTTACCGGTACGATTTCTGATTTGGGCGGGCCGACGGCGAATATGTATCGCCTGAATTGTAAGGACCCAAATATCCAGGCTTCCTGCCGTAAGTTAAGTTGTGTATACCCGGAAATCTGTAAAAATTTAGAAACTGATCATAAACATACTACACAACTTTATCGTAAGGCTCGGGCAATTGATGGTGTTAAAAATATCGCGATAGCCTCAGGCTTACGTTATGACTTGGCTGTGGAAGATCCCGAATATGTGAAAGAATTGGTGACACATCATGTGGGTGGCTATTTAAAAATTGCGCCGGAACACAGTGAAAACAGTCCTCTGAGTTTGATGATGAAACCGGGTATGGGAACCTACGATCGTTTTGAAAAAATGTTCTATAAGTTTTCCAGGCAGGCAGGGAAAAAGCAGTACTTGATTCCGTACTTTATTGCCGCGCATCCGGGAACCCACGATGAAGATATGATGAACCTGGCTTTGTGGCTGAAAAAACATAATTTCAGAGTGGACCAGGTGCAAACCTTTTACCCATCGCCAATGGCGTTAGCCACAGCGATGTATCACTCCGATCGTAATCCGTTAAAGCATATTACATACAAATCAAAAAGAATCAGCACGCCCAAGTCATTAGAACAAAGAAGAACACAAAAAGCGTTTTTACGTTACCACGCACCGGATAGTTGGAACTTGGTCCGTAAAGCGTTACGGGATATGGGGCGTGAAGATTTAATCGGCGATACAGAAAAGCACTTAGTGCCGGGTGAAAAGCAAGAGCACAAATTTAAAGGTGCAAGAAGTGGGGCTCGTGCGGCAAGAGGGGACAAGCGAAATCAGATGTTGCCACGTTCTTCTCGAAGTAAAGTCGGGAAGAAAAGATAACGTTTTTGTTCGGCAAAAATAACCGTAGAGCAAAATATAGCTGGTTGGTAGATTATTGGGATTTATGTCTTATACCTTAGCATCTGAAGTTCAATTTGAGCTAGTGGTTAAAAAAAGCCGCTTTATCGGTTACTTAATTCCGTGCGCGGACAAATCAGAGGCTAAGGGGTTTATCGAAAAACTAAAAAAACAATACCCTGATGCCCGACATGTATGCTCTGCGTTTAAGTGTGGTGCGCATACGGGGTTAGATGATGATGGCGAGCCTTCGGGTACTGCGGCGAAACCCATGTTTCAGATATTACAGGTGCAGGATTTAGAGCAGGTTTTAGCGGTTGTTGTACGTTATTTTGGTGGTATAAAACTGGGGGCTGGTGGTTTGATTCGCGCTTATGGTGGAACGATTTCCGAGTGTGTCAAACTTGCAGAAAAGTGTCCGGTTATTCAATATCAGCAGCTGTGTTTTTCTGTGCCCTTTGCTTTGGAAAACAAAGTTCGCCATTACTGTGAGCAATCTGACATCACAGTTGATGATGTTTATTACAACCAAAGCAATAACGTTGAATTCTTACTGCGTGTTCGAGAAGAAAAAATTGAACTAATTAAAGATGCGCTAAGTTCATTAACACTTGGGCAAATTGAATGGTCTGCTGGTAAGTAAACAGGTTTTGCGTATCCTTTGATTAGGGAAGGAATATGCCTCCGAGTATTGCCGGTCTGGTTGCGCCAGTCACTTCAGGCAGGTTCCCTGGTAATCTTTCCATTGTGCGTTTTGCCAGCCAGGCAAATGCACAGGCTTCCACCCAGTCGGGGTGAATATTCAATTCTTCTGTTGTCGCTAATTTTTTTGACGGGCAGTTGGCCTGAATCCGGCTCATTAAATATTCGTTGTGTGCACCGCCGCCGCAAACATAGAGTTCGTTGGCTTTGGAACAATGTTTTTTAACGGCTTCAGATATTGAGCGTGCGGTTAACTCAAGCAAGGTTGCTTGAATATCCTCTGGTGCTAATTCTTTGTCGATATGTCCGAGCAGCCACTGTTTGTTGAACTCTTCTCTACCCGTACTTTTGGGATAGCCTAATGAAAAATAGGGGTAAGAGAGGAGGGTTCGCAATAGGGAGTTATTCACTGTTCCGCTTTTTGCCCATTCACCATTTTTGTCGTAGGACTTACCAATTTCAAGTGTAATCCAGGTGTCCATAAGAACGTTTCCCGGTCCGGTATCAAAACCGAAAATGGTTTCCGAGTCGTGGTCTTTTTCTGCCGGAAGGTAGGTGACGTTGGCCATTCCACCGATATTGATAATGCAGCGTGTTATTTCTGGGTGGCTAAAACTGTCTTGATGAAAAGCCGGTGCAAGTGGTGCACCGTGGCCATTCAAAGCAACGTCTTTACGTCGGAAGTCAGCTACGGTAGTTATTCCTGTTAAGCTTGCAATAGTATTGGGGTCGCCAATTTGTGTGGAAAAGCCTAAATCGCTTAGTACACCTTTTGGGTGGTGGCGAATGGTTTGTCCATGGCTGCCAATCGCTTTTACATCATCTGGGGAGACTCCCGCTTCTCCCAAAAGCTGGTCGGTTGCGTGGGCAAATAGAATTCCAAGCGCCCGGTCGAGGTCTCCGGTTTTTTCTATTTCATTTTCACCGGGAGTACAGACTTCGAGAATCTTGTGTTTGATTTCCAAAGGAATGTCGTGTTCATGCGATGCGACAATTTTTAACTCGTTACCGGTGAAATCAATTAGAGCCGCGTCAATAGAGTTGACACTGGTTCCAGACATAAGTCCGATATAAAGGTCTTTCTCGGGCACCCGGATATCCTTAGCTTATTTTCCGCGCTACTGTTGGTAGGCTTGGTTTTCTTTTTTATTTGTAGCAAGCGCTAATTTCGTTTCAGATTGTTGCGGCGCCAACTCAGCTAGCAGTGGTTGAGTTTGTGCACGAAACAAGGCCAGTTCCGATTCGTTTACAGATTTTGCCTTGGGTAATTTTTTTACAATGGTTCGAGGGTTCCTATGAACACCATCAATAAGAAACTCATAGTGGAGGTGTGGAGCGGTTGAATAGCCCGTTGTGCCAACTGAACCGATTCGTTGGCCTTGTCTGATTTTTTGACCTCGTTTTACATAGCGTTTATGTAAGTGCAGGTACTTGGTTTGAATGTTGTTTCCGTGCTGGATGACAATGTAGTTGCCGTTAGCTTTGGTGAAACTAGACTGAATGACCCGTCCGTCACCAGATGACCAAACAGGGGTTCCGGTTGCGGCTGCGTAGTCTGTTCCCCTGTGAGGGCGAACTTTTTTGGATATTGGATGCATCCGCTTGGGGTTGAAGTTAGAACTGATACGACGGAAATCCAATGGCGCCATGAGAAAGGCTTTGCGCATGCTGTTGCCATCGGGGGTGTAGTAATTCGCATCACCTTGAGCATTAACATAACGGACGGCTTGATAGCTTTTCCCTTGATTAATAAACTCCGCGGCAAGAATGTGGCCGTTGCCGATTTTTTCTCCGTCAATAAACTCTTCTTCGTATAGAATTTTAAACTGGTCGCCTTTACGAATATCCAGTGCAAAGTCGATATCCCAACCAAAAATACCGGCAAGTTCCATCAATAACTTGTCATTGATGTCTGATTCTTTTCCTGCGGCAAAAAGAGAACTGTCGATGTTAGCCGAGCGTAGGGCTCTTTTAACATCGGGTTTGCGTATGGTTTCTTTGTATTCGAAACCGCTGTCTGTTCGCTTAAAGTGAAAACTGTTTAGCCTGTCTTGAACATAATTCAAAGAATAAAGCTGGTTATCTGTTGTTGTGGAAAATTCCAGCTTGTGGCCAGGGTAGAGTTGAGCCAGCTTCTTGGCCTGCTTGTTGCCGTTGACCAGCTCCATCATGTGTTTATCGGATAGTCCGGCCCGGGCAAATATTTTTGACAGGTTGTCTCCGGCTTTTACAGTAATGGTGGTTTTGTCCAGATTTGGAGCATCCAGTAAAACCTGATCGAGTTCATTAACAAAATCGCTTTCGTTCGAATCGGTATAGCTCTCAGGGAGAGATATGGTGCGAGTTTCTCTAATTGCCTCTGCTTGCTTTGATGGCAGCATGGCAATAACACCCAAAGATAAAGACAGTAATGTCGCTGCAGCTAAATGACCGTGGGGGATCTCTTTAACCGATCTTAATACTGGGTTTTTTATAATATTTTCAATGAGTTTCATTGACTATCTCGAAGACCATCTAAAAAAAGCACGTAACTTATA